>CAYFRF010000151.1:0-2527 GCA_964345415.1 uncultured Microbacter sp. | reverse complement strand
CCGGACCAGCAGAAGAAGTCCGGGGTCCTGTCCGGTGGTGAGCGCAACCGCCTCAACCTGGCCCTGACCCTCAAGGTCGGCGGCAACCTGATCTTGCTGGATGAGACGACGAACGACCTGGACACCGAGACGCTCGGCAGCCTGGAGAACGCGCTCGAGGACTTCCCGGGCTGCGCCGTCGTGATCTCGCACGACCGCTGGTTCCTCGACCGCACCTGTACCCACATCCTCGCGTGGGAGGGCAACGTCGAAGAGGGCCAGTGGTACTGGTTCGAGGGCAACTTCGAGGGCTACGAGAAGAACAAGGTGGAGCGCCTCGGCGCCGAGGCGGCCCGCCCGAGCCGCGTCACCCACCGCAAGCTCACCCGGGACTGAGTCACCATGACCACCGTCAGCACCACTGCGGACACCGCCGACGCTGCGGACACCTCCGGCGCTCCGGAGCCGGTGGTGGGTCCGGTGCACCGGGTCAGGCTCCCGCTGCGCATCTCGGACTTCTTGGGCACCCACGTCAACAACGTGCGTTTCCAGGAGTTCGCGCAGGAGGCCCGGTTGTTGTGGTTCCGTGAGAAGTTCGACATCCCCGGTTCGCGGGTGCCGATCGCACTGGCGCGGTGGATGGAGATCGACTTCCGGAAGGTCATCGGGATGGGCGTCCCCGAGGTGTGGGTGGACGTGCAGGTCCTGAAGGTGGGTCGCACGTCGTACACCATGCGGACAGCGATCGGCTCGGATGCGACCGGAGCGGACCCGTGTGCGGTCATCGACACGGTCCTGGTGGTGGCGGCCGCAGACGAGGTCACGACACTGGAGATCACCCCCGAGGAGCGGCGCGCGCTCCTCGGGATTGCTGAGGAGGGGCAATGAGTACCGGCGACGAGGTAACCGACAAGGGGGTCTTCCGCTGCACCCTGCAGGTGCGGTGGGCGGACTTCGACCAGTTCGGTCACGTCAACAACGTCAAATACATCGAATACGCCCAGGAGGCGCGGATCCTGTTCGTCCGCAGCCGGTTCAGCCCGTTCGGGCTCGGCAACCTCCCGCAGGTCGTGCGCCGGTGCGAGATCGACCACCTGCGACCTGTGCTGCGTGACTCGGCCACGGTGGACATCGAGATCGAGGTCGTCCACGTGGGGACCTCGTCGTACCAGATCAAGCAGACGATCTTCGACGCGGCGGGGGAGGTCTGCTGCACCCTGCGCGTGGTCATGGTCGCCTATGACACCTCCACCTCCTCGGCGGTGGAGATCCCCGCGAGCGTGCGCCACGTGCTCGAGGCGGCCAAGCCACGTATCGCGATCACCGACAGAGAATCCGACGGGTGAGTGACCAGCTCGTCCTGGACACCGGGGGTCCACTCGGGATCTCCGGTGAGCCGGGCGCCCGTGTCTTCACCGCCGCGATGCCGGTGCGGTGGTCAGACCAGGACCTGTACCACCATGTCAACCACGCCCGGATGATCACCCTCATCGAGGAGGCGCGGATCCCGTGGCTGTTCGAGGAGGGGTTGCCCACGGCAAGCCTCGCTGCCGGGGCGGTGATGACCGACCTGTCGGTGAAGTACCGGGGTCAGGTCAAGCACGCCGAGGGGCCCATCCGGATCCGCATGTGGTGCGAGAAGGTCGGTGGGGCGCTCTTCGTGGCGCGCCACGAGGTCCGCGGCCGCACCACCCCGGACTCGGCCCCTCCTGCGGTGGAGTGCACGGCGAGGATCGCCGCGTTCGACCTGCAGACCCAACGGCCCCGCCGGTTCACCACGGCAGAGCGGGACTATCTCCTCGAGTTCCGGCACGAGGAGTCGGCATGATCTCCCCGGATACAGCCGAAGGCATGATCCGGGTGCCGGACCCGGCCGACCGAGACGACCTGCGGACGCTGCTGCGTCGCGTACTCCGGCTGGACGAGGCGGCGGTCGTCCGTCTCACCGCGGCCGGCGAGGGCCGCATGAGAGTCTGGGCACGCACCCCCTTCGGCGCGCTGGTCGTGAGGGTACTGCGCGGTGAGTGCCCCGGCGGAGATGTCGTGTGCGGCGCCGACCACCTGCTCACAGAACTCGACCTCCTGCCACGCGGCGACCTGGGAGGCGCGGTCGACCCGGGGATGCCGCTGATGTCGGCGTGGCAGGGTCTGTTGCCCCCTGTGGACGGTTTCCAGCTGGTGGAGGACGTGCCCGCCCAGGTGTTCCTCGACCTCGCCGAGTCCGGCCGTGCAGCCGCCAAGGAGAGTGCGGGCCCGGCCGGCCTGCCGCCGTCTCTGCTCGACCAGGAGTCGCTCACCATCCGGCCCGACTCCGCGAGCCCGGTGGGGGTCGACATGCGAGCGGTGTTCTCACTCGTCATGTGCGGCTTCGTTCCCGAGCGTGACGGACGGGCGCCGGACGGCGAGCCGGTGCGGGTGAGCGAGCGCGGGGCCTGGCTGCGCATCGATGCCCGCTACGGCACGGTGTACCGCCGCACCGACGCCCTCACGCTCGAACCACTGCGGTGACGAACTCGGGGTTCACGGTCACGTGGCCGGGCCGGGGCGA
>CAYFRF010000150.1:0-2611 GCA_964345415.1 uncultured Microbacter sp. | reverse complement strand
CGCGGCGGAGTTCGCGGCCATGCAGGCCAGCCCCGAGTTCCAGGAACTGCGCAGCAGATTCCGGGCGTTCGTGTTCCCCATGACCATCGCGTTCCTCATCTGGTACTTCCTCTACGTACTGCTGTCGATCTACGCGACCGGCTTCATGGGGACCAAGGTGTTCGGCAACATCACCTGGGGCCTGATCATCGGCCTCGGCCAGTTCGTCACCACCTTCCTCATCACCTTCTTGTACATCCGGTTCGCCAACCGCGAAATCGACCCCCGTGCGGAAGCGATCCGACTCGAGCTGGAAGGTGAGGTCGCCTGATGGACTGGCTGATCAACATTCGCGAACTGGTGCCCGGCGAGGAAGTGGGCAGCACGCTGCTCAACATGGTCGTCTTCGGCATCTTCATCGTGGTGACCATGGCACTGGTGCTGCGGGCGTCGAAGTCCACCAAGTCCGCCAAGGACTTCTACACCGGTGGATCGAGCTTCACGGGGCCGCAGAACGGCTTCGCCATCGCCGGCGACTACCTGTCGGCCGCCTCATTCCTGGGTATCGCGGGAGCCATCGCCATCAACGGCTACGACGGATTCCTGTACTCCATCGGCTTCCTGGTGGCCTGGCTCGTGGCACTCATGCTGGTCGCTGAACTCATGCGCAACACCGGCCGATTCACCATGGCCGACGTGCTGAGCTTCCGCCTCCAGCAGCGGCCCGTCCGCATGGCGGCTGCCCTGGCAACCCTCGCGGTGTGCCTCTTCTACCTGATCGCGCAGATGGCCGGAGCCGGCGGACTCGTCGCGCTCCTGCTGAACATCAACGACTCCACAGGGCAGGCGCTCGTCGTGGCCGCGGTGGGTGTGTTGATGATCGTCTACGTACTCGTGGGCGGTATGAAAGGCACCACCTACGTGCAGATGGTCAAGGCCGTCCTCCTGGTCGGCGGCGTGCTGATCATGTGCCTGCTCGTCCTGGTGGCGGTCCGCGGCAACTTCTCGGCACTGCTCGGGGAAGCTGTGGCGAACTCGGGCAAGGACCTGCTCCAGCCCGGCCAGCAGTATGGGGCCTCTGAGACCTCCAAGCTGGACTTCATCTCGCTGTCCATCGCGCTGGTTTTCGGTACCGCCGGCTTGCCGCACGTCCTGATGCGCTTCTACACCGTGCCCACGGCTAAGGAAGCCCGACGCTCGGTGACCTGGGCGATCGCGCTCATCGGCGCCTTCTACCTGTTCACTCTCGTCCTGGGCTTCGGAGCTGCCGCCATGGTGGGGCCGGATGTCATTAACTCGGCGCCCGGTGGGGTGAACTCCGCGGCCCCGCTGCTGGCGTTCGCGCTCGGTGGCGAGATCTTCCTCGGCATCATCTCTGCGGTGGCGTTCGCGACGATCCTCGCCGTGGTGGCCGGACTGGCTATCACCGCCTCCGCCTCGTTCGCGCACGACATCTACAACGGTGTGCTCAAGCACGGGAAGGCCTCCGAGGCCTCGCAGTTGCGGGTCTCGCGCATCACCGTGGTGGTGATCGGCATCTTGTCGATCGTCATGGGGATCGGCGCCATGGGGCAGAACATCGCCTTCCTCGTAGCGCTGGCATTCGCGGTGGCGGCGTCGGCCAACCTGCCGACGATCCTGTACTCGCTGTTCTGGAAGCGCTTCAACACCACCGGCGCACTCTTCTCCATGTACGGCGGTCTGATCAGCACCCTGGTGCTGATCGCGCTCTCGCCGGCGGTGTCCGGTAGTGAGAAGTCGATGATCTCCAGCGTCGATTTCTCCATCTTCCCGCTCTCGAACCCCGGCATCATCTCGATCCCGCTGGCCTTTCTGCTGGGGATCATCGGGACCTTCCTCGGGAAGAAGGACGAGTTCCCCGAGAAGCGGGTCGAGATGGAAGTCCGGTCACTGACCGGGGTAGGGGTGGAGAAGACGATCTCGCATTGACGGTCCACGCCCGCAGAGAGTTAGGGTCCGGCCCAAGCCACCCGGCCGCTGTCACGCGGCCGGGTGGTCGGTATCGAGGCGTGATGCGGGATGGCCCGGTTCACGAGAGCCGAACCGCGTACGAAGTGGGGATTCCTCGTGGCTGGGGCACCTGAACCGCTTCTCGATCGGCACTGCACAACAGCGCGGGCAGCGCCCGCCCCACGCCCGCGGACCAGCAGGCCACGCCGGGAGCGACTACCCTCGGTAGACCGGACCGCCGGGCCCCACCGGGCAGGCGGGACAGACCAGCAATCGGCCACGGAGGACCCATGTATCCCGGCAACCAGGACGACCACACGCAACGGATGGGCGCCCAGAACGACCCGTACGGGCAGGGCGCCGGCCAGGGCTACACCCAGCCCACGGGGCAGAACTACACGCAGGCCTACAGCCAGGCCGGATACAACGACGACTACCGGGCCGGCAGCTACCCCGCCGACGGCGGTTACGAGAGTTCCCCCCAGCCGCCGCGCGGCCCCGCCGTGGACGTGGGCAAATTCGCCGGCAGCGTCGCCGCCACCGCACTCGTGGCCGCCATCGCCGGCTGGCTCATCGCCTGGGTTGTGGACTCCCTGTTCTCGCGCTTCGGACACCCCTGGGCCAACGGCGGCAACACCCCCACCATGTACGCGATCTACGG
>CAYFRF010000149.1:0-2676 GCA_964345415.1 uncultured Microbacter sp. | reverse complement strand
CTAGCGAAGTCAGTCATGCGGCCTACCCTGGTGGCGCGCACCTTCAGAAGCCCATCACGGGAGTTGGGACGTACAGGTTCCTACGATCGGCCCTCTGCCCCCAGAGGAGTGCTCTCCGAGGGCGGTGTAGCGACGGCCTAGAACGCGCCGAAAGAAACCATTGAGAGAGTTCCCCGGTCAGCGGCCTCGCGGACCACCAGTGGTTCCAAACAGTTCTCGCTACAAGGCGAGGGACAACAGTCCACGGGAAGTGCGCCGAGGTGCGATCAGTGGCTCTCATCGCCCGAGACGGCGACGGACCGCCTCCACCGCAGTAAGGTTCAGACGAATCCGGCCCGAGTACCGCAGATCGCTACGGGTTGCGGGAACGGCTCTTCGCTCCGACCACCCGGTAGAGAGCCCAGATGACGAGACCAGCGATGGGCAGCAGAATGCCAACCGCGAACCAGAGGAATGTCGCTACCCAGGAGGCTCCACCCCGACGTTCCGTAATTGCGATGCCGATGGGGATCAACAACCACAGGAAACCGACCAGCGACCACACGATGTCATAGGGAAGAGGGACGACCGGGCTCTGCTGGGCCCGGAGAAACAGACTCATGGTTCAGCTCTCTGCGGAGATGGTGTCACCTGCCGCTCTGTTGGTGTCCGCGTACAGGGTGACGTGTCGTTCGGGGTACAGGATCACGTGTCGGTGTCCGGCTGGGTCTTATGGTGCCGGTTCGTCGGTAGTGTTGCCACCTAGTCGAGCGACACGCGTTGACCGCTGATAGGCAGGCGGCCGGCCGGGTCGGCGAGGTCTCTTCGTAGGCGTGGGTATCGGCATCGGGTGTCAAGACGGTGAGCAACAGCGATACTTCAGAAGGGAAGTATCGCCATGTCCGAGAACCACGCCGTACTCGTGGGACTGGACGTCGGCACGAGCGCCCATCACGCATGCGCTCTCGCCCCGGACGGCTCCCGCCTCTACGACAAACCCCTGGTCCAAGACGAGGCCGCGCTCCGAAACGTATTCGTCGGCATGCAGCAGCACGGGCCGGTTCTGATGATCGTCGATCAGCCCAACACGATCGGGGCGCTGTCACTCGCGGTGGCACGTGACTGCGGCTGCCAAGTGGTTCCTGCCAGGACTTGCGATGCGAAAGGCTGCCGTCCTGTACCCGGGGCGCTCAAAAACTGACGCCACGGATCCACCCGGCGCTCGAGCGGGTTTTCGTCGGTGAGATCCTGGCACGAGCCGTCGTGTTGGACCTGCGCATCCACTACGGCGGGCCCACCAAGCTCGCCTCGGCCGGCCGAACCCGAGTGCTCAAATGGGCCCGAACCAGGCCTCGCAAGGACCCCGTCGATCTCATCGATCGCATCTTCACGGCGCTGGCCGAGAAGACGGTCACGGTGCCCGGCACCGACTGCCAAGCTGGCGATTCCGCAGATCGCTGCATATATCAAACCTCTACAGCTACAGCGCGAGACCATCGCTGACCGTGGGCGACTACAGCGACTTCGCCTCCGCAGCGCATCTCGCGCTTACGCCGGTATCGCACCGGTCACCAGACGCAGCGGCACCTCCATCAAGAGCGAGTTCCCCGCTCGCAGCGGCAACAAACGACTAAAGAACGCCATGTTCGCTCAGCGCCTGGATCACCAGCAACTGCCACGACCCATCAAACCGCTACTACCAGCGCAAACGCGCCGAAAGGAAAAAGCACAACGCTGCCGTCATGTGGTTGGCCCGTGGCCGGAGCAACGTCATCTACGCCATGCTCACCAACCGAGAGTTCTACCGTGAGCCGCCCGCCCCGACCAACGTAGCCGCGGCGGCCTGAACTGATCACCAACCATCAGCAAAACCCTTGACAATCCTCATAGGGACACCCCCAAGTGCCTCATGACATCGTGCTGGTCAGACGAGTTCGATCACCGTTACCAAACACGCGGACAACCGGGTCGGCAGAATCCGATGGGACCCGTAAGCGGGGACGCCGGCCCGTCATTCATAGGCGCCTCCCGTATCTCGAAAGACACGTCACCCGGTACGCGGACACACGTAAGGCGCAGCGGAAAAGCGATCGCGGGTTGCAGGACCGTGGCGCTGATCCGCACGACGGACTAAAGGCGAGACCGGTGCGTCCGGGTCCAGGCCATCCCCGTCGCAGCCGGTGATGCCAGAGATATCGATGGGAACGCCTCGGGAGAAGCCGCCATCTGCCGCGCGCATCAGCACTGCACCGGCGTAACGCGCCGAGCGAAGGACACAGGCTGCACGGCCCAATCATAGGAACCGCCCACCTATCGCACTGCGACCATGCGGGTCACGGCATTGGCTGTTCGCGTGGCGCGCTGACAACCAAGATTCACAGAGTCGTCGATGGCCGCGCCTGACGGCTGGCGAAGCTGGTCAGCGGCGGCCAGCGCAACGAAGGCACGATGCTCGAGCACGTCCTGTCTGACATCCACGTCCCGCGAATTGGCCGGGAACGGAACCGCAGCCGCCCGGAAATAGTAGGCGCCGACCAGGCGAACTCATCTGGCACGACACGACCCGCCTTCAGCTCAGCTTCCGCTCGGTCGCAGCGTGCATCCCGAAGAAGACCGTAACCATCGGCGCCTGCAAACACCGACCTGAGTTGCACATGTTGACGGGAGTTTGCTCTTCGTGCAGGTGATCGTTGCTGG
>CAYFRF010000148.1:0-2762 GCA_964345415.1 uncultured Microbacter sp. | reverse complement strand
CGGAGCTGGGCCGGGGCTGGGGCGACCACCAGGATCAGTCACGGGGGTCTCGCTAACAACGGTGATTGCCCTCCGAGACCGTACGCAGATGCCGCGTGGTTGAGGTTGGAGAGGAACTAGCTGGCCGCTGAACGGCAGTGAGTGGGAGCCTCCTCGCCGTCGGGGTCGTCCTACCTGCCTCGTTGCCCCCTACCTGCGGTAACCAGTTGTTGACAGGTGTCTATCGCAGCGTATTCTCGAGGTTGTGACTACCCGTGGCACCTTTCCTCGTCTCATGTCTGCCGGCCGTATTGGCCCCATGGAGACCCGCAACCGCATAGTTCTTCCCGCGATGGACATGAACGTGTCCGAAGATGGCGAGATTGAACAGTCGGAGATTGACCATTACGTGGCGCGTGCCGCAGGTGGTGCGGGGCTGATCATTACGGGCGCGTGCGCGATCGCGTTCCCGGTTGGCGCGGCGTCGGTTAAGGAACCGGGACTTTCGGACGACAAGTACATTCCGGGGCTTAAGGCGCTTGCCGATGCAGTGCACGCGGCTGGGTCGAAGCTGTGTGTGCAGTCGACGCACCATGGCAAGGTCGCGCGCGTGGACGTGGCCAACGACCGGCCGCTGATCGCGCCCAACGAGCCCGACTACAGCTACGACTACTCGGCGCTCGCGGACAGCACACCCGAGGAACTGGGCCGGATGGGCGCCGCGACTGGCGGGAAGCCGACCACCTACAAGACGATGACTGACGAGGACATTGCGTGGCTCATCACCACGTGGGCCGAGGCCGCCGATCGGATCGCGCGCGCTGGCGCCGACGCCATTGAGATCCATGTGGCCCACGGCTACATCCTCGGCGTGTTCCTCAACCGCCGCGACAACCTCCGCACCGACAAGTACGGCGGGCCGCTCGTGAACCGGGCACGGCTGGCGTGCGAGGTCATTGCCGCGGTGAAGGCCAAGGTGGGGGACAAGCTCGCAGTGCTGGTGCGGGTCTCTGGTGAGGAGTACGGCCAGGAGGGCGGGCTTGAGCTGGACGAGGCGATCCTCGCTGCGCAGCTGTTCGAGCAGGCCGGAGCCGACGCGATTCACGTGACCGGTTGGGGTCGCAACCCGTTCGACAACTTCACCGACGGCCCCCTCCCCGACAAGATTGGCGCGTACCTGGAGAACGCCGCGGCCATCAAGAAGGCCGTGTCCGTGCCGGTGATCGGCGTGGGCCGAATGCTTCCGGCGGTGGCGGAAAAGGGAATCGACGACGACAAGATTGACTTTGCCGCCATGGGACGGCAGCTGCTCGCTGATCCGGACCTGCCCAACAAGCTCAAAGCTGGGACGCCGGAACTCGTGCGACCCTGCATCAACTGCTACCTCTGTGTGGCCGAGAACTTCTTTGACGACACCCCGTACTGTGCCGTGAACCCGGCGCTTGGGAACGAGACCCTGCTGCCGCTATCACCCGCGCCTAAGCGTGAGCACGTGGTGGTTGTGGGCGCCGGCCCCGCTGGCCTCGAGGCGGCGCGTGTGCTGACCGAACGCGGGAACCGGGTCACCGTGCTCGATAAGTCAGACCGGCTCGGCGGAACCATGTGGTTCTCCACCATGACCACGCCGGACAACGAGCCGCTGATCAAGTGGTTCAAGGCGCAGGCTGATCGCCTGGGCATCGACGTGCGGCTCAATACCGAGGCGACGGTGGAGTGCATCCGTGCGCTCGGTGCTGATCGCGTGATCGTGGCGACCGGCGCTATCCGTCCGGCCCCGGAGATTCCGGGAGGCGATCTGCCGAACGTCCAGACCGGTGACTCTCTGCGCAACCTCATGCTGGGTACCGCCACGGCTGACGAAGCTGGACCGCTGCTGCGGATCGCCGGCAAGCTGGGGCGTCTCTCGGGAATCACCAAGAGCCCCGCACTGATCCGGCGTCTCACCAAGATCGCACTGCCGATGGGCAAGGACGTTGTGGTGATCGGAGGCTCGCTCGTCGGGCTCGAGCTCGCCGAGTTCCTCGGAGCCCGTGGCAAGAACGTCACCCTCCTGCACGAGTCGCAGCAGCTGGGCCTCCCACTGGCCATGCCGCGTCGCTGGACAGCCGTGCGCCATGCCAAGGACTACGGCGTAAAGATCCAGCGCAACGTCAAGGTCACTCACATCACCGAGTCCGAGGTGGGCTGGACCGACGCCAAGGGGAAGGCCAAGACCGCGCCCGCTGACATGGTGATCTACGCCGAGGGCACGGCCGCTGCAGCACCGCTAGCGGATTCACTGCGCGCCGCCGGCATCGACTGCGAGGTTATTGGCGACGCCGCCAACGTGGGCTACATCCACGGAGCGATCCACTCGGCGTGGAAGGTCGCGGCGGAAGGGTAGCGGTGAAGCTGGTCCGAGCCCACGACAGCGGCTCGGACCAGCACCGTGTGCGTTACTCGAGAACCACGAGACTCTGCGTTGCTCGGGTCATCGCGACGTACTGATCCACCGCGGTGGTGAGAGCCGATGACCCGAACGAATCCGGGTCCACCAGCACCACCAGGTCGAACTCGAGACCCTTGGCGTCTGCGGGTGTGAGTGCGCGAACGCGAGTGGCGGGGGCGACACCGGCGGGGAAGGAGTGGGCGGAGTCGTGCTCGAGGACAGGGTGTGCATCGCCGCGCGCGCTGATCACACAGGCGACGCCCTCCGAATGAGCGGCGAGCCAGGCAGCGAGGATGCGGCCCAGTCCTGAGTTGCACATGTTTAGTGCCTGGCGCCTAGCGTCTCGATGATGGCT
>CAYFRF010000147.1:0-2799 GCA_964345415.1 uncultured Microbacter sp. | reverse complement strand
GTAGCGAGCCGAGAACCTCGAGAGCCGCCTCCATGCCCCCCTCGCCGAGGCTGGCTGGGTCGATCTGAGCGGCAGCCGGGCTCATCGACCCCACTGCGAGTGCGACGGCGAGCGCGCCGGCGGTGGCCGCCACCGACCTCCGTAGTCCGAGTCTCATGGATCTCCGATCGTCGAGAGCGCCACCGGTCGATCTCGGCAGCACCTTCCATATCGCCGGAAGTGGGTCACCTATTACACCGGTGCCGCGGACCGGTACGAAAGCACCTGTGCCCTGCGCCGCCCGGGTCAGTCCCGGAGCGCGGGCTCGATGTGCTCCCAGCCGGGCGTGATGAAGTCGGGGAAGGTCTGCCACCCGTGGAAGCCCTCGTCGCCGTAGTCCACCCTGTGCTCGATGCCGTGGCGGTCGAGTTCGCGCGAGAAGTTCCTGGCCCCCTCGATGACACCCTTCTCCAGTACGAGCCCCTGCAGCATGGTGAAGTAGTCGTCTCCGTAGGTCCGGCGGTCCCCCTCGGAGATCGTCAGTCCCCCGGTGGCGAAATACACCGCGGAGTCAGTCAGGCCCGAGACGTCGGCGATCGTGTCGTGGTGCTTCCACCGGTCGCTGCCGCGCGGGCCCCACATGTTGGCGGTGTCCCCGCCCCGGCCTTCCACCGCACCACGGATCGACTGGTAGCCGAGCTCGTCGGTAGTCGAGTAGTAGCCGGAGATCGCCATGACGCCCTGATAGAGCTCCGGGTAGGTGGCCGCCAGGTGCATGGCCGCCTGGGCTCCCATCGAGGCGCCGCCGATGCCGTTCCTGCCGTTATGGGTGGTCTCCCGCGTGGCCAGTTCCGCCTCGACCAGGTCGGGCAGCTCCTTGGTGAGGAACGTCTCCCACCTGTTGAAGCCGAAGATCTCGTCCTCGCGGATCCAGTCCGACCAGTAGGTGGAGGGCCCGCCCGTCGGCGTCACCAGGTGGACGTTCTCGTCCTCCATGCGCTCGGCGATGTGGCCGGCGCGCTTCCAGCCGGAGTTCCCCTCGACCGAGTCCACCCCGTCGAGGAGGTACAGCACGGGCGCCGGGCCCCGGCCTCGGACTCGGACTCGGGACGGCACCACCTCGAGGACGATCTCGCGCTGCATGGCGGCTGAGGTGACGAGCCAGTGCTCGTAGTCCCCGTGCCGGGTGATGCCACGCAGTTCGGTCGCCCTGATGGAGGCGTCCCGCCCCCGGGGCGGGTTGGGCAGCTCCACGTAAGAACCGGTGCCGCCGAGGGGGATGTTGGTCGAGCCGGCCGAGCCGAGCGATCCCAGGGTGGAGCCCAGCGGGAGGGACCCGGCCGCCGAGCCGATCAGTTCGATCTCCTCGAGCCCGAGGGACGAGGTGTCGATGTCGCCGCCGATCTGGGCGAAGGCGGGGGCAGACGATCCGAGGATCATCGCGGCCGACAGGGCCCCGGCGATGGCGCGGCGAGGGAGACGAATGATCATCAGGCTTCCCAGCTTTGAGTAGTGGTCATACAGGAGCGGTCCTGCACCCCCGGGTGGGAGCGCAGGACCGCATCTGAAGGTGGTTGGTCAGGAACCGGACGAGCTCAGCGAGCCGGAGGACCCGGACGATCCCAGCGAACCGGAGGTACCCGGGGCACGCGTTCCGGGCTCGACATCGTCGCCGTACAGAGCGGGCTTGATGTGGGCCCAGCCGGCGTCGAAGTTCTTGAGGAAGTTCGGCCAGTTGTGCATGCCGGTATCGGAGTACTCGACCCGGTGCTCGATGCCCTTGGACTTGAGCTTCTTCTCGAAGTTCTTGGTGCCCTCGAGCACACCACGTTCGAGGACCAGGCCGATCGCCATGTCTATCGGCTTCGCGCCGAAACCGTACTCTTTGAGATCGTCCGGGCCCGCCACGCCACTGCCGGAAGAGAAGTAGACGGCAGTGTTCCTCAGACCGTCGACGTGGGAGATGGTGTCGTTCTCGCGCCAGCGCTCGCTGCGGTGCGGTCCCCACATGTTCTCGACGTCGCCGCCCCGCGTCTCCACGCTCAGGCGAACGGTCTGATAGCCGAGCTGGTCCATCGTGGAGTAGTAGCCACTGAACGCCATGACGCCCTGGTAGCGCTCGGGATAGGTGGCCGCGAGGTGCATGGCGGCCTGGCCGCCCATGGAGATCCCGCCGACCGCCGCCTTGTCGCTGACCGCGGCACCGTTCCGCTTCTCGAGCTCGGTCTTCACGATCCCCGGGAGTTCCTCGGTGAGGAAGGTCTCCCACTGGTTGTAGCCGAGGCGCGGGTCCTCCTGCTCCCAGTCGGTGTAGTAGGAGGCGTACGCCCCGGCGGGGTTGACGATGTGGACGTTCTCGCCGGCCAGCCGGTCGGCGATGTAGGCCTGGTGCGCCCAGCCGGTGCTGGAGATCGGCGCGCCGACCCCATCGAGCATGTACAGAACGGGAGCAGATCCCGCATCCGTTACGCGAGACGGGATCACCTCGACGGTGATCTGACGCTGCATCGCCTTGGACTCGACGATCCAGTACTCATATGCTTTATCGTTCCCAGACTCATCCGCCCGGTATCGCTCGATCTTGACGAAGCGGGTCTCCTGGATTCGATCCTCGACCGGGGTGGGATCGCCGACCCCGGAGGCAGACTCCGTACCGAGTGGGAAGTCGGCCGAGCCGACCGAGCCGATCAGCCCGGCGGTCGACCCGATAGGGACCTCTCCCAGCCCCTCGAAGATCATCCCCACCTGCTCCTCGGTGAGCTCGGCGAGGCTGGCGGTGTCGATCTGGGCGGCGGCCGGTGAAGTCGTTCCGAACACGAG
>CAYFRF010000146.1:0-2851 GCA_964345415.1 uncultured Microbacter sp. | reverse complement strand
GGATCGCCGACGGGGAACTCGACCACCCCGACGACCGGCCGGCCCGCCTCCACGGTGATCTGTGGACCGGGAACGTCCTGTGGACCACCGTCCCGGGCGGTGCCGACGGAGATCCGGACGGAGTCCGCCGTGGGGCCGGGGTGGAGGCCGTGCTCATCGACCCCGCGGCGCACGGCGGGCACCGCGAGACCGACCTGGCCATGCTCGCCCTGTTCGGCGCTCCGCATCTCGGCAGCATCCTCGACGGGTACAACGCCGAGTTCCCGCTCCGCGAGGGCTGGCGGGACCGTGTGCCGTTGCACCAGCTCCATCCCCTGGCCACGCACTCGGCCGGGCACGGCGCCGGGTACGCGGTGGCCCTGGCCGACGCGGCGCGCGCGGTGCTGCGGCTCTGACGCGGAGCGGAAGCGGTCGAGTGGATCAGCCCAGTTCGGGTACGTCCGCGATCGTGCCCGTGAACTCGGGGTCACGCTTCTCCAAGAAGGCTGCCACGCCCTCCTTTCCGTCTCCGATGGAGGCGTGCCACATGGCGAGGCTGTCGCGTCGGTGGGCCTCCAGGGGGTGGGCCGAACCCGCGCCGGCGTAGAGGAGGCGACGGCTCATGGCCAGTGCGGCCGGGGATCGGTTCTCGACGAACGACCGGGCCAGTGCCTGAGCGGCGGGCACGAGATCGTCGGCGCCGTGGACGGAGCGCACGAGACCCGCGTCCCGGGCGTCCTCGGCGTCGATGATGGCTGCGGAGTAGACCAACTCGAGAGCCCTCTGGAGGCCGACCAGTCGAGGGAGGAAGAAGGACGACGCGGCCTCCGGCACGATGCCGAGTCGGCCGAACACGAAACCGATGCGTGCGTTCTCGGAGGCCAGGCGGATGTCCATCGCCAGGGTCATGGTGGCGCCGATTCCGACGGCCGCTCCGTTGATCGCCGCGATGACGGGCTTGTCGCACTCGTGGATCGCCAACGTGACCTTGCCGCCGGTGTCACGCACCCCGTCCTGGAAGGGCGGCTCGGTGAGGCGCTCGCGCATGTCCTCGACCGTGGGGGTCGCGCTCTCGTCGAGGCCGAAGACGTTCCCCTCGGTGGACAGGTCCATTCCCGCACAGAACGCGCGCCCCTCTCCGGTCACCACGACGGCGCGCACCGCGTCGTCGGTCCGGACCCGTCGGAAGGCGTCCTCGAGTTCGCGCGCCATCGTCACGGTGAAGGCGTTGAGTTGCTCGGGGCGCGACAGCGTGAGCGTCAGGACGCCGGCGGGGTCGACGTCCCACCTCAGGGTCGAGTACTGGGGCATGGTCACTCTTTCGGTAGCGGGGAACGGTGGGTTACTCGGCGGATGCGGGACTGACTCGCAGCACCTCGTCGGCACCGCCACCGTTGGAGGTGGTGACCAGAAGTGAGCCGCCCGGCTCCGCGGTGACCGAGCGCATCCGCCCGTGCACGTCGCGCAGCAGGGTCGCGGACTCGGTGACTGACAGCCCGTCCTCGGACAGCTTCATCAGCACGATCTGCTTGGTCTTGAGCATTGCCACGGCGGCGGCCCCGTTCCATTCTCCCCAGGCGGGATCGTCGAGGAACGCCATGCCGCCCGGGGCGAGCGTCGGGGCGCCCGAATTCCACACCGCGGGTACCGCGTCGGGGAACGCGCGGGTGTCGGTCATGGGATAGTCCTGGTTGTAGCGCCCGCCGCTGTTCGGATTCCACCCGTAGTTGCCGCCGGGGCGGAGCAGGTTGACCTCGTCGTCGACGGTGGGGCCGTGTTCAGCGGCGTAGATCCGGCCGGTGCCCGGCTGCACGGCGAGGCCCTGGACGTTGCGGTGGCCGTAGGTCAGAACGGGGGAGTCTGCGGGTGCGCCGTCGATCCCGGCGTCGGAGGCCGGGGCCCCGTCGCGGGTGATGTGCAGGATCTTGCCGGACAGCGACGCGGGGTCCTGGGGCGCGGGGCCGGTGAACGCGTCGCCGGTGCCGATGTAGAGGGTGCCGTCGGAGTGGGCGAGGATCCGGCAGCCGGAGTGCAGGCCTCCGTCCGAGAGCGGGATCCCGGAGACCAGGACCCGGGGGGACTCCAGGGCCGACCAGTCGTCGGCCGCGGTCCAGGCGGTCACGCGGTTGTCGCTGAAATCGGCCGAGGAGTGGCAGGTGTAGACCTCTCGGGACTGCGCGAAGTCGTGAGCAAGCGCGATGCCCATCAGGCCGCTCTCGGCCTCGGCGAACACCTCGCCGAGGTCAGCGGCGACGACCGACTGATCCCCGCCGGGGCTGATCGCGTGCAGCGTGCCCGAGCCGCGTTCGCCGGTCACGATCACTCCGGTCGGGTCGCGCACCACGTCCCAGGGGATCGTGAACCCGTCGGCGAGCACCTCCACGTCGACCTCGGGGCCGGGCGTCAGCGGACGCTCCGGTGCGAGCGAGCCGAGCGAGTCCGTGCCGGAACCGACGGGCCCGCCGCCGGGGATCATGCTCTGCGCGCAGGCGGTGAGCGGGAGGGCGACGGTCACCGCGGCGGCGGCCGCGAGCGTGGTCACGGTTCGCGGAAACGCCGTGCGGGTGAGGACTGTGCGGTTGAGGACTGTGCGGGGCGAGGCGGGGACGGGCACTGCGACTCCTCGGGTGGGGGAATGAGGTGGACTCGTGATGTCCTGCACCGCAACCTATTCGAGTCGCCCGTACCGCGACACCGGAATTCCGGTGGGACTACCCGACGGGTGGGTGGATCCGGACGATCCTGTCCGTGCCCGCCCCGTTGGAGGTGGTCGCCAGGAGCGTGCCGCCGGGCTCGCGGGTGAGGGAGCGGATGCGACCGATCTCGCCCGGGAGGATCGAGGAGACCTCGACGACCTGCTGCCCGTCGTCCG
>CAYFRF010000145.1:0-2947 GCA_964345415.1 uncultured Microbacter sp. | reverse complement strand
GGAGCCGGGCCGGTCCGCGTGGGGCCGGCGCTGATCAATCGGCGTCGAGACTAGCGGCCACCTCCGACACGGTGGGACACGGCGGGGGAAAACGCCGGGGTGGTGGGGATGTCGGAGCCGCGTGCCACGATGGTGGCCATGGCTGGATGGGTGGTGGTGGACGTCGAGACCTCGGGCATGACTCCCGAGGTCGACCGTGTGCTGTCGGTCGCCGCGGTGGTGCTGGGGGACCGCGGCGAGGTGGTGGAGGAGTTCACGACCCTGCTCAACCCGGGAGTCGATCCGGGGCCCGTCCACGTGCACGGCCTCACCCCGGCACTGCTCGCCGGCAAACCCCGCTTCGCCGACGTCGCGGCCGAGTTGGGCCGCGTGCTCGAGGGGCGGACGGTCGTGGCGCACAACGCGGCGTTCGACGCCTCGTTCCTGGCCGCCGAGGCCCGGCGGGCGGGACTGGAACCACCGCTGCAGAAGTACGTGTGCACCCTGGACCTGGCGGGGCGGCTGCACCTGTCCACCCGGGACCTGAAATTGTCCACGCTCGCCCAGCACTTCGGGGTGGAGCAGCGGGCGGCACACGATGCGCACGACGATGCGCTTGTGCTGGCCGGGGTGTTCTCCGGTCTGCTGGGTATCGCGGCGGAGAAGGACGTGCGCCCCACCATCCGGGAGCTCGGATCCATGGTGGCCCACCCCGAGACGGGATTCCTGGTGTCCACCGTGTGGGCGGAGGCGTTGGCGGCGCCCCGGCTCTGGCGGCCGGCCGGACGGCTGAAGCGCGGAGGCGGGCTGGTGCAGGGCATGGAGGTGGTGTTCACACAGGACGTGGACCGCGATCCGGACGAGATCGTCGGCGTCGTCGTCGATTCCGGTCTCTACGTGGCCGACCGGCTCACCTCCCGCACCTCACTGGCGGTGTGCGACGCGCCGGGCGCGGTGCGCGGGCGCGCGGCGTTCGCGCGGAAGAAGGGGCTCGAACTGGTTCCGTCGGCCCGGCTGGTGGAGTTGCTGGCCGATGTCGCCCCGGGCCGGCCCGTCGCCGCCGCCCGGCCGGTCGACGAGGCGCAGGAGTCCCTCTTCTAGTTCATTCCGCATCGTGGGGTGGCGGGCCGGATCCTGAGGCGAAGAACTGCCATGATGGAACGAAACCACTGCTGTCGACCGTGAGGATCCCCCGTGCCCGCTCCCCAGAACGCCGCTGCCCGTGAGGTCTACGAGAAGGAACGCGCCCATGTGCTCGCGCCCTGGACCGCGTGGGGCTCGCACGACCCGATGGTCGTCACCCGCGCCGAGGGCTGTCACCTGTGGGACGGGGACGGCAACAAGCTCCTCGACTTCACCTCCCAGCTGGTCAACACCAACATCGGGCACCAGCACCCCGTGGTGGTCAAGGCCATCCAGGACCAGGCGGCCGAGCTGTGCACCATCAACCCGGCCCATGCCAACGCCGCCCGCGCCGAGGCCGCCCGCCTGGTCGCCGAGGTCGCGCCCGCCGGCATGAACCGCGTGTTCTTCACCAACGCGGGAACCGAGGCCGTCGAGCACGCCATCCGCATGGCCCGCCGCCACACCGGGCGCCACAAGACCCTGTCGGCGTTCCGCAGTTACCACGGCGCCACCACCACCTCCATGAACCTCACCGGCGACACCCGCCGCTGGGCCAATGACCTGGGCAACACCGGTGCCGTGCACTTCCACGCGCCGTTCCTGTACCGCTCGCAGTTCTACGCGGAGAACTCCAAGCAGGAGTGCGACCGCGCACTCGAGCACCTCGACTCGCTGATCGGTCTCGAGGGGCCCGACCTGTTCGCTGCCCTGATCATCGAGTCGGTGCCCGGAACCGTGGGGATCATGGTGCCGCCGGCCGACTACCTGCGCGGCGTGCGTGAGATCTGCGACAAGTACGGGATCGTCATGATCTGCGACGAGGTCATGTCCGGCTTCGGCCGCACCGGCGAGTGGCTGGCCCTGGACAACTTCCGCTCCGGGGACGACGACTGGGCTCCCGACCTCATCACCTTCGCCAAGGGCTCCAACTCCGGCTACATTCCGCTCGGCGGCGTGATCCTGCACGACCGCATCGCCGCGTCCTTCGAGAACACCCCCTACACCGGCGGTCTCACCTATGCCGGGCACCCCCTGGCCTGTGGCTCGGTGGTGGCGACGATCAACCTCATGCGCGACGAGAAGATCGTCGAGAACGCCAAGATGATCGGTGAGGACGTGATCGGCCCGCGTCTGCGCGAGCTCGCCGAGAAGCACCCGTCGATCGGCGAGGTCCGCGGCCTGGGCGTGTTCTGGGCCGTCGAGATGGTGGCCGACCGGGAGACCCGCGAGCCGCTGGCCCCGTACGGTGGGTCTTCGGAGGCCATGGCCAAGACCTTCGGCGCGGCCAAGAAGGACGGCCTCCTGCTGTTCATGAACTACAACCGCTTCCACGTGGTCCCGCCGTGCATCATCACCGCGGACGAGGCCAACGAGGGACTGGACATCTTCGACCGTGCGCTCGACGTGGCGGACTCGTATGTGAGGAGCTGATCTCCCGATGGCGCTGGTGCTCAGGCTGATAGTCAACACTCTGGCCCTGTGGGTGGCCACGCTCATCGTGCCGGGGATCTCCCTGCACGAGACCGTCGGCATCTATACCCCGGGCGCCGGCGCCGTCGATTCGCAGATCAGTCTGCCCACCATCACGGCGCTGCTCATCGTGGCCGTGGTGTTCACGCTGGTCAACGCGGTGGTCAAGCCGATCGTGCAGTTGCTGTCGCTGCCGCTGACCATCCTCACGCTCGGGCTGTTCCTGCTGGTGGTCAACGCGCTGATGCTCATGCTGACCAGCTGGATCACCGGCGCGGTCCAGCTGTTCGGCGCCGAGTACGTCGTGAGCGGTTTCTGGGCGGCGTTCTTCGGCGCGATCGTGATCGGCCTGGTCAACTGGGTGATCGGCATG
>CAYFRF010000144.1:0-2967 GCA_964345415.1 uncultured Microbacter sp. | reverse complement strand
GAGGCGGCCACGGCGGCCTTGTCCTCGACGGGCACGTTGATGAGGATCTGCGGCAGCACGGTCATCACGGCGGCCAGCTCCTGCAGGGACTTGCCGGTCTCGGCCATGCGCGCCATGAGCCGCAGGCCGGTGAGCACGCCGTCGCCGGTGGTGGCGTGGGCGGGCAACACGAGGTGGCCGGACTGTTCGCCGCCGAGGCTGTAGCCGCCCTCGCGGAGGCGTTCGAGCACGTAGCGGTCGCCGACCTTGGTCTCGGCGATCTCGATGCCGGCCTCGCGCATGGCGACCTTGAGGCCGAGGTTGCTCATCACGGTGGCGACGAGGGTGTCGCCGGCCAGTTCGCCGGCGTCGCGCATGGCGAGGGCGAGGATGGCCATGATCTGGTCGCCGTCGACGATCTCGCCGCGGGCGTCCACGGCGAGGCAGCGGTCGGCGTCACCGTCGTGCGCCAGGCCGAGGTGGGCGCCGTGGTGGAGGACGGCGGCGCGCACGTCGTCGAGGTGGGTGGAGCCGCACTTGTCGTTGATGTTGTAGCCGTTGGGGTCCGCGTGGATCTCCACGACGGTGGCCCCGGCCTGACGGTAGGCGCGCGGTGCGGCCTCGCTGGCGGCGCCGTTGGCGCAGTCCACGACGACGACGACGCCGTCCAACTTCCCCGGCGTGGCCGAGAGCAGGTGGCTGAGGTAGCCGTCCAGGGCGTCGGCGGAGTGGGCGCGGCTGATCCGGCCGATCGCGTCCCCGGTGGGGCCGGTGATCGGCTCGGTCGTGAGGGCCGCTTCGATGGCGTCCTCGACGTGGTCGCCGAGTTTGTGCCCGCCGGCGGCGAAGAACTTGATGCCGTTGTCCGGCATGGCGTTGTGCGAGGCGGAGATCATCGCGCCGAGGGCGGCGCCGTGTTGGGCGGTGAGGTGGGCGACCGCCGGGGTGGGCAGTTCGCCCACGAGGAGGACGTCGACCCCCTGGCTGGCCAGGCCTGCTGCCAGTGCCGCCTCGAGCATCTCCCCCGACACGCGCGGGTCGCGTCCGACCACGGCCAGCGGGCGGGTGGATCCGGTGACGCTCGTCCCGGTGCTGGTGCCGGTGGTGCCGGTCTCGGCTACGCCTGCCTCGGCGGTCCGTGTCTCTGCGGCGAGGACCGCTGCGGCGGCGGCGCCGAGGCGCAGCGCCAGGTCGGCGGTGAGCGTCCGGTTGGCGAGTCCGCGGACGCCGTCGGTGCCGAACAGTCGGGTCATGTGGGGTGTTCCTCCGGGTGGGGGTCGAAACGTCCGGCCAGGGTCACCACAGCATGGTGTGCCCTCGGACATCCTGCCTGAAATACCCCAGAGCAGGCCCCCGCTGGCGTGCGGGAACCTGCTCTGGGGGCAAGCGATCTGGAACAGATCAGCGCTTCGAGTACTGCGGGGCCTTACGGGCCTTCTTGAGGCCGGCCTTCTTGCGCTCGACGGCGCGGGCGTCCCGGGTGAGGAAGCCGGCCTTCTTCAGCGCGCCACGGTCGTCCGGGGCGTACTGGGTGAGGGCGCGGGCGATGGCCAGACGCAGGGCGCCGGCCTGACCCGAGGGTCCACCACCGTGGAGCAGGGCCACGATGTCGAACTGCTCTTCGCGCTCGACGAGGACCAGCGGCGACTTGACGAGCTGCTGGTGCACCTTGTTCGGGAAGTACTCCTCGAGGGTGCGGCCGTTGAGCGTGAACTGGCCGGAGCCGGGCACGAGGCGGACGCGGGCGACGGCCTCCTTGCGGCGGCCGACGGCCTGGGCCGGACCGTCGGAGACGATCAGGGTGTCGACCTCGGCGTACTCGACGCCCTCGACGTAGTCGGCCTCGCTGTAGTCCTCGGCGACCTCAGCGGCCAGGTCGGCCACCAGGTCGTCGGAGATCTGATCGGCGATCGAGGACTCGGGGGTGATGTTCTCGTCGGTCACTGGGCCACCTGCTTGATCTCGTAGGGCACGGGCTGCTGCGCGGCGTGCGGGTGCTCGGCACCGGCGTACACCTTCAACTTGGAGGCGACGGCGCGACCGAGCTTGTTGCTCGGCAGCATGCCCTTGATGGCCTTCTCGACGACGCGGTCAGGACGGGTGTCCATGGCCTCGCCGAGGGTGCGCGACTTGAGGCCACCGGGGAAGCCCGAGTGGCGGTACTGGTTCACGCGCTCACGCTTGTTCGACGAGATCGCGACCTTGTCAGCGTTGATGATGATGACGAAGTCGCCGGTGTCGGCGTTCGGGGCGAACTGCGGCTTGTGCTTGCCGCGGAGGATGTTCGCAGCCTGGACGGCAAGTCGACCGAGCACCACATCAGTGGCGTCGATGACGTACCAGGCGCGCGTCACATCCCCGGGCTTGGGGGCGTACGTGGACACAGGCGATACCTCTGTCTATCTGTTGGGATGCCGGCCAGACGGGCGCCCTCCCCCTCGCTCGGCGGCCGGTGGTGACCCGCGCGAGGTGTCCGACTCCCCCACCGAAGCGGAGAAGACACGAACGCCGAGGGTCAACACTACCGGCCGGACCCCACTCCTCCAAGTCACGATCCCGGTCGCCCACACCACCCCGAACCCGCCCATCCCGCACCCACTCACCCCGCCCGCCGGACTCACCACCGGCCACCCATCAGTTAGACTCTGTCCGGTTCCCGCCCTCGTAGCTCAGTGGATAGAGCACGGCTCTCCTAAAGCCGGTGTCGGAGGTTCGATTCCTCTCTGGGGCACGATAATGACCCCGCCACCAGCGAAGACGGTGGCGGGGTTTTCCCGTCGAAAGACGGAATCCGCCCATGTCCCACGAATTCCCCGCATTTTCGACGCGCACCCCCGACGGCCCCACTTCGCCCGACACCCGAACGGGGGAAGTCCATTGCCCGAACCTGGCCGTTTGCACCACTTTTCGCAGGTCAAGAGACCTCGATCACCGTTAGCCCGCACGGCGATGAATCTCACCGGGCAGTCGCACCCCGAACACGATTAA
>CAYFRF010000143.1:0-3082 GCA_964345415.1 uncultured Microbacter sp. | reverse complement strand
GCCCCGGCGAGCAGGAATGCCCCGGCAAGCAGGAGGGCCCCGGATCATCTTTCGATGATCCGGGGCCCTTCTCCGTGGAGCGGATGACGAGATTCGAACTCGCGACCCTCACCTTGGCAAGGTGATGCGCTACCAGCTGCGCCACATCCGCACTGCTTTCCGGCTCGCTCTGTGCGCTCCGGCCTGCGAGAAAGAACAATAGCGCATGCCCGAACCCGGTTCCAAGCGGGGCACCCCTGAGCCCACCCGGGCGGCCTCGGGAGAGCGCCGGGGGAGAGTCCGGCAGGTGCCACGGGGATCCCGCGGACAGGCGCGACCGAGACCGGCGCCACACCCTGCGGGTGGGGGTACACCCTGCCAGGTTTCACTCAGGTGGACCCGACTAGCCTGGTATCGACCGGCGCCGAACACGCCCCAGGACGACCTGGGCCCGCTTCGGCGCACCGCGACCCGCAGATGGACCCCATGCCCAGAACCGCCGCCGTCACCGCCTTCTTCCGCAACGCGTGGCGCACCCTCACCGCGATGCGCACGGCGCTCATCCTGCTGTTCCTTCTGGCGGTCGCCGCAGTGCCGGGAGCGCTTCTCCCGCAGCGCAGCCTGAACGAGGGCAACGTCCTCGAGTACATCGAGGAGAACGGCTGGCTCGGCGAGTTCTACGACAAGCTCCAGCTGTTCGACGTGTTCAGCAGCTGGTGGTTCACGGCCATCTATGTGCTGCTGTTCGTCTCGCTTGTCGGATGCCTCACCCCGCGGACGATCGACCTGGTCAAGCAGCTGCGCACGCCGCCGCCGCTGGCGCCCCGGAACCTGGGGCGGATGCCGCACCACGCCGCCTACCGCACCACGGCCACGCCGGAGGAGGCCGCGGGGCAGGTGCAGCGGGCGCTGCGCGGGTGGCGGGTCCGGCGCAACGACGGTGACGGCCGCGTGGCGGGGACCATCGAACTCTCATCCGAGCGCGGCTACATGCGCGAGGTGGGCAACATCGTGTTCCACTTCGCGCTGCTGGCCTTGCTCATCATGTTCGCCGCCGGCAAGTTCGTGTACTCGGAGGGCATGCGGGTCCTCATCGCGAGTGAGGACTCGCCGGCGTTCTGCAACACCACCCCGAGCGCGTACGACACGTTCCGGGCCGGACTGCTGGTGGACGGGACGGACCTCGACCAGTTCTGCATCAAGATCGAGGACTTCCGGGCCGACTACCTGCCGAACGGCCAGGCCGAGATGTTCACCTCCAACGTGCGGTTCACCGAGGACGTCACCACCACCGACCCGGAGACGTGGGAGCCGTACGAGATGCGGGTCAACCACCCGCTGCGGGTCGGGTCGACGCGTGTCTACCTGCAGGGCCACGGGTTCGCGCCCACGTTCACGGTGACCTACCCCAACGGTGAGACCCGGACGGACACCCAGCACTGGCAGCCGACCGAGCTGCAGACGTTCCTGTCCTCGGGCATCATGCGGTTCGACCCGCCGGCCGGCATGTACCCGGATCTGGTGGAGCGCCGCCAGCAGCAGATCGCGGTGCAGGGACTGTTCGCGCCGACCGCGCAGTTCGACGGAACGCTGCTGAGCTCGCGTTTCCCGCAGATGGACGACCCGGCGGTGGCGATCGACGTCTACCGCGGTGACGCCGGCCTGGACACCGGCCGCCCGCAGTCGATCTTCTCGCTGGAGCCGGATCTCATCGAGTCGGGGCTGCTCAACCGTGAGGCGCGCGTCAACCTGCGCCCGGGGGAGTCCACGACGCTCGCCGACGGAACCGAGGTTCGATTCGACGGCGCCGAGGAGTTCATCAACATCCAGGTCTCCGAGGATCCCACCCAGGTCTGGGTGGGAGTGTTCGCCGTGGTGATGATGGGCGGACTGGTGCTCAGCCTGATGGTGCGCCGCCGGCGCTTCTGGGCGCGGGTGGGCGTCGACGACGACGGCGTGACCCGCGTCGACCTGGGCGGGCTGGCCCGGACGGACCGTTCGGGCTGGGGCAGCGAGTTCGACGAGCTCCGGGACCGGCTGGTCGCGGAGTCCACGGTCACCCCCGTGCTGACCGGTGACGGCTTGCCTGAACCGGCCGAGCCGGGACACACTTCATCCAGTCCCGGCGCGGCCGGCGACGACGTGCGGAAGGACGACACACGGTGATCACTTCGACCCTGGCGATGGGGATGCCCGTGGACGAGACGCTGTCCACGTATTCGGACCTGGCGTTCCGGACCGCCTTCGGTATCTACGCTCTGGCGCTGGTGGCGTCGATGATCTACTACGCGGGCTTCCGCGTGGCGAAGGTCTCCGAGATGCAGCTCGTGACCGCCGGGGGGACGGGACTGACGGAATCCACCTCGCTCACCGACACCGGTGACGAGGAGCGGGCCTCCGCCGGGAACGTCCGCTGGGCCCGCATCGCGCACCTGTTCATCATGATCGGGTTCGTGCTCTCGGTGGCGTCGATGGTGCTGCGCGGCTTGTCCACGGACCGGTTCCCGCTCGGCAACATGTACGAGTTCATCCTCGCCACGACGATTCTCGGGGTCGGGGCCGGGCTGGTGTTCCTTCGCAAGCCCGCGCTGCAGACGGCGTGGCCGTTCGTGCTGCTGCCGGTGCTGGTGTTGATGTTCTTCGGTGGCACGCACCTGTACTCGGAGGCCGCCCCAGTGGTGCCGGCGCTGCGCTCGTATTGGCTGCCGATCCACGTGTCGATCATCTCGTTGGGGGCCGGCATCCTGCTCATCCCGGGTGTCGTGTCGATCATGTACCTCATCCGCGTGTGGCAGCCGCAGGGCCAGGAGCACGGCTGGGGTGCCCGGCTCGCTCGGCCGCTCCCCGCAGCGGAGACCCTCGACCGGCTGGCCTACCGCACGACCGTGATCGGCTTCCCGATCTTCGGTGTGGGCATCATCCTCGGCGCGGTGTGGGCCGAGAGCGCGTGGGGCCGCTTCTGGGGTTGGGACCCCAAGGAGACGGTGTCCTTCATCTCGTGGGTGCTGTACGCCGGTTACCTCCACGCTCGCGCCACCTCGGGCTGGGGCCCGAAGCGGGCGGCGTGGATCAACATCGCCGGCTTCGTGGTTCTGGTGTTCAA
>CAYFRF010000142.1:0-3082 GCA_964345415.1 uncultured Microbacter sp. | reverse complement strand
TGCGGGAGAACGGGCCGCCGCCGTACCGTGGCGACGCCGTGGTGTGGAAGTACGTGGACTTCCTGGACGTGCTCAACGAGATCATGGGGGTTCCCCGCTACACGCTGGTCGTGCCACTCATCCCTTTCCTCGTTCCCGAGTACGGCTACGTCGACAAGCTCAACCACACCCGCGGGCTCCTCGACTCGTTCAACGCCGTCTACCCGCAGCTGGAGGACCTGGACTTCGTGGAGCAGGCCCCCGAGCTGGAGGTGCCTGTGTTCTTCTTCGTCGGCCGCCACGACGTCAACGCGATTCCGAGCCTGGTGGAGGAGTACCACGACGTACTCGATGCACCGGACGAGGAGCTGATCTGGCTCGAGGGTGGGCACGGGCTCGGCAGCGCGGAGAACACGGACGTGTTCGTCGACGTGATGCTCGAGCAGGTCAGGCCGCTGGCGGGGCGGTGATCCGGGACGCCGGCACCCGGGCGGGTCAGACCACCAGGGCGGACGCCACGGCGAGGTAGATCGTCACCGTGAGGATGTCCTGCAGCACCGTGGCGAGGGGGCCCGATCCGAAGGGGGGTCCTTGCCGAGCTTGTCGATGAGCCACGGCAGCGTCAGCGCGATGACAGTGGCGATCGACGCGGCGGCCAGCAGTGCCAGGGCCACCGCGAGCGCCACCAGCCAGTTCTGCCAGGGGGCGCCCACCAGGACCAGCGACACCGCTCCCAGGACGAGCCCCAGCAGGACACCGGTGACGACCTCGCGCCCCGCCACCTGCCGTATCCCGACCCCCAGCGAGAGACCGCGGATGACGAGTGCCTCGGTCTGGGTGCCGATCGCGTCGGCGAGGTACACCACCCCGGGGACGAAGAACGCGATGAGGACGTGCTCGGCCAGGATGTCCTCGAAACCACCCACCACGCCCGCGGCGAGCAGGGCGCCGACCAGCCCGACCACCAGCCACGGGAGCCGGTGCCAGAGGCGCCGCAACACCGGCTCGACCGTCGTCGTCTGGGCGGGGGAGGCGGTCTTGAGGAACCCGCCCAGGCGGACGAGGTCCTCGTCGTGCTCGGCCAGCAGGACCTCGAGCAGCGCGGTCGCGGGCACGAGGCCGACGAACCGCCCGTCGTCGACGACGGCCAGCGTCGGTTCGCCGTGCTGCACGGCGCGCCAGGCGGCCTGCTCCCGGACGTCCGTCGAGGACACGACCGGAGGATCGGCGTCCATGAGGCGGCGCACCGGGGTGTCGGCCGGGGCGGCGAGGAGCCGCTCCAGGGTGACCAGGCCGGCAAGCCCCTCGTCCTGCAGCACCGCGACCACCGCCGCGGTGTCGAACGCGAAGCCGCGGAGCCCGTCCAGGACCCGGCCCGCGGTGTCATCCGGCCCTGCGGTGGGGACGCGGCGGGTCACGTGCTCGCCCACCTTCCCGAGCAGCGCGGAGGCGAAGGGATCCGGTGCCGTCATGCGAGGTCCCTTTCGTAAGCGGGTCTGCGTGCTCACGATAGCGGGGCGAACGCCGGCGTCAGCCCGGTCCAGGTTCCCGGTCCCTGCCCCCTTGACCGGAGGAGGCCGCGGGGTGTGGGCGGGGCACGGGCCGGGGGTGGAAGTAGGATCATGGTCGGAGCGTCCCGCCGTCGTCGCCGTCGTCGTCGTGGCCCGACGCGTGACGTGACCGCCGGTTCCCCGGGAGCCGACGTGGGGACCGACAGGGCCACCTGTCGTGAGACATCTGGGGGCGCCGTGACCACCTCGACCCGGGGGCCGGACGAGCCGACCCGCGACACCGTCGGGGCGCCCGCCCTCCGGCGCGTGATGGGCCCCGGCCTGCTCCTCATGTTCATCGTCGGTGACATCCTCGGCACCGGCGTCTACGCGCTCACCGGCAAGGTCGCCGCCGAGGTCGGCGGTGCCGTGTGGCTGGCCTTCCTCCTGGCGTTCGGGGTGGCGGTGCTCACCGCGGCGAGCTACCTCGAGCTCGTCACGAAATACCCCAGGGCCGGCGGCGCCGCGGCGTATGCGAACCGCGCGTTCCCGGGGCGGGGTCCGGCGCTCCTCGTGGCGCTGGCCGTGGCCGCCTCCGGGCTCACGTCGGCGTCGTCCGCCGCGATCGCCTTCGCCGGGAACCTCGCGCAGGCGCTCGGGTTGACGCTGGTCCACGGCGGCTGGGCGCTTGTGGGCATCGCGTTGGCGTTCATCATCGGCGTGGCGGCGGTCAACCTGCGCGGGGTCTCCGAGTCGGTGCGCCTCAACGTGGTGCTCACCTGCATCGAGATCTCGGGGCTGCTGATCGTCATCGCCATCGGGACCTGGGCGATCAGCCGGGGCGAGGGGGACCTGTCCGCCGTGACCCGCATCGAGACCGAACCGGGCCGGAACCCGTTCCACACCATCACCGCGGCCACCGCGCTGGCCTTCTTCGCCTTCGTCGGATTCGAGGACTCGGTGAACATGGCCGAGGAGACCAGGGACCCGGTCCGCGTGTTCCCGAAGGTCATGTTCGCCGGGCTGGCCATCGTCGGACTCGTGTACCTCGCCGTGGCGGTGGTGGCGGTGGCGGTGGTGTCGCCGTCGGAGCTCGCGGTGGGGGAGACGCCGCTGTTGACGGTGGTGACCGCGGGGGCCCCGTGGTTCCCGGTCTGGATCTTCGCCCTCATCAGCGTGGCCGCGGTGGCCAACTCGGCGCTGATCAACATGCTCATGGCGTCGCGGCTGCTCTACGGCATGGCGAACGAGGGGGTGCTGCCGTCGGTGTTCGGGAGGGTGCTGCCCGGGCGCCGGACGCCGTGGGTGGCGATCGTGGCCACCACGGTGCTCGCGGTGGGGCTCATCGTGTCGGTGGACCTGGAGGCGCTGGGCGGGACCACCTCGCTGCTGCTGCTCGCGGTGTTCGCGGTGACCAATTGCGCGGTGCTGGTGTTGCGCCGCAGCCCCGTGGACCACGACCACTTCCGCGTGCCGACGATCGTCCCGATCCTGGGGCTCGCGAGCTGCGTCTTCCTGGTCTCGCCGTGGTCCGGGCGGCCCGCCGCCGACTATCGGACGGCCGGGATCCTGTTGGCGCTGGGCGTGGTGGTGTGGTTGGTGCAGGCGGCGTG
>CAYFRF010000141.1:0-3133 GCA_964345415.1 uncultured Microbacter sp. | reverse complement strand
GCCACGGCGAGATGGCCGTCGACGGGCGCACCCACGCCCTGGTCTCGGGCGCGCTCGGCGGGGCCGGGGGCTGCTGACGGGGGCGACGGGTCAGGCGCTGTCGCCCGTGCGCTCCAGTTTGTACGCCTGCATGAGCTCGTAGGCATCGCGCAGGCCCAGCCCGGGGTGCGCCACACGGAGGCGGCGAACCGCGTCGATCTCCCCGTTCGACTCCCGGGCGACGGCCGCGACCTCCGCCCGGGTGATCTCGTCATGGATATGTCGAGACCGGTCGGCCGAGCGGCCCGCGAACCACCACTGGTGCGCCGCCGAGCCGAGCAGCAGGACCGAGAGCGCGCCCCACCACAGCACGTCGAGAACCGAGGAATCGCCCTCGGCCAGCACGAATCCCAGGATGACCAACGCGCCCACCCCGGAGATCAGCGTGACCCCCGTGTACACGACGGTCTGCAGGCTCCGCCGCCGCCCGAGGTCCGATGCCTCGTCGCCGGGGACGCGCGAGGGGACCCCGGAGGAACCGCCGGCGGTCATCGGGCGGCTGCGGGGGTGTCGTCGTCGTGGTCATTCCTCGGGGGTTCACCCGCGCCGCTCGTGCCACCCGGGTCGCCCGCGGCTCCCGCCGCGGCGAGGCGCCGCTCCACCCGCTCGACCTTGCCCGCCAGCTCCCCGCTGCGCCCCGGCCGCAGGTCCGCCTTGAGCACCAGGCTCACGCGCGGCGAGACCGCCAGGACGGCATCGGTGGCGGCGCGGATCACCGGCATGACCTCGTCCCACTCGCCCTCGATGGTGGTGAACATCGAGGTGGTCTCGTGGGGCAGGCCCGAGTCGCGGACGACGCGCACGGCCTCGGCGACCGCCGCGCTCATCGAGGCGGACTCGTCAGCAGTCGTTGTGGGGGCTACGGAGAACGCGAACAACATGGCCTCCACCGTAAGCCCACCGCCGCCGCCGGCGCAGGTCGACGACCCCCGCCAGCGACCCGGGTCACAGCCGCGAGACGGTCTGCGGCACCCCCGCCTGGTATCCGGCCTCGGCGAGCAGTTCACGCACGCGCGGGATGACCTTACGGCCGTAGAGGTCGATCGAGGTCATGAGATCCTCGTGCGGCGTGGGGCCGGAGGCGTACTTGAGGTCGAAGCGGTCCAGGCCGAGCGTGCGGACGGTGGCGGCGATCTTCTGCGCCACTGTTTCGGGGGAGCCGACATACATTGCGCCGGAGCGGACCTCACGGTGGAAGTCGGCCTCGGTGGCGTCGCCCCAGCCGCGCTCGCGGCCGATCTGGTTGCGGTTGACGATCCAGTGCGGCATGGACAGTTCGGCGGCGCGCGCGTCGGTCTCGGCGACGAAACCGGGTGAGTGGACGGCGATCGGCAGGCGCGGCGCACCGGTGCCCGAGAGCTGGGCGCCCGCCTCGCGGTAGAGGTCGGCGAACGGCGCGAACCGGCCGGCCGGGCCGCCGATGATCGCCAGCATGAGCGGCTGCCGGTAGCGCGCGGCACGCACCACGGACTCGGGGCTGCCGCCCACGGCGATCCACGAGGCGAGCCCGTTCTCGGTGGGCGGGTAGACGCGCTGGTCGACGAGCGGCGGCCGCAGCTCACCGGACCAGGTGACGGGCTCCTCGGGCAGCAGGGCGGCGAACAGGTCGAGCTTCTCGCTGAACAGCTGCTCGTACTGCTGCAGGTCGAAGCCGAACAGCGGGAAGGATTCGGTGAAGGAACCGCGGCCCAGCACCACCTCGGCGCGGCCGTTCGAGAGTGCGTCGATGGTGGAGAAGCGCTGGAAGACGCGGATGGGGTCGTCGCTGGACAGGACGGTGACCGCGGAGCCGAGCGTGATGCGCTTCGTGCGGGTGGCGATGCCGGCGAGCAACACGTCGGGGGCGGAGACGGCGAAGTCGGGGCGGTGGTGCTCGCCGATGCCGAACGCGTCCACGCCCACCTCGTCGGCGAGGACGCCCTGTTCCACGACGTCGCGGATGACCTGCGCGTGGTGGACGGGCGTGCCGTGGCGGTCGACGGTGGCGTCGCCGAAGGTGTCGAGACCGAAGGCGACCCGGCCGGGCGCGACGCCGTGGGCAGGGGTCGGTGCCGGATCGGGAGAAGAGGACGACGACGACGAGGCAGTGGTGGTCCCGGCAGGGCCGTGGGCGGGGGCGGAGGAGTTCATGCCCCAACTATAGATGATGTGTCAACGAAGTGATGGGGCGCGTCAGCCGAAGGCCTTCATCGCGAGCCCGAGCACGTCCGGGTAGCGGCGGAGTTGCGCTCCCCCGTCCAGCGCCAGATCCTCGCCGGTCATCCACGGGGCCTCCGCCAGGTACATGACCGCGCCGGCCACGTCCTCCGCGGTGCCGCGGTGGTCGGTCAGGGAGTTCTCCGCGTACTCCTCGGCCAGGCCGGGGATCTGCAGGACGGGCTCGGTGAGCGGGGTGACGAGGAATCCCGGCGAGATGGTGTTGACACGGACCCCGCGGCCGCCGAGTTCCAGCGCGGTGACCTGCGCGAGCGAGACCAGCCCGGCCTTGGCCGCGCAGTACGCGGCCATCCCCCGCCCGGGCTGGCGGGCGTTGAGGGAGGCGATCGCGACCATCGCGCCGCCGTCCCGGACCGCGCGTCCCCCGTGCTTGAACACCAGGAACGCCCCGGTCAGGCAGACGTCCACCACGCGGCGGAACTCGGCGGCGTCGTGCTCGGTGACCAAGCCGATGGTGCTGACGCCCGCCGTGGTCACCACCAGATCGGGCGAGGCGCCGGCGAACAGTTCCTCGACGGAAGCCTCGTCCGTCACGTCGACGACACGCGATTCGTGCGCGACCGCGCCGCGACCGTCCCCCAGAAGCTCCACGACGTCCACGGTCGCGAGATCGGCCACGGTGACGCGCCACCCCGACCCGGCCAGGGCGCGGGCGGTGGCTTCGCCGATCCCCGATGCCCCTCCCACCACCACGGCGTGACGCGCTCCGGTCCGTGCACTCGCCGCCATGTGGCCTCCCCCGGCGAGATGTAAGTCGTTGACGCCCGTCAACCCAGGGCCATAGTGTGATGCAAGCCATAGTATCCGGGCCTGCGTGATCAGTCGGGCCCTTCTGCTGACGAGGTACTCCATGACATCCACCCCGACGGTCGCCGTG
>CAYFRF010000140.1:0-3320 GCA_964345415.1 uncultured Microbacter sp. | reverse complement strand
TCGGACACCCCTGGGCCAACGGCGGCAACACCCCCACCATGTACGCGATCTACGGCGCCGTGGCCGCCATCCTCGCCGGTCTGCTCTGGTACCTGCTGCTCATCGGCACCGCCAACCCCCGCCAGTTCTTCTCGTGGACCGTCGGGCTTCTGACAGTTGCTGCGGTGGCGCTGCCGCTGCTGCTGACCGTGCCGTTCCTCGACGGTGTGGCCGCCGCGATCGTCAACCTGTGCATCGGGCTGCCGATCCTGGCGCTGACCAGCGCGTTCTCCAACACGATCAAGAGGTAGGTTCCGGGGGCGGCCTGCTTGGGTCGTGCGGCCGGTTCGGCGCGGCCGCTTTGGTCGCCCGGTTCGGCCGGCGAGGGACGTCGAGCGCGGCTCAGCGAGATGCTGGGCCGCGCTCTTTGGCATTTGTAGGGTGGATTCGCGGTCTTGTAGTTCAAGTCGCGGCGCGCTTTACACTCACACGCCAAAGATGGTGACGCGATTGGAGCCACCGAGTGTCAGGCCCTCTGCCACGTTTCGTATCGCGAGACCTCCTGCTTCCTCAGGATTTCCTTGCCGGGAAGGTTGGAGAGCTCCGCGGGAGCCACCTACTTCGTTGAAGTCGGCGCGCCCGTCTGCGAGGGTTACACGAGCCCCTCGGGCCCCGGCGGTGGCGCGGGCGGTGCCGGCGGTACGGGCGGCGTGGGCGGTGCCGGCGGTGCCGCGTTCATCCCTGGCGGAACCGGCGACGGGGCTGGTGGCTACAACGGTGGCGCGAGCGGTGGTGGGCCGGAAATCGACTACCGCGGCGGCGGGGGCGGCGGAGCCAGTGGCTTCCGAAGCAGCACCACGCTCGACTCTCGACTCGTCGTGGCAGCCGGAGGCGGAGGCGGCAGCAGCGGCTCCGGAGGCCACGGAGGAAACGCAGGCGCGGTCGGCGGAGGCGGAGAACTCGGTGGCGGTGCCGGAGACGCGAAGTCGGGAGGCGCCGGCGGGACGAGAGGCGCCGTCGCCGGGAATGCAGGCAGCCAGGGCCACGGCGGCACAGGTGCAGGCCTGGTCAGTGCGGGAGGTAACCACGGCTCCGGCGGAGGCGGCGGGGGCCTCTACGGCGGCGGTGGAGGGGGCCTCGCACAGCCAGGGCCGGTCGACGGGCAGCCCCAGAACATCACAGGAGCAGGCGGAGGAGGCTCATCGCTCGGCGACATCGTCGGCCTCGCCGCTCCCGGAGAGCAGGCGAGCGTCGTGATCAGCTACGAGATCCCGGTCGAAGGCGGGCCCGGGACCCTTCCCGACCCGACACCGGGTCCCACGCCCGATCCCACGCCCGCTCCAGATCCGTGTGGGTTCCTGTGCGAGTTGACCGGGAGCCTCGAGAACCTCCTCGGGCGCTGCCAGGACAACTGGGCTGCGGGAAGATTCGGAGGGTGGCTCCGGTCCCTCTCTTCCCCATCTCGATGCTTCAAAAATATCCGTTCTGGATGCTCTTGAAGCATCAAGGTGGTGGTGGGATCACTATGGTCCGGGTTGGCGGAGCCGACGTCGCTCACCTTGCGGGCTGGTGGGCATGGCACGAACCCCGGGAGTGGGCGGAGGGCGGGTGATGGTGTCGTCGTCGTCCGTTTCTTCTCCTTCTTTTTCCTTCGCCCGGTCGAGCGGACGCATGCCGGAGTGCCTGGTAGACGAGCCAGAGCGGTGAGTGTCGTACCGATAGTGCATTCTTATCTTCAGGCTGAGGGGTGAGCCCCACTGACGATGGAGAAGTCGATGACCTATGAAGTCGAGTTGATCAACGACGGCGACGGCATTGCGGTGCTCGGCCACAGTTCAGCAGTGGAACAGTTTCTGACGTCGCAGGGCATTCCGTCGAGGGAACTGGACCTGAAGAGGATCGGTTCGGCACTCAATTCGGCGGCGGGCGCTGCTCAGGCGGGGGCAGATATCTCGGCGGAGTCGGGCCGGTGGGTCAAGCTCACCAAAGAGTCGGCCGCGGCGTTCGACAAGTCTAGGAAGATGACAGGATCCCGCGACGGGGTGAGCCGGGCGATCCTCACCGAGGACAACGGTCGGATCAAGGGCATTCTCGAGATCGTGGACGGCTCGAGCCAGCTCGCAAATCCTGCGGTGCTGGCAGGCGCTGCCGGCGTGATGGCGCAGGTGGCCATGCAGCAGACGATGGACGAGATCACCGACTACCTTGCCGAGATCGACGCCAAAGTAGACGACATCCTGCGAGCGCAAAAGGATGCGGTGATCGCCGACATGATCGGCGTCGACTTCGTGATCGACGAGGCCATGACGATCCGCGAACAGGTCGGACGGGTCTCCGAGATCACCTGGTCCAAGGTGCAGTCGACCAGCCTGACCATCGGGCGGACACAGGCGTATGCGCTCAAGCAGTTGGCGGGCATCGCCGAGAACCTTGAGAAGAAGCAGAAGGTGAACGACCTGGCAGAAGCTTCCCTCCAGGCGGAGAAGTCTGTCCAGGAATGGCTGGCAGTGTTGGCTCACTGCTTCCAGCTCCAAGACGGTATCGCTGTACTGGAACTCGATCGAGTTCTGGATGCGTCACCCGAGGAACTCGAAGACCATCGAGAAGGACTTCGCCTCGCCAGGCGCCGCCGGCTCGAGCAGTTGGCGACAGGCACCGCATCGCTTCTGGAGCGGATGGACGCAGCTGCCGGAACCGCCGATGCAAAGTTGCTGTTGAACCCCCTGGCTGCCCCGAAGGTTCTCCTGGCACGCAACCGTGTCCACAATGACGTGATCGAGTTCCAGAAACTACTCGGGATTTCCGGCGAGCTGTCCGAGCTGGAGGGCCGTCGATGGCGGGATGCGGCGCTCGAAGCGCGCGACAAGGTCATCTCCTCGGGAGCGGAAGGGGTCGACAGCGCTGTTCAAGCCGGCAGCAAGACTCTCGACTCCGCCAGGTATGCCACGGGCAAGGCTGCAGAAGGACTCAGTAGGCGACTGCTGCGTAAGCGCAGTGACGTAGAACCGGGTATCGAACCTCGCCGGACCTGAACCTCACGCGCCCCTGAGTTCTTCGTCGAGCGGGGCAGCAGGAAAGGAACTCGACGCTGCGCAGCTCCCGGGCGACGCAACGCCTTCACGAACCCTCAGATGAACCCCCGTCCGGTTGGACGGGGGCTCATCTGTTGCTGGCGGGTTGGTTACTGCCGTGAATCGTGGCCCAGAGCCGAAGTCGCGGCGATGCGCCCCTCGGAAATCGATGCGCGCGCGGGGCCCCGCGGGTGAAGGCGAATCGGAGGGGTGAAACGGGGGAGGGGGCGGGTGCCGGGGGATCTGGGGGGCGAGACGGGGAGGGGCGGG
>CAYFRF010000139.1:0-3385 GCA_964345415.1 uncultured Microbacter sp. | reverse complement strand
CGTGGGAGCCGCCGGCTGGCCCAGCGCGTGGGGGCCGCCGGCTGACCCGGCGCGAGCCCGCCGGCCGGCCCGGTGTGGGGCATGTCACCGCTGTGTTCTCACCCGGCGGGCGCGTCCCGGCCGTGTGGGTCGTGACCTGCGACGGGACTTGTCGTCGTCGCACCTTCCCGTGCGCCCCGCCGGCGGTTCGGCCCCGCGGAGACCTTGCGCCGCGCCCCGGTAAGGCCCGTAGGGTCGGCCGCTGTCCGAGACAGATGCACAGATCCGAGACCCCCAGGGAGGTCACGAAGAATGCAGAAGACCCTCGTCCGAACCCTCGCCGGCGCGTTCCTCGCAGGCGGCGTCGCCGCCGGAGCCGCGAGCCTGTCCACCCCGGCCGCGCAGGCCGCCAGCCCTGCCGCCTGGGACCAGGTGGCCCAGTGCGAGTCCGGCGGCAACTGGCAGATCAACACCGGCAACGGTTACTACGGCGGCCTGCAGTTCGCCGCCCAGACCTGGACCGGCCACGGCGGCGGAGAGTTCGCGCCCACCGCCGACCAGGCCACCAAGGAGCAGCAGATCGCGGTGGCCGAGCGGGTCCTCGCCACCCAGGGCGCCGGCGCGTGGCCGACGTGCGGCGGGCCGCTCGCCTAGTTTCGCAGCCTCCCCGCGATCACCCGCGCCGCCCCGCACACCCGGGGCGGCGCGCCGCCCGTGACTGCGGCCGCCGCTACTGTTCTCAAGAGTGAGCGCCCCCGAACGCCTGTACTCCGCCCTCGTCACCCGCGTCGAGCCCGGCGACTCGACCCTTCCCGACGACGTCCAGCGAGACGTCCCGCGCAACGGCCTGCGCCTGGTCACGGCCAACACGCTGCAGTCCTCCGGGGACCAGGCGGTCAGCCCGTCGACCGTGCTGCCGTGGGTGTTCCACGTCCTCGGCGTGCCCGGGGCGCTCGTCGGGCTGCTCGTACCGATCCGCGAATCGGGTTCGATGCTGCCGCAGGCGTTCCTCACCCCGATCGTGGTGCGGGTCCGCCGTCGCAAGTGGGTGTTCGTCGCCGGCGCGGCCGTCCAGGCGGCATCGGTGGCGGTGATGGCCGCGATCGCCGCCCTCGGCCACGGCACCGCCGCCGGGGTGGGGATCCTCGCCGCGCTCGTGGTGTTCTCGCTCGGCCGGTGCCTGTGCTCGATCGCGTCGAAGGACGTGCAGGGCCGCACCATCCCCTCGGGCGAGCGCGGTCAGATCATCGGCCTGGCCACCTCCGCCGCAGGGCTCGTCGCCGTGACCCTCGGCCTGGTCATCCGCCTGGCCGGAGGGGAGAACCTCGGTTCGGCCGGCCTCGCCCTCCTGTTGGCCGCGGGCGCCCTGCTGTGGGCCCTCTCCGCGGCCGTGTACGCGCGGGTGCGGGAACCGGCGGGGGAGGAGCGGTCCGACCGCGCCGGCGCCGAATTGGGGGAAGACGACGACGACAACTCCCGTGACAGCGGCGACAACGCAGGCGACGGCGACCGCGACACCACCGGCTCGACCTCCTGGTTCGCCGACGCGCTCCGTCTCTTCCGCGAGGACCCGACGTTCCGGAAGTTCATCTCGGTGCGCGGCCTGCTGCTGGTGTCCTCGCTGAGCCCGCCGTTCATCGTCTCGATGTCGGTCGCCGCCGGGACAGGCGCGCTCACCGGGCTGGGTGGCTTCATCCTGGCCGCCGGGGTGGCGTCGTTGATCGGCGGGCGTATCTTCGGCCGGATGGCCGACCGGTCGAGCAGACTGCTCATGACGTGGGCGGCGACCGCGGCCTCGGTCGTGGCGTTGGCGCTCGTCGTCGTCGTCGCCCTCCCCGGCTTCGACGGCGGCTCGACCGTCGGCGCCGTGGTGTTCGTCGCCGCCTACTTCCTGCTCACCCTGCTGCACTCCGGGGTGCGGGTCGGGCGCAAGACCTATGTGGTGGACGTGGCCGAGGGCGACACCCGGACCACCTACGTGGCCGTGGGCAACACCGCGATGGGCGTGATCCTGCTTGTCGTGGGCGGCATCAGCTCCGCGCTCGCGCTCCTGGGCGTGCCGTGGGCGCTGGTCTTCCTCGCCGTGCTCGGGCTGATCGGGGCGGCCTCGGCGCTGACAATGCCGGAGGTGTCCAGGGGCGCGGCGGGCTGAGGCCACCGGCGCGGCTGAGGCCATGCGGGCGGCAGGCTGAGCCCGGCCTGCGGAGACTCGCCGCTCAGCCCTGCTCGACGCCCGGGCCCTCGCCGGGCTCGGCGAACCCCACCACGTCGTAGATCATCTTCTGGACGCCGTTGGAGTACGTCTCGTGCTCCACGAGCCGCAACCACTGGGCCGGACGGTCCGCCTCGCTCCACATGCGCTTACCCGCGCCGAGCAACAGCGGGAACACCAACAGGTGGTACCGGTCGATCAGCCCGGCATCCGACAGGCCCCGCGCCAACGTCGCCGAGCCGTGCACCGAGATCGGCCCCTCCTGGGCCGCCTTCACCGCGGCCACCTCGTCGAGGTTGCGCAGGATCGTCGTCTCACCCCAGCCCTCCACCAGGTCCTCCTCCGCCAGCGTGGTGGAGACGACGTACTTGGGCATGGCGTTGTAGCGGGGGAACTCCTCGGTCATCTGCGGCCACACCGCCGAGAAGGCCTCGTAGCTGGCCCGGCCGAGCATCATCGCCCCGGCCTGCTCCTGCTCGCTGGCCTTGAGCGCGTACATCCGCTCATCGGGGTCCACGGCGAACGTCCAGCCTGTGTTGCGGTAGCCGGGCTCGCCGCCGGGCGCCTCGACCACCCCGTCCAGGGAGACGAACGCGGTGTAGATCAACTGGCTCATGACGGCACTCCTCGGTGCGGGGGCCCGGATGCGCAAAGAGTACGCCGTGCGCGGTGCGCCCGAACAGGGCCACAATGGGAAACACGGAACCGGACAGACGTACCGGAGCGACGACGAGGAGTCCCCATGACCGACCCCCAGACCACCCTCGCGGACTTCCGGGCGAGCCTGCTCGACGGCAACGAGAAGGACCTGGCGGACTACCTCGGCAAGGTGGTCCTGGTGGTCAACACGGCGAGTAAGTGCGGCTTCACCCCGCAGTTCAAGGGCCTGCAGAAACTGTACGAGGAGTTCCGCGACCAAGGGTTCGTGGTGCTCGGGTTCCCCAGCGACCAGTTCGCGAACCAGGAGCTCGATACGGACGAGGAGATCGGCGCGTTCTGCGAGCGCAACTTCGGTGTGGAGTTCCCGATGTTCTCGAAGATCGACGTCAACGGCTCGGGCGCCCACCCGCTGTACGGATGGCTCAAATCCGAGAAGAGCGGCCTGCTCGGCGGGCGCATCAAGTGGAATTTCACCAAGTTCCTCGTGGGGCGCGACGGCCGGGTGATCGGGCGGTTCGGCCCGAACCGCAAGCC
>CAYFRF010000138.1:0-3400 GCA_964345415.1 uncultured Microbacter sp. | reverse complement strand
CACACGACAGTGGCGCCAGCGCGACCAATCTGATCGAAACCCGTTCTGTGTTTAGGCTCGCACGAATCTTGGGCTCCACGCATTTCCTGAGCCAGTGGCTCGGGTACTGGAAGCACCCACAATGAGCAGGCACTTCATGTCCACCGAACCGCAGTCGAGGGCGCCGAGAGTGGTGACCGTGAGTAACTCCTCGGCGCGTCCGACATCGCGACCCACGATTACCGGCGTGGTGGGGCAACGGTGGCGGAGCAGGACCTCGCGGGCGTCCGCCACCTGGTGAGTGCGGGAGCGAGAGGCCGGGTTGTAGATCGCCAGGACCAGATCGGCGGAGGCGATCGCCTCGAGGCGGCGCTCGATGACTTCCCACGGCTTGAGACGGTCAGACAAGCTCACTACCGCGAAGTCCGCGCCGATCGGAGCACCAGCTCGGGCCGCGACCGCCTGAACAGCCGAGACTCCGGGCGCGACGCGAATGTCGACGCCCGAGAAACGGGGATCCTCGGCGGCCTCGAACACCGCCGACGCCATCCCGAAGATCCCGGCATCACCGCCTGAGACCACCGCGACCCGCTCGCCGGCCAAAGCCAGGCCCAGTGCGAACGAGGCTCGGTCGACTTCCACCGTGTTTCCGGACGCGTGCCGGTGCAGTCCCGCGCGCTGCGGAACGCGATTGACGTACGGCGCATACCCCACCACGTGATCCACCTCGGACAGGATCCGTGAGACCTCGGGAGTCACCCACTCGGCAGGGCCCGGGCCCAGCCCCAGAACGTGCACCACACCGCGAGGTGCTGCGAGGGAAGGTGTGGCGGGGGCGTAGGCGGTGGCCGGGTCGGCTGGAGTGGCCAACTGTGCAGGTCGACGGCCGCTGGGGTCGACGTGGTGCGAGTCCCCCGGGACGACGATGAGCGAGAAGTACGGCACCGAGTCGGGATCGACGTCGCGGACCGGGTGCTGCGCCTCCGCGTCAGTAGACGCACGCTCGACGTAGACGGCGCCGTCCAATCGGCCCGCGGCCTCGAGGGCCCGGCGGACGGCGGGGAAGTTGCGGCCGAGCTTCATGATGATCGCGCCGTCTGTGTCGGCGAGCCGCCGTGCGAGCTCGGGCTCGGGAAGCGTGCCTGGCAGCACGGTGAGGACGTCGGTCTGCCGGACCAGGGGAGTGGCAGCTGCGGCGGTGGCGGCGGCGAAGGCCGGGACGCCGGGCACGATCTCGACCTCGAACCGCGGGGAGAGCCGGTCGTGCATGTACATGAACGACCCGTAGAACAGCGGGTCCCCCTCGGACAGCAGCACTACGTCCCGGCCGGCGGCCAGGTGCTCGGCCAGGCGCTGGGCGCTGCGCTCGTAGAAGTCCGCGATCGCGCCCGCGTACCCGCCGGGGTGGTCGGTGACGCCCGTGGTCACCGGGTACTCGAGGCGCTCCTCGACGGCCGTAGTGGGGATGAGGTCGGCGGCGATCCGCCGGGCGTTGGACTCCTTGTCCCGGCCGGCGTGGAAAGCGACAACGTCGGCGGCGCCGATGAGCCGGGCGGCCTTGAGGGTGAGCAACTCGGGATCGCCGGGACCCACGCCCACACCGTAGAGGCGGCCGGGGGTCTGGCCGGACGGTGAAGCAGTGCTGGTCACTCCGCCTCCTGGGCCAAGGCGTTGAGCGCTGACGCGGTCATCGCTGAGCCGCCGCGGCGGCCGTGGACGGTGACGAACGGGATGTCGATCCCGTGGTCGCGGTTGAACGAGGCGAGCGCCGTCTTGGATTCGGCCGCCCCGATGAACCCGACCGGGCACCCGACGATCGCCGCGGGGCGGGGAGCGCCGTCGAGCAGCATCTCCAGCAGGTGGAATAGCGCCGTGGGGGCATTGCCGATCGCCACCACTGCGCCGTCGAGTCGATCGCCCCACAGTGAGAGGGCGGCGGCGGAGCGGGTGGTGCCCATCTGCGCGGCTAGTTCGCTGACGCCCGGCTCCTTCAGTGTGCATACGACGTCGTTGCCGCGAGGCAGCCGGGCTCGGGTGACGCCCGAGGCGACCATGCGGGCGTCGCAGAGGATCGGCGCCCCCGCATCGAGCGCCGCGCGGGCGGCGGTCACGAGCCGGGGGTGAACCCGCAGGTCGTCGACCAGATCGGTCTGCCCGGTGCCGTGGATCATCCGCACCGCGAGCTTCTCGGCGTCGGCGGGAATGCGCGACAGGTCGGCCTCGCGCCGGATGGTGGCGAACGAGTCGACGTAGATGGCGGGGCCGCTGTCGACGTAGTCGTAGCGACGCGGGGGCCTCGAGGCAGCCGGCATGGGGTCCTCCCGGGGTTCTCGCCCCGTGCAGAAGTCACGTCGACGCGGAAGGGATCCCCGCGCCGATCCCGCGGCCAGTATCTGGCTGACGACCCACATCGGGGTCTCACAGTGGCGGAACCGCCCCGGACTCGCACCGGGTTCCTCGCCGTGGGACAGCAGGCAGCCTACGCGCGCACCGCCAACACCCCGCGCCACGGGGTCACCACCAGCTCGACGACGTCAGCGCCCGAGAGGCGGTCGATGAGGGCTCGGTCGAGACGGCCGTCGGGGGCTTCGACGTGCTCGATCCGGATTGCTGAGCGAGGCGCCGGCCGCGTTGAGGCGACCGTCGGCGAGCCGGAAACGGGCACGTCCACCGGGCCGAACGGCAGCGGCGGCGAGGGCTCGGGCAGGCGCGGATCAGGGGCCGCGACAGGGGCGAGTGCCGAGGCCGGACCGGCGGCCAGCTCGCGCACGTGCCACGGCGCATCCGGCCCGGTGCCTCGGGCGCGGACGAACCCCTGCGCGAGCTCGACGAGTCGGTCCGCGGCGTCGGCGAGCGGGACGACGGCGGACCAGCGCGCGCCCACCCGCAGCTGCGCGGTGTCGGCGTCGAGGGCGACCAGGCCGAGGTCACACTCGCGGTCGATCAGGTCGCCGCGGCCGTCGTCCAACACGAACAGGAACCGGCCCGGAAGCCCGGCCAGCAGGGGATCGGCCAGCAGTCCGGCATCGAGGGCATCGGTCACCGGCCGCAGGTCCGCCCGGCCCCCGACCAACCCCGTGAGCGGCGAGACCAGCACATTCCGGACCAGCTCATGACCGGGCGAGGGCAACAGACCGGTCGCCGCGATCGCCGCCACCACCTCGACAGGCAACTTCCCGCCGGGGTCGAGAGGAAGTCCCCGCACCTGCAGGTTCGCCCGAGTCGTGAGGTGGATGGCGGCGTTGTCGTCGTCGTCACAAAATCTCACCGCGACCCCGTGCAGGGCGGCGAGGGAGGCGGGCGGGACCCTCCCACCCGGGACGCGCAGGCGCACCAGGGCGCCGTCGGCGGCCGGCCACGGGCGCAGCACTCCGGGGCACAGGTCGGCGCGGGAACGGCGGGGGGAGTCGGACCGGGTCAC
>CAYFRF010000137.1:0-3611 GCA_964345415.1 uncultured Microbacter sp. | reverse complement strand
ATCCACTCCGGCCAGCTCCAGGATCGGATCAATGCACTCTAAAACCGGAAGGGCCCCATTGCGTTCGCCGCTTAGGCGGTAGCTCGCATCCTGCAAGACCAGACCGAGGTCTCGATCAAGCAGATCATCCAGACGCTTCAACCCGTTCGCACAATCGTCGTCGCTGTCGGCGACCGAGCACGCGCCGCCGAAACGGCCGTCGACGACGTCGCCCGAGACCTCATCCACTCCATCAACGCGATGCACTAGAAGTGGTGGAAGCCAGGGCAGACCTCGACTGCGACTGGAACTTGACATGCGTAGAGCCCCTGCTGCCCTTTCAGGAGGGCAGCAGGGGCTCTACGCGTACTCACAGATGGTCTGTGGCCTGGCCGATACGCGACAGCGTCTGCCACGTACGGCAACGGACTCACGAGTCACCCGCGAGCTGTGGGCAACAGGGGCTAGCCCTCGTCGATCAGCCCGTAGTGCTCGAGGAGCTGCCCCACCACGTTGTTCTCGATGTAGTGGTGCGCGAAGCGGCGGGCCAGCGGTCCGCCGGGGATCTTGTACTCCTCACCGTCACGCATCTTGTAGACCGCGTGGAACAGCGCGCGCACGTCGTAGGTCGAGTTGAACACCTCCGGCACACCCCGCTCGATGTCGAGCAGCGTGTACACCGCCTCCATCGGGGTGCGAACCGAGTACTCGGTGGTGAAGATGCAGTCGCGTTCCTTCGACTGGGAGAACTGGCCGATGAACGCGAAGTTGGTGGCACCCTCCGGTACGACCGCAGGACGGTCACTGTGCTTGCGCGGCATGAAGAACGCAGTGACATACGGCATCATCACCGGCACGGTCTTCGCCCCGGTCGCCGCGAGCTCGGCGATCTGGTCCTCGGGCACACCGAGGTGGTAGAGCCACTCCTGGGTGATCTCCTCGCCGGTGCAGTCCTGCATCGGCTTCTTGACGTAGTCGCCCACCGCCTCGGGGAAAAGGCCGTACAACCACACCACGATCTGGTCCTTCGGCTGCTTCTTGAAGTGCGGTTGGCGGTTGACGGTCCACGACATGAGCCAGCTGGAGTCCATCACCGTGACGATCCCACCGGTGACGACCTTGCCGCTGAACGGGTCGCGCTTGGAGATCTTCTCGATGTACTCCGGGATGCGGGTGTCGAGCGTCGTGACGGTGGCGGACTCCCACTTGGTCTTGGGGATGTGGTTGCCGAAGACGTCCGGATTGCCGAACGAGGGGTCCTTGGCCGCGATCTTGCGCCACAGGTCCCAGGCCGGGGCCGGGCCGGTGTTCAGCTTCGCCGGGGTCTTGTGGTCGCCGTCGTCCGAGTTCTCGGTCAGCGATCCGATCGTCATGAAGAGCAGGTCGTCCTCGGTCAGGTCGAGGTGCTTCTTCTCGCCGTTATGGGTCATGTGGACCCGCGTGGCGCTCTTACGGTTCTCGTCCTTCTCGATAGCGAAGTCGACGTCGGTGATCACGGTGCCGTACTGGAAGTTGACACCCTTGTCGGTGAGCCAGGTGACCAACGGCAGCACGAGCGACTCGTACTGGTTGTACTTGGTGAACTTCAGCGTCGAGAAGTCGGGCAGGCCCTGGATCTGGTGGATGAAGCGGTGCAGGTAGAGCTTCATCTCCAGAGCGGAGTGCCACTCCTCGAACGCGAACATCGTGCGCCAGTACAGCCAGAAGTTGCTGTCGAGGAACTCGCGGGTGAAGACCTCGTCGATCCGCTTGTCCTCCATCTCCTCCGGCAGTGCGGTGAAGATGTTGGAGATCTCCTGCTGGGCCTTCTTGGAGAGGTTGAACTTGAAGTCGGTGCCGCCGTCCTCGCCCTGGTTCTTGGTGGTGCGCCGGAGGGTGTAGTTCGGGTCGTCCCGGTTGAGCCAGAAGAACTCGTCGAGGACGCTCGCGTCCTCTTCCTCGAGCGACGGGATCGAGCGGAAGAGGTCCCAGAGGCACTCGAAGTTGCTCTCCATCTCACGCCCGCCGCGGATCACGAATCCCTTCTCAGGGATGTCGAGTCCGTCGAGCGCACCGCCGGGGAGGTCCTGCTGCTCGAAGATCGTGATCTTGGAGCCGTCCATCCGCCCGTCGCGGATCAGGAAGGCAGCGCCGGCGAGCGCCGCCAGGCCGGAGCCGACGAACCAGGCGCGTTTGGAATCGACCCCCTCGGGCTTCCTCGGACGGGCAAAGGCTTCGTAGTTCCCGCTTGTGTAACGCAACGCCACTCCTTGAAATAGTGTGCCACATGGCCTGCCCCCCCCGGCCCGGCCAGGTGGGTACTGCAGCCCCCTGAACTGGAACGTTACCCACACGGCACCCCCGGCGGCCCCGATTCGTCACAGAGGCCTTCCGGCTGGGGGAATCGCCACCAACCGGCGCGGATCGCCGTCGGTCAGCCGTTGACCGACACCGTCCCCACGGTCACGAGTCCGTTGAGCACCGGCTGGGCGCCGGAGGCGTCCGGGGCGCCCAGCGCGCCGAGCTCGACTCGCTGCATGATGTCGGCTCCCACGTCGTGGCGCTGCGAGACGAGCGCGGTGAGGACGCGGCTGCCGTCGGGCCTGGTCTCGATCCAGGGATCCTTGAGCGCCACCTCGATGATGTTGAAGCGGGCGGTGGCGGTGACCTGCCCGCGGTAGCGCTGGATGCCGTCGCCGGCGGCCTCCTCGGCGGCCGTGTCGCGGCTGAAGGTCACCGCGTCGGGGCCCTGTGCGGCGGCGCCGAAGCGCGGGTTGATGCCGCCCTGGAGCGTCGAGGTGACCTGGCGGACGAGCGAGGTGTCCACCACCAGGTCCGGGGTGGCCGCCGGCGGGGTGTCGGGGCCGGGCTCCGGCGAGTAGGTGATCGGGACGTAGAACTCCTCGGCGGCGTTGACCGAGCCCGCGCCGGAGTAGACGTAGACGCCCCAGTTGCCGCCGGGGGTGGTGGCGGGCGGGTCCACCTCGATGCGGGCGGTGAAGCTGCCGTCCTCGTGCATGGGCTGGGCGACGCGTCCGATGGAGCGGTGCATGTCGATCGGCACCCGCGGGATGGAGTCGAAGGTGATGTCCGGGCCGACCCAGGCCATGCGGTCGTGCGGGTGGACGCGGGCCTCGCCGGGCGCCCCCTCGCTGGGCTTCCAGTGGTCGGGCAGCGCGCTGTAGAGCACGTACACGCCGTTGGGGACGCCGGGCGGGACGGGCAGTGGGAAGCCGCCCTGGTTGGCTACCGGGGAGAAGCCGGTGCCGTGGACGAGCAGGATGTCGCCGCGGTGCACGGTGAGACCGTCGACGGGCCGCCCGTCCTCGGTGGTGACGGTGATCTGCGGGTCCTGGTGGACCTCGGGGAAGAACGGCAGGTCGTCGGGGACCGTCGGTGCCGCCGTCGCGGTGGCGCCCACGGCGGGGGCGAAGGGAACGACGACGGCGAGGGCGATCGCTCCGACGAGCCTGCGGTTCATACGAGTCATTGCCTCAGATTAGGTTAGGCATGCCTGGGCAACAAGTGACGCCGGAGGCGCCACCCGGAGAGCCTGAGTGACTCAGATCAAGTGATCCGAGAGCGACTCGTAGCCCCGGAGATCCGGCGTCATCCCCGCCGCGACCAGTTCCCAGAGGACCTCGTCGGAGCCG
>CAYFRF010000136.1:0-3823 GCA_964345415.1 uncultured Microbacter sp. | reverse complement strand
CGTGGCCGCGTGTCGGCGTCAGGCGCGGGCGACGAGCGCGGCGATGTCCACGCCGTCGGGCAGCGCACCGTACTCGGCCGAGCGGTCCGGGCCCAGGCGCGCGAGGCAGAACGCCTCCGCGACGGGCGCCGGGGCGTGGGCCAGCAGGATCGCGGCCTGCAGTCCCAGCGCCATGGCCTCGACCAGTCGGCGGGCGATCGCGGGCGCGGCGGCCGGGTCGGTGGCGGCCCGGCCGATCAGGGCGCGCACGCTCTCGACGTGCCGGTCGAACAGGTCGTTGGTGCCCAGCTGCGCGGCCAGCTCGGCGTCGAACGCGGCCACCGACTCCGGCTCGCGGGCCATCGCGCGCAACACGTCCAGCGCGATCACGTTGCCCGAGCCCTCCCACACCGCGAGGACCGGCTGCTCCCGGTAACGACGGGCGAGCGGGAACGCCTCGGTGTACCCGTTGCCACCGAGGCACTCGAGTGACTCGTACGCGTGGTTCGGCCCGCGCTTGCACACCCAGTACTTGGCCACGGCGGTGGCCAGGCGGCGGAAGGCGGCGGAATCGCCCGAGTCGTCGTCGTAGGCCGAGGCCAACCGCAGCGCCGTCCACGTGGCGGCCTCCGATTCCAGCTGCAGGTCGGCCAGCACCGCGGCCATCGCCGGCTGGTCCACCAGAGTCGCCCCGAACGCCGCTCGGTGACGGGCGTGCCACGCCGCCTCGGCCACACCCTGGCGCATGCCGGCCGCCGCACCCAGCACACAGTCCAGGCGGGTCCGGCCGACCATCTCGATGATCGTGCGGACCCCGCGGCCGGGCTCGCCGACCATCCAGCCCACCGTGCCGTCGAACTCCACCTCGGACGAGGCGTTGGACTTGTTGCCCAGCTTGTCCTTGAGCCGCTGCACCAGGAACGGGTTGCGGTCCCCGCCCGGCAGCACACGCGGGACCAGGAAGCAGCTCAGTCCCTCCGGGGCCTGCGCCAGCACCAGGAACGCGTCCGACTGCGGGGCCGAGCAGAACCACTTGTGGCCGCGCAGGACGTACATGCCCTCGCCGGCGGCGGCGCCGGAACCGGAACCGGAGGCGGCGGCTCCGGCGGCCCCGGCCAGCACGGACTCGGCGGTGACGGGCTCGGCGGTGGTGGTGTTGGCGCGTACGTCCGAGCCGCCCTGCTTCTCGGTCATGGCCATCCCGAACAGCACACCCGACTTGGTGGCCGGATCCCGCAGTTCCGGGTCGTACACGCGCGAGAGCAGCGCGGTCTCCCACTCCGCGGCGAGCTCCGGGCTCATCCGCAACGACGGCACCACCGCGTGCGTCATGGACAGCGGACACCCGTGCCCGGCCTCGATCTGCGAGACCAGCATGAACCCGGCCGCCCGCTCCACGTTCGCGCCGGGACCCGGATCCGCCCACGCGGAGGTGTGCAGCCCCTGCGACACCGAGTACCCCATGATCCGGTGGTAGGACGGGTGGAACTCGATCTCGTCCACCCGGTTCCCCCACCGGTCATGGGCGTGCAGGACCGGGCCGTGGACGTTGGCCAGCTCCGCGTCGTGCTGGTACTGCTCGGTGCCCACGTGCCGGCCGATCTCGTGGAACCGCTCGGTCGGGGCACCGGGCGCGAACACCGCGAGCGCCTCCTGCAGTGCCGGGTTGAGGGCGAACTCGTCCACCCCGACCCGCGGCGGGGACTGGTTGAGGACCTCGTGCGTGGCAGATGCGCGTTCCATCGGTCAGGGCCTCCTTCAGGCCTTGAAGTACATGAGCTGGTTGGCGGTGACGAGCAGGCGCCCGTCGCGGCTCCACAGCTGTGCGGACTCGTCGTGGTAGTTGCCCACGAACCGGTGGGCGTGCGCGGTGCCCAGCAGGAAGTCGGTGCCCACCTCGGCGATCTCCTCGGCGGTGGCCAGGTAGAAGATGGTCAGGCTGACGGTGCCCGTGGGAACGGGCCGGCCGAGCCGCAGGAACATGCGCGGGTAGAACGAATCGGCCATCGAGGTGAGCGAGACGTGGTCCAGTGGACGGGGCTGGGCGTCGCGGATCCACATCGTCGTCGTCGACACCTCCCTGGCGTCGCCCGTGAACCCGGAGGCGAGCGCGGGGTCGGTGAACCGCATGTCGTAGTTCTCCACCCACCGCACGCCGCGGTCACCGCCGGCGGTGGGCAGCTCCTCCGGCGCCGGGACCTGCGGGAACGGCGCCTCCGTGTCGGACCAGGTCTCGCGGCGCAGGCCCGTCAGCGCCGTGGCGGTGGTGACCACCTCCTCGCCCTGCCGCATCTCCAGCACCCAGTGCTGGTTGGAGTTGTTGGTGCGGGCGGGGCGCACGGAGATCTCGAACGCGCCCTCGGCGACCGGGCCCGCGTAGTTGAGGGTCAGGGCCAGCGGATCGCCGTGCCGCTCCGGGTGCTGGAGGACGGCCTGGAGCAGGACCGCCGCGGTGGTGCCGCCGAACGGGCCCACCATGTTGGACCAGGCCTCCACGGTGTGGCCGCGCACCAGGTTCTCGCCGGCGGGCTCCAGCGTGACGGCCTGATCGAGGACGTGGACAGGGGAATCGGGCACGGTGCACCTTCCGGTCGGGCGGCGGGTCGGGTCGGGTCGGGCGCGGGAGGGGCGGACCGCCGGCTGGTCCCACCGTACCCAGTGGCCCCGCGGTATTTGTGACGGGTAACACCGCGGGTGTCGCCGCGGATATCCAGGGTGGAGGCGGCGTGACAGGGTGAGTGCGCAGGGGCGACGGTGGACGGGGTGAGCGGATGAGCAGGGCGGGGAGCACGGGGCCGTCGCAGGGCGTGGTGGCCGCGGTGGTGGTGCTGGTGGCGCTGGTGGTGATCAGCGTGGCGGTGGCGATCGGCGTGCGGCTCGGCAGCGGCGACCTCGGCGAGCAGACGGCCACCGGCCCGGTCACGTCCAGCACCAGGACCACCACCACCGCGCCGCGCCCGCCGCGGACCCGCACCACCACGACCGCCCCCACCTCGACCCGCCGCGCCACCGCCACCTGCGACGCGCGCCGGATCAACGCCGACCTCGGCCACGCGGGCAGCGGGGCGCGGATCATCGACTGCGGCAGTGGGTGGGCGGTGATGGCCAGCGCGGTCTCCGGCGACCCGTTCTGGGTGTCGTTCCGCGACGGCCGCTGGCAGAACGAGCGGGACATCTCGATATACCTCATGACCTGCCCGGACGAGGCGATCGCCAAGGGCGCGCCGGCCTGGATGGCGGACAAGCACCTGACCTGCCGGACCCGCACCACCTCCAGCACGCGCGCGACGTCGCGGACCCCCGCCTCGAGCTCGCGGCCGCCCACGTCGGTGCCGTCGTCGGTGTCGCCGGGGCCCTCCTCGCCGCCGGTGCCGCCGGAGTCCTCGCCGTCGCCGTCGGATCCTCCCGGGACGGGCGGAGAAGATCCGACGACGACAACACCCACCGACCCTCCACCGACCGGGGACGACGCCCCCGGGGAGTTCGACTAGCTGCGGCGACCCGGCAGGAGGCGTTCAGCGGGCGGCAGCGCTCACCAGCCGTCGAGGAACAGGTCCAGCTCGAGCTCGTCCTGTGGGCCGCCGTTGCGGAGGGCGTGGCGGGTGATCCATGAGCCGTATCCGTGATCCGTCATGGGTGTGACCGTAGCCACTCCGGGGCGAATAAACAGTCAATCTCGATTGTTTTTCTGGCGGCGTGGCCGAGGGCGGGGCGTCGCTCAGGCTGCGCTGAGTCGCTCCGGCAGCACCGTGCGCTCCCGAACCTGGGCGAACGCTGCACGCAGTGACTCGTCGCCGGGCGGTGTGCGGCGGACCCGGGCGGCCTGCGGCGGACCCGGGCGGCC
>CAYFRF010000135.1:0-4227 GCA_964345415.1 uncultured Microbacter sp. | reverse complement strand
ATGGCGGGGGAGCGGCGCGCCAGGGGCGGCTGCGGTGCTGCCTCGGCCCGTCCGGAACGGGGACGTGGAACAATGGCCCACGGACTGCGCCCACACCCCAGCGGCGCCGGCCACGCACATGATCCACGAACTTCCCCCAAGGAGCACAGATGGCGCTTATCGAGCAGGTCGGAGCCCGGGAGATCCTCGATTCGCGAGGCAACCCCACCGTTGAGGTGGAGGTGCTTCTGGACGACGGCTCGTTCGGCCGCGCCGCCGTGCCGTCCGGCGCGTCCACCGGTGCCCATGAGGCCGTGGAGCTGCGCGACGAGGACGAGCGTTACCTCGGCAAGGGCGTGACCAAGGCCGTCGAGGCGGTCCTGGACGTGCTCGCGCCGGCCGTCATCGGCATCCCGGCCGAGGACCAGCGGCTGGTCGACGAGGCCCTGCTGGACGCGGACGGCACCCCCAACAAGGCCAACGTCGGCGCCAACGCGGTGCTCGGCGTCTCGCTGGCCGTGGCCCGCGCCGCCGCGGAGTCGGCAGGCCTGGAGCTGTACCGCTTCATCGGTGGCTCCAACGCGCACGTGCTCCCCGTCCCGATGATGAACATCCTCAACGGTGGCGCGCACGCCGACTCGGGCGTGGACGTGCAGGAGTTCATGATCGCCCCGATCGGCGCGCCGACGTTCCGTGAGGCGCTGCGCATGGGCACCGAGGTGTACCACCAGCTCAAGGCCGTGCTCAAGGAGAAGGGCCTGTCCACCGGCCTGGGCGACGAGGGCGGGTTCGCGCCGTCGGTCGACTCCACCAAGGCCGCGCTCGACCTGATCGTGGAGGCCATCTCCAAGGCGGGCTACGAGCTGGGCACCGACGTGGCGCTCGCGCTGGACGTGGCCGCGACCGAGTTCTACAAGGACGGCAAGTACCACTTCGAGGGCAAGCAGCTCACCGCCGCCGAGATGGCCGACGTCTACGCCGGGCTGGTCTCCGAGTACGCGCTGGTCTCGATCGAGGACCCGCTGGACGAGGACGACTGGGACGGCTGGAAGACCCTCACCGAGATGATCGGCGACAAGGTCCAGCTGGTGGGCGACGACCTGTTCGTCACCAACCCGCAGCGTCTGGCCGACGGCATCGAGAAGGGCCTGGCCAACGCCCTGCTGGTCAAGGTCAACCAGATCGGCACGCTCACCGAGACGCTGGACGCCGTGGACCTGGCCCACCGCAACCGCTACGCCACCATGATGTCGCACCGCTCCGGCGAGACCGAGGACACGACCATCGCCGACCTGGCGGTGGCCTGCAACTGTGGCCAGATCAAGACCGGCGCCCCGGCGCGGTCGGAGCGTGTGGCCAAGTACAACCAGCTCCTGCGCATCGAGGAGATGCTGGGGGACGCGGCCCGCTACGCCGGTGCCTCCGCGTTCCCGCGTTTCAAGGCCTGATCCGCTCCCGTGAGGGGGCACGGTCAGGCTGACGGACAGGTAGTCGAGAGGAGGGCTGATGGCCCGCCCACCGCGCCACTCGGACCGCCGGGGGGACGGACGCGAGCGTGCGTCGTCCCGGCGGCCCGGGGAGGCCTCGGGTCCCCTCCGGCGCCGCGGTACTGACCGCCGTCCGGGCTCGGCCGGCCCCGGAGCCGCCGGCACCGACGGCCGCGCGGGCTCGCCCGGGACCGGCTCCACCGGCTCAGGCTCGACCGGCTCCGGCGCGGGCGGCAGCTCGACAGGCAACGCCGGGGCCGACCCCACCACAGGGGCTGGCCCCGGCGGTGCTGACAAGCGCGGCCGGGGGTCTGATTTCACCCGTCGGTCCACGCCCACGCGGCGTACGCCCTCGCGCGAACGGGACCGGCCCGCCCCGGCCTCCGCACGAGCCGGCCGCGTCGGCGCCACCGCGCATCCGGAAGCCCACCGCCTCACCACCCGCACGGACCTGTCCTCGACGGTCCTGGGGCCGAAGAACTACACGCCCCGGCGGATTGGCCTCCTCGCCGTCGTCGCCATTATCTTGCTCGTCACCGTCTCCTTCCCGCTCCGGAACCACTACCAGTTCCTCCGCGACGAGAAGGCGGTGGCGCAGGAGCGCGCGGCGCTGGAGGCGACGATCGCCGAGCTGGAGGCCGAGCAGCAGATGCTGTCCGACCCGGCGTACATCGAGCAGCAGGCCCGGATCCGGTTCGGCGCGGTCAAGCCGGGGGAGACCCCGTACCGGGTGAGCACGGTGGACCCGGTGGAGCAGGCGGCGGCCGAGCAGCGGGCGGCGCAGATCGCGGCGTTGCCGTGGCAGACGCGCCTGTGGAACTCGATCTCCGTGCCGCCCGACCCCGTGTACCCCGACGCCGCGAGCCTGCCGGACGGCACGTCGCTGCTGGAGGGGACGTCGATCCCCGGCGGCCCCGACACCCCGCCCACCCCGGTCGTACCCGGACCGGACGGCGTACCCGCCCCGGCCCCACAAGAGCCGGCACCGTAAGAACCGGCCATGCACGACCCGGCCCCGTACCACCCCGGCCTGTCCGGCGCGGCCGATCCCGACGCCGCACCGGCGCCGTAGCAACCCACAGGAGGACCCCGACGTGAGCGCTGACGCAAGCGTGTCCCAGGACGATCTCGACGCCATCGCCGCCCAGCTCGGCCGGCCGCCGCGTGGCGTGCTGGAGGTGTCCTACCGCAGCCCGGACGGGCGGCCCGGCGTGGTCAAGACGGCGCCGCGACTCGAGGACGGTACGCCGTTCCCCACGCTGTACTACCTCACCGATCCGCGGCTCACGGCCGAGGCGAGCCGGCAGGAGTCGGCGGGGATCATGCGCGGGATGCAGGCCCGCCTGGCCACGGAGCCGGAGCTGGCGGCGAACTACCGGCAGGCGCACGAGCGGTTCCTGGCCAAGCGCAACGCGATCGAGGACCTGGGCACCGATTTCTCGGGCGGCGGCATGCCGGAGCGGGTCAAGTGCCTGCACGTGCTCATGGCGTACGCGCTCGCGGAGGGGCCGGGCGTGGTGTGGCTGGGGGATGAGTCGGTGGCGCTGGCGTGTGAGGCGGGGCTGCGCGGCAACGCCCTGCCCGGCGACTGGCCCACGCCCGAGGAGTTGGGGATCCCGGACTACCTGGCGATGGACCAGCAGTGACCGCGCCCGGGAGTGACGCGACGGTGCGGGTCGGGGCGATCGACTGCGGCACCAACTCGATCCGCCTGCTGGTGGCCGAGGGCGTGCCGGGCCGGCCGGGGCTGACGGATGTGGTGCGCGAGATGCGGATCATCCGGCTGGGTGAGGGCGTGGACGCGACGGGCCGGCTCTCGGAGGGGGCCCTGTCCCGCTGCCGTACCGCGCTGACCGACTACGCCGCGACGATGGCCGCCCAGGGCGTGCAGGCAGTCCGCATGGTGGCCACCTCCGCCACTCGCGATGCCGCGAACAAGGACGACTTCTTCGGCATGACCGCCGAGGTGCTGGGGGAGCATTTCCCGGGGGCTGTCGCCGAGGTGATCTCGGGGCAGACGGAGGCGCAGTTGACGTTCGCGGGCGCGGTGGTGGATCTGGATCCGCGCGAGGGGCCGTTCGTGGTGTCGGATCTGGGCGGCGGGTCGACGGAGATTGTGGTGGGGGAGTTTGACGACGACGACGAGCTCACCCTTCTCGGCGCCCAGAGCCTGGACATCGGCTGTGTGCGCATCACGGAGCGGACACTGCACTCGGACCCGCCGAGCAGCGGCGAGGTCTCGCAGGCTCGTGAGGTGATTTCCGAGGCCCTCGGGACCGCGGCCGGGCTCCCGCTGGGCCGGGCGAAGCGCTTCGTGGGCGTGGCGGGCACGTTCACCACGCTCTCGGCGGTGGCGCAGGGGATGGCCGAGTACGACTCTGCCGCCCTGCACAATTCGGTGATCTCGCTGGAGCAGATGCGCGAGGTGTGCGCCCGGCTGGTCGCCTCGACGGTTTCCGAGCGGCGCGGTTTGGGGCCGATGCATCCGGGTCGTGCGGATGTGATCGGGGGAGGGGCGCTGGTGGCCTCGGCCCTGTGTGACCTGCTGGCTGATCGTGCTGGTATTACTGAGGTCACGGTGAGTGAGAAGGACATCCTGGACGGCATCGCGATGTCGGTGTTGTCTGGTCTGGCCGGCTGACCCCGTCCCGGGCGCCCTGCGCGCTCACCCGGTCCCGCTGCGGCGGGGCCACCCAGCCCACACTCGGTGTGGGCCGAGCCCCCATAGCCCAATTGGCAGAGGCAGACGGCTTAAAACCGT
>CAYFRF010000134.1:0-4462 GCA_964345415.1 uncultured Microbacter sp. | reverse complement strand
GATTCCGTCAACCCATTGGTCGCGCGCGAGCCTTGTAGCTCCAAGAAGACCGCTCAGCCCCGCCTCTTCGCCTCCCGCTCCGGGCTCGAGGCATAGAGCCAAGACTCAGCCTCCCCCGGCCGCGCCAACGCGCGGCCGACCAGGATCACCGCAGCCTGGCGCAGGCCAGCAGCCTCTACCGAGTCAGCGATATCGGCGAGTGTGCCGCGCAACTCCACGCGGCGCGGGCGGCTCGCATTGGCCACCACCGCCACCGGGCAATCCGCACCGTGCGTCGGGATCAGACGCTCGGCGAGCTCACGGATCCGTGTGATCGCCAGGTGCAGCACCAGCGTCGCGCCCGTGGCGGCGAAGTTCTCCAGCGCCTCCGCCGACGGCATCGCCGTCGATCGGGCCTGCACGCGAGTGAGCACCACCGACTGCACCACCTCCGGGACCGTGAGCTCCACGCCCAACTCGGCGGCGGCCGCGGCATAAGCGGGTACGCCCGGCACGACCTCCCACGGCACGCCCACCGCGTCGAGGCGGCGGGTCTGCTCGGCCAACGCTGAATACAGCGACGGATCGCCCGAGCACAGCCGGACCACCCGCAGCCCAGTACCGTGAGCAGCCACGATCTCGGCGATGATGCCGTCCAGGTCCAGATGCTGGGTATCAACCAGGCGAACGTCCGCCCGGCAGTGCTCGAGCACCCCGTCATCGAGATACGTCCCCGCGTACAGGCACACATCGGCCTCCCGAAGTGCGGCCGCAGCGCGCAGTGTCAGCAGGTCGGCGGCGCCGGGACCGGCCCCCACAAAGCGAACGGTCACGAGCTCTCCCCTGTCGTCGTCAGATCAGCCGCATCCATGTACGGCTTCACGGCTGCCCACTGCACCACCGCGCGGGCCGGCGTCCAGCCGCTGAACCGGCCTATCGGCGCAGCGTGTTCCACGTGGAACCTGGTCAGCTCGCCGCCTAACTCAGTGTGAGCATCGAGCACCGCGCGCTCTGTCTCCAGCGTCACCGCGTGTGCGACCAGCCGGCCACCCGGGGCGAGCGACTCCCAGCACCGTTGCAGCAGGCCAGGGGCGGTGCCGCCCCCGCCGATGAACACCGAATCAGGCCGCGGCAGACCATCAAGCGCCTCCGGTGCCCGGCCCTGCACGACCTCCAGCGCGGGCACCCCGAGTGCGGCAGCGTTGCGACCGATGCGGGCCGCCCGCTCGGGATCGGCCTCCACCGCGATCGCCCGACACGACTGGTGCGCGCGCATCCACTCGATGCCCACGGACCCTGCGCCGGCGCCCACGTCCCACAGCAGCTCACCGGGAGACGGCGCGAGCCGCGACAGCGCCGAGGCGCGCAGGTCACGGCGGGTGAGCTGGCCGTCGTTCTCGAAGGCGTCGTCGGGCAGTCCCGGGACCAGGCCGAGCGGCCGGGCCGAGGCGTCGGCAACGCACTCCACCGCGAGCACGTGCAGCGGGGGCGCCTCGCGATCAGCAGCCCAGTCCCGCGCAAGGCACCGCACGCGCGATTCGTGAGCGCTCCCCAGATCGGCCAGCAACGTGAGAACGCTCGCCCCGAAGCCCGCGCCGACGAGCGTCGCTACGACCGCAGACGGTGTGAACCGATCCTCCGAGAGCACCAGAACGCGGCGCCCCGGTGCGAGTTCCCGCGGGAGCGTGCGGTGGTCGCGCAGTACCGCCACCGTCTCGGCGGGCCACCGCATCCGGGCCCGCGCCAGCGCCTCCGAGGAGACCGCCGGAAGCACCTCCACGGCGTCCGCTCCCAGCACCTCGATCAGCGTCGTTCCCACGCCGGCCACGAGCGGATCACCCGAGGCCAGGGCCACAATCCTGCGCCCGGCGTACCGCTCGAACAGCGCCTCCAAGCCGGCGCGCAGCGGCCGCGGCCACGGCACCCGCTCGGCCGCTGCCGCGCCCAACCCGGCGGCCCCCGCCACGCCCACAAAGCCACCCGCCGCGCCACCCGCGACCGAGCCCTCAACCGCACCCGGAATCATCGCCAGATGCCGCTCCCCTCCGAGCAGCACATCGGCGCCCAGAACGGCCCGGCAGCGGGCGTCGTCGAGCCCGTCCCAGCCGTCCGCGCCGATCCCCACCACCGTCACCCGTGCAGTCATGACGCGGAAGACTACAGCCCCCACCCGCGCAGCCCGACACACCGGCGGCTGGGCTAACCTCGGCACCAGACAACCGAACACGACCCACAGCACGAGGTGCCCCACGGCCGCGCGAGCGGACGTCAGGGGAGAATCAGGGAAGCCGGTGAGAATCCGGCACAGGGCCCGCTACGGTAACCCGGCCTCTCGCGACACTGCGCCCAGCGCACGCGCCACGAGATGAGCCTGGAAGTCCGGAGACCGGCCTCGCGCTGACCAGCCTGGCAGACGAGAGCGGGAGCCCCCATGCCATTGCACTACCCCTTCAGCGCTGTCGTCGGCTCCGATGACATGGCGCTGGCCCTCACCCTGACCGCGGTGTCCCCGCAGGTCGGCGGCGTACTCATCCGCGGCGAGAAGGGCACCGCCAAGTCCACGATGGTCCGCGCGCTGGCCGGGATCCTGCCGCAGATCGAGGTGGTGACCGGCGACCGCTTCTCCTCCGCCCCCACCGACCGCGGCTCCGAGACCCCCGACGGCCCGATCCCCCACGACGCGCCCACCGAGTGGCGCCCGGTGCGCCTGGTGGAGCTGCCCATCGGCGCGACCGAGGACCGCATCGCCGGATCTCTACACCTGGAGAGGGCGCTGAGCGAGGGCGTCACCGAGTTCGAGCCCGGCCTGCTCGCGCGGGCGCACCGCGGCCTGCTGTACGTGGACGAGGTCAACCTGCTGCACGACCACGTGGTGGACCAGCTCCTCGACGCCGCCGCGATGGGCCGCGTCACCGTGGAGCGCGACGGCGTCTCGGTGGGCCACGCCGCCCGCTTCGTGCTGGTCGGCACCATGAACCCCGAGGAGGGCGAGCTCCGCCCGCAGCTGCTGGACCGCTTCGGCCTCACCGTCGAGGTGGCCGCCCCGCGCGACCCCGACCTGCGGGCCGAGGTGATCCGCCGCCGCGTCGCCTTCGAGTCCGACCCGGCTGCCTTCGCCGCCGCCTACGCCGAGCGGGAGCGCGCGCTGAGCGAGCGGATCGTCGCCGCCCGCGAGCTGCTCGGCCAGGTCACGCTGACCGACTGGGCGCTGCGCAAGATCGCCGAGGTGTGCGCGGGGTTCGACGTGGACGGCATGCGCGCCGACATCGTCACCGCCCGCACCGCCGCCGCGCACGCCGCGTGGCAGGGCCGCACCCGCATCACGCGCGAGGACATCCGCGTCGCCGCCCGCATGGCGCTGCCGCACCGCCGACGCCGCGCGCCGTTCGACGCACCGGGCCTGGACGAGGAGCTGCTCGACCGTCTCCTCGGTGACGACGAGGACCCCGAACCCGACCCGTCCGGCGACGGATCGGAACCGGAGGACGGTGGTCAACGCACCAGTTTTGCCGACGACGACAACGCCACCAACTCCCCCGACACCAACGAGGCCGCGGCAGAGCCGGCCACCACGGGCGTCTCCCAGGAGCACGACGGGACCGGCGAGGGAGGCGACTCCGCCGCCGATACGGGCGCGGAAGCGGAAGCCGACGCACCCTGCGCCGATTCCGAGCACGACGCCCAGCCCGCCGCCGGCGCCGCCCCCGGCACGGTCGCCGCCGCCTCGGCCCCCTACCGCGCCCGCCTGTTCACCGTCGGCGGCACGGGCAGCGGAGCCGCGGGCCGACGCTCGCGCGCGGTCACCTCGACAGGCCGCCGCACCGGGGCGGGCGCCTTCACCGGCGCCGACGTGCACCTGCCCGCCACCGTGCGGGCGGCCGCGCCGTGGCAGTCTGCCCGCGGCCGCGACGGCGGCCCACTACGCCTGCAGAGCCGCGACCTGCGCTCGGCCGTCCGCGAGGGCCGCGAGGCGAACCTCGTCCTGTTCTGCGTGGACGCCTCCGGATCGATGGCCGCCCGCAAGCGCATGGAGGAGGTCAAGACCGCCATCCTCTCGCTGTTGCTCGACGCGTACCGCCGCCGCGACAAAGTGGGAATGGTGACCTTCCGCGGCTCCACCGCCGAGGTCGCCCTGCCGCCCACCTCCTCGGTCGACGTCGCCGCCGCCCGCCTCGCGGAGCTGCCGGCCGGTGGCCGCACCCCGCTCGCCGAAGGTCTGCTCGCCACCGCCGAGGTGCTGCGGATCGAGGGCATCCGTGATCCGCGGCGGCGGGCCCTCGTCGTCGTCGTCACCGATGGACGCGCCACCCACGGCCCGGACGCCCTCACCCGCGCGCACCGCGCGGCGGCCGGACTCGCCGCCCGATCCGTGGCCTCGGTGGTGGTGGACTGCGAGACCGGACGGTTCCGCATGGGCCTGGCCGCCGAGCTCGCCGCCCACCTCGGCGCCGAGCACGTGCCGCTGGGCGAGGTCACCGCCGAG
>CAYFRF010000133.1:0-4503 GCA_964345415.1 uncultured Microbacter sp. | reverse complement strand
AAAGAGAACGCCGCGCCGACGTACAAGCGCACCTTCGGCTACCACCCGATCGGCGTGTGGTGCGACAACACAGAAGAATTCCTCGCCGCGAGTCTGCGGCCGGGCAATGCTGGCTCCAACACCGCGGCTGATCACATCGACGTCCTGGGCCAAGCGATCGCGCAGATCCCCGCCGCTCATCGCGGTGATCTGCTGATTCGCTCCGACGGTGCCGGCGCCTCCCACGACCTGCTGGACTGGATCACCGAGCAGAACCGCGTCCGTGGTCGACGGGTGGAGTACTCGGTCGGGTTCGCCGCCACCGCCCCGTTGCGCCGAGCCATCGCCATCGCCCCCGAGGAAGCCTGGGGGCCGGCATTGAACCCTTCGGGAGACATCCGGGACGGGGCTGAAGTTGCTGAGCTGACCGGGTTCCTCACTCCCCGGATGCTCGCCAAATGGCCAGACGGGATGCGGGTGATCGTCCGCCGCGAACGGCCCCATCCGGGCGCTCAGTTGTCGATGTTCGAGGAGATCGACGGGTGGCGCTACCAAGCATTCGTGACCAACACCGCTACTGGCCAGCTGCAGTTTCTTTCAAGCCAGGCACCGGGCTCACGCCCGGGTCGAAGACCGCATCCGCCATGCCAAAGACACCGGACTCGGCCGACTGCCCTCCCGCGAGTTCGCCCTCAACCAGGCCTGGCTGGTGGCGGTGATGATCGCCGCAGATCTGGTGGCATGGACGCGGATGCTGGCCTGCACCGGCGACGCTTCTGTCCTCGCCTTGTGCGAGCCCAAAGCGCTGCGTTACCGCTTTCTCCACGTCGCCGCCCGACTGGTGCGCAGCGGCCGGAGACGACGCGTGAAAATCCCAGAGACGTGGCCGTGGGCCACCGCCATCGTCGCCGTATTCAACACCATCGCTGCCATCCCCAAACCCGCCTGACCCCACCAGCCCGCCAACGACATCACCACCGGAGACCCGCCCACCGGCAGCGCCAGCCGGCAACCCCGCCACGCCTTTACGCGAAAACAAGCCCGCCGTCACCCGACAGCAGCTGTCACACCGGCCCGTGAATCAGCGGGGTTAATGAACTGGCTTGGCGCCTCCCCTCGGATGGGCGGGGGCAAAACTGAACCGTGTGTCAGTGTCTGAGTCGGTTGGCATACTCTCCGTAGTCTGGATCACAGTCCAGATTGGGCGCCCGCAGCGCTCCGTCACACCGATCTGAGGAGATGCTGATGCCCGACACCCCGCCCCTGAAGCTCGGCTACAAGGCGTCTGCCGAGCAGTTCGGTCCCCGCGACCTCGTGGAATACGCGGTTCTGGCCGAGCAGGCGGGCATGGACTCGGCCACCGTCTCCGACCATTTCCAGCCCTGGCGGCACGACGGCGGCCACGCCCCGTTCTCCCTGGCCTGGCTCACCGCGGTGGGCGAGCGCACCGAGCGGCTGCAGCTCGGAACCTCAGTGCTCACGCCCACCTTCCGCTACAACCCGGCAGTCCTGGCGCAGGCCTTCGCCACCATGGCGTGTCTCTATCCGGGCCGCGTATTCCTGGGCGTGGGTACAGGTGAGGCGCTCAACGAGATCGCCACCGGCCACCAGGGCGAATGGCCCGCGTTCAAGGAGCGCTTCGCCCGCCTGCGCGAGTCCGTCCGGCTCATGCGCGAGCTGTGGACGGGCGAGACCACCAGCTTCGAGGGCGAGTACTACCGCACCAACGACGCCTTCCTCTACGACGTCCCGGAGGACGGCGTGCCGGTATACATCGCCGCGGGCGGCCCCGTGGTGGCCAAATATGCGGGCCGTGTGGGCGACGGATTTATCTGCACCTCAGGAAAGGGCATGGAGCTGTACACCGACAAGCTCTTGCCCGCTGTCGAGGAGGGCGCCGCGCTCAACCAGCGGGATGCCGCACAGATCGACCGGATGATCGAGATCAAGATCAGCTACGACCCGGACCCGGCGGCGGCTCTGGAGAACACCCGCTTCTGGGCACCCCTGTCCCTGAGCCCGGAGCAGAAGCACTCCGTAGACTCGCCGCGCGAGATGGAACGCCTCGCCGACGAACTGCCCATCGAGCAGGTCGCCAAGCGCTGGATCGTGGCCTCCGACCCGGACGAGGCGGTGGCCCAGGTCAAGCAGTACGTCGACGCCGGCCTCAACCACCTCGTCTTCCATGCACCCGGTCACGACCAGAAGCGCTTCCTGGACCTGTTCAAGACCGACCTCGAACCGCGATTGAGGAACTTGGCATGAGCGAAGAGAACACCGCACTCCCTGGCCCGGACACGGCCGACCTCGGCGGACTCGAGGGGATCCTCGGCGGCGAGTCCTCCGTCCGGGTGCTGCGCTACCCGCACGAGACCGAGCCGGACGAGGAGGGGAACACCACCGAGTGGCACTGCGACATCGTCGTCGTCGACGACATGCCCGCCCAGGGCTTCTCCACCTACGCCACCATCGGTGCCCGCGAGCTCCCCACCAACGTCACCACGCCCGAGGGGCGACAGATCCGCAGTGAGTTCGTCACCGTCGGCCGCACCGGGCACCGCGCCATGGCCGACGTCCTGGACGCCTGCGCACTCGCCGTGGCCAGCGGCTCCATCCACGTCGCCCCCGGCGCCGTGATCCCCAACGCCATGGGCCTGGTCGACCCCGGCCGCAAGTGCGAGCACCTGGTCCTCACCCCGCCGTTCCTGTGGCCGGACCTGGAGGTGGTGGACGAGTCCGGCGGCCCCGACGGCACCGGGCCGCTCCTCACCCGCCTGCAGGCCGTGCCCATCACCACCGCCGAGATGTCCGCGATCGTGCGCGAGGGGGCGGAGGCGCTGTTCGAGAAGCTCGACACGGCCGACGCCGACGTCACCAACCCCGACCGGCCCAGCGTCGTCTGAGCAGGTCCCGCAGGTGAGCGCGGTGCTGGTGCGCGTCCTCGACACCCCTGCCGGGCGGCTGGTCGTGGAGGCCACCGCGCACGGCATCGCGCGGATCGACCGCCTGGGGCCCGGCGAGGGGGAGGTCGCTGGTGAGGGCGGCGGCGCCGCAGCCGCGTCCACGCTCGGCGGGGGCGCCGAGGACAACCCCGACGACGACAACGCCCCCACCGCAGCCGCTGACCACCTCGCCCGACTCACCGAGCACCTGAGTGGCTACCTGGCCGGGACACGTCGCAGCATCGACGTCCCCGTGGACTTCGACGCCGCCGGGATCCACGACGAGTTCGCCCGCGAGGTGTACCGGGAGATCTGCCACATCCCGTACGGCGAGACCAGTACTTACGGCGAGATCAGTGTGGACGCCGGCCGGCCCCGCAACGCCCGCCGCGTCGGCCGGCTCTGCAGTCTCGTGCCGGCGCAGTTCCTCATCCCCGTGCACCGGGTAATCCGCGCCGACGGCGGTCTCGGCGCCTGCCCCGAACACCGCCTCCAACTGCTCGAACACGAACGCCGCAACCTCCAGGCCGGCCACCCCGTGGCGTTCCCGCGGCTCTGACCCGGCGTTTCTGCCTCGCGCCCCGGCCGCCACTTCTCGCGGAGTCGATCCGTGTAGCGTTTCCCCAGCAGAGTTCCGGCGAGGCACTGCCGCAGCGACTCAACACGCGACGCGGCTGTGCCCCCCGCTTCTCGCGGAGTCGATCGTTGCAGCGTTTCCGCAGGAGAGTTCTGGCGAGGGGCTGCCGCAGCGACTCGACGCGCGGCGCGGAGCGGGATTCCGCGTCCCTGACGGCCGGGGCCCGCCCCGCGCCCCGCTCGCGCCTGGCCGGCACTGTCCCCGCGGACCTCCGCAATCGGTGGGCCACCCACCGCAATGTGTTTACGGTGACGGCAGCGAACGAACCCGACCGCCGCCCACACCGCACACGGGGGAATGCCATGACAGCCGGATCCACCATCACCGCGCCGCACGCCCAGGCCGCCGCCGAGAGATTCCTGCAGGTCCGCGGCCTGACCGACCTGCTCGCCTCGCGGCTCAGCGCCGAGGACCAGATCCCGCAGTCCATGACCGCGGCCAGCCCCGCCGCCTGGCACCGCGCCCACACCACCTGGTTCTTCGAGGAGTTCGTCCTGGCCCGCGTGCCCGGCTACGAGTCGCCCGACCCGGTGTTCCGGTTCCTGTTCAACTCGTACTACGAGGCTGTGGGCCCGCGGCAGCCCCGGCCTGAGCGGGGGCTCATCACGCGGCCGTCGGTCGCGGAGATCGGCGACTTCCGGGCCCGCGTCGACGAGGCGGTTGTAGAGGCGCTCGCCGCCGACCGGATCGACGCCCGTGGGCTCGAGCTGCTGGAGCTGGGCTGCCATCACGAGCAGCAGCATCAAGAGTTGCTGCTGGCCGACATCAAGCATCTGTTCTCCCACAATCCGACCGATCCCGTCTATATCGCCCGGGATGCCGACCCGGCCGCCGACATCACCGGGGTGCCGGGGGAGGTGGGCTGGGACGTCGTCGTCGAAGGGCTGGCCCAGGTCGGCGCCCACGGCAACGGCACGACCGGCACCACCGGCGCCGCCCACCGGG
>CAYFRF010000132.1:0-4679 GCA_964345415.1 uncultured Microbacter sp. | reverse complement strand
CTATCCGGTGTACCGCTCCGGCTCGTCGCCGAAGGTGAAGCCGCGGCCGGAGATCTTCTGGGGCGTGATCTCGACGAAGTTGTACTTCAGCGTCGGGATCCAGGGCTTGAGGCCGAGCTCTTCGGCGCGGTTGATCTCATCGAAGCCGTCGAGACGCCGGGCGTGGCCCCGCACGATCACGGACCAGGCGGAGCGGTCCACGATGTCGTCGACCTGGAAAACCACGTCCGGGTGGACGGTCAGTTCGGCGAGTTTGCTTCCCTCGGCGGTCCGGAAGAAGATCTTCCCCTCCCGTGACAGTACGTAGTTGAGGGGGTAGATCTCGGCGCGTCCGTCACTGACGGTGACAAGGCGGCCGAGGGAGGCGCCGGCGAGGAGTTGGAGGCAGCGAGCTTCGTCGTAATCGATGATCGGGTTGTCATCCATAACCGGATTGTCGCACCGGCGAGTCGCGACCGGGCCGCAGTGCGATTTCTCGAGAGTGACGGACCTCACGCTATGTGGACGACCTGCACACTCATCGTGAATTCAGGTAACGAATTGGGGAAGGCGGGTGCAACAACCGAGGGGTCTCACTACGGTGGAAAGAAGTTATGACCCCAGGAGAACGAGAAACACCCCGTATCCCTGATTCGTCCGACGCAGTTTTCCGTCCGCCCACCGCGGCTGACGGGCACCGCATGTGGGAGATTGCCCGCGACAGCGGAGTGCTCGACCTGAACTCTTCCTACGCCTACGTGCTGTGGGGTGCCGAGTTCGCCGGAAGCTCCGTGGTGGTGGAAGTCGAAGGCCGAGTCGTCGGCTTCGTCACCGGCTTCATCCGCGCCTCCGAACCGGACACGATCTTCGTCTGGCAGGTCGGCGTCGACGCTGACCAGCGCGGCAAGGGACTGGCGGCGCGACTGCTGCACAGCCTCATGGACCGCACCGGCGCTGAGCAGGGCACCGTGCGACTGCGCACCACCATCAGCCCGGACAACGAGGCATCCAAACGCACCTTCGGCGCGGTGGCCCGAGATCGCGGCATGACGCTGACCAGCGAGGACTACCTGGCTGCCGAACTTCTCGGAGAGGGCCACGAGCAAGAAGACCTCTACACGATTTCCTGAGCACGGGGCGATGGGCCGCCCGGCCCGCCGCCGCTGCCCACACGCTTTTTCATTGGAGTGATCACGACCATGACCGAGTCCACGCACGATTCCAGCACCGACACCACTATTTTCACCGACCGTGAGTCGGAGGTGCGTAGCTATTCGCGCAACTGGCCGGCCGTTTTCGACACCGCCAAGGGGGCGACACTCACCACCGTCGACGGCGACCAGTACCTCGACTTCTTCGGCGGTGCAGGCGCGCTCAACTACGGCCACAACGACGACGACATGAAGGCCGCGCTCCTGGAGTACATCACCCGCGACGGCGTCACCCACTCGCTCGACAAGTACACCGTCGCCAAGCGCGCCTTCCTGCAGACCTTCACGGACAAGATCCTCGAGCCGCGGGGCCTGGACTACAAGGTGATGTTCCCCGGGCCGACCGGCACCAACGCGGTCGAGTCCGCGCTCAAGCTGGCACGCAAGGTGACGGGCCGCGAGGCGGTCATCAACTTCACCAACTCCTTCCACGGCATGACCCTCGGCTCGCTGTCGGTGACGGGTAACTCGATGAAGCGCGCCGGCGCCGGCATCCCGCTGGTCCACGCCACCCCGATGCCGTACGACAACTACTTCGGCGGCGTCACCGAGGACTTCCAGTGGATGGAGCGGGTCCTCGTGGACTCCGGCTCCGGCATGAACCGCCCGGCCGCGGTGATCGTGGAGTGTGTTCAGGGTGAGGGCGGCATCAACGCGGCCCGCGCCGAGTGGCTGCAGGCCCTCAACGAGCTGTGCGTCCGTCACGACATCCTGCTGATCGTGGACGACGTCCAGATGGGCTGCGGCCGCACCGGCGAGTTCTTCTCGTTCGAGTTCGCCGGCATCAAGCCCGACATCGTGACCCTGTCCAAGTCGATCGGTGGCTACGGTCTGCCGCTCGCGGTGACCCTGTTCCGTCGGGACCTCGACGAGTGGACCCCGGGCGAGCACAACGGCACGTTCCGTGGCAACAACATGGCGTTCGTGACCGCCGAGCTGGCCCTGCGCAAGTTCTGGTCCGACGATGAACTCCAGAACAAGACCCTCGAGAACGGCCGGATCCTGCGCGAGCGCTTCTCCCCGCTGGTCTACAAGTACGAGGGCAAGCTCGAACTGCGGGGCCGCGGCATGGCGTTCGGCATCGCCTTCCTCGAGGAGCCGGAGTTGGCCGGCCAGGTCATGGCCCGCTGCTTCGACCACAAGATGCTCGTCGAGACGGCCGGCCCGAGCGACGAGGTCGTGAAGTTCCTCGCCCCGCTCACCCTCACCGACGAGGAGCGTGACCGCGGCATCGAGATCTGCTACGAGGCCGTCGACCACGTCCTCGCGCAGCAGTACGCCTGAGCACGCAGACCACACACCCTCGCCCGAGGAGGCACACATGATCGTCCGTACCACCGCCGAGATCACCGACACCGAGCGTCACGTCAAGGGCAACAACGGCAACTGGGTGTCCAAGCGGATCGTCCTGGCCGATGACCGCGTGGGCTTCTCGTTCCACGAGACCACCATCGCCGCCGGCACGGTGAACGACTTCCACTACGCCAACCACATCGAGGCCGTCTGGCTGACCCGCGGCAAGGGCACGCTGCGGGACCTGACCAACAACAAGGAGTACCCGCTCGCGGCGGGCACCATGTACCTGCTCGACGGCAACGAGAAGCACCAGGTGATCGTCGAGGAGGAGATGCAGATGCTGTGCGTCTTCAACCCGCCCGTGGTGGGCGAGGAGAACCACGACGAGAACGGCATCTACCCGCTCCTGCGGCTGCAGGACGACGGGTCCGTGGTCCGCGAGAAGTAACCGCGTGAAATAACCGCGTGAACTGACACAGACTCCCGGCCGGCCTGCGGGTCGGAACCGGTGATACAGCGTCCCCCGGTCGATTCTGCTCAGCTTGAGCGAAATCGACCGGAGTGACGCGTATTTTGGGGCAGGGTCTCTAGCCGTGCCCCCTATTGACACCCGTCCAGTTGCGATCATCGGTGCCGGCCCGTCCGGCCTGGCCGCAGCGCGCAATCTCGACCGCCAGGGCGTGCCCTGGGTGGGCTTCGACCTGGCCCAGGACGTCGGCGGCCTGTGGAACATCGACTCCCCGCGCAGCACGGTCTACAACTCCGCGCACCTCATCTCGTCGGCGCGCACCACGGAGTTCACCGAGTTCCCGATGCCGGCCGACACCCCTGACTACCCGGACCACCGCCGCCTGCTGGCCTACTTCCGCGACTTCGCCGACACGTACGGCCTGCGCGAGAAGTTCCGCTTCGGGACCGAGGTGGTGCGGGCGGAACCGCTGGGCGAGGGTCGGGACTCGGGGTGGCGGCTCACCGTGAGGGAGGTAGGGGCCGCCGGCGGCGAAGGTCCGGGTGGTGACAAGCCTGACGACGACGACAACGACGACGACAACTCCGCCACGTTCGACGCAGGTGAATTCTCGGCGCTGGTGATCGCCAACGGGACGCTCTCGGAACCCAACATCCCCCGCTTCGCCGGGGAGTTCAGCGGCGAGATCCGCCACACCAGCCGGTACAAGTACCCGAGCGAGTTGGCCGGGAAACGTGTACTCGTTGTGGGCGGCGGGAACAGTGGATGTGACATCGCCGTCGACGCTGTACACCACGCCGCATCGGTGGACATCAGCGTGCGGCGCGGCTACCACTTCGTTCCCAAGTACGTGTTCGGCCGCCCGGCCGACACTCTCGGCGGTGACCGGCCGCTGCCGGCGCGGATCAAGCAGTTCGTCGACTCACGCGTCCTCAAGCTGTTCACCGGCGACCCGACGCGGTTCGGGTTCCCGGCGCCCGACCACAAGATCTACGAGTCGCACCCGGTGGTCAACTCGCTGATCCTGCAGCACGTGGGGCACGGCGACATCGCGGTGCGCGCCGACATCGACCACTTCGACGGCCACACCGTGCATTTCAAGGGCCGCGGCTGTGGGGCCGGCACCTCCGGCGAGTACGACCTGATCATGCTCGCGACCGGCTACAAGCTGCACTACCCGTTCCTCGACCGCGGCCACCTCGACTGGGAGGAGGGCACCGCGGCGCCGGACCTGTACCTCAACATCTTCCCGTCGGGCCGCGACGATCTCGCGGTGCTCGGCATGCTCGAGGCGTCGGGGATCGGCTGGCAGGGTCGCTACGAACAGGCCGAGTTGGTGGCCCGTTATCTCGCGGCGCGGCGGGATGACTCGGCGGATGGTCGCGCGGCGGTCGAGGTCGTGGACCGGGGCCGTCGGGGTCCGCGCCCGGATCTCACCGGCGGCTACAAGTATCTCGGGCTGGACCGGATGGCGTACTACGTCAACAAGTCGGCCTACCGGGGTGCGGTGACGCGGTTGGTGGACACGATGCGGCAGGCGCGGCAGGCGCCGTCGGTGGGTTCGGACGGGGCGCAACCGTGAACGTCGACGACATCCGTATCGCGTTCGACTCCGGCTCCCTCACCACGCTGAAGATCGTCCTGGGGCTGATCCTGTTCGGGATCGCCATGGACACCCGCCTCGAGGACTTCAAGCTGGCCCTGTCCAAGCCGAAGGCGTTCGC
>CAYFRF010000131.1:0-4748 GCA_964345415.1 uncultured Microbacter sp. | reverse complement strand
CGTGACGTCCACCAGGACGTCCACGCCGCCGCCGGTGAGCATCGGCACCTCGAACACGAACTCCGGGATCGCGAACGCATCCACCAGCGTGCGCGCCCGGCCGGCGAGCTTGGTGCACAGCCGGTTGTAGGCCGCGGTGGCCGCCTTGGTCCGCTCGGTGGTGAGCCGGTTGTGCTCGAGGAACCAGCCCTTGTCGCGGTCCACGATGTCCAGCACGTACAGGTCGCACAGCATGCCCAGCAGCTCCTTGGCCTCCGGGTTCTCGCACTGCTCCACGGCCTCGGCGAACCGGGCGAACACCCAGCTGTCCATGTGCGCGCGGCCCGCCTGCAGCAGGTGGTCCTGCGCCGAGTTGAACACCTTGAACGCCGCCGAACCGTCCTTGCCCTGGGCCTTGCGCAGCCGCCGGGCCACGGTCTCCAGCAGGTGCTCCTCGCGGTCCACCAGCAGCTCCAGCTGGTTGCCGCGGTCGAGGATGTCGGTGTGCTCGCGGTCGGTCACCGCGTCCACCAGCTTCTGCCACAGCGTCGAGGCCCGCGTCTTCTCCTGCACCACATCGGCGACCGTGTTGAACGCGAACGCCACGGTCTCCCGCTGGTCCATGTCGCCGAACTCAGCCGCGTAGGCGCCCATCAACTCCTTGCCCACCAGCTGGGTGAGCACCACATTGTCGCCCTCGAACGTCGAGAAGACATCGCAGTCCTTACGCATCTCCGTGAGCAGGTTCTCGGCCATGAAGCCCGCCCCGCCGCAGGCCAGCCGGGCCTCGGTGATGGCGTCGTTGGCGAACGCGGTGACCGTGGCCTTGATGCCGGCCGCATGCGTCTCCATCTCGCGACGCCGGACCGCGTCGAAGGACTCCGGGTCCTTCTCGAACTCATCCAGCTCGGCGACGATCGCGTTCTGGGCACACGCGTACGCGTACGCCCGCGCGACCAGCGGCATGAGCCGACGCTGGTGCTCCCGGTACTCCAGCAACGGGATGCCCTTGCCGGTCTCCGGGTGCTCGAACTGGCGCCGCACCAGCGCGTACCGCACCGCCAGCGCCAGCGCCGTGCGGGCCGACGCGCCGGCCGCCGCGCCCACCGACACCCGGCCGCGGATCAGCGTGCCGAGCATCGTGAAGAACCGGGCCCCCACCGAGTCGATGGGGGACGAGTATCGGCCCTGCTCGTCCACGGCGCCGAACCGGTTGAGCAGCGCCTCACGCGGCACCCGGACGTGGTCGAAGCGGATCCGACCGTTGTCCACGCCGAGCAGACCGCCCTTGTGGCCGTGGTCGGTCGTGGTGACGCCCGGCATGTCGTTGCCGGCCTCGTCGCGGATCGGCACCAGCAGACAGTGCACGCCGTGGCGCAGCTCCTCGCCGTCCTCGACGGTGATCAGCTGGGCGAACACCGCGGCCAGGCGGCCGTCGCGTGCGGCATTGCCGATGTAGGCCTTCTCCGCGCTCGCGGTGGGGGTGTTGACCACGAACTCGCCCGTCGCGGCGTCGTACGTCGCGGTGGTCTCCAGGTTCTGCACATCCGAACCCTGGCCCATCTCCGTCATGGCGAAGCAGCCGAGCAGGTCCAGGGACATGACACCCGGCAGGTACTTCCCGCGGGTCTCCTCATCACCGAGGTTGGCGATCGCGCCACCGAACAGGCCCCACTGGACGCCCGCCTTGACCATCACCGACAGGTCCAGGTGGCCGAGCATCTCGAACGAGGTGAGCGCAGCGCCCGTGTCGCCGGTGCCACCGTCCTCCGCGCGGAAACCGAGGGCGGGCATCCCGGAATCGGCCAGCCGCTGCAGCTGGGTGAGGACATGGTCGCGGTGCTCGTCCATCGTCAGCCCGAGCGGGTTGAGCATGTCCGGGGTCATGGCCTCCCGGGTCTTCTCACGGGCATCGGCCCACCGGCCGTCGATCACCTTCTGCATGGCGGCCGATACGGCGGCGTCGCCGCGGCCGCTGGTGGTGATACGGCCGAAGTCCGGGTGGACAGTGGCGGAGGACCCGGGGGAGGCGGCCCCCGGGGTGTCGGCGGAGGCGGCGTTCGGGGCGTCGGTCTCGGAGGTCATGACCCGACCCTACGTACCCCCGGCCCCCCGAGGCACCGGAAAACCAGCGGAAGGTGAGCAGTACCATCCGGTCGAGGACCCCCGGCATCGGCCCGAGGCGCGGGAAAGACCGAGGGCCCGGATCACTTTTCCGTGATCCGGGCCCTCGCATTGTCGGGGTAGCGGGATTCGAACCCACGACCTCTTCGTCCCGAACGAAGCACGCTACCAAACTGCGCCATACCCCGGTGACAACGATGGATACTCTAGCGTGCCACCCCGCGAATCGCGAAACCGGGTCACGCGGGCTGCGGAATCCGCTCCCGCAGAGGGGTTACCGGGACCTCGGCGTCGTCGTCGCCCCCTCCCGGTACGGCGACCAGTTCCAACAGGGTCGCCTCGGGCCTACAGAACGTCCTGACCGGGACATACGGCGAGGTCCCGAGCCCGGCCGACACGTGCAGGACCAGGTTGCGACCCCACGCCGACAAGCCCTGGACCCGCGAGCGGTCGATGCCACAGTTGGTGACGATCGCGCCCGTCGGCAGGCACAGCTGACCCCCGTGGGTGTGGCCCGCGAACGCCAGGTCGTAACCGTCCGCGTCGAACCGGTCCAGCACCCGCGGCTCGGGCGCGTGCACCAGTCCGATCCGCAGATCGAAGGCGGACCCGGCAGGCCCCGCGATCTCGTCGTAGCGGTCCCGGCCGATGTGCGGGTCGTCGACCCCCGCCACCAGTACCCGCCGGCCGTCCACGGTGATCTCCGCCCGACGGTGCGTGGCATCCACCCAGCCGCGCTCGGTGAACGCCGCCCGCAGGTCCCGCCACGGCAGCGGGATGGAGGAGTGCTTCTTGCGCCCGATCCCGATGTACGGCAGCGGGTTCTTGGGCACCGGCGCGTAGTAGTCGTTCGAACCGAACACGAACGCCCCCGGCCGCGCGAGCAGCGGGCCGAGCGCCTGCACCACCGACGGCACCGCACGCTCGCTGGACAGGTTGTCCCCGGTGTTGATCACCAGATCCGGCTCGAGTGCGGCCAGCGAGGTCAGGAACTGCTGCTTGCGCCTCTGCCCGGGCATCATGTGCAGGTCCGAGACGTGCAGGATCGTCAGTGGCTCGGAACCGGGTGCGAGCACGGGCAGTGTCTGCCGGCGCAGGGTGAAGGCGTTGCGCTCCCAGCCGGTCGCGTACGCGGTCCCGGCCACCACGGCCCCGGCGAGCAGGGCCGCGGTGCGGGCGACCGGTGGCGTGGAACTGCGGGTCTTGCGAGAAGGGCGCTGCATCCGCCCAGCCTACCGGCGGGAGCCGCGCCTATCTGGGCGGCGAGATGGTGATGGGGGCCAGGCCGGGCACCTCGAGCACGATCGGCTCGTCGCCGATCGCGGCGCCCGGACCGGACGCGCCCTGGTCGCCGGACTGTGCCCCGCCGCCGCCTCCGGAGGTGTCCCCGGAGCCGTCGGAGACCCGCAGCGTGACCTGGGACCCGGGGATCCCGGTCCCGCCGTCCACGCCCACGACCGTGCCGTAGGCGCGCCCGGTGCCAGAGACGAACTGGGTGTTGACGACGAAGCCGGCGTTGGTGAGCAGCGAGGTGGCGGCGGACTGGCTCATCCCCTCGACATCCGGCATCCCGGAGCGGTTCGTGCCCTCCATGTAGGCCGGATCGGGGGCGGGCAGCTGCACCGGGCCGTAGATGTCGGCGATCGGGGAGAACGCCGAGAACCAGGTCTGGGCGGGCTCCATGCCGCCGAACAGGTTGCCGTACGAGCACTGCCGGAGGGGGCTGCCGCACAGTTCGGTGGTGGTGGTGCCGTCGTTGAACGCGTACACGGCGGCCGAGTAGGTGTTGGTGAAGCCGAGGAACGCCGAGGAGCGGTTGGCCTCGGTGGTCCCGGTCTTGCCGGACATCGGCAGGCCCCAGCCGACGCCGCCGGCCGCCGCGGCCGCGGTGCCGGCGCCCACCGCGTCCTTGGACATGGCCACGGCGAGGGTGTTGGCGAGCCCCTCCTCGACCACCTGCTCGCACTCCGGCTCGTTCAGCTCGACGGGTTTACCTGTGCGGTCGGTGATGGACTCGATGGGGCTGGGCGGGCACCACACCCCGCCGGAGGCGATGGTGGCGCCGACGTTCGACAACTCGAGCGCGTTCACGGCGGTGGGGCCCAGGGTGAAGGAGCCGAGGTTGTTTTTCTTGACGAAGCTGCTGATCGAGTCGCCGTCGGCGGCGGTGCCCTTGCGCTCGTAGGAACGCATGCCCAGACGGACCGCCATGTCGACGGTGGGGGTCACACCGACGTCCTTGATGAGGTTGACGAACGTTGTGTTGGGTGACTGCGCGAGGGAGTCCGTGACGGACAACGACCCCGGATAGGCGCCGGCGTTCTCCACGCAGTACTGCCCGGCCGGGCAGCCGCGGGCACCGCCCGAGCCGAGGCCGGAGACCTGCACCCGGTTGGGGACGGACAGGGTGGTGTTGGCGCTCATGCCCTTCTCCAGCGCGGCGGCGACGGTGAAGATCTTGAACACCGAGCCGGCCCCGTCGCCGACCAGGGAGAACGGCTGCGGCTGCACGGTCTGGCTGTCCCCGAGCTCGAGTCCGTACTCGCGGCTCGAGGCGATCGCGACGACCTTGTGCGACTCCTTGCCCGGCCGCACCACGCTCATGACCTCGGCCACACCCTGGGCGGTGGGGTTGCCGTAGGTGT
>CAYFRF010000130.1:0-4956 GCA_964345415.1 uncultured Microbacter sp. | reverse complement strand
CGCCCCAAGGGCGTGCTCCGCGAGTGCACGCCGGCGACCGTGATGCAGTGGCCCGAGCTCAACCCCGACAAGTCCGACTCCTGGGGCTACCCCTCCCCGATCGCCGAGAACCGCATCGCCGAACCCGGCGGCGCCGAGCTCGTGCCCACCGGCGAGGAGGGCGAGATCGTCTACCGCGGACCCACCGTCATGGAGGGCTACTGGAACAACCCGGACGCCAACGCCGAGGCCTTCACCGGCGGACATCTCCACAGCGGCGACCTCGGCCACCTCGACGCCGACGGCGTGCTCTGGTTCTCCGACCGGGTCAAGGACATCGTCAAGTCCGGCGGCGAGAACGTCAGCTCGATGCACGTCGAGCGCGTGCTCATGGACCACCCGCACCTCGCCGAGGTGGCCTGCATCGGCCGACCCGACCCCACGTGGGGCGAGCAGGTGGTGGCGGTGGTGGTGGCCGCCCCCGACGCGCCGGCGGAAGAGGAACTGGTCGAGTCGGTGCTGCGGTTCGGCGCCGAGCGGCTCACCGCCTCGCAGCGGCCCCGACACGTGATGGTCGTCGACGCCATCCCGCGCACCGCGACCGGCAAGATCCGCAAGGTGGAACTGCGGTCGATGGGCTGACCGCCGCGCGGGGCTCGCGCGGCTCGGCCCACGGCGGCTGGCGGCTCAGCCCGGGGCCCCGCCCGCGCGTCCTACGGACCGTACTCGAGGAGCTCGTCGGGAACCTCGACCCGCGTCGCGGTGAGCTCCGCGCCGAGCCCCGCGGCGAGCACCTCGCCGCGCGGCGGCCGGACCACCACGTTGACCGCCCGCAGGTTGGGCAGCAGGTAGCGCCGCACATCCGTGCCCTCCAGGCCGGGGACCAGCTCACGCAGGCGCGAGGTGGTGAACTCGTGGGCCAGCCACGCGAACGCCGAGTCGTCCCACGTCCACAACGCGATGTTCACCCCGCGCCCCACCACGCCACGCCGCACGCTCGCCACCGAGCCGAGCGGCGTGGCCACGCACGCCCCGCCCGGGACGGCGCCCGGATTCCACGGCGTGGGCAGGTCCCCGGGGCCGATGGGGGCGGTCTCCGGCGGCACCGGCACCTCCACCCGCTGCCCGTCGGGCAGGGTCACCGCGTGCCCGGCCTCGTCCTGCGGCAGCGGCCGGGCCACCCGCGTGGGGCGCCCGTCGCCCCTGCTCATGGCGACCACCGCGACGACCGTCGGCGCCGCCTCGCCGCGGGCGCCGCTGAGCCGCACCCGGTCGGTCCCCTCCTGGACCAGACGCACCGAATCCAGGCGCAGCACCACGTCCGGTGCGGCGTAGCGGGCACCGGCCACACCGTCGAGGAGCTGGTCGGTGACGGTGCCGACGGTGACCGAGCCGAACGCCGACGGGTGGCGGGTGATGACCGCCGAACCGTCACCGTGGATCTCGGCGATCGGGAACCCGCCGGTGACGGGGTCGGTGGTGCGGGTGACGTCGGTGGAGGAGTCCACGACGCCGGTGGCGCCGGGCCCACCGGACAGGACGTGGCCCACCGCGACCGAGCCGGCGAGCGCGTCCAGGGCCGCCGGGGTCCAGCCGTGGTGCGCCGCGGCGGCGCCGGTGACCAGCGCCTCGCGGCTGACGCGACCGGTGACGACGACGACGGCGCCGGCCGCCAGAGCGCGCGCGATCCCGAACGCCCCGTACCGCACAGTGGCCACGTCGACCTCACCCAGGCCGAACTCCACGGCCCGGTCGGTCACGTCGCCGGAGGCGACGGAGGCCACCGGCAGCTCGATCCCCGCGTCGCGGGCCAACGCGCGCAGTTCCTCGGCCAGGCCCTCCGGGTCGAGGGCTCCGGCATTGGTCACCACGCGGACATCGCCCGAGGCGAGCTGGTCCAGGCACTCGGCGAGCTGCACCACCGCGGTGCGCTCGTATCCGGGGCCACCGGCGGCGCGCTGGGCGGCCAACTCGAGCACCGCCTCGTCGGAGAGCATGTCCAGGGCCAGCACGTCCACCGTCGATGCGGCCAGGAACTCGGCCGCCGCGGTGACCCGGTCCGACCGGGAGGCGGAGACGTTACCGATGCGCAGGGGGCGCGTGCTGGTCGTCATGGATCCTCCGTGGTTGTCCGACGAGTGTCCTCGAGGCCTACTCCAGCATGCTTCCCGTCTCCGCGAAACGGGTGTGGAACGAGAAAGCCTCCCCCAGGATATGCGGAGTGTTGCCCGCGCCGGGCCGCGCGCCCGCCCGGTCCAGGTAATCGTGCAGCAGCGGCCGGAAGGCCGGGTCGGCGCAGCTGTCCACGATCAGGCGGGCCCGCTTGCGGGGGCTGAGGCCCCGCAGGTCCGCCAGGCCGTGCTCGGTGACGATCACCTGGACGTCGTGCTCCGTGTGGTCCACATGCGGCACCATCGGCACGATCGAGGACACCGTGCCGCCCTTGGCGGTGGAGGGCGACAGGAACATCGACACGTACCCGTTGCGGGTGAAGTCGCCCGAACCGCCGATGCCGTTCATGATGCGGGTACCGCCCACGTGCGTCGAGTTGACGTTGCCGTACACGTCGGCCTCGAGCATCCCGTTCATCCCGATGATCCCGAGGCGTCGGACGATCTCGGGATGGTTGCTGATCTCCTGGGGCCGCAGCGTGATGTGCTTGCTGTAGAGGTCGATGTTGTCCACCAACTCGGCCAGTCCTGCCCGGGACAGCGCGAGCGAGGTGGCCGAGGCGTGCGCGACCTTGCCCTCCCGGATCAGCCGCAGCATCGAGTCCTGGATGACCTCCGAGTAGCAGGTCAGGTCCGCGAACGGGCCGTGCTCGAGCCCGGCCAGCACCGCGTTGGCGACGTTGCCGATCCCGGCCTGCAGCGGCAGCAGACTCCCCGCGGGCATGCGGCCACGCTCGACCTCCTGCCGGAAGAACTCCACCACATGCCCGGCGATGGCCCGGCTCACCGCGTCCGGTTCGGTGAGCGAACTCTCCGAGTCCGGCTCGTTCGTCGGCACCACCGCGATCACCTTGGCGGGGTCCACCTCGAGGTACGGCTGGCCGATACGGTCCTGCGGCCCCGTGAGCATGATCGGCTTGCGGTTCGGCGGCAGCGCGGTGCCGTAGTAGACGTCGTGCATGCCCTCGACACTGAGCGGCACCCACGAGTTCACCTCGAGGATCACCTTGTCCGCCACGTCGAGCCACGTCTTGTTGTTGCCCACGGACATCGACGGGACCAGCTTGCCGTCCTCGGTGATCGCGGCGACCTCCACCACGGCCACGTCCACATCGCCGTAGTAGCCCTCCCACACCTGCTGCGCGACGTGGGAGAGGTGGATGTCGACGTAGTCCATCCGCCCCTCGTTGATGTTGCGCCGCGCGGTGGGCTCGCTCTGGTAGGGCATACGCAGCGCCACGCCGTCCACCTCGGCCAGCAACTGCTCGGTCCCGCTCGCCACGGACGCGCCGGTGAGCAGGTTGACGCTCAGGCTCCCGCCGTCCGCGCGGACCTGCCGGATACGGTCGGCCAACGCCGGCGCGAACGCCTTCGGGGTGCCCGCGCTCGCGAAGCCGCTGATCGCCACTGTGTCGCCGTCCCCGATCCCCGCGACCGCGGTGGCGGCGTCGGTGACGAGGCCCTGGAAATGAGGGTGACGGATGCGGGTGGCGTCCAAGGCGACACCCTGGTGGACAGAGTTGGTCATGGGCGGAGCCTATCGCCGGACCTGCGCCGTTCCCACACCGCGCACGACCGGCCCACCCCTCAAGTGGTGTGGTGGGGGCACCCGCTCGCGGTGTGGCGGCGCGCCCACCCGTGGTGTGGTGGCGCGCCCACCTGTGGTGAGGCGCCCCCTCCCGACTGTGGCGACTCCCCCGCCGCGTCTGCCCATGTCGGCGGCTCCCGGCAGATAGACTTGACCGAATCCCCCGACCGCAGTGGCCCCAGGAGTGAACCTTGTCCCCCAGGACCGCACCGATCCCCGATCGCATCGACCAGGCGCGCGCGAACTGGGAACGTGAGGGCTGGCTCGACGCCGCGCAGGGGATGACCGTGGTGACCTCGGTGATGCGGGCGCACCAGATCCTGCTCGCCCGGGTCGAGGAGACGCTGCGGCCGTGGAATCTCTCGTTCCCGCGCTACGAGCTCCTGCGTCTGCTCGCGTTCTCCCGCTCCGGCGCCCTCCCCATCACCAAGGCCTCCGAGCGCCTGCAGGTCCACGTGACCAGCGTGACCAGCGCGATGAAGCGTCTCCTCGACGCCGGCCTGGTGGAACGCCGGCCGCATCCCACCGACGGTCGCACCACCCTGGTGGAGATCACCGACGAGGGCCGCAGGGTCGTGGAGGAGGCCACCGCCGCGCTCAACGCGGGTGTCTTCACCGACCCCGGCATGGGCCCGGCGGACCAGGCGGCACTCATCGACGCCATCGCCTCGCTACGCCGCACCGCCGGCGACTTCTGACGCTCAGCACCTGCCGCGGCCGGCCGCGGCCACTGACCGCAGGGCCCGCCTCCGCGGGGGCTTACTGACGCGCCGGCTGCTCGTCATCAACAAATTGCTCGTCACGAGCAACTCTGCACCGGCGGAACCCCACGCGACTCTGCGAGACCGTCTCACGCTGAAAACGATCGCCGAACCCGACCGCGACCGCAGATGCCGACCGGCCGGGCCCCGGTACGAACAACACCGCGCCCGGCCCCCTCTCGGGTGGGGCCGGGCGCGGCTGCTCGTGGGCGCGGCCCTGTGCGGGCCTCGCGGTGATCAGCGGACCATGCGGTGCCGCGATCGAGTGATCAGGTCACGGGACCTCGGTGGCGAGGGCCGCGTCCTTCTCGGCGAGCTCTCCGGTGACCTTGTTCTTGCTCGACTCGGTCATCACCAGGATGCACATCATCGACATGGCCGACAGGAGCGAGAGCATGATGCCCACTCCCAGGGTGTTGCCCGCGGCGACCATCGCGGCGGCGGCCAGCGGCGGCAG
>CAYFRF010000129.1:0-5055 GCA_964345415.1 uncultured Microbacter sp. | reverse complement strand
CGGCACGCCCGGTCCCACCCCGGCGACGGACCACGTGCCGGTGGGCAGGCGCAGCACCTTGTCGGTCGAGAACTCGGTCTCGGTGTCGAGCAGACCGAGCCCGTCCACCACGGTCCCCGACTCCACCTCGATGCCCTGCGGGTCGCGGATGGTGCGGCCGAGCATCTGGTATCCGCCGCAGATACCCAGGACCGCGCCGCCCGCCGCGGCGTGATCGGCCACCACCCGGTCGAGTCCGCGCTCCCGCAGCCAGGCCAGGTCGTCGATCGTCGCGCGGGTCCCGGGCAACACCACGAGGTCTGCGCCGCGGACGGAGCGGGGGCTCGTCGCGAACTCCACCTCGACATCGGGCTCCAGCGCCAGCGCATCGATGTCGGTGAAGTTGCTGATCCGGGGGAAGCGGATCACGGCGACGCGCAGCGCAGGCCCGGCCGACGTGGCGGGCCCGGGGATGCCCAGCGCGTCCTCGGAGTCGAGCCACACGTCCGGGCTCCACGGCAGGACGCCGTACATCATGCGGCCGGTCAGCCCCTCGATCTGCCGCAGGCCCGGGTCCAGCAGCGAGGGGTCGCCGCGGAATTTGTTGACGACGAAGCCCGCGACCAGCCGCTGGTCAGCGGGCTCGAGCAGGCCGACCGTGCCGTACATCGCGGCGAACACCCCGCCCCGGTCGATGTCCCCCACCACGACGACCGGCATGTCGGCGTGACGGGCCAGGCCCATGTTCACGTAGTCGCCGGCACGGAGATTGATCTCCGCGGGACTGCCGGCCCCCTCGGCGACCACCACGTCATACCGACCGGCGAGGTCGTCGAAGGCCTCGTGCGCGGCAGCGGCCAGGTGCACCCGACCGTCCACGAAGTCGCGGGAGGACACCGCCCCGGCCGGCTGGCCCATCACCACCACGTGGCTGCGCCGGTCCCCGCCGGGCTTGAGCAGGACCGGGTTCATGGCCGGCTCGGGCACGGCGCGGGCAGCCAGCGCCTGGGTCCACTGGGCGCGGCCGATCTCCCCGAAGCCGTCGGGACCGCCCACGACCATCGAGTTGTTGGACATGTTCTGCGCCTTGAACGGGGCCACCCGCAGACCGCGGCGTGCGAGGGCCCGGCAGAGGGCGGTCGCCACCACGCTCTTACCGGCGTCCGAGGTGGTTCCGGCGATGAGCAGGGATGAAGCCACGATGGGAATCCTATCCGGCGCCCGACAACCCCCGCGCCCAGCGCCACCCGACAATCCGCTACTCCGCCTCCGGATCCGCTGCTCCCGTAGGGGTAGCGAATCATGAGCGGGAGTAGCGGATTGTCACGGCCAGACTCTTAATGCGTCTTTTCAGTTCGCATTCATGGGACACTGGCCGGGTGAACATCTCCCGCCACTCCGACCTCGCCCTGCGCACCCTCATGCTGCTCGCCGTGGGCGACCGGGACGGCGAGCGGATGACCGCCGGCGCGATCGCCACCTCCGTCAACGCCTCGCCCAGCCATGTCGCGAAGATCGTCTCCCGCCTGGTGGATCTGGAGGTGATCGCCTCCCGTCGCGGGCGCGGCGGCGGACTCCGGATCACCGACGTCGGTCGCAACCACTCCGTGGGCGCCCTCCTGCGCACGCTCGAGGGGCCCGGCGAGGCCGTGGAGTGCGAGGGCGACCAGCCCTGCCCGCTGGCCGGGAACTGCCGCCTTCGCCGGGCGTTCGCCGAGGCGCGCGAGGCGTTCTTCGCCACCCTGGACCCGCTCACGGTGAACGACATCGTCCACTCCCCGACCCGACAGGTGCTGCTCACCCTCGAACCCCGATTCACGCCGACCGGAGGACCCGATGGATATTGAAGTGACCGACGACTGCGAGGGCTACGGCCGGTGCGCAGAACTGGCTCCCGAGGTCTTCACCGAGCCCGACGACCCGGACTTCCAGACCACGGTGCTACGCCCCTGGATCGACGAGGAGGCGGAGGAAGAACTGGCCGCGCGAGCGATCGCCGCCATCCAACAGTGCCCGAAGCGAGCACTGAAAACCAACCTTGATGTGCACTTCTGACGCTCTACGTTTGTATCGTGCAAATAGCCAGGTCAACCAGGTATTTGAATTCACACGGCGTGAATGCGCAATCGGGACTCGCATTCTGGCACGCTCGGGTCAACGCCTCCTACACCCGTAGGAAGCCGGGACGGAAAGGCTGCCATGACCACGTCACTGATCTCCCTCGAGTCGATCCTCGCGCACCCCCGGGAACTCTCCCCGCACAACGTCGAGGTCATCCGTCAGACCCTCCCGGTGATCGGCGCGCACATCGACGAGATCACGCCGCTGTTCTACACGACCATGTTCACCGCGCATCCCGAGCTGATCCGTGACACCTTCAACCGCGGCAACCAGCAGCTCGGCGCCCAGCAGCGCGCCCTGGCCGCCTCCATCGCCACCTTCGCCACGATGCTCGTGGACGGCAAGAGCCCCGTCGACCTGCTCTCGCGGATCGGCCACAAGCACGCCAGCCTGGGCATCACCCCGGACCAGTACCAGATCGTCCACGACAACCTCTTCGCCGCGATCGTCGAGGTGCTCGGCGAGGCCGTGACCCCGGAGGTCGCCGAGGCGTGGGACGAGGTCTACTGGATCATGGCCTCCGTCCTCATCGACTTCGAGAAGGGGCTGTACGCCGAGGCGCAGGTCGAGGCGGGCGACGTGTTCCGCACCGCCACCGTGATCGCCCGCGAGGACGTCACCGACTCGGTCGCCGTGTTCACGCTCGGCGGCCCCGACGGCGCACCGCTGCCCGACTTCCGCCCCGGCCAGTACACCTCCGTCGGCGTGGTCCTGCCCGACGGCGCGCGCCAACTGCGCCAGTACTCGCTGTCCACCGCCTCGGGCGACGGCACCTGGCGGATCGCGGTCCGCCGCGTCGACCCCACCAGCGGCGGATGCCCCGCCGGCGAGGTCTCCGGCTGGCTCCACGCCACCGCCGGGGTGGGCACCGAACTCCAGGTCACGCTGCCGTTCGGTGACCTGGTCCTCGACCAGGCCGGCGTCGGCGCCGACACCGCGCCCGTGGTGCTGTGCTCGGCCGGCATCGGGATCACGCCCATGCTCGGCATGCTCGCCCAGTTGGCCGCCGACTCCGATCCGCGTCGCGTGCTCGTCCTGCACGCCGATCGCACGCCCGACCAGCACGTGCTGGCCGGCGAGGTCGCGGGCGAGTCGTCACTGCTCGCCGACGCCGAGGTCCACACCTGGTACGAGTCGGGCGCCGACACCGCCTCCGGCCCGGGCTCGGTCCACGCCGGGCTGATGGACCTGTCGCAGGTCGCGCTGCCCGCCGACGCGCACGTCTTCCTCTGCGGATCCACCGGCTTCCTGCAGGCCGTGCGCCCGGCGTTCCTCGCCGCGGGTGTGCCGGAGGAGCGGCTCCACGCCGAACTTTTCGCGCCCAACGACTGGCTGGTGTGAGCACTCGAGGTGGCGGGGACACGCCCCCGCCACCTCAATTCACGGGCAACTTGTGGGCATCCTGCCAGCAATTATGAGAGCACCTCGATACCCTGGGGGCATGGCCGAAACGCACACTGCCCCAGCAGCCCAGGACGGCGAACCGGACGTCAAGCTCGACAGGAAGACGGTCTACGTCATCTTCGGCGCCCTCGTCGCCGCAATGTTCCTCTCCTCGCTCGACCAGTCGGTGGTCAGTACCGCCCTGCCGACCATCGTCGGCGACCTCGGGGCCGTGGCGCACGAGGGATGGATCGTCACCGCCTACCTGCTGACCATCGCCATCGCGATGCCGGTATACGGCAAGGTCGGGGACCTCTACGGGCGGCGCTGGCCGTTCCTCATCGCGATCGCGGTCTTCGTCGTGGGCTCCACCGGTTCGGCACTGTCCGGCAGCTTCACCGAACTCGTGACCTGGCGCGCCCTGCAGGGCCTCGGCGCGGGCGGGCTCATGATCTCCTCGCAGGCGATCATCGCCGACATCGTCTCTGCCCGCGAGCGCGGCAAGTTCATGGGTCCCATCGGGGCCATCTTCGGCATCGCCTCGGTGGCGGGCCCGCTTCTCGGCGGCTGGTTCACCGAGGGGCCGGGGTGGCGGTGGGTCTTCTGGCTCAACGTGCCGATCGGACTCATCGCCCTCACCGTGGCCTGGTTCGCCCTCAAGTTGCCCAGCCAGCGGAGCCAACGTCCCTTCGACGTCTGGGGCACCCTGCTGCTGGTGCTGTTCACCTCCGGGGTGGTTCTGATCACCAGTTGGGCGTCGATCGTGCCGGGCGGCCACTACGACTGGGCTAGCCCCTGGCTCTTGGGACTTCTGGCCCTCACCGTTGCCGCGTTCGTCCTGTTCATCTGGGTGGAGACCAGGGTGGACGAGCCTCTTGTGCCACTGCAGTTGTTCAGGGACCGAGTCTTCGCGGTCTCGGTGTCGATCGCTTTCGTCCTGGGCATCACGATGTTCGCCGCATTGTCGTTCCTTCCCACGTTCCTGCAGATGGCTCGTGGTCTCGACCCCACTGATTCGGGGTTGTACATGCTTCCGATGACCATCGGCCTCATGATCACGGCAATCGGTTCGGGACTGTTGATCACCAAGACGGGCAAGTACCGGATCTATCCGATGGTGGGCATGGCGGTGACCACAGGAGGCATCGCATGGCTGACCCAGATCAAGGGGGACATGTCGATCGTCCTGTTCGGCGGGATGATCTTCGTTCTGGGCTTCGGACTCGGCCTGGTCATGCAGACGATCGTGATCGCTGTTCAGAACGCGGTCGCACCCACCGAGGTGGGAACCGCCACGTCCACCAACAATTTCCTCCGTGAGATGGGTGCCGCGATCGGTACCTCGCTGTTCGGTGCGCTGTTCACGAGCCAACTCGCGACAAAACTCGCACCGATCTTCCACTCGATCCCCGACGACCGGCTGCCGCATGGCTTCTCCGCCGACGACCTGACCCCCACCACGATCAAGCAGCTCCCCACCGAGATGCACACCGAGGTGGTCAACGCGTACGCCCAGGCCATGGCACCGACCTTCCTCATCCTGGTGCCGATCGCCGCCGTCGGGTTCATCCT
>CAYFRF010000128.1:3959-5473 GCA_964345415.1 uncultured Microbacter sp. | reverse complement strand
CGGCCGCAGCCCCGGCTGCGGAGTCGAGCAACGAGGTCTGGAACGGCGATTGGAACAAGTTCAGCTTCGAGACCGAGCACCCGGTGGTGCGGGTTCATCCCGAAACCGGTGAGCGGACACTGGTGCTGGGCCACTTCGTCAAGAAGTTCCTCGGTCTCAACACGAACGAGTCGCATGCGCTCTACAACCTGCTCCAGGCCCGCGTCACCCGACTGGAGAACGTCGTGCGGTGGAACTGGCAGGTGGGCGACATCGCGATCTGGGACAACCGCGCCACCCAGCACTACGCGGTCGCCGACTTCGATACGCAGTACCGCGAGGTCCGTCGGATCACGGTCAATGGAGACGCCCCCGTGAGCACCACGGGTGAGAAGAGCCGCCAGGTGAAGGGTGACCCGAGCAGGTACCTGGGCGGGATCGATGCGCTGATCAGCTGACCGCCGGCCGCCCGGCCGGTGTCAGTTGGCGGCGTGCACCCGCACCGGCTCGCCGGCGTGGTTGACCACCAGGTAGCCGCTCTGGTGCACGTCGTTGGAGGCGTACACGGAGTAGGCGGGCATCCCGGAGGCGTCGGCCTCGATGATGATGTGCGACGGGGTCCCGTCCGGGACGCCCAGGGTGGTCGGCGCGCCGGCGATGACGGCCGCGATCATCTCGGCGTCCAGGTCGGCGAGCCGGAATGACTCGTCCCGGCTGGAGGGGCGGTCGTCGGGCTCGTCCCACCCGCCGCGGTAGGACGAGGTCCACGACCGGCTGGGGTGCTCGGGGTCGACCCACTCCATCCCGCCGTGCTCGGGGTGGGCGGTCATGCGCGTGGCCAGTTCCGAGCCGGAGGCCTCGGGCGCGGTGGCGAACATGCGCTGCAGGCCCTCGAGGGTCAGCGGCGACGGGTTGTCGATCACCCGCGCTTCGATGGAGCCGGTGGCCCGGTCGACGGCGTCCTCGATCTGCTCGATGGCGGACGGGGACGAGGTGACCGTCGCGTCGTCGCTGTCCGGCCAGGCCAGCGCCACCGCCGCGACCAGCCCGAGCGCGACGACCGGCACGGCGATGAGAAGGCGGGTGCCGAGCGTGGTGCGGGAGTCCTCGCCGGTGGTGGCCGACGATGACGGCGACGACGACGATGATGACGACGACGACAACGCCCGCGCCAACCCCTTCTTGCGCGTGCGGTCCCCGGGGAGTTCCACGTCGACGCCCTGCAGGTCGGTCAGCAGCGGGCGCAGTTCGTGGACCCAGCGCGCCTGGGCAGCTGCGCGTACCCGCTCGAAGTGCTCGAACTGGTCCAGCTGGCCGCTGGCGAGGGCCTCGTCGAGCGCGCGGGTGACGGCGGCCCGGTTCTCGTCGGTCGCCCGGATGTCCTGGGCGCCGGAGTGGGTGGCTGACATACCCGGATACTAGCCCTGAGCAGCGGTGAGATCCGGTGTCGCACCCCTGCTCCGGGCGGGATTCCACGGGCGGGTCGGAGGGCGTTCCCTGAGATTTCTCCGGCCCGTCACCTCGCCGGCCCGTCA
>CAYFRF010000128.1:2373-3859 GCA_964345415.1 uncultured Microbacter sp. | reverse complement strand
CGGCCCGTCAGCCCGGGAGGCTGATCTCGCGGACCTGACCGTCGCGCGCGAACTCGACCGAGCCGCTGCGCTCGCCCGCGCTCGCCGACACCGCCTTCACTGACACGGTGTACGTGGGGTCGGCGAGCACATCGCCCCGGATGGTGACGTACTGGGCGACGCCGTCGGGGATCCCGAGCAGTGCGGGCGCCTGCTCGACGGCGGAGGTCAGCGCGACCTCGTCGACGGAGTCGAGGGTGAACAGCACCCCGCGGAGTTCCTCTGCCGGCCGGTCCTGCCTGGTGTCCGCGTCCCAGCTGCCGTCGAAGCGGTGCTGTGATCGCGTTCCCGGCCGTTCGGGGTCCTCGTGGACGAGGGCGGCACCGTGTCGCGAGAGGAAGAGCGACTCGACCGGGTGGCCGGCGAACTCCGCGCGCGCCGAGTCGAGGACCTGCGTGAGTCCGTCGGCGGTGAGCGGTGCGGGGGCCGAGGCAACCGTCGCGGGGGGCGCGGGGTGGTCCGACTCGTACCCGGCGGTGATCACGGCGAAGACCACCATCCCGAGCACGAGTGCACCCAAGGCGGGGAGGGTGAGTCGCTCTCGCATCGTCTGCGTCGCGTTCCGTTTCCCGCTGCGAAAGGGGCCGAACTCCCATTGGTTGGCGAACGGGTCGTCGGCCCAGAGGCCTGTGGTGCGCAGCTCCAACTCCAGGGGGCGCAGGTTCAGGTCGGAGATCTGCGGCGTGAGCTCCTCGTCGAACCGGGACAGGGCGGCGATGCGGTAGCGCTCCTGGTGTTCGGCGCTGCTGAGGCGTCCGTCGGCCCGTGCGGCGTCCAGTATCGCCAGGACGGCATCGCGGCGGGCGGCGGACGCGGGTGTGCGCGGGCCTGCCGATCCGGGCGGAAGGGAATCGTTCATCGGGGCGGGGCCACGGACAGGAGCTCCGAGACGATGATCGCGACCACGCCCAGGACGAGGGCTCCGGCGACGATCAGGGGCCAGTGGCCGCGGAGCCAGCCGGGTCCGCGAGGCTCGCGGTCCGGTGGCAGATAGGTCAGTTGTCGGCCGTTTCCGGCCTCGTAGGTGAACCGTCCGCGGTGCGCTGCGCGTCGGAGGCGCGGCTGCGCGGCGGGCGACTCATGCGCCGAAGGGTACCGCGCGGACGGTGCTCAGCGGGGCTCCCGGATCTCCCTGACCTGGCCGTCGACGCCCACCGTCACGTGACCCAGCGGCTCCCCGGGGCCTTCGGAGACGTTCACCACGAACTCCGGCTGACCGAGCGCATCGGGGTAGACGGACACGTGGCTCGTGCGCACGCCGGGGCCCATGCCGAGTTCCGCGGGGGCGGCGTCGATGGCCGCCGTGGATCCCCAGCGTGTCGATCTCCGAGTCGCCGAACTCCGCTTCGGCGGCCGCGAGCATCTGCGTCATCCCGTCGAGGGTGTGGAGCGGCCCGGGGCCGAGCTCCTCGGTGACGCCCGAGCCCCGGTCCGTGCCCGGGGAGCC
>CAYFRF010000128.1:0-2273 GCA_964345415.1 uncultured Microbacter sp. | reverse complement strand
CGGGGAGCCGGTGGTGGCGTTGTCGTCGTCGTCATCTCGTCCCGAACCCAGGCCCAGATCGTCGGCACCGCCGCGGAGGTCCCCGATCAGTGGGCGGAGTTCGTCGATGAACTTGGCCTTGGTGGCCGCGCGGGTGCGCTCGAAGTGCTCGAAGTGGTCGAGCCGGCCCTCGGCGAAGGCCGTGTCGAGGGCTTGCAGTACCGCGGTGCGCTGGGTGTCGGAGGCGCGGGATCGTGACTACGGCATGACCGCGAGGGTAGCCGCCTCGCCTCCCCAGATCAGATGAAGGGGTTGATGTCTCGCACTTCGCCACGTGCATCGAAAGTCGCGCTGCCAGTGGAGGTGGGCGGCATCGTGCCCCGCCGGGGCAGACGCCCGGGGTCGGACCACGTCGCGTCGAGGTACTCGGAGCGGCTCGGGGTGTCCGGCATGGCGGGGTCCACGAAGTACAGGCTCGTGAAGTGGGGGCCGAACTGGAGGAGGTCGACGCCCACATCGCCGAATTCCTCCGTCACCGAGGCGAGGATCTCGGCGAGTTGCTCGCTGAGCGCCAGGGCGGTCTCTGGGGCAGGTTTGCCTTCGATGAGGGGAATATCCCCGATGAGATCGTCCGGATCCGTGGTCGACGTGGCGGTCGCCTGCGTGGTGCCGCGACTGTCTCCCGGCACGTCCTGCGCGGTGGTCTCGATCGCAACGGGGGACCGGAAAGACCGCCACGACAGTAGAACAGGTTCTACCATGGGCGCATGAGTGCACCCACGCCTTCCGTTCCCGCTGACGCCGGAGTCCTGGACCCGCGGACCGGTGAGCACGTGACCAGCGTCTATTCGATCGCCGAGGCCGAGCCGGACCGCCTCGCGGTGATCGAGGGCGGCTCCGCCGACGCCCCCGGCCGCCAGGTGACCTTCGGGCAGCTCGCCGGCGCTGCGCACGCGTACGCCCGCGGCCTGCAGGCGCTGGGGCTCAAGACCGGCGACTGCATCGTCCTGCTGGCCCCCAACTCGATCGAGTTCCTCGAGGTCTACTACGCGGCCATGGAGATCGGCCTCTACGTGGCACCGGCCAACTGGCACCTCACCGGCCCCGAGGTCGCCTACATCCTGGAGAACTCGGGCTCGACGGTGTTCGTCGCGGACGAGCGGTTCGCCGACGTCGCGTCCGTCGCCGCGGCCGAGGCCGGCCTCGACACCGCCCGCTGCTTCGCGGTGGGGCAGGTGGAGGGGTTCCGTCCGCTCACCGAGCTCGCCGCCCCGGCGCAGGGGGAGGATCCGTTGCCGTCGTCACGGACCCTCGGTGGCCCCATGCTCTACACCTCCGGCACCACCGGGCGCCCCAAGGGCGTGCGCAGGCCGCTGACCGGCGCGAGCCCCGACCAGGTGACGGTTCCCAACTACTACTTCTTCGCCGGTTTCGGCATCGAGGCGCCGGACAACGTCCACATCTGCGGCTCGCCGCTCTACCACACGGCGGTGCTCAACTTCGTCACCATCTCGCTCAACCTGGGCCAGGCCGTGGTGCTCATGGACAAGTGGACGCCCGAGGAGATGCTGCGGCTCATCGACGCCCACGGCGTCACCCAGTCGCACATGGTGCCCACCCAGTTCTCGCGGCTGCTCGAGCTGCCCGAGGACGTGCGCGCGAAGTACGACGTGTCGAGCCTGCGCACGATCGTCCACGGCGCCGCGCCGTGCCCGCAGCACGTCAAGCAGGCCATGCTCGACTGGTGGGGCCCGGTGCTCACCGAGTACTACGCCGGCACCGAGGGCGGCGGCTGCACCATCACCGGCGAGGAGTGGCTGCGCAAGCCCGGCAGCGTGGGCCGGCCGTGGAAGACCACGACCTTGAAGATCCTCGACGACGACGGCAACGAGCTGGGCACCGACGAGATCGGGAACGTCTACCTGCAGATGCACGGGTCCAAGTTCGAGTACCACCAGGATGCCGAGAAGACCGCCAAGACCTATGTCGGCGAGCTGTTCACCATGGGCGACATCGGCTACGTCGACGCCGACGGCTACCTGTTCCTGTGCGACCGCAAGAACGACATGATCATCTCCGGTGGCGTGAACATCTACCCGGCCGAGATCGAGTCCGAGATGACGCGGCACGAGGCCGTGCGCGACGCGGCCGTGTTCGGCATCCCCCACAAGGACTGGGGCGAGGAGGTCAAGGCCGTGATCGAGCTGGCCGAGGGTTTTGACGAGTCCGACGAACTTAAGGCGCAGATCCTCGACGACCTGGCCGGGCGGCTGGCCAAGTTCAAGATGCCGCGC
>CAYFRF010000127.1:0-5697 GCA_964345415.1 uncultured Microbacter sp. | reverse complement strand
ACGACGCCAGCCCGCACCGCTCCCCGGGACGCGTGATCGGCCGCGACTACACCGGTGGCGGCGCACCGAAGAACTAGCCCGCCGCACTCACGACGCGCTGCGAAGCCCGGCCGGCGCCGGGAACGGGACCACGATCTCGCGGCCCTTGTCCTCGATCGCATCGGTCAGGGCGGTGGTGAGGACGATGCGGTCGTCGTAGACGTGCGCGATACGCACCGTCACCGCCTCACCGGGCGCGGACCCCGCCTCCACGTACTCGAACCGCTCGGCCAGGAACCGCAGCCCGATCGCCTCGAGCCGCTCCTCCGCCTCGAACCAGTCGTCCACGGGCTCCAACGCGCGGCCGAGCCGATCGATCGGGACCAGGCGCGGCTCAGCGACCGTCATGTCGATCCAGCCGATCAGCTCGCCATCGCTGCGCCGGTGCGGAATCCAGGTGTCGGGAAGCATCACACCGAGTGTGCCCGACCAGCGGCGGCGAGATGGTCGCCAGCAGGGCGGACATAGTCGCCGCCCTGGCGACGACACGCCCCCGGCGGCGCAGTGGTGACGACCAACGCCCGCGGGCTCACGCCGTGACGACCGCCTGCATCACCAGGAACGCCACCAACGGCACCACCGGCGCGGCCACCATCGCCGCGACCAGCATCCAGAGCCGGCGCCGCCACCTCGGCGGCGTAGAACACCGCTCCGATCACCCACAGCGCCCGGGGCTGGTCACGGTCACCGTCACGCGCACGGTCACCGTCACCGTCACGGACACAGGCGCCGTCAGGGCCGGACCCGCCGTCCGGGATCGGCCCCGATCCCGCGCGCTCCGGCCCCAGGGTCAGAACTTCCGGAACGTGTGCCCCAGCAGCTTCTTCCCGCCCTCGGCGAGCTTGCCGGCCTTGGCCGCGGTCGGCAGCAGCGACAGCGCGTTGAGCCGCGAGGTGACGTGCAGGCGCGCGGCCCGTTCGGCGCTCTTCCAGCCGCGGGCCGCGAACGCGTCGGCCTCACCGGAGAAGAAGCGGGCCTCCTCGTCGAAACGCCGGCCGTCGAGCGCGCGCACCGAGGAGTCGGACGCGGAGTGGCGACGGTAGAGGAAGGCCAGCGTGGGGTCGTAGATCATGTGCCCGCCGCCGGTGATCACATCCACCAGCAGCGCGAGGTCCTGCACCACGTCCAGGCCCTCGCGGAAGCCGATCCGCTTGACCCACTCGGAGTTCCACGCCAGTGACGGGAAGTAGGTCCAGTTGCCGTGCATGAGCGAGGTCATGAGCTTCTCGCCGTGCAGGACCGTGCGGGTGTCGGCCTTGGGGTTGGTGAACGACTTGACGCTGTCGGACAGTCCGCGCACCGCGGCGCCGTGCTCGTCGATGACGTTGACGCCCACCTCCATCACGGCGGCATCCGGCACGGCGGCGAACCCGTCGGCCACGACCTGCAGGTAGTTGGGCAGCATGATGTCGTCGGCGCCCATGATCACCACGATCGGCGCGGTGACCATGCCCACGCACTTGCGGTAGTTGCCGTTGGCTCCGAGGTTCTTCTCGTTCTTCTCGTACGTCACCCGGCTGTCACGCGCGGTGATCTCGCCCATGTAGCGGGCGGGCTCGGGGTCGGGGTAGCCGTCGTCCACCACGACGAGCCGGAAGTCGGTGTAGCTCTGCGCCAGGACACTGTCCACGGCCTTCTTGAAATGGTCGACATCCCCGTAGTAGGGGAGCATCACATCAATGGCCATCGGGGAACCGCCGTCCTTGTCGTCACCGGGTTGTCCGTCCGATCGCATAGTATCGACCCTCGATGAGTGGAGGCAGTGTGCGGCCCACGAGGCATGGCGAGGCGGCCGGGGACGATCCCGCCGGGAACGGTGACGTCTGGCTGGTCGTCCCCTGTTTCAACGAGGGCACGGTGATCGAGGACGTGCTGCGCAGTGCCCGCGAGACGTTCCCCAACATCGTTGCGGTGGACGACGGTTCGTCGGACGATTCGGCGGCGGCGATCCACCGTGCGGGCGCGCACCTGGTGCGTCATCCGGTGAACCTCGGCCAGGGCGCGGCCATCCAGACGGGGGTGGAGTACGCGCGGGCCCAGCCCGGGTCGCGCTACTTCGTGACGTTCGACGCGGACGGGCAGCACCAGGTCAAGGACGTGCTCACCATGGTGGGTCGGCTCCGCGAGGAGCCGGTGGACATCGTGGTGGGCACGCGCTTCGGTCGGCCCCGCGCGGAGGACGACCAGGTGCCCTTGATCAAGCGGATCGTGCTGCGCACGGTGGTGCTGCTCAGTCCGCGGACACGGCGGCTCGGCCTGACCGACGCCCACAACGGCCTGCGCGTGTTCAACCGCCGCGTGGCCGAGGACCTGAACCTGCGGATGAACGGCATGAGTCACGCCAGCGAGTTCGTGGAGCTCATGGACTCGCACGGCTGGCGCGTGGCGGAGGAGCCGGTCGACATCCTGTACACGGAGTATTCGATGTCCAAGGGGCAGTCGCTGCTCAACGGGATCAACATCCTGTCCGACGGGATCGTGGGACGGAGGCTGCCCTAGATGATCAAGGTTCTGCTGCTGTTGGCGGGCGCGGCGCTGGTCATGTTCTTCGTGGCCAACCGCCGTAAGGCCCGGGCGAAGGCCGGGGTGAAGATCGGCTTCGTGTTGTTCGTGGTGTTCATGGTGTACGCCGTGATCCGCCCGGACGATCTGACGTGGATCGCCAACAAGCTGGGTGTGCAGCGCGGCACCGATCTGGTGTTGTATGCGCTGGTCATGGGCTTCGCGTTTGTCACCGTGTCCACGTGGGTGCGGTTCCGTGAGCAGGAGTTGCGGTACGCGCGCCTGGCCCGGACCATCGCGCTGGCCAATGCGGTGCGGCCTGGGGACCGGGTGGATGTGCGGGTCATGGAGCCCGTGCAGGACGACGACCCCCTGCAGTCCTGACGCGAGGGATGGCCCCTGCGATGCCCGACGCCGCGCGGGGCGGGTCCGCACCGGAGGATGCCGTGCCGGGGGCGGCCGAGCGTGGGGAGGCGGCGCGTGGGGATGCCGCGCGTGGGGAGGCGGCATGTGAGGATGCCGTGCGTGGGGAGGCGGCGCGTCTCCGGGCGCGGCTCGCCGTGGCGCGGGACCGCCTGGCCCCTCTCCTCCCCCACCCCCGCCCCTGCCCGGGGGGTGACGACGCGCCGCGCGGGGATGCGGCACCGCGCGGGGGAGTCGCACAATTCGACGACGACGACGACAACACCGAACTCCGTGCACTCCTCGGTCCCGCGGTCACCCGGATCTCGGACCTGGTCGCGCTGGCGGGGGCGCTCGCGGAGGGTGAGCTGACCGACGAGTCCGCCGCACAGGCCGCGTCGGCGATCGCGGATGCACAACCACACAGGCGGCCGCGGTGAGCGGCGCGATCCCGGAGAACCCACCTCCTGAGCGGGTGACGCGACTGCTCGAGCTGGCGGCCGCGGTGGTCGCGGCCCGGGACGCGCTGACCACGGCGCGGGACGCCCTGCGCTCGGCGCCCACGACCTCCCCCGCGCTGAGTGCGTTCGCCGACGCCGTGGACGGTGAGGCCCGCGGCCTGGCCGAGTTCCTGGCCGGGGTGTACCGGCTGGTCGAGCTGGCCGAGGACAGTTGGGACGATCTGGATGGGCCCGACCCGCTCCCCGAGCCGGAGCGCTCACGCCTGCGGGACTCGTTGGACCGGGCGGTGGACAACGCGTTCGCCGACCTGGCCCGACTGCTGGGGGCGCCTGGCTCCCCCGCTTCCCCCGGTTCGGCGCCCCCTGACCAGGTCCGCCGGTCCGGCCCCGGGGTCGACACCCGCGCGGCGGCTGCGGCGTGGGGAGAGGCCGGGCCGGACGAGGTGTATTCGACCGTCGAGCACATGAGCACCGCGGACCGCAGGTTGTTGGCGCTGGCGGAGCCCGAACTGGTCGGGAGCACGTACGGGGTGCCGTGGGCGGTGCGGGCGCGGGCCAACGCGGTGGCGGTGCGGCGGGCGTTGCACCGGGAGCAGTTGGCCGGGACTGCGTGGAGCCCGCGGATCGGCCGGCTGGAGACGATGGCCCGGCGATCGGGTCGGCGCCGCCGGTCGTTCGTGGCGTTCTCTGCCCGGCGGGGCGGCCGCATGATCGAGGTGGTGGGCGATCCCGGGCCCGACACGGAAGCGATCGCGGTGTATGTGCCGGGGACGGGCACCAACCTGGACATGTCGCACGTCAACACCGATGTCGCGGAGGATCTCGTGGAGGCCGGCGGCGGGAGGCTGGTCGCGGTGGCCTACCTCGACGGCGAGTTCCCGCAGGACATCATGGCCGACGCCGGCCGTCCCCATTTCGCGGAGGCGATGGCCCCTCGGCTGCTCCGGTTCTGCCGCGAGGTCGACCGGGTCATTGAGATCGACTGTCCGGGTGCGGAGTTGACCGTGCTGGGCCATTCATACGGGGGCCGGATCGTGGGGACGGCCGAGCGGCTGGGACTGCGCGCGGATCGGGTCGTGTACGCGGAGTCCCCGGATCTGGGGGTCGGCGTGACCGGGCCCGCGGACTGGCGCGCTCCCGGGCCGGTGTGCCGGTTCTCGTTGACGGCCCCGGGCGATCCGGTGGAGTTGCTGCAGGTGCGGTTCGGGTTGCGGCGCCGGTGGAGCACGTCGGACCTGTCGGACGGGGCGGTCCGTCTCGACACCGGCTATTTCGACGCTCCCCCGGTGCCCCGCGCGAGTGCCGGCTCCGGCACAGGCGCCGCCGACGCGCGGGAACTCGTCTACGGCACGCGAGGCCACGGCGGGGTGTTCGACCGGGACTGCGACGCGTTCCGGGCCATGCTCACGGTGATGCTCGGGGGCCGGGTACCGCTGTGGCGGGAGCGGGAGATCCGGGCCCGTCACACGCGTGTGCGGCGGGGCGAGGAGGGGCGGTTGCTGCCGGTGGTGCGACGACATGTCGCCGGCCTGTGGCTGAGACGAGCCGATAGCCCCTACGACGCGCCCGAGGTGCTGTGGGAGGCGGCCGAGCGCGTCATTGACATCCCGCCGCCCCGGCCCCGGCGCTGACCCCGCCCGGCCCCTGACTCGGGATCCGCTACCCTCCCTCCTGATCCGCTACCCCTGTGGCGGTAGCGGATCCGCAGGGAGAGCAGCGGATTTCAGGAAGGCGGGTCGCGGTGCGGCGGGCCGGCGGGTCAGTCGCGGAAGTAGTCGACCGTGCGGGCCACACCCTCGCGGATCGGCACCTGCGGGGTCCAGCCCAACACGTCGGCGGCGCGGGTGGCGTCGAGCGCGGAGCGGGCCACGTCCCCGAGGCGGGCGGGAGCGTACTCGGGTTCATCGGCGGCGCCGGCCGCCTCGGCGACCAGCGTGTGCAGTCCGCGGTCGGTGGTCTCCACCCCGGTGCCGATGTTGAACCGCAGACCGGCCGCGGCCTCGACCTGCGCAGCGCGGACGAAGGCGTCCACCACGTCGTCGACGAACACGTAGTCGCGCGTGTTGCCGCCGTCGCCGAACACCCTGGTGGGCTGCCCGGCCAGCAGCCGCTGCGAGAAGATCGCCACCACGCCCGCCTCACCGTGCGGGTCCTGGCGCGGCCCGTACACGTTCGCGGGCGCCACCCCGGCCCACTCGATCCCGTACAGGCGGGAGAACATCTGCAGGTAGATCTCCCCGGCCACCTTGCCGGCGGCGTACGGGCTGAGCGGGTCCACCGGGCGGGTCTCGGC
>CAYFRF010000126.1:0-5845 GCA_964345415.1 uncultured Microbacter sp. | reverse complement strand
CCAGATCAACTTCGACGGTTCGATCACCCCGGACGTCCAGGCGTTGCTCGACGAGCCCGCTTTCCAGGAGCTGCCCGCAGTCAAGGCCGGCATGCTGTTCCCGGTCCGTGGTGCCACGATCTACACCTTCTCCGCTGCCGAGGCCATGGCGGACGACCTCGAGGCCGCCGCGCAGGCGATCACCGAGGGGTCCGGCTCCTAGGGCCTCCGGGCACACCCGGTTGGGGCAGGTCTCGTCGTCGTCCTATCGTGTCTTTGTGACCAGCATCGACCCGGACGACCTCGAGACCTGCCTCCGCGTCCTCGACCAGGCGGCAGCCCTCGGCGAGGACCACCCCGACTCGATCCGCGTGCAGCGGTCGGTGGGCCACATGTTCAAGCTGCTCAAGAAGTCGCGCCGACTCGAGGTACGGCGTGCCCGCCAGGAGGCGGACAAGGCGGTCATCGAGGCCACCGCCACCGGCTCCCCCACCCGGATCGACGACGAGACCGCCGGTATCCGGTTGGTTTCGAACACCCCGGGTGCCGTCGCGGGGCACCTGCAGCGGGCCATGGCCTGCTACGTCTGCAAGAAACGCTTCACCCAGGTGGACGCGTTCTATCACCAGTTGTGCCCCGAGTGCGCGGCCGCGAACCGCTCGCGCCGGGATCCGCACATGAACCTCACGGGCCGCCGTGCGCTGCTCACGGGCGGTCGCGCGAAGATCGGCATGTACATCGCGTTGATGCTGCTGCGAGCCGGCGCCGACGTGACCATCACCACCCGCTTCCCGCGCGACGCCGTCCGGCGTTTCGCGCAGATGGACGACTACCCGAAGTGGGCCGACAGGATCCACGTCATGGGCGTCGACCTGCGCGATCCCGCCCAGGTGGTCGCGCTGGCCGACGAGGTGGCCTCGCGTGGGCCGCTTGACATCCTCATCAACAACGCTGCCCAGACGGTGCGCCGCTCCCCCGGCTCGTACTCCGGCCTGGTCGAGGGCGAGAAGGCCCCGCTGACCGGTCGTGCAGCCGAGGTCCCGATGGTGACCATGGGTCGTACCTCCGAGCTGCACCCGGCCGCGCTGATGGGCGGCGAGTCGGCGCTCATCGGCTCTGAAGAGGCCACGCGTGAGGCCGACCACATCGCCGCGCTCGCCCTGCAGGCCGGTTCGGCGTCGCTGGAACGTGTGGCTGCCGGCACCGCGATCGACGCAGGTGGTCTCCTGCCGGACGTGGTGGACCACAACAGCTGGGTGGCCACGGTGGAGCAGGTCGAACCCATGGAGATGCTCGAGGTGCAGCTGTGCAACTCGGTCGCACCCTTCATCCTGGTCTCCCGTCTGCGTCCGGCGCTGGCAGCGTCGCAGGCCCGACGGAAGTACGTGGTGAATGTCTCGGCCATGGAGGGCCAGTTCTCGCGCCGCTACAAGGGTGCAGGGCACCCGCACACGAATATGGCCAAGGCCGGCCTCAACATGCTCACCCGCACGTCAGCGGAGGAGATGTTCAAGGAGCACGGCATCCTCATGACGGCCGTCGACACGGGCTGGATCACCGATGAGCGTCCGCATGTGACCAAGGTGCGCCTGCACGAGGAGGGCTTCCACGCGCCGCTCGATCTGGTCGACGGTGCCGCCCGGGTCGTGGACCCGATCGTGCGTGGCGAGGCGGGCGAGGATCTGTACGGCTGCTTCCTCAAGGACTTCGAGCCCAGTCCGTGGTGACCGCCGACCCCGCAGCAGCGGCTGTGCACCTGGTCTGCAGTGCCCAGCTCCTCCCGGCGATCCGGGCGGCCGTCTCGGACCTCGGAGGGGACTCCCCGGGCTCACTGGTCCACGTCTCGCCGACCCCCGCGGGCTCGGCATGGCCGTCGAACAGCGCCGCCGGGTTGGTCCGTCACCTGTGTGGGGTCCTCACCTCGTGGGGCGCAGCATGCCTGGGCGGAGAGGACGTGGTGCGTGAGCGTGCCACGGAGTTCGGATACGAGGGCCCGGTGGAGCCGGAGGTGGAGCACCTCGCGGCTCTCGTGGACCGGCTCCCCGCCTGGGCGGCCGCCGCTCGTGTGCGCGGTACCCTCGCCCACCCCACCGGTACGGAGTTCGACGTGGCCGCCGCGCGCCGGGCCGGCACGCTCACCGTGGACTGGGTGCTCGCGCACATCCTGCACGATGTCGCCGGACACCTCGGCCACCTCGAGGTGACGCGCGACGTGCTCCTGGACCGCGCGTCCCATCGGTGAACCCACCCGCGGCGCGGTCCCGGCGCGGGTCCGCACCCATGCTGCCGCCGACCCCGGTGCTGCTGGACGCCGATCCGGGCATCGACGACGCGCTGGCGATCGCGTACCTCGTCGCCGAGCACCGCGCCGGCCGTATCGACCTGGTGGGGCTGGTGTGTACGGCCGGGAACGTGGGTCTGGCGGACACGGTCCGTAACGCGCTGGCCTGGCTCGACCTCGCCGGTGCCCCGCCGCTCGCGGTCGCGGCCGGTGCCGCGGGCGCCCTGGTGACGCCGCACGTGTTCACGCCGGAGACCCACGGTCCGACCGGTTCGGGATACGCGACCCTCAAGAGCAAGAGCAAGAGCAAGAGCAAGAACACGACGACGACAACACCCCGCGCGCTCGATCCCCGCGGGGGTGCCCGTCTCTGGGTTGACGTCGCGCGCGCCCACCCGGGCGAGTTGGTGGGTGTGGTGACGGGCCCGTCCTCGACGTTGGCGCGGGCTCTCGAGCTCGAACCGACACTGCCGACGCTCCTGCGCCGACTCGTCGTGATGGGCGGGTCCTTCCGCGGGCACCCGGGTAACACCACGCCCGTGGCGGAGTGGAACGTCCACGTCGATCCGGAGGCCGCAGACCGGGTGTGCACGGCCTGGGAGCAGGCCCGGGGGGCGGACTCCCGGGTCGAACCCGCGCTGTGGTGCGGTCTCGACCTCACCGAGCAGGCGCTGTGGACGCCCGGTCGATCGGCGGACCTGCTGGCCGCCTCGGACACCCCGCTCACGCGTGCACTGGTCGAGGCGCTGCGCTTCTACTTCGAGTTCCACGAGTCGGTCGGCGAGGGGTATCTGGCCCAGGTCCACGACCCGTTCGTGGCCTGGGCGGCACTGCATCCGGAGGAGGTGACGTCCGATCCCGTGAACCTGCGCGTGGAGTGTGCGGGCGAGCACACACGGGGGATGACGGTGGCGGATCCCCGGGGGCAGCGGGGTCGGGTCGTCAACGCCCGGATCGCCAGTGGCGTGACCGTCCCCGGTGGTGCTCCGGAGGTCCTCGACGTGGTGTGCGCCTCGATCGCCGGACCGGGTCGGTCAGGTGAGGTGCCGTCTCCGACCGGCGCCGACTGCGGGAACTAGAACCGGTGTTAGGCTCACGCGGATGTTCCGGCGAGCGCACCAGCGCGGTCCGGACTCGCCTACTCGTCCTGCTCGCTCGCCCCAGGAGTGTCCATGAGGTCTGTTGCCGCCGCGTTGATCGTCGTGGCCGGAGGTGCGGTCGCCGCCGGCCTGTCGGCGCGTCGTGCCGCCGTGGCGAGCGGCGAGGCAGAGCCGGTGACGGTGGTCCTGCGCACGGCCGCTGCGCGCACCCGGGAGGCCGTTCGTCGCCGTCTACCGGAGTCGATGCCCGTCCGCTCCACTGTCGGCGCGTCGTCCTCCGCAGGCCCCACGGGTGACCTGGGTTCCCCGGGGTCATCAGACATCCCGTCACCCGGCACGGTGCGTACCGGGTATCCGGCCGGAATGGCCGGGCACGGACTCGCCTCCACCGTCCGTCGGCCCGCGGGCGCGAAGGGGTTCGTGCCCGCGTTGGAGGGGATCCGCGGACTCGCGGCCATCGGAGTGGTGACCACCCACGTGGCCTTTGTCACCAGATCGTCTTTCGGATCACCGGTCAAGCGCATCTTCGGGCGACTCGACATGGCCGTGGCGGTGTTCTTCGCCAAATCCGGGTTCCTGCTCTGGCGCGCGCACGCCGATCACGCCAGACAGGACAAGGAGGGCACGGCCCGGCCGACGAGGGCGTATCTGCGGTCGAGACTGGTCCGGATCATGCCGGCGTACACGGTGCTGGTCTTCGCCGCGATGTTGCTGCTCAAGCAGAACCATGCCAGCGGGCTGGGGTCGTGGCTCGCCAACCTCACGCTCACCCAGATCTACACCACCAACTTCCTGGTGTCCGGGCTGACCCACGCGTGGTCCCTCGCCGTGGAGATGGCGTTCTACCTGGCGTTCCCGTTGCTGTGGACCGCGATGAAGGACCTGCGCGGTGATTCGGCGCGGTGGCGGATCCCGGCTATTGCCGCCTTCGGTGCCTCGGGCCTCGTGTTCTCCATGATCCCGTGGCACGGGCTGGGTTTCCTGCCCGCAGACCTCAACATCCAGATCATGCCTCCCTCGTTCACCGCCTGGTTCGCCGCGGGGATGCTCCTCGCGGAGATCGCGACCGCCCCGCCCGGCACCCTGGTGCGGATGTGTCGTGACACCGTCTCGAGGTGGGGTTGGTGGATCGCCGGTGGTGCGGCCCTGGTCGCCACGACTGTGCCCGCGTGGTTCTCCGAGGGGTTCGTCCACCCGGGTCCGGTGGAGTTCGCCTCGCGCACCGGACTGGCCGGCCTCATGGCGTTCCTCGTCCTGGCCCCGGTCGTCCTGGCCCCCGAGGGCACGAGATTCCCGCTTCTCGAGTCGGCACCCTTGCAGACTGTCGGTCGGTGGTCGTACGGGATCTTCCTCTGGCACCAACTCGTCCTGCTCGCGGCGTTCCCGCTCACGCGTACGGCGTTGTGGACTCCTCGCATGAAGGTGATCTGGCCGGTCACCGTCGCGGGTTCTCTCGCCGCGGCCGCGGCGAGTCACAACTGGCTCGAGGAACCCGCACGTAGAGCGCTGGAACGACGGTGACCGCGGGCCGGGCCCGAACAGGCGGTCCCCTCTGTCGCCGGGCCGGGCACTGCGAGGGTTGCGCCCGGGGTTCGCTGCGGATCAGGGATTCCGCAACCGCGGTTTCAGAGGCTAGGCTTCCCTAAGGAACCTGTTCTGCGTGGTGTGGGACAGGCACGTCGAAGGGATCCTCATGACCACCAGTCCCCTGCCCCAGCACGATCGAGACTCCGAGTCCGTCGCCGGCCACTGGCTGCTCGCGCGGGTGGGCAAGAAGGTCCTCCGGCCGGGCGGCAAGGAGCTCTCCGAGTGGATGGTCTCCGCGACGGATATCGCCGGGAAGCGGGTTGTCGAGTTCGCACCCGGCCTGGGCCTCACCGCGACCCTGTTGCTCGAATCGGGACCGGCGTCCTACACGGGCGTGGATTCGGACCCGGAGGCCGTCGCGGTCACGCGGGACGCGATCGGCGACCGTGGGCAGCTCGTCGTGGCCTCCGCCCAGGAGACCGGACTCGAGTCGGATTCCGCCGACATCGTGGTGGGCGAGGCCATGCTCACGATGCAGGGCGACTCCACCAAGAAGCAGATCGTCGCGGAGGCGGCCCGCGTCCTCGACTCGGGCGGGCGGTACCTCGTTCACGAACTGTGTCTGGTCCCCGACGACCTCGACGAGGAGATCAAGACCGCCATCCGTAAGGACCTGGCCCGGTCGATCCGCGTCAACGCCCGGCCCCTGACGGTGGCGGAGTGGAGTGCGTTGTTCTCGGAGGCCGGCTTCGAGGTGGAGAGCACGGAGCTGCGTCCGATGGCGCTCCTGCAGCCCAAGCGGATGATCGCCGATGAGGGCCTGGGCGGTATGGCGAGGATCGTGCGCAATCTTCTCCGCGACGCAGATGCGCGTCGGCGGGTCCTGGCCATGCGCACGACGTTCCGCACGCATGACCGGTACCTCAGCGCTGTGGGCTTCGTGCTCCGCAAGCGCTGA
>CAYFRF010000125.1:0-6002 GCA_964345415.1 uncultured Microbacter sp. | reverse complement strand
GACGGCTCGGGCGGATCCGACGACTCGGATGATGCGGACGAGGGCACCCCCGAGGAGCCGGCCGCCGAGGCCGCACCTGAGCCCGCCGCGGAGCCCGCCCCGACCAAGAAGTCCTCCGGCGGCAACGGCGGCGGCACGGGCACCGACGTCGTGATGCCCGAACTCGGCGAGTCCGTCACCGAGGGCACCATCACCCGCTGGCTCAAGGCCGTCGGCGACACCGTCGAGATCGACGAGCCCCTCCTGGAGGTCTCCACCGACAAGGTCGACACCGAGATCCCGTCCCCCGTCGCCGGCACCCTCCAGAAGATCGTCGCCGAGGAGGACGAGACCGTCGACGTCGGCGCCACCCTCGCCGTCATCGGCGACGGCTCGGGCGGATCCGACGACTCGGATGATGCGGACGAGGGCACCCCCGAGGCCGCCGAGGAAGCCCGTCCGGCGCAGGCTCCCAAGCAGGCGCAGGGCGATGCCACCGATTCCTCCGGGGCCCAGAAGCAGGCCGGCAAGGCCGGCGACACCCCGGAGCAGGAGAAGAAGGCCGCCGCGAAGGCAGAGGCCAAGGCCGAAAGCGCGTCCGGGGACTCCGGCTCCGTGCAGAAGCGGGCCGAGCCAGCAGCGGCCGCCAAGGCCGGCACGTCGCCGTACGTCACCCCGCTGGTGCGCAAGCTGGCACAGGAGAACGGCGTGGACCTGGACACGGTCAAGGGCACCGGTATCGGTGGCCGGATCCGTAAGCAGGACGTCCTCGCCGCGGCGCAGGGCGGGGCCGACGCCTCGGCCACCGAGGCACCCGCGGCCCCGGCTCCCGCCGAGAAGGGCGGCCCGTCGACGGCGGGCGTGCGGCCCGAGCTGGCCGAGCTGCGCGGTACCACGCAGAAGGCCAACCGGATCCGCAAGGTCACGGCCCGGATCACCCGGGAGTCGCTGCAGTCGAGCGCCCAGCTCACGCAGGTCTTCGAGGTGGACATGACCCGCGTCGCCCAGCTGCGTGCCGAGGTCAAGGAGCAGTTCGCCGACAAGCACGGGGTCAAGCTCACGTACCTGCCGTTCTACGCCAAGGCCGTGGTCGAGGCCCTCGTCTCGCACCCGAACGTCAACGCCTCCTACAACGAGGACGCGAACGAGATCACCTACCACGCGGCGGTGAATCTCGGCATCGCCGTGGACACCGAGGCCGGACTGCTCTCGCCGGTGATCAAGAACGCCCAGGACATGGACATCCCGGCCCTGTCCAAGGCGATCATCGATCTGGCCGAGCGGGCCCGCTCGTCCAAGCTGACCCCGGACGATCTGGCCGGCGGCACGTTCACCATCACCAACATCGGCAGCGAAGGTGCACTGTTCGACACCCCGATCCTGGTCCCGCCGCAGGCGGCGATGCTGGGCACCGGCGCGATCGTGCGCCGTCCGGTGGTGGACACCGACGCCGACGGTGAGTCGATCGCCATCCGGTCGATGGGCTACACCCCGCTGACCTACGATCACCGCCTGATCGACGGTGCCGACGCCGGCCGCTTCCTCACCACGGTCAAGGACCGTCTCGAGAAGGCCGAGTTCGAGGGCGACCTGGGGCTGTAGGCCCTGCGGCCGGTCGCGGCCCTGATCGGCTCAACTGCGGGCGTCTTCCCGTCGAGGGAGGGCGCCCGCAGCCATGTCCGTGGCCACAGCCTTTTCTCCGCCCGTCGCCGTGTCCCCCCTCCGCCGGGGTTTACGCTGGCGGGTATGTCCCTCAACGGTCTGTCCCTCCGCCGCGACCCCACCCCTCCCGAGATCCGTAGGCTCGGCACGGTCGAGTACTCCCCCACCTGGGATCTGCAGCGCACGCTCGCCGAGGAGCGCGCCGACGGCGTCCGTGGTGACACCGTGCTCCTGTTGGAGCATCCACCGACGTACACGGCGGGCAAGCGCACCGAACCGTCCGATCGTCCCGTGGACGGCACTCCGGTCGTGGACGTGGACCGCGGTGGCCGCATCACCTGGCACGGCCCCGGGCAGCTCGTGGGCTACCCCATCGTGGCGCTGACTGATCCCATCGACGTGGTGGAGTACGTGCGCCGAGTCGAGCAGGCACTCATCACCACGTGCTCCCGACTGGGCGTGGAGGTCGGCCGGGTCGAGGGCAGATCCGGAGTCTGGTGCGCGGCCTCCGACGGCCGGCCGGAACGCAAGATCGCGGCGATCGGGATCCGTGTGCAGCGCGGGGTCACCATGCACGGTTTCTCCCTCAACTGCGACTGCGATCTCGCCGGATTCTCCCGGATCGTCCCCTGCGGCATCGTGGACGCGGGCGTCACCTCGCTGACGGCCGAGCTCGGTCGCACCGTCACCGTGTCAGACGTGCTGGAGCAGGCCACCTCCGACTTGGTGGAGGCGCTCGACGGCCGGCTGCCCGTCGTGTGATTCGAGCGTAGGGTGGCGGACGTGACTGTGACTCCCGAGGGCCGCAAGCTTCTGCGCATCGAGGCCCGCAACGCCGAGACCCCGATCGAACGCAAGCCTTCCTGGATCCGGACCCGGGCCACCATGGGCCCAGAGTACAAGGAACTCAAGGGGCTGGTCCGCACCGGCGGTCTGCACACGGTGTGCGAGGAGGCCGGCTGTCCCAACATCTACGAGTGCTGGGAGGACCGCGAGGCGACCTTCCTCATCGGTGGCGAGCAGTGCACCCGGCGGTGTGACTTCTGCCAGATCGACACGGGCAAGCCCACGGCCCTGGACCGTGACGAGCCGCGTCGGGTGGCCGAGTCCGTCCGCGAGATGGGGCTGCGCTACTCCACGATCACCGGCGTGGCGCGGGACGACCTGGACGATGGCGGCTCCTGGCTGTACGCGGAGACCGTCCGGAAGATCCACGAACTCAACCCCAATACAGGGGTGGAGAACCTCATCCCGGATTTCAACGGGAACCCGGACCAGCTGGCCGAGGTGTTCGAATCCCGCCCCGAGGTGCTGGCACACAACCTGGAGACGGTCCCCCGGATCTTCAAGCGCATCCGGCCGGCTTTCCGGTTCGACCGGTCGCTCGAGGTCATCCGCGCCGCCCGTGACTTCGGTCTGGTCACCAAGTCCAATCTGATCCTCGGAATGGGCGAGACCACCGAGGAGATCGTCGACGCCATGCGGGACCTGCACTCCGCCGGCTGCGACATCCTCACCATCACGCAGTACCTCCGTCCGAGCCCTCTGCACCACCCGATCGACCGGTGGGTCAAGCCCGAGGAGTTCGTCGAGTTGTCCGAGCAGGCCCGGGAGATGGGCTTCGCCGGGGTCATGGCCGGACCGCTGGTCCGCTCTTCCTACCGGGCGGGCAAGCTCTACGTCGAGGCTCTGGAACACCGCGGACAGCCGGTTCCCGCTCACCTGCAGCAGCTGACCACCAGCGGTGCGGCGTCGCAGGAGGCCTCGAGCGTTCTCGAGCGCGAACGGGCCCGCGCCTGACCGCATGCCCCCGGGACGCTCACCGCGGTTCTCGAACCGTGGTGTCCGCCACGTATCCTGATGGGTATGGCGAAGAGCGAGCTCAGCAAGGCGGAGAAGAAGGAGGCCCGGGCCGCTCGGCGGCAGGCGGGCAGGGAACAGCGCGGCCAGATGTGGGAAGCGCTGAAGATCCAGTCGAAGCAGGACAAGCTCCTGTGGCCGCTGATGATCGGCGCTGTGGTCCTGGCGGCCGTGGTGTTCTTCTTCCTCGGCAAGCTCTGGGGCGGCGAATGGTGGATGCTCCCCCTGGGCGTGTTGGTCGGCGTGATGCTGGCCATGACGATCTTCTCCCGCCGCATCCAGAACACCGTGTACGGCAAGGCCGAGGGGCAGCCCGGCGCGGCCGCGTGGGCCCTCGATCAGCTGCGCTCGGGCTGGCGCGTCAACCAGGCCGTTGCCGCCACCACCAGCTTCGACGCCGTCCACCGCGTGGTCGGGCGCTGTGGCATCGTGCTCGTCGGTGAGGGCCAGCCCCACCGCCTCAAGCCGCTCATGCTGCAGGAGAAGAAGAAGGTCGCCCGGGTCGTGGGCGACACCCCCATCTACGAGTTGATCGTGGGCGACGAGGAGGGCACCACCCCCGAGCAGGTGCCGCTCCGCAAGCTGAACCGCCGGCTCACCCGGTACCCGATGAACATCAGCCGCCAGAAGGTCGATTCACTCGACACGCGGCTGAGCGCGCTGAGCACCAAGACCGGGGTGCAGAACCAGATGCCCAAGGGGCCGGTCCCCAAGGGGGCCAAGGTCCGCAATATCCAGCGCAGCGCCCGCCGGAGAGGCTGACCGGTCCCGGCGTCACGGCCACCACACGACAAGAGCGTTCCGATCTCCACAGCGGAGGTCGGAACGCTCTGTACATTTCCAGGACGGTCCGGGGGTGGCCGGACGTCGCCCCCATGTCCGCGGGAGACGTGCCCGGCCCGCACCGGACCGGGCGTGTCAGCGTGTACGGATCAGTGCGGTGCCGGTCGCACGATCGTGCATTCCGCGGCCGTCCTCGTCCTGCACCAGCGGCGGGATGAGGAAGAAGATGAACACCACGCGGATCAACGCGCGGACGAATCCCACACGCGCATCGGCATCCACCCGGGCCGTGCCGATCCCGAGGAGCGCCTGTCCCGGCGTCTGGGCGAACAGCCAGACGCACACCACACCCAAAGTGCCCCAGACAGCCGGAACGGCCCAGCTGACCACAGCGGCGAACGAATCGCCGCCGAAGAAGCCGGGCCCGGCGACGGTCACGATGATCCCGACCAGCGCGTAGGCGAAGAGCCAGTCCACGATGAGTGCACCGAACCGGACGCCGAGTGGCGCCATCGCCCCCTCACCGTCCCTGGGCATCCCCAGACGTTCCCCCTTGAACTTCTGCCCGGGACCACTCCCGGAAGACGCCGGTCCGGACAGCCACGACCCCGCTACATCACGCATGTTTCCAGGGTAGCCGGGGCGCCATCGGTCCCCACGTCCGCGATCCGGGCGCCGACCGGTCTAGGCTTGACCGGAGACAAGGGGCGCCACCCGGGCCGTCGCGTAACAACCGCGAAACATTCGCTTGACTGCCGGGCAACACCCCGCCCATATCGTGAGGTCACCGCACGACGGGGAGACACCGGTCGCCCGTCGCACTGAAGAGACGAGGAGCGACACCGTGGCATTCTCCACTCCGGACGAGGTCATCAAGTTCATCAAGGATGAGAACGTCGAGTATGTGGACATCCGGTTCACCGACATGCCTGGCGCCGAGCAGCACTTCACGATCGCGGCTGCTGCGTTCGACCAGGACATGATCGACGAGGGCCTCGCATTCGACGGCTCGTCGATCCGTGGCTTCCAGTCGATCCACGAGTCGGACATGATGCTCCTGCCCGACATCGCCACGGCCCGTCTGGATCCGTTCCGCAAGGCCAAGACCCTCAACATCAGCTGCTTCGTGCACGACCCCTTCACCCGCGAGGCATACAGCCGTGACCCCCGAAACGTCGCGCGCAAGGCGGAGGAGTACCTGATCTCCACCGGTATCGCCGACACGTGCTTCTTCGGCGCGGAGGCGGAGTTCTTCGTCTTCGACTCGGTCCGCTACGGCTCGGGCACCAACCACGGCTTCTACGAGGTCGACTCGATCGCCGGTCACTGGAACACCGGCGCCCCGGCCGAAACCGACGGCTCCCCCAACCTCGGGTACAAGGTGCGCCCCAAGGGCGGCTACTTCCCCGTCGCGCCGTACGACCACTTCGTGGACCTGCGCGACGAGATGTCGACCAACCTGACCAACGCCGGCTTCGAGCTCGAGCGCCTGCACCATGAGGTGGGCACCGGCGGCCAGCAGGAGATCAACTACAAGTTCAACACTCTGCTCCGCGCGGCCGACGATGTGCAGCTGTTCAAGTACATCATCAAGAACACGGCCTGGCAGAACGGCAAGTCGGCCACGTTCATGCCCAAGCCCCTCTTCGGCGACAACGGCTCCGGCATGCACGCCCACCAGTCGCTGTGGAAGGACGGCAAGCCGCTGTTCCACGACG
>CAYFRF010000124.1:0-6544 GCA_964345415.1 uncultured Microbacter sp. | reverse complement strand
TGTCGAAGCTCTCCGGCAGGTTCTTGATGTGCTTGTTCATGTTGCGGATCAGCAGCACCGTGGCGATCAGCAACAGCAGTACCACCGGGATCCCGATGGGCGAGGCCTTGCCGAACTCCGGCCCCAGCGGGTTGTCGTTGTAGCCCGGTGTGCCCGGCGACTGGTTCTGCGCCACCACCATCGCCGACTCGTACGCCAGGATCTGGACGTCCGGCCCCAGGGTGATCATCGCGGGTCCTCACTCGTGCGCGGTCCGACGGGCAGGTCGACGTTCGGGTCGACCCCCTCGAACAGGTCTGCCTCGTATTGTCCCTCACCGAGCTCGGGGAAGCCCACCCGGCTGGCCGCCAGCTCGAACTCCTCGGTCGGCCACACCCGCTGCTGCATCTCCACCGGAGCCGCGAAGAACCAGCCGTTCGGGTCGATCTGCGTGGCGTGCGCCAGCAGCGCGGAGTTGCGCTGCTCGAAATAGTCCGCGCACTCCACCCGCGTGGTGACCCGCTCCATGATGTCCGGGCGGTCACCCCAGCGGGAGAGGAACTCCTCGAAGTGGCGGACACCGTCGCGCTCGAACAGCTCCTCGTCCAGCATCTCCAGTCGGCTCTTGGGGAAGCCGTGCGTGTAGTACACCTTGGAGATCGCCCACGGCTCACCCGCGTCCGGATAGCGGGTGGGATCAGCGGCGGCCTCGTACGCGGCCATCGACGCCGAATGCACCTTCAGGTGATCCGGGTGGGGGTACCCACCGTTCTCGTCGTAGGTGATCATCACGTGCGGACGGAATTCGCGGATCCTGCCCACCAGGGCGGCGACCACCTCGTCGTCGTCGGCAAGGGCGAAACATCCCTCCGGCAAGGGCGGCTTGGGGTCGCCCTCCGGCAACCCCGAGTCCTCGTACCCCAACCAGTGGTGGTCGACGCCCAGGATCTCGGCCGCACGCGCCATCTCGCGGCGCCGCACCCCGGGCAGGTCGGCGGTGATGTCCGGCCGGTCCATCGCCGGGTTGAGGATGTCGCCCCGCTCGCCCCCGGTGCAGGTCTCCACCAGCACACGGACACCCTCGGTGACATACCGGGCCATGGTCGCCGCTCCCTTGGACGCCTCGTCGTCGGGATGGGCGTGGACCGCCATCAGCCGGAGACCGGGCATCGTGGCACCTGCCGTTCTTTTCTCGAACACTTGATGTGACCGCCCCATCCTAGGTGCGAACCCGGCGGCAGTGCCCCCGGGCGGGCCCGCTCCCCCGCCCCCGATACCCTGGGGCCATGAGTGAGCCGAGGTCGGACGCCACGTCGCCGCGCCCCCCGTCCCTCCCCGAGGACCGCTACGGCACGGCCGAATCCGGTTCCGGGGCGATGGGCAAAGTCGTCGCCGGCATCCTCATCCTGCTGGTGGCCGCCATCCTCGTGGCCAGCGGCGTGACCATCTACCGGCTCAACGCCACCCCCTCCATCACGTCCGAGGTGATCGGCGTGGAGGTGGTCGACGACGAGCTGGTCAGGCTCTCCATGACCGTCAGCCGCGACGAGCCCGGAGAGGCCGCGTACTGCATCGTCCGCGCCCAGGACCAGTCCAAGGGCGAGCTCGGCCGCCGCGAGGTCTACGTCCCGCCGTCCGAGAACGGCGTCATCCAGATCGACACGGCGGTCGCCACCACCGCCCGGGCGTTCATCGCGGACGTCTACGGCTGCGGCAACGACGTGCCCGATTACCTGCGGAACTAGCCGCTGCGCACCAGTCCGGGCCTGTCGGGGCTGTGTTAGCATCAGTACATCAGCACGGCCTCCTTCCGCGAGGCCGTGTTTTTGTTACATCACTGGCGAGTAAGAACAGATAGGAGTGCGCCCATGGCGAACGACACCCAGGTCCACTGGCTGACCCAGGACTCGTACGACCGCCTCATGGCCGAGAAGGAGGCGCTCATCGCGAACCGTCCCCTGATCGCCGCCGAGATCAACGAGCGGCGCGAAGAGGGCGACCTCAAGGAGAACGCCGGCTACCACGCCGCGCGCGAGCAGCAGGGCCAGGAAGAGGCCCGCATCCGGACGATCGACGACCTGCTGGCCAACGCCCAGGTCGGCGAGACCCCCACCGAGTCCGGCGTCGCGCTCATCGGCTCCGTGGTCCGCGCCTACTACAACGGCAACGAGGACACCAAGGAGACGTTCCTCATCGGCACCCGCGGCGAGGGCTCCGGCAAGGAGGACCTGGAGATCTACTCCCCCGAGTCCCCCCTCGGGCGGGCGGTCCTCGGCGCCAAGATCGGTGAGACCCGCGAGTACAAGGCACCCAACGGCAAGTCCGTCTCCGTCACGGTCGTCACCGCGGAGCCCTACCAGAGCTGACCGTCTCCCACCGCCTCCCGGTGGTAGGTTTTTGACGAATGTCGGGCCCGGCACGCGGACCCGACCCCGCGCCGGCCCAGCAGGAGTTACACGTGTCAGACGGTTCCCAGGACAGGCCGCTCGGCCCCGCCCCGAAGATCGAAGCGGCGGCCGGGCGGGTCCTGGGTCCGGCCCTGCGCACAGGCCAGTCCCCGTTCGAGGAGGACCTGTACACGTGGACCCCGGAGGTCGCGGAGGAGCTCGCCCGTCGACTGAACGCCGACCCGGACGAGTCGCTGACCGAGTCCTCCCGCTCCCCCGTCATGCAGGCACTGCACGACCAGCTCGAGGGCGCGCCCCGGCCAGTCGTGCTCCTGGCGGCCGAGCTCCTCTACATCCAGCAGCTCCCGCTGTCCACGGTCACGGCCCGACTCAAGCGGGGCCGCGTCCGCGACATCCTCTCGTGGACCGAGGACGCCCCCGCCATCCCGGACGATCTGGACGAGGTCCTCACCGAACGCGGCCCTCTCACCGGTGGGCTGGGCTTCAACGTGCAGATGCGCGAGCACCTGCGCTGGCTGTGTTCCTTCATCATCCACTGGGCCGAGCTCGACGCGGAGGTCCGTGACGCCGCGCTGAGCGACCCGTGGGAGTTCCAGCGGGCCGCGCGTTCGACACCGGGCGACTGGCGGGCGATCCGCTACAGCCTCCAGTACCTCGTGTGGCCCGGCTACTTCCAGCCGATCGTCAAGCACGAGCACAAGACCCGCATCCGCGACGCGTTCGCCGATCTCATCGGTGGCCCGTCCGGTATCGACGAGCTGGACATCGACCAGGACCTCCACCGCATCTCGGAGGTCCTGTCCGCCCAGCTCGGCCAGCCGGTCGACTGGTACCGCGGGTCGGTGGCCAACCAGTGGCAGCGGCACCGCGACGACCACTCGCGTCGCGCCTGGCTCGTCCGGCCCGGCCGCGGCGGGGTCGGCAAGGCCGGCCAGTGGGTCGCACAGAACCGTATCGCCCTGCCCGCCTCCCACCTACCGCGGATCCCCGCCCACGCCAGCCGCCTCGAGGTCTCCCAGGCGGTCGAGCAGGGCTACCCACACCTGGACTACCAGGCCCGCTTCCAACTCACCGCCGAGCTGCACACGTTCCTGTCCCGCATGAGCCCGCAGGACGTGGTGGCCACCGTCACCGACGCCCGGCTGCAGCTGGGCACCCTGACCGACGACCTGGGGTACGTCGAGGACGGTGGGCAGCAGCTCGAGCGGTCGGTGCTGTGGAGCGACGTCACCCTCGACCTGGACGCGCTGCCGAGCCCCCTGTCGGAGCTGATCGGCGAGCCCGGCACGGTGGTGGACCTCACCGACGGTCTGGACGCGCTCCTGTCGGCGATGCATCCGGGCAGCCACTCCGCCGAGTCCGTGATCGCCGAGGCCCCCGCCGCCGGCGCCGTGCCCACCCTTCCGGCGGTCACCGATGAACTCGCCGACAGCCTGCACATGCCCCGGGAGGAACTGCAGGAGATCGTCGACACCCTCCAGTCCCGGCAGCAGATCGTGTTCTACGGGCCGCCCGGCACCGGTAAGACCTACCTCGCCCAGGAACTGGCCCGCTTCCTGGCCGGAGCCGACGACCCGAGTCGCGTCCAGCTGGTGCAGTTCCACCCCAGCTACGCCTACGAGGACTTCTTCGAGGGCTACCGCCCCACCCTCACCGAGTCAGGCCAGCCCGGCTTCGCACTCCAGGCCGGGCCGCTGCGCCGTCAGGCCGCCCGGGCCACGTCGGAGACCGGCCGCGAGCACCCGAGCTTCCTCATCATCGACGAGATGAACCGCGCCGACCTGGCGCGCGTGTTCGGCGAGATGTACTTCCTGCTCGAGTACCGCGACCGCACGGTGTTGCCCCAGTACAGCCCGGACACCTCGTTCCGGCTGCCGCGCAACCTGTTCATCATCGGCACCATGAACACCGCAGACCGGTCCATCGCGATGGTGGACGCCGCCATCCGCCGCCGGTTCGCGTTCATGGAACTGCACCCGGACACCCCGCCCGTCGCGGGCGTCCTGCGCAGGCACCTCGACGCGCGCGGCGTGAGCACCGAGCCCGCCGACCTGCTCGAGGCCCTCAACGCCGAGATCGACGACTCGGACCGCGACCTGAGGATCGGGCCCTCCTACTTCATGAAGCCCGAGGCCACCGAGCCCGGCGGCCTCGAGGCGATCTGGCGCTTCGACCTGCTGCCCCTGCTCGAAGAGCACTACTACGGCCGACTCACCCGGGCCGAGGTCCACGAGCGCTTCGGACTGGCGGCGCTGCGCCGGAAGATCGGCCGGGCGTGACCACTGCCTCGACGGACCGGGCGGCAACGTCGTCTCAGGCCCTCGAGTTCGACGAGTTCGACCGCCGCGGCAAGCTCGTCACCCTGAGCTGGGAGGGGGCCCAGCACCTGTCACAGACCGGACTGGTGGAGGTCCTGCCCGCCGGCCGTGACACGTGGCGCCTGATCCCCAGCGGCGCCGTGGGGTCCGTGCGGGTGGAGGGCCTGTCGGTGCGGGTCATGCCCGCCGCGAGCCTCGGCCTCACACAACTGTTCTTCCTCCTCGACCACGCAGCGGACGACGCGTTCCTCCCGACCGCAGTACAGGCGCGTGACGACGACGAGCTCTGGGTCTCGGTCGCCGAGTCCATGGCCCAGTTGGCGCACCAGGCGTTGGCGGCCGGACTGCTGCGCGGTTACCGTCGCGTCGACGAGGCGCTGACCACGGTCCGTGGACGGATCCGGCTCGGGGACCAGATCCGTCGCCGGCCCGGGATGACCATCCCGCTGGAGGTCTCCTACTCCGAGTTCACCCCGGACATCGCCGAGAACCGGATCCTGCGCACCGCCGCCCACCGGCTGCAGTTCCTCCCGGACCTGCCCGATGGGACCCGCCGGCGGCTGGCGATGGTGGACGCGCGGCTGGCCGATGCCTCGTTGATCGCCCAGGGGGCACCGGTGCCCACGTGGACGCCGTCGAGACTCAACGCCCGCTACCAGGACGCACTCGCCCTGGCCGACCGGATCGTCCGCCGGATCTCGGTCGAGGTCGAGGACGGGCACGCCTCCTCCGCCGCGTTCGTCACCGAGATGCCCGCCCTGTTCGAGCGTTTCGTGGAATCCGAGCTCACGGCCGCCCTCGACGGTCACGGTGGACGTCTGCTGCAGAATCCCGTCGTCGACCTGTCTTCCGGCACCGAGTCGGACGCCGACGGCGAGCCCGGCGGGGACGGCACGGCCCCGGGCCGACATCGCGCGGAACCGGGCCGACACCGCGCCCCCGCAGACGAGGGCGACGACCACATCTCCGTACGCACCGGCCTGGTGTACGAGGTCGACGGCGACCCGGTCACCACCTTCGTGGCCACCTACCCCACCGACCGACGCGCCCGGGCGGCCGAGCACTACCGACTCCTGGCGGCCTGCACCGCTCTCGGCGTGGACCGTGCCTACCTCATCTATCCGGCCCAGCGGCGCGACGACGCACCCCAGCCGCGGCGCATCGTCCACACCGACATCTCGATCGTCGAATACCCCGTCGATCTGTCCGAAGGTCCCGCGCAGAGCCGCCGGGCTATCGTCGAACTGGCACGTCAGGCCCGGGAACTCGCGGCCGCGCCGCCCGCGCACGCCGCACGACACCGCACCGGTGCCCGACACCACACCGAGGGGAGACGACACGCACGATGAGCCAGACCGACGATCCTGCACGCCGACTCGTGGTGAGCCTCGCGCTGGTGGCCGTGGGAACGGTCGGCGCCTACCGCGGCGCGTATGAGGTCCTGGCGCAACAGGCGCGGATCGCGCGCCGCGTGATCCCCAAACCCACCAGCCGCCCCTTCGAGGGCGACGGGCTGTACCGTCCCGGCGCCGAGACACCGGAGCCGTGGCGGGCGGGCATGGACGCCGACATCCACATGATGGTGTTCGGGGACTCCCTCGCCGCCGGGCTCGGGGCCGACTCCGCCGGTGAACTCCCCGGGGTGCTGCTCGCCCGCGGCCTGGCGGAGGAATCGGGGCTGAACGTCCGGCTGAGCATCAAGGCGATCGTCGGCGCCACCTCCAAGGGCCTGCCCGGGCAGGTCGAGGCCATGCAGATCGCGCAGGGGGACCCGGACATCTCGGTGATCCTCATCGGCGGCAACGACATCACGGCCCGCAACGCGATCGGCCCGTCGGC
>CAYFRF010000123.1:0-6576 GCA_964345415.1 uncultured Microbacter sp. | reverse complement strand
CCCAGCAGCAGGCTGAGCAGAGTGGACTTCCCGGAACCGTTGGCGCCACTGATCAGGATCCGGTCGCCGGCGTTCACCTGTACCGTGACCGGACCCAAGACGAAACTGCCGCGTCCCAGCAGCGCCTCATCGAGCACCGCCACCACCGAGCCCGATCTCGGGGCCGCGGCGATCTCCATCCGGAGCTCCCACTCCTTGCGGGGCTCCTCCACCACGTCGAGCCGCTCCATGGCGCGTTCGGACTGGGAGATCTTCGCGGCCTGCTTCTCCGACCGCTGCCCGGCCCGGTTACGGATGTGCTTGTCCCGCTCGGCATCCTTGCCGCCGGACTTGCGCATCGTGTTGCGGACGCCCTTGTCCAACCAGGTCTTCTGCGTCTGGATGCGGTCCTTGAGCTGGTCCACCCGGCCCGAGTACTCCTCGTACGCCTCACGCGCACGCTGCCGGGCCAGGGCCCGTTCGGCGAGGTAGGACTCATAGCCACCGTTGAACACGGTGATCTGACGCTGGGCCGCGTCCAACTCGACGATGCCGGTCACACAGCGGGCCAGGAACTCCCGGTCATGGCTCACCACGACCATCGGACGGCGCTCCGTCTGCATGAACTCCTCGAGGACCGCGAGGCCCGCCAGATCGAGGTCGTTGGTCGGTTCATCCAACAAGAGGATGTCGTACTGGCTGAGCAGGACGGCAGCGAGGTTGACCCGTGCGGCCTGGCCACCGGACAGCGACGCCACGGGCAGCTCCAGAACGGCCTCCTCCAGCCCCAGACGTGCTGCCACCACGGGGATGCGTTCGTCAAGATCGCCACCGCCGAGTGCCAACCAGCGTTCGAGGGCATCACCGTAGGCCTCGGCGGCCTCATCCGAGGACGCCATCTGCTCGGCGAGGCGATCCATCAGGGACTGCGCATCCGCGACACCGGTGACGCGGTGCAACAGGGTTCGGACGACCTCGTCGTCGTCGGCTTGTACCTCCTGGCGCAACAATCCGACGGTGGCATCGGGAGGGCTCACGGTGACCTCACCCGACATCTCCGCGTCGGGGGCGCCGGCGAGGGCGTGCAGCAACGTCGACTTTCCGGCCCCGTTCGGCCCGGTCAGCCCCCACACATCGCCGGCCGCCACCACCAGGTCCAGGCCCTCGAACAAGGTGCGGGCGCCGCGGGCGGCTCCGACCCCACGGGCAGTGAGGGTCGCGCTCACGATCTCGCTCCTTGCAACCGTGCACTGGTGTGCAGACAGATCGACGCGGCGGTGACGATGTTCAGACTCTCCGCACGACCCCGGATCGGGATACGGACCCGCAGGTCGGCCGCCTCCGCCAGAGCGGCGGGAACGCCATGGGCCTCGTTGCCGAAAATCCACGCGGTGGGGCGGGAGAGCTGCTCATCGGCGTGCTCCACATCCACCTCACCGTCGGCGGTCGCCACCGCCACCTGTAGTCCCTGCGCACGGGCGCGTCCGACCAGGTCGGCCTCGGCGATCCCCCGGACGACCGGCAGGTGGAACAGACTCCCGGCGGAGGCCCGGACAGCTTTGGTGTTCTCGGGGTCCACCGCCCCCTCCGTGAGCCACACCGCGTCGACGCCGAGAGCGTCCGACACACGAATGAGAGTTCCCACGTTGCCGGGCTCGGCGAGCGCCTGGCCGACGGCGACCAGACGCGGAACAGCCGCCCCGGTGGCACCGGAGTTCTGGTCGGGGGCACGGACCAGCGAGCGGCACAGCGCCACGATCCCCGCAGGGGACACCGTGTCGGACAGCGCACGGATCGCCCGGTCCGTGACAACCGAGACGGGGATCCCCGCCTGATCCGCCATTCTGAGGAGCCCGGCGAACCGCTCGAGGGCGTCCTCGGAACAGAAGACCTCCACCGCGTACCCCGTCACCAGGGCCGCCTCGACCGAATTCGCCCCCTCGGCGAGGAAGCGTCCGGCTTTGCGTCGTGCGGCCGCGCGGTGGAGCTTGGACGCAGAAACGACCCGCGGTGTCCGTTCCGTGAACGGATCCGCGGGTCGATCTGCGCCCTGCCCGGGCCGGGTGTGGTGCGTCAAGTCGTGGACGTCAGGCCGCCGGGGCGTTGACGTCGGCCGGGAGGGCCTTGCGCGCGATCTCGACCAGCGCGGTGAACGCGGCCGGATCGGTGACGGCGAGGTCTGCGAGGACCTTGCGGTCGACCTCGACGCCGGCGAGCTTGAGGCCCTGGACGAAGCGGTTGTAGGTCATGTCGTTGGCGCGGGCCGCGGCGTTGATTCGCGTGATCCACAGCTTGCGGAAGTCGCCCTTGCGAGCGCGACGGTCGCGGTAGCTGTAGTTCATCGAGTGGAGCATCTGCTCCTTGGCCTTGCGGTACAGCCGCGAGCGCTGCCCACGGTAGCCCTTGGTGGACTCGAGTACGGTCCGACGCTTCTTCTGGCCGTTGACGGCTCTCTTCACGCGTGCCACTGGTCAATCCTCACTGATATGGGGTGGTCACCTGCTGAGGTGACCGAAAGTTCTACGTCTGTGCGGGGCTCAGAGCCCGAGAAGCCGCTTGATGCGGGGCACGTCGGCCGGGGCGACATCCGTGCGGCCGTCGAGACGACGGGTGCGCTTGGTGGGCTTCTTCTCCATGATGTGGCGGCGGTTGGCCTGCTGGCGGACCAGCTTGCCGGTTCCGGTCGTCCGGAAGCGCTTGGCGGTGCCCTTGTGGGTCTTCATCTTCGGCATGATCGGTCTTCCTCACATGGTTCGTCCCGGGACCCGGTGGGGTCGCGGGGGGCGGACGGAATACGTCCGTGGTCTGGTCGGCGTGGTGCGCCGGACTACTCCGAAGCGGGGTCGGTGACCTTCGAGTCCTGCGCCTTCGCGCGGGTCTTGGCACCGCGGTGCGGGGCAACGACCATGGTCATGTTGCGTCCGTCCTGCTTGGCACTGGTCTCGACGTATCCGTAGTCGGTGATGTCGTCCGCGAGGCGCTGCAACAGCCGGAACCCGAGCTCGGGCCGGGACTGCTCGCGTCCACGGAACATGATCGTCACCTTGACCTTGGAGCCCTTCTCCAGGAAACGGACGACGTTCCCCTTCTTGGTCTCGTAGTCATGTGTGTCGATCTTCGGACGGAGCTTCTGCTCCTTGACGACGGTCTGCTGCTGGTTCTTCCGGGCCTCGCGTTCCTTCTGCGCGGCCTCGTACTTGAACTTGCCGTAGTCCATGATCTTGCAGACCGGCGGACGGGCATTGGGCGCGACCTCGACGAGGTCCAGATCGGCCTCCAGGGCCAGACGAAGTGCATCCTCGACGCGAACGATCCCCACCTGCTCGCCCCCGGGGCCGACGAGTCGGACTTCGGGGACACGGATTCGTTCGTTGATACGTGCTTCGGCGCTGATGGGCTCTCCTCGGTAGTTCCGGTGCACATGCGTTCACGGCCACCGAAGCGGCCGCGCATCCGTCCTACGAGAAACCCGGGCCCACCCGACGGAGGTCGGGAAAACCGACAGGCCCCGAGGTACGGATACCCGGGGCCTGACACTCCTCGCCCGTCAATGAAGACACGTCCGCGATGACTCGCAGACCCCTCGTCGGGGGCGGTGACCATCAAACTACCCAGTGGCGTCGGATGGTGGGAGATCAGGCTCCTCTTGAACGGCGGAACCCGTCACGTAACGAGTTCCCACAGTCGAGGGAAAGACTACCAGGATCGTCGGGGACCCCCAAACCGGTGCCCGGAACCCCGTACTCCGGCCGTCCGTGGGACAGTAGAACGCATGACCACCGACCAGCCAGCATCCGCCGACCAGGCCGCCGGGAACCCCCTTGACGAGCACATCGATGCCCGTGAGGTCGAGATCGTCGATCTGGCCGATGTGTCCGCCCAGGAAGTGATCTTCCGCTCCATCGTCGTGCTGATGAGCGCCGCCGCCGAAAAGCTCGGCCTCTCCGACGATGATCCCACGGCGAGCCCGCACCTGGATCTCGACGAGGCCCGCAAGCTCATCACCGCCTTGGCGGGTCTCGTGGCCGGCTCGGCTGAGCACCTGGGGCCGCAGGCCCGCGTGGTGCGGGACGGTCTACAGGGATTGCAGCGCGCGTTCCGCGAGGCGAGCGCCTACCCGGATGAGCCGGGCGAGGGCCCCGGCGAGAAGTTCACGGGGCCCGTCTACTGACAGTGCAGAGGAGCCCTCGGCGGCTCCTCACCGGACACAGAAAAGCCGCCCCACGCCGTCACGCCCGGGGCGGCCTTCGCGTGTCAGCGCAGTGCCCGCGCCTTGCGTGCGGCCTTGGCCGCGGTCTTCTGAGCGACGGTCTTCTGAGCGGTAGCCTTTCTCGGTGCCGCCGCGGAAGTCGACTTCTTGGCCGGCTTCGTGACCGCCTTCTGAGCGGTCGTCTCCTCCTCCACTTCCTCCGTTCGGGGTGGGAGGACCTCGGCGAGGAACCGTCCGGTGTGGCTCTCGGGGACCCTCGCGACCTGCTCGGGGGTGCCCTGGGCGACCACCGTGCCACCGCCGGCGCCTCCCTCCGGACCCATATCGATCACCCAGTCAGCGCTCTTGATCACATCGAGGTTGTGCTCGATCACGATGACGGTGTTGCCCTTGTCCACGAGTCCCTGGATCACCAGGAGCAACTTGGTGATGTCCTCGAAATGCAGGCCGGTCGTGGGCTCGTCGAGAATGTAGACAGTCCGACCGCTCGAGCGCTTCTGTAGCTCAGCCGCGAGCTTGACGCGCTGTGCCTCACCACCGGAGAGCGTGGGAGCCGACTGGCCGAGCCGCACGTATCCGAGGCCCACCTGGGTGAGTGTCTTGAGGTAGCGGTGGATCGAGGTGATCGGCTCGAAGAACTCGCACGCCTCCTCGATCGGCATATCCAGCACTTCCGCGATGGTCTTGCCCTTGTAGTGCACCTCCAGTGTCTCGCGGTTGTATCTCGCGCCGTGGCACACCTCGCAGGGCACGTACACGTCCGGCAGGAAGTTCATCTCGATCTTGAGCGTGCCGTCGCCCTGGCACGCCTCACACCGGCCGCCCTTGACGTTGAACGAGAACCGGCCCTGCTTGTAGCCGCGGACCTTGGCCTCGGTGGTGGCGGCGAAGAGCGTGCGGATCTTGTCGAACACGCCGGTGTAGGTGGCGGGATTCGAGCGTGGTGTGCGGCCGATCGGCGACTGGTCGACCTGGACGAGCTTGTCGAAGGACTCCACCCCGTCGATTCCCGAGTGCCGCCCGGGCACCTGCCGGGCGCGGTTGAGCTGATTGGCCAACGAGGTGGCCAGGATGTCGTTGACCAGTGTTGACTTGCCTGAGCCCGAGACACCGGTGACCGCGCACAGCACGCCGCCGGGGAACACCACGTCGACGTTCTTGAGGTTGTTCTCGCGAGCACCGCGCACGCGCAACTGCTTGTCCGGATCCGTCGGCCGGCGGCTCTCCGGGACAGCGATGGAACGCCGACCTGCCAGATAGTCTCCGGTCAGCGACTCGGTGTTGGCGAGCAGCCCCTCGTAGCTACCGGAGTGGACGACCCGACCACCGTGCTCGCCGGCGAGGGGGCCGATGTCGACAATCCAGTCGGCGGCCCTGATCGTGTCCTCGTCGTGTTCCACCACCAACAGGGTGTTGCCGAGGTCCCGGAGCCTGACCAGGGTGTCGATGAGGCGCCGGTTGTCCCGCTGGTGCAGGCCGATCGACGGCTCGTCGAGCACGTAGAGCACGCCCGCGAGTCCCGAACCGATCTGGGTGGCCAGCCTGATCCGCTGGGCCTCCCCTCCCGACAGACTTCCCGCCACCCGGTCCAGCGACAGGTAGTCCAACCCCACGTCGAGGAGGAAGCCCATGCGCGCCTGGATCTCCTTGAGGACCCGGCCGGCGATCATCGCCTGCCGGGAGTTCAGCTCGAGACCGTCGAGGAACGCGGCGCAGTCCGCGACGGACATCCGACTGATGTCGGCGATCGACTGCTCGTTCCCGCCCGGGCCGCTCAGGGTCACGGCGAGGATCTCCGGCTTGAGACGGGTGCCGTCGCATGCGGGACAGGGCACCTCGCGCATGTAGCCCTGGTATCGCTCCTTCTGGGACTCCGACTCCGTCTGTTCGAGCCGGCGCTTGAGGAAGTTCATGACGCCCTCGAACTGGGCGTCATAGGTGCGCACCCGGCCGTACCGGTTGCGGTAGCGCACCCGCACCTTGGTGGAGGCGCCCCCGAGAACCGCTTTGCGCACCTTGGCGGGCAGATCCTGCCAAGGGGTCCGCAGGTCGAAACCCAGGTCATCCGCCAGCCCTGTCAGCAACTGCTGGAAGTAGTCGGCGCTCTGGCCGCCCGCCCACGGGGCGATGGCCCCGTCGGCGAGCGAGACCTCCGGGTCCGGCACCACCAGATCCGGGTCCACCTCCAGGTGAGAGCCGAGACCGTCGCACACCGGGCACGCACCGTACGGGGAGTTGAACGAGAACGCCCGGGGCTCCATGTCGTCCAGTGCGATGGGATGGCCGTTGGGGCAGGCCATGTGCTCGGAGAACCGGCGGCGCCGGCCGGGGTCGGACTCGTCCACGTCCACGTAGTCGATCACGATCACGCCGTCGGCGAGGCCGAG
>CAYFRF010000122.1:0-6656 GCA_964345415.1 uncultured Microbacter sp. | reverse complement strand
GGGGTTGGGGTTGGCGGCGTCGGCGTCGGCGTCGCTGCCTGCTGCACCGCCGCCCGTGCGCGCCGCGGTGGTCACCGCCGCGGCGTCGCGCCACATCACCCCGCGCCACAGGCGCAACATCGCCACGAGGCCGATGAGGGAACCCAGTAGGACGACGACGACGGTGACCGTTCCCCAGACCGTGCCCGGTTCCAGGGCCGCGGACAGCACTTCCAGTTTGCCCACCAGACCCGAGGTGGGGGGCAGTCCGACGAGGGCGGCGATCGCGATCACCATCAGAACGGCGAGCGGTCGCTCGCGGTGCCACAGGCCGCTGAGCTGGCCGAGGCGGTCGCTGCCGTAGACGTGCTCGGCCGCCCCGACCAGCATGATCAGCGCGCCGATGGTCACCATGTGGTGGATCATGTAGACGATCGCCCCGCCCGGCGCGGATGCCACCACGAGCGCGGCGAGGATCACGCCCACTCCGGAGACCATCTGCCAGGCGAGGATCTCGCGGGCGTCGCGGGGCGCGGCGGAGGCGATGGCGCCCCACAGGATCGTGACGAGCGCGACCACCAGGATGACCCGGCCCCACGCGGGGTCCAGGTCGAAGGCGGTGGCCCAGATCCGGATGACCGCGTACAGCGCGACCTTGGTGTGCAGCGCCGAGAACAGGGCCATGACCCCGGCGGAGGTTCCCGGGTAGGCGCGCGGCAGCCAGCCGTGGACGGGGACGGCGCCGGCCTTGATACACAGGGCCATCACCACGATCCCGAGCGCCGCGGCGACCCGACCGTCCTCACTCGCGGCACCGGCCAGCGCCGCGAGGTTGACCGCCCCGGCGGAGGCGTAGACGAAGCCCACCCCGGCGAGTAGCACGGTCGAGGTGAGCAGGTTGACCACCACGAACAGCCGGCCCACACCCAGTCTGCGCCAGCCGCCGGTCATGGCGATGAGCGCATACGAGGGCAGGAGCATCACCTCGACAAACACGAAGAGGTTGAACAGGTCCCCGGTGAGCAGGGCCCCGTTCGCGCCGGCGAGCAGCAGCAGCACGAGGGGCGCGAAGTAGCGGCTTCGCGCGAACTCGCCGGTCAGGTCGCAGAACACCAGCGCCGCCGTGGCCACCACACCGGTGGCCACGAGCATGAGTGCGGTGAACGAGTCGGAGACCATGGGGATCGCCACGCCGGGGATGAACGCGCCCACCTGCGTGGCCACCACGGGCTCGCCGTGGTGGTGCGCGAGCAGGCCGAACCCCGAGACCGCGGTGACGGTGGGGACTGCCAGGGCCAGCACGCGCCCGGCCAGGCGCCACGGCAGCATCGCGGCGATCGCGGCCGCCATGACCGGGCCGGCGGCCAGCAGGGGTAGGAGCAGTGCGGCGGTCATGCGTCAGGCTCCTGCCCGGTGTCGGGAATCGCGTGGGTGTCGTCGTCCCGGCCCACCACGGCCAGCGACAGCATGAACACGGTCACCGCCAGGGTGATGACGATCGCGGTGAGCACGAACGCCTGGGGGAGCGGGTCGGCGGCGATGTCGGTCCCGTTGATGTCGGCCAGGGGCTCGCTGCGCCACGCGGACACGCCGGTGGTGAGCAGCATGAGGTTGACGGCGTGGCTGAACAGACCGAGGCCGAACACCACGCGGACCATGCCGCGCTGCATCATCAGGTACACGCCGCCGCCGGTGAGGACGCCGATCATGATCGCGAGGGTCACGGGCTCACCTCCTCCGTCCGGTCGGTCGAAGTGGCGGCGGAGTCTGGACCGGCGTGCCTGATTCTGTCGGCGCGGCCGGGGTGGTGCCACCGTCGGCGCTGGTCGGTGCCGGGTACCGCGTCGGCCGCGGCGCCGCCCGCACCGAGGGTGTTGAAGGCGGTCATGACCAGGCCGAGTACTCCGGCGAACACCCCGAGGTCGAAGATCAGGGCACTGGTGATGTGCTGGCCCAGGATGTACCAGTGGGCGGGCTCGAGGAATTCGCCGAGCGCGTAGCCGCCGATGCCGGTGAGGCCGGCCAGCATGAGCCCGCCGCCGATGAGCATCACCGGGGTGGAGGGCTTGCTCACCGGCTCGTCGGACTCACGGGAGAGGTAGTAGAGGGCGAACGCGCAGGCGGCCACGAGTGCGGCGATGAACCCGCCGCCGGGCTCGTTGTGGCCGCGCCACAGCAGCATCACCGAGACCACGCCGAGGACCGGCGCGACCCCGCGCGAGAGCAGCCGCAGGGGGACGGTATTGCGGGCCGAGTCCTCGAGTGCGGCCGCGGCGGCGCCACGGCTGCGGTGGCTGCCGGGCAGGAAGTCGTGGCCGGCACCTACACCGGAACTGGCCCCGACGCCGCTGCCGCCCGACGCGCCTGAGGCCGCGGTGACACTCGCCGCGTGAGCACGGTCTGCGCGGGTGCGGACCGAACCGAGTACGGCGAGGATCGCGATGCCGGCCACGCCGAGCACCGAGACCTCGCCGAAGGTGTCGAGCGCACGGAACTCCACGAGGATCGTGTTGACCACGTTGGCTCCGCCGGTGATCTCCGGCCCGTTCTCGAGCAGGTACATGCCGATCGGGGAGCGTTCACGGCGGCCGCTGAACACCAGGACCGCCGCGGTGGCGGCGAGCCCGGAGGCCACGCCCAGCACGATGGCCGCGTTGCGGCGGGTGCGTGTGGGGGCGATGAAGTCCTTGGGCAGATGGCGCAGGACCAGCATGAACATGATGATCGTCAGCGCCTCGACCAGCAGCTGGGTGAGGCCCACGTCGGGGGCGCCGAGTCCGAAGATCTGTACGGTCACCGCGATCCCGACGGCCGAGAGCAGGACCACCGCCGCCAGCCGCGAGCGGGCGGTGCACAGTCCGATGACCGAGACCACCACCACGACGAGCAGTACCGCGTCGATGGTGCGGTTGAGATTGCCGACCCGCTCCGGCAGCACCGCGCCGGACACCAGCGCCCACGCCCCGAGCCCGGCCCCGTAGACGCAGACCGTGGCGATGAGCGCGCCCGCGTGCCGGGCGGGGGAGTCGGAGGCGGTGGGCCGCAGCAGCGCCCGGCCCGCGCTGACGGTGGCGCGCATCATCGACTCGAGAACGGCGGCGCCGGTGAACGGCAGCAGCTCGCGGTCCAGCGCCCGGTCCAGGGGCCGGCGTTGCCAGACGAGAAGCGCACCGACGAGCAGGATGAGCGCGGTGAGCCCGAGTTCCAGCGTGAATCCGTGCCACAGGGCCAAGTGTGGTTCGAAGAAGAAGTCTGCTCCGGTGAAACCGGGTGGCAGAGCCACGTACTCGGCGAAGAGACGCTCCGCCGGCCGCCACCCGAACGGGCCTGCGGCGGCACGGGCGATCGCGGCCATGGGCGCGTCGAGAACTCCCACGACCAGCGCGAGCGGCAGTCCGATGACCGCGGGCAGCGCAGCAGGCAGCCACAGCCGCACCGGCGCCTCGTGCACCTCGGCGATCGGCTTGGCGGTGGTCTGCGCGGCGCCGCGGTCCTGCTGGTACAGGCCGAGGAAGCCGCCCATGACGATCCGGGCGCAGTAGAGAAAGGTGAGGATCGCGCCGACCACGGCCACCGCGAGCAACGTGGCGACGACAATCGTGTTGCCACCGGCCGCCTCACCGAAGGCGGTGAGCATGGACTCCTTGGAAACGAACCCCAGCGTCGGCGGGATTCCAGCCATTGCCGCCGCTCCCAGCACCGTGGCGCCGAACGTCCACGGCATGCGCCGCCACAGCGGACCGAGATCCCGGATGTCCCGGGAGCCGGCCTCGTGGTCCACCACCCCGACCAGCATGAACAGTCCGGACTTGAACAGGGCGTGCGCGAGGGTGTGCAGCGCGGCCGCCGCGAGTGCGGCCTGGGTACCGATGCCGATCGTGGCGATGATCCAGCCCAGCTGGCTGACCGTCGAGTACGCCATGAGCTGCTTGAGGTCGGTCTTCTGCAGCGCGAACAACGCCGCCATGACCGCCGTACCCATACCCACCGACACCAGCAGCACGTTCCACACGGCCACGTCGTGGAACACCGGCGAGAACCGCATGAGCAGGAAGATGCCGGCCTTGACCACAGCCGCGGCGTGGAGATACGCGCTGACCGGCGTGATGGCGGCCATCGCGTCCGGCAGCCAGAAGTGGAACGGGAACTGCGCCGACTTGGTGAACGCGGCCACAGTCACCGCCACCGCGATCGCCGCGGTGAAACCCGGTTCGTTGCTCCACACGGAGCTCACCAGCGCCTGGGAGATCGACGTGGTGCCGGTCTGCAGCCAGATCGCCACCACCGCGGCCAACAGCACCAGGCCGCCGACGAACGTCACCACGAGCGTGCGCAGCGCCGACGCGTACGCCTTGCGCCCCGAGTTGGCGATCAGCGCGAACGACGCCAGTGACGTGAGTTCCCAACAGATGAAGAGCACGATCAACGAATCGGTGAGCACCAGCCCCAGCATCGAGACCGTGAACAGGGTCATGAGCTGGTAGAAGCCGTAGTGCTGCGGCCCGCGTCCCGGTCGGCGGGCTACCGTGTCGTCGTCGTCGTCGTCGTCGTCGTCGTCGTCGTCGTCACCACCACCACGCGCGGCGGCGCGGCGGCCGGGCAGATATGACGTGGAGTAGATCAACACGATCGCGCCGATCACCAACGCGAGCATCGCGAAGAACAGTCCCGTGGGATCGGCGAACAGGTCCAGCGTCCATCCACGGGCGGGCACCCAGGGGATGCGCACGACGTCGGTCGGCCAACCCAGGAGAGCCATCGAGATCGGCGAAACGAGAGCACCCGCGCCCAGCAGATAGAGCACAGCCAGCGGCCACCCCGCCGCGCGGCCGAACAGGCGGGTCAACGGCCACGCGAGCACGGTGGACAGTCCGGCGGCGGCGATCGCCAGGACAGGGGCGAGGTCGGGGCTCATGGCTCCTTCCTGCGGCCGGAGCGCGCGGGGGTCAGACACTGTGAGGGCAGCGGAGGGCGGGCACTGGGACACCTCCGAGCGCGCGCCCGAATGTGATCCAGCTGGCAGTAGCGTAACAATCGCCTCCGACACCGATTCGGCGGCATGCCGGGTGACCTGCGGGAACGCGCCTGTCCAGCGGTTACGCTGCCCGCATGAGTCCCTCGCAGAAGCCCACGCCGGAGCCCTCCGAGACCCCCTCTACAGGCGCGAAGGCGACCCTGGACGCGGCGCCGGGCGAGGGGCCCGGCGACATGATCGGCGACACCTCGCCCACCGGCCCGGGCGCCCTGCGTCGCCTGCTCGGCCTGGTGCTCATCGTCATACCGCTCGCACTGGCCGCACTGTGGGCGGTGGTGGGACCGGCGCCGGATCCGGATGAGACCGCCGCGGGCGTGGGCAGCCCCCTGCAGTCTGCGCTCGCCGACGCCGCCGCCAACTCCTCCTTCACCGTTGCCGGCGCCGATCAGCTCCGGGACGGCTCGGCGGAAATCGCCGACGGCGCCGACCAACTCCGCGACGGCTCCGCCGAACTCGCCGCCGGGATGGAGCAGCTCCAGAACGGGATGGGCCAGGCCGGCACCGGCGCCGACGAACTCGCCGGCGGCGTGGGCCAGTTGGTCGGCGCGGTCCGCGGCGTGGCCGTGATCCAGGGGCAGGTCCTCACCGCGATCGACGACGCGGTCTCCCGCCTGCAGGGCGACGCCCCCGAGACCGTCCGCGCCCGCGACGCCCTGATCGGCCTCAAGCAGCAGCTCGAGACCCAGGGCATGGACCAGAACATGCTCTCGAACCTCGACCAGCTCGAGGGCGGCGCCAACGAACTCGCCCGCCAGCTCTCCACCCCCGGCGCCCCGATGCGCGACGGGATCTACCAGGCCACCCGCGGCTCCCGTGAGCTCGCCACCGGCGCCGCGACCCTCGCCGACGGCGCCGGCACCCTCCGCGACGGCGCCTCCAGCGTGGCCGACTCCGCGACCCGCACCCAGGAGGCGATCGGCAAGACCGGCCGCGCGCTGGCCGCCGAACAGGGCGACGCCGGGCTCGAGGCCGCGGCCGCCGCGCAGGACACCCAGCGCCGCACCTCGGCGGGGATCCTGGGCGTGGCGGCCGCCGCCGTCCTGGGCGCGCTGTTGGTCCAGCTGATCCGCCGGCCGGGCTCGCGCCTGGCCGAGCAGGTACTGGCGCTGGTCGTGCTCACCGCGGGACTGTCCGCGTGGGCTCTGGCCACCGCCGAGGTGCCGTCCGTGGCGTCGGCGATCGGTGTGGTGGCGGTGGTGGGCCTCGTCGTGGTCGCCTCGTCCCTGCTCTGGCGCGCGCTGGTCGCGGTGTTGGGGGCGTGGCCGGGGCGAATCGTCGCGGTGGTCCTCGCGGCGGTCTCGGCGGGCGTGGCGTGGTGGGTGTGGGTGGCGGGCGGTGCGCCGTCCGCGGTGGTCACGGCCACGTCGGCGACGACGACGGGGCAGGCCACCGCCGCCCTGGACGCCCTCCTGCTGGCCGGCTCACGCTCGGTCGTGTGGACGGCGGTCGCGGTGCTGGCGGCGATCGCCGTGTGCTCCTACCTGGCCGTGCGGCTCGCCCGTTCGTCCGAGTCCCCGAGATCCGCTACTCCCGCTCGAGATCCGCTACCGCGGTCGGGGTAGCGGATCCGGAGGGAGAGTAGCGGATCCCGGGGTGGTGGTCCGGCGTCTCGGGGTGTGCTCCTGCGTACCGGGGAGCTAGT
>CAYFRF010000121.1:6276-6661 GCA_964345415.1 uncultured Microbacter sp. | reverse complement strand
CCTCCAGCAAGATCAGGGTGCCGCCGACCGGGCGGGTCAGGGCCAGGTGGAGGCGGTTGCGCTCACCACCGGACAGGACCCCGGACTTCTTCTGCTGGTCCGGGCCCTTGAAACCGAACGCGCTGACGTAGGCGCGCGACGGCATCTCGTTCTGGCCGACCTCGATGAAGTCGTTGCCCTCGGAGACGACCTCCCACACCGACTTCTCGGGGTCGATGTTGGCGCGGTTCTGGTCGACGTAGCTGAGCTTGACGGTCTCACCGACGCGGACGGTGCCGGCATCCGGCTCCTCGAGGCCCACGATGGTCTTGAACAGGGTGGTCTTCCCCACACCGTTGGGGCGGATCACACCGACGATGCCGTTCCGCGGCAGGGTGAAGGACAG
>CAYFRF010000121.1:0-6266 GCA_964345415.1 uncultured Microbacter sp. | reverse complement strand
CGCCCGCGCCCTGCTTGTCCTTGGGATCCACTCCGCCGGTGCGGTTCTCGTAGGCGGTGTCCACGCCCTGGGCGATGTCCGGGCTCTGCTGCCCGATGGAGACCTCGACACCGCAGGAGCGACCGTCGAAGCCCTTCTCGAGGTTCTCCACCTCCACCACGACGTTGCCCAGGCGGGGCGGCGTGGGGATCTGGATCTCCTCGAAGTCCAGCTTCCGCATCTTCTCCGCCTCGGCGGCCATCTCCTCGTACTTGGCCAGACGGGCCTTGGACTTGGTCTGCCGGGCCTTGGCGCCGGACCGCACCCACTCGAGCTCGGCCTTGAGCCGCTTCTGCAGCTTCTGGTCCTTCTTGCCCTGGACCTCGAGCCGCTCGGCCTTCTTCTCCAGGTACGTGGAGTAGTTGCCCTCGTAGGGGTGCAGCTTGCCGCGGTCGACCTCACAGATCCACTGCGCGACATGGTCGAGGAAGTACCGGTCGTGTGTGACGGCCATGACGGCGCCCGGGTAGCTGGCCAGGTGCTGCTCCAGCCACAGCACGGACTCGGCGTCCAGATGGTTGGTGGGCTCGTCGAGCAGCAGCAGGTCGGGCTTGCTCAGCAGGAGCTTGCACAGCGCCACGCGGCGCAGCTCGCCACCGGAGAGGTTGGTGACCGGCGAGTCCCCGGGCGGGCAGCGCAGGGCGTCCATGGCCTGCTCGATCTGCGAGTCGACGTCCCACGCGTCCACCGCATCCAGCTGCTCCTGCAGCTTGCCCATCTCCTCCATGAGCTCGTCGGTGTAGTTGGTCGCCATCTCCTCGGCGATCTCGTTGTACCGGCGCAGCTGCACCATCGTCTCGCCGAGGCCGTCCTCGACGTTCTCCTTGACGGTCTTGGACTGGTCGAGCTCCGGCTCCTGCATGAGGATGCCGACGGTCGCCTCCGGGTCGAGGAAGGCCTCACCGTTGGACGGCTGGTCGAGTCCGGCCATGATCTTGAGGATCGAGGACTTACCGGCCCCGTTGGGCCCCACGACGCCGATTTTCGCACCGGGGTAGAAGGCCATCGTCACATCGTCGAGGATCACCTTGTCCCCGTGCGCCTTGCGAACCTTCTTCATCGTGTAGATAAACTCGGCCATTCTACCCTCTCACCTGCGAAAACAGTTCTCATCGCCGCGGGTGGGCCGCGGGCACGACCCCCATGTTACGTGGCTGCCCGCGGCCCGGCCCCCACAGCGGAGATCATCCCCGCCCCACGGGCCGTCGGGCGGGGGTCGTACCCGCTCCCGGGCGGGGTCAGAGGGCGCCCGCCCCGGCGAACTCGTCCATGCCCGACAGCTCCGTGTCGCCCTCGCCGGTGTCCGTCTCGTCGTGGTCGACCGAGCCGATCGGCATGGCCCCGGAACCGGTCTCCCCACCGTCGGACCCCTCGCCCACCTGGCCGGCCGGGGGCTCCGCCGGATCGAACCGGATCCGCTTGGCCGTGACGTCCATCCGCGACATGTCGGGCCCGATCGCGTTGACGCGCATCTCCAGGTCCCGCTGGATGCGCCCCTCCTTCTCGTACTCGTTGGTGAGCAGCCTCCCGTGCACGAGCACCGCGTCACCCTTGAACAACCGGCCCGCCGTGCGCTGCGCCAGCCTGCCCCAGCAGTTGGCCGAGAAGTACAGGGTGCCGCCGGTCTTCCACTCCCCCGAGTTGCGGTCCAGGTAGCGGGTGTTGCTGGCCACGCGGAAGGTGAACACCTCATCGTCCCCGACGCGCCGGGTGACGGGATCGGTGATGATGGTGCCGCGGACAGTGGTCTGGGTCTCGTTCATGGGATCGCTCCTGTGCCGTGGAGGTCGACCCGGTGTCGGCCTCGTGGCAGTAACAGTGCCCCATGTCGTCGTCGTCGCCCCTCCTCCCGGCCCCCTGCGGCGGCCTCCCTGTGGAGAGGGACGACCGGTGTGGACAAACCGAACCCGACGACGACGAGGTGCACGGACTCAGCGCCGGCGGTCCCCCTCGGCCATCTGCGCCAGCATCTCGTTGTAGGCCTTCAGCTCCGCATCGTCATCACGTTCGGCCTGCCGCTCCGAGCGCCGCGCCTCCCGCATATCGCTCTGGTACCACTGCCACCCCAGCGCGATCATCACGATGAACAGGGGGATCTCCCCCATCGCCCAGGCCACGCCGCCGCCGACCCGCTGACTCTGCAGCAGGTCGGGGATCCACGGCAGACCGATCCCCGAATACCAGGTCTCGGCCAGCACCGACGGGTAGTTCATGAGCAGGATGCCGAAGAAGGCGTGGAACGGCAGCGAGGACAACAGGACCATCATCATGTACATCGACGTGAACTGCCGCGGTGCCGCATCCACACCGATGATCACCCAGTAGAAGAGGTAACCACTGATGAGGAAGTGCACGTTCATGAACATGTGGCCCAGGTGCTCGGAGGCCAGCGTCTCGTAGAACCCGCCGAAGTAGACGAGGTAGAAGCCGGCCACGAACTGGACCGACGCCACGATCGGGTGCGTGAGGAAACGCGAGATCGGGTTGTTGATGAACTCCACGATCCACTCGCGCGGACCCGGCGGGTTCCCGCGCCCCGCAGCGGGCAGCGCGCGCAGCGCCAGCGTCAGCGGCCCGCCCAGCGCGAGCATCACCGGCACCAGCATCGAGATGAGCATGTGGCCCACCATGTGGCTCGCGAAGTCGGCCATCATGTACATCCCCAGGCCGGAGCTGGTGGTGACGAACAGCATCACACAGCCGATCACCCAGAACGCCGTGCGGCCGGGCGGCCAGGCGATACCGCGCCGGCGCAGGTGGATCACGCCCCACAGGTACAGGCCCAGCAGGATGACCGACGCCAACCCCAGCACGAGGTCGAAGCGCCAGAGCCCGAAGACCGTCTGGAACGAGAACGGCCCGGGCAGCTCGAAGCCAAGCAACGCCTCCTGACGCGTCGGCACGTACAGCGGCGCCGGCGGCGGGGTGCGGCCGAGCGAGACCGACAGCCCGATCGTGCCGGCCATGACGATCGATTCCGTGACGATGATCCGCAGCAGCGTCGCGCGGTCGACCGGGGCGTTGGCGTTCGTGGACTCGATCTTGGCGATGATGCGGCGCCGGATCGCCAGCCCGAATATCGCGAACAGGCACAGCAACAGCGCCTTGGCCACGACCAGCAACCCGTAGGTCGAGCTGAACAGATCCCCCGGATGCACCCGCACCACCGCATTGATGAGACCGGAGAAGCCGAGCGCGGCGATCGCGACGGTGGCCACCACCGAGTAGCGGCGCAGTGCGAGTGCCACCCGGGTGCCGCCGCGCATGGTGTGGATGATCACCGCCACCAGGCCACCGATGTAGAACGCGGCGCTGAACAGGTGGATGATCAGCGAGTTGGTGGCCAGGTCGTGCGCCGTGCTGCCCGAGGCGTGGCCCGTCGCCGCCACCGGGAGCAGGGACAGGACCGTCACCGCCAGCCAGATGGTCGACCAACGCCAGCTCACCGTGAGCCGCTGCCCGATTCCCGCCACCAGCGCGATGATCGCCGCCCAGCGCCACGAGGACGCCACGTCGATCTGGTTGATCGCCACCAGCCACTGGTCCGGGGGCAGCGACTGGAGAAGGGTCCGGCCGGAGACATCCGAGAGGGTCAGCGGGATGAGCAGAGCCGCAGCCACCGCCCAGGCGATGTTCGTCCAGGACGAGATCTGCTGCATGCGGTAGCCGTCGACGTCGAGCGTCTTGTCCTTCTGCGGCGGGGTGAAGAACGCGGCGAACAGTGCGGTACCCACCGCCACCGAGGCCAGCAGTTCACCGATCGCGCGGACCGCCGGCAGCCCCGCGGTGGTGAGGACCCCCGGGTCGGGAACCCCGATCAACTCGAGCGCGACGTCGGTGGACATGGCCGACAGGGGGATCACGACCGCGGCCGCCACCGCCGCCAGGAGCAACACCAGCAGGAAGACACCTCGGGCCCCGAGACGTCCGAGCATGGTGGGAGCGGACTTCTGCGACGTCATGTCACCCATCGTAGGAAGGTGGGCGGCCCCACGACGATTCGCGCCTTCCCGCTCCTCCCCCGGCATCGGCTACGATTCTCCCGGCGACGCTCTCATCTGGCGCCGCATGCCTCCGTAGCTCAGTGGATAGAGCATCCGGTTTCTACCCGGCTGGTCAGGGGTTCGAATCCTCTCGGGGGCGCCGATACCGGTGCGCCGGTCGCAGTGCGCTCCGGGTACGGCCGCGACCGCATGAACTGTGTCATGTCGATGGACATCACGCGACCAAATGAGCTGCGCGCCCTGAGTGGTCCACATCGGACGCGTAACCCCGGTTGAGCCGGGCACTCAGGGCGCGCAGGTCGCGGCCTCGCCAGGTCAGGCGATCTGTTCGTACACCTCGCCGACCGGACGGGACAGCAGCCGCTGCGCCATCTCGGACTTGAGCACCTCCAGGTGCGCGTCCTCCTCGGCGGTGCGATCGGTCCGGGCTCCCAGGGTGATGAACTCCTCGGTCACCAGGCCGTCGTCCCGCAGGTGCAGGCGCACGGTGCGGCCCCGGTAGGTGTACTCCCACACGTAGCGGGCCAGGACCTGGCCGCGCTCAGGCTCCGCCAGGGCGGCGTCCACCTCGTAGCGGCCGTCGGTGACGGCCCGCAGGACGAGCTCGTGCGCGTCGCGCCCACCCGGCCCGGGGAAGGCCGTGCGGACGTGGACCTCACGGCGCTCGACGGGCTCGGTGCCGCCATCGCCGAGGATCTCGATCGCGTGCTGGAGCACGCAGAAGCCGTGCGCCACCCCGCCCGGGAAGCCGGGGCCGTGGTAGCGGTTGGCGTCCTCGATCGAGAACTCGAGGGTCGTGCCCGCCTCGTCCAGTCGCAGGGTTCCGGTCATGATCGTCCCTTCGTGGCCCAGCGCAGGACCGAGTAGAGCAGTTGGGTGGCGCCGGGCATGAACCCGGAGCCGTGGTGGTAGACGGGATCCATGGTGGTGACCAGGACCCGTCCGGGTGTCGACACCTCGTCGACGTAGAGCAGCGACCCGTCGACCTCCCCCTCGGGGGTGTGGAGCTCCACCAGGCTCACCGCGCCATCGGGCGGCGTGAGCACACCGTGGTAGTGCCAGGTCAGCGCCTTGTCCGTGAACCACTCCGCGGCGGGGTCGTCGGTGTCGGTGCGGTGGATCCGCGAGTCCTCGCCGGTGCGCCACCACCAGAAGATGGTGGGCCGGGTCTGCTCGTGGGCCTCCGGCCACCAGGTGCCGACCTGGTTCTCCCCCAGCAGCACCACGGTGGCGCCGGCGAGGGCCCGGGCACGGATCCGGTCCGCCCACGGGGTGAGCAGGTCGGTGCGGATCCGGTCGGCGACCAACACCACGTCGGCGGTGTCGAGCGCGTCGGCGGGGGCGGTCCGGGCGTGGACCGCCTCGATCCGGTACGGCTCGAGCGCGGGGTCGGCCAGGGTGGCCAACTGTGCGTGGCTGCCGCAGTGCAGCATCGCGATGCGGGGCGGCCTGTTCATCGTCCCTCCAGCCAGTCGAGGAGATTGGTGCGCAGGACGGCGGTGCCGCGGTCCTCGGAGCCGAAGTGCAACAAGTCGTTACCGGCGTGCACCAGCACCTCCCCGCTGCCCAGCGGGTACACCAGGTCGATCGGCGCGGCGATCCTCCCGAGGGTGTGGACCACAGTCGCTCCGTCAGGCAGGTCGAGGTAGTAGCCGCGACCGTAGAAGCCGGCCACACCGAGCTGTCGGCGTTCCTCGGGGGTGTGTCGTCCGGGGCGGGTGCTGTAGAGCAGGGCCTCGGTGTCCACCCCCTGCCAGACGGGGTGCTCGGTGACCCGGGTCAGCGCGAGATCGTCCGGCCCGCGGTACTCCGCGCGCCGCCACCGGGACAGTCCGGTGAGGAACGGGCGCTGGACGTGCCCGTTGACCACCACGCGGAGCCCCGCCCGCACGAGCGCGTCGAACTCCTCGCGGTGCTCCGCGAGGAACTCCTGGTCCACGTCGCCGGTGAGGTAGACGCCGGTGACCTCCGGGGAGACCTCGTCGAAGAGCCGGTACACGTCGATCTCACGGAGCCCGTCGACCTCCACTCCGCCGGCCGGACGTGCGGCCATCACCGCTCGCAGGACTGTCATGCGACTCCCTTTCCGAAATCCGGGACGGTGAGACGGCGCACCGCGCTGGGCGTGGCCACGTCGGCGGTGACGATCTCGACTCCGTACACGTCGGTGAGCAACTCCCCGACCAGCAGTTCCCGCGTCGCGCCGAGCCGCAGGTCGCCGCC
>CAYFRF010000120.1:2287-6740 GCA_964345415.1 uncultured Microbacter sp. | reverse complement strand
AATCCGAGTAGGCCTGGCCGTCCCCCAGATCGCGGGCTACCGCCTCCACGATCTCCGGGCGTGCGTCGAGGCCGAACGGGCGCATGTTGCCCAGGTTCAGGCGCAGGATGTCGTGCCCCTCGGCCTCCAGCCGCATCGCCTCGGTGAGGATCGGGCCGCGCACGTCGTAGCGGACATCGCGCAGCCGCCGGGACTGCCGGTAGGTGGGAGCGGTGATGGTCGCGGAGTTCTGCATGAGCCCATTCCACCGCCTAAGTGGCGCGACGGGAAGGTCCACTTTGGGCAGAATCGTGAGACCACTTTCCGGCGACGCGGGGTGCGGCGCGGAAATGGCGGGAGCCCGCCGCAGCGGTGGCTGCGACGGGCTCCTCGGCGACCTGCGCGGGTCGGTGGGTGCCGAACCGGATCAGACAGTCGGGCCGTTCTGGCCCACGATCTTCTCCGAGGTGTCGGCGCGACGGCCGCTGGCCCGGGCGGAGGCGAGCCGCGTCTCGTGGGCCACGCGGATGATCTCCGAGTAACTGTCCTTGTGCTCGAGCAGCTCGTCGCGGTACTTCGGCGCGACGGCCTCGGCCTTCTCGGTCCACTCGTCCATGAGCTTCTCGGCGGGGATCCGCACGTCGTCGGGGGCGTCGGCGACCTTGGTGTAGCGGAACGAGTAGCGCTCGGCGTTCTGCAGGGCCCGCAGCGCGCGACCCTTGGGGCTGGTCAGCGACGTGACCACCGTGATCGCGAGCAGGGCGACGATCACCAGCAGCGACAGGTTGGTGGGGATCTCGGCCACCGGGACGTTCTCGCCACCGTTGATGAACGGCAGGTTGTTCTCGTGCAGCGCGTGCAGGATCAGCTTGATGCCGATGAAGCCGAGGATCGCGGCCAGGCCGTACGAGAGGTAGACGAGCCGGTCGAGCAGGCCGTCGATGAGGAAGTACAGCTGCCGCAGGCCCATCAGCGAGAACGCGGTGGCGGTGAAGACGATGTACGGCTCCTGCGTGAGCCCGAAGATCGCCGGGATCGAGTCGAACGCGAAGAGGACATCGGTGGCGCCGATCGCCACCATGACCAGCAGCATCGGCGTGAGCAGGCGCTTGCCGTTCACGCGGGTGAAGAGCTTGTCGCCGTCGTAGTGCTCGGAGGCGGGCAGGAACCTCTTGGCCGCGCGGACCATGATGTTGTCCGCCTCGTCCTTGTTGTCCTCGCCACCCGTCATCTCACCGCGCAGCTGCTGGCCGGCGATGAGCAGCAGGAAGATGCCGAAGATGTAGAAGACGTCCGACCAGGCCTCGATGATCGCGGCGCCCAGCAGGATGAACACGGTCCGCGAGATCAGCGCGAACGTGATGCCGAACAGCAGCACCTTCTGCTGGAACTCGCGCGGCACCTTGAACGAGGCCATGATCACCAGGAACACGAAGAGGTTGTCGACGCTCAGCGCCTTCTCCGTGAGATAGCCGGCGTAGTACTCGACGGCGTGCGTGGTGTCGCCGACGGCGAAGAACATGAGTCCGAACAGCAGCGCCAGGCCGACGTAGATCGCGGACCAGACGGCGGCCTCGCGGATGGTGGGCAGGTGCGCCTTGCGGACGTGGAAGAAGTAGTCGAATGCCAGCAGGCCCACGATCAGCGCGATCGTGACGCCCCACAGCAGCGGGGTGATCTCCATGGGAGACTCGGGTCCTTTCGTGAGAGACGGTGCGGGGACGGCGAAGTCCCGTGAGTCTCTCCGCTCACACGACGTTCGGTCTTGATTGTGAGCCGCTGCGCCCGGCCGACCCGGTCCTCGGGTCTGCGTGCTGACGTCCGCAGCGTTGTGGATACTCCCCCACTGCCGATGAATCGTACACCGGACCGGCGCCCCGGCGACCGCTCAGTTGAGGGGGCCGGTCCACCGCGCCAGGTGTTCGGACGCCTCGGCCACTCCCACCTGGCCGTCGGCGACGGCGATCACCAGGTCGTGGGCCCCGCCTAGTGTGGGGTCATGTCCCGCACCTCGCGCCCCGGCACCCTGGTCGTGGGTGAGGTGTCGGGCGCGGCGGAACTGGTGGGCGCGATCATCGACCGCATCGCCGACGGGGCGCTGGCCGACGGGGACCGGCTGCCGTCCACGCGGGCGCTCGCGGAGCAGACGGGCCTGTCCCGGGGGACCGTGGTGCGGGCGTTCGACGAGCTCGCCGCCGCCGGGTTCGTGGCCTCCGAGCACGGCTCCGGCACCCGCGTCAGCAAGGGGGCCGCGCAGGCCGCCCGGGCCGGTGCCCGCACCCGGACCGGTGAGGGGGCCGCGGGGGAAGCCTCGTCGTCGTCGCCCCTTCCGGAACCACGTTCGGGCCGGTCGCCGCGCGACCTCCGTCCCGGGACGCCCGACGCCGCGCTGGTGGACGACCGCGCGTGGCGGGCCGCGGTGCGCGGCGCGGCGGCCGAGGGGCTGGCGGGGGTCAACCCGTGGGAGGAGCCCAGTCCGGCGTTGCGCGCGGCGTTGCGCGGGCACCTGCGGCGGCACCGCGGGATCGGCGGCGCGGACCCGCTGTTGTTCGACTCCTCGCGCTCGGCGATCGCGGCCCTGTGCGCCGCGGTTGTCGCCACCGGTACCGCCACGCGAGCCGGCACGGGCCCCGGTGCGGTGACGTTCCACATGGAGGATCCGGGGTACCGCGGCGCCCTGTTGATGGCCCGCGAGCAGGGGTTGCGCGTGCGGTTCCACCCGGCCGACCCGGACGGCCTCGACGCCGCGCGCCTGGGGGACGAGCCGGGCATCGTGTTCACCACCCCCGCGCACCAGTACCCGCTCGGGCACCGGATGAGCGTCGAGCGGCGGGTCGCGCTGGTGGAGTGGGCGCGGCGCACGGGCTCGCTGGTGATCGAGGACGACTACGACGGCGAGTTCCGCTACGGCGTCGCCCCTCTACCGGCGTTGAGGACGCTGCCGGGCGCCGCGGAGTGCGTGGCGTACGTGGGCACCTCGTCCAAGTCCGTGGCCCCTGACCTGCGCGTGGCGTGGTGCGTGCCGCCGGAGGCGCTGCGGCGCGAGGTGGAGCGGTGGTTGGCGGTGCACCGGCGCGGGCCGTCGTCGCTGCCCGCCGAGGCGCTGGCGGGGTTCATGGCCTCGGGTGCGATGGACCGGCACCTGGCGCGGGCGGCGCGCGTGTACAGCGACCGGCGCGCGAGGTTGGTGGCCGCGCTGGCGCGCGACTGCCCGGGCCTGGGCGTGACAGGTGTAGAGGCGGGGCTGCACCTGTGCGTGTTGTTGCCCGGATATGACGACGACGATGTCGTTCAGGCGCTCGAGCGGGCCGGGTGGCGGACGCGGTCGCTGAGTAGTCAGTCCGCGCGGCATCCGGTGTCGGGCCTGGTGCTGAGCTACTCGAGGCTGTCGGCCCGGGATGCTGCCGCGTTCGCGGCGGAGCTGAGTAAGGCGTTGGCCGGCACGGGATCTGGGTAACTCCACCAGTGAGGCGCGCTCCGGTGCTTAGATCCTGACAGGAGTCAGGTCGCCGTTCGGGCGCCGTCAGAGCAGGAGCGTGGGATATATGGAGCAGCAGTCACTCGCGGGCAAGGTCGCGTTCATCACCGGGGCCGCCCGTGGTCAGGGCCGCAGTCACGCGGTGGAGCTGGCCCGGCGCGGGGCCCGCATCCTGGCGCTGGACATCTGCGAGGACATCGCCACCGTCCCGTACGCGTTGGGCTCGCAGTCTGACCTGGACCAGACCGTGGCCGAGGTGGAGGCCGTGGGCGGTCAGATCGTGGCAGTGAAGGGTGATGTGCGCGAGCCGGCCGACGTCGCGGCGGCGGTCGACGCCTGCCGGGAAGCGTTCGGTGTTCCGGACATCGTGGTGGCCAACGCCGGCGTCAACCTGCAGCGCGGCAGCGAGCCGGACCCGCAGGCGGCGTTCGTGGACACGATCATGGTCAACCTCGTGGGCGTGTGGAACACCGTCCACGCGATCGCGCCGCTGATGATCGAGCGTGACCAGGGCGGCTCGATCGTGCTCATCTCGTCCTCGCAGGGCTTGAGCGGCCGCGGCGGCGACGGCTCCGGCGCCGCGACCGGCTACACCGCCAGCAAGCACGGCGTGGTGGGCATCATGCGCAGCCTCATGATCTGGCTGGCCCCGCACGGCATCCGGATCAACACCATCCACCCGGCAGGCGTGTTCACCCCGATGGTGGCGCACGAGGAGATGGCCGCCTGGTTCGCCGCGAATCCGGAGGGGCACACGATGGGCAACGCCCTGCCGGTGCCGATGCTCGACCCGATCGACATCTCCCGAGCCGTCCTCTACCTGGTCGAAGACTCTGGCCGCCACATCACCGGCGTCACGCTGCCCGTGGACGCCGGGTTCACCGCGAAGTAGGCGCCGCCCCGCCCCGCCCCGCCCCGCCTCGCCCGGCAAACCCGGCCCACCCGGCCCACCCGGCCTCAGCCGGTGGAGTCGTTTTGTGCAGCGTTTTCCCAGGA
>CAYFRF010000120.1:0-2187 GCA_964345415.1 uncultured Microbacter sp. | reverse complement strand
CCCGGCCCACCCGGCCTCAGCCGGTGGAGTCGTTTTGTGCAGCGTTTTCCCAGGACAGTCCGGCAGGACGGCTGCCGCAGCGACTCCACGAGGTCGGGGGCGCGGGCGCTGCACCTGCCGGAGTCGTTTTGTGCAGCGTTTTCCCAGGACAGTTCGGCGGCAGCGCTGACGGAACGACTCAACGCCGCGGAGCGCCGCCGGGTGGGCACCGGCGCTGGCTGCGGTCAGCGGCGCCGGGCCGCCCGGGTGCGCAGCCAGCCGGCCAGCAGCAGAATCAGTGCGACGAGGCAGAGGTAGACCAGCGCCCCGCCGCGGTCCCAGGCCGGGTCGAGCGCGAGATCCTGGCCGCTGCCGTAGACCCCGTTGAGGAACGGCATGAACTGGGTGAGCACGTCGCCGCGGGGCAGCAGGATCACCGCGTTCTCCACCAGCAGCGACCACACGGTCAGCACCGCGACCGCCGCCGGAGCCGAGGGGATCAGCGCGCCGATGCCCAGCCCCACGCCCACGGCCCCGAATGCGTACACCGGCAGCGCCCACAGGAAGCGGACGCCCTCCGGGGTGAATGCGTCCACCTGGGAGTACACGCCGGGGAAGAACACGGGCAGCGCGAGCATGGTGAGCATCGTCGCGATGCCCAGCAGGACGGCCGCCAAGCCGCCGAGCACCACCCAGCGGGCGAACATGCTGGTCAGCAGCCGGGGCGAGGCGTACCGGCGGGTTTCGGCCACCGGGCCGGCCTCGCTCTCGGCCTGCCGGTAGGCGGCGGACACCGCGAACACGGTCACGCCGATCCACAGCAGCCAGTACACCGAGTTGGTGGTGCTCGCCGAGGTGATGCCCAGCAGCCCGTCACGGGAACTCAGCGACTCCGACACCGCCGCCACGACCAGCGTGATCACCACCGGCAGCAGCACTCCGAGCGGCAGCGTGAGCCGGAACAGGAAGCTCCGCGGGCCGCCGAGCGCGACGGCCTCGGCGACGATGTTGCGCCACAGCACCCGCAGTGCCGACGGCACGGCGCCAGCCCGGCCCACACCGCTCGCCCGCCCGGCCGAGGTCACGGGATCCACTCGCCGAGCGGGCCCGACGGCGCTCATCCGGCCACCGCATGACCGGCCGCGACGCGCGGCACGTGCGCGGCGAAGGCCTCCTCGAGGTCGGCGTGACCGCCCCGCACCTCGGCGACCGGGCCGGTGGCGACAACCTGCCCGCCCTCGATCACCACCACCGAATCCGCGGTCCGCTCCACCTCGGCCAGCGCGTGCGAGGCCACCACCACGCACCGGCCCTCCTCGGCCCACTGGCGCAGGAGCCCGCGCATCCAGAGCACGCCGGCCACGTCCAGGCCGTTGAGCGGCTCGTCGAGCAGCAGCGTCCGGGGGTTGCCGATGAGCGCGGAGGCGATCCCGAGCCGCTGCCGCATGCCGAGCGAGAACCCGCCCACCGGCCGGTCGGCGACGGCGGCCAGGCCCACCTCGTCGAGCAGGGCGTCGGCGCGGCCGGCGGGGACATCGCCGAGTGCCGCGAGCCAGCGCAGGTGCCGCCGCGCGGAGTGCCCGGGGGTGAACGCGTCGGAGGACAGGTGCATGCCCAGATGCCGCACGGGTGCGTCGAAGCTCGCCGGGGCCAGGCCGTCGATGCGCACGGTGCCGGTGTCGGGCCTGGTCACGCCGCCGATGCAGCGCAGCAGCGTGGATTTTCCGGCGCCGTTGAGTCCGAGCAGGTAGGTCAGCTGTCCGTCGGCGAAGGTGTGGTCGATCCCGCGCAGCACCTCGCGCCCGCGGAACGCTTTGCGCAGGCCTGTCACCTCGATCATCGCGCTCAGCCCCCGCAGGAGATGGGCAGCCCGACGGTCCGCACGCCCTGGCAGACCGACTGGGTGGAGAGCTTCCAGTTGCCGTCGTGCTTGACGAACACCACGCGTGTGTTGATGCTGGGCCGCCCCGCCGATTCGCTGTGGAGGGTGGCGGTGATGGTGTCGCCGTTGCGTTCGACGGGCCCGGTGATGCGCTTCCAGCCCTGCGGCGCGCGGAAGATGCCGAGGTTGTAGACGGTGCGGGGCACCACGACCCCGCCCATGCCGGCCTCGAGGTTGCGGGCCTTGGCGGTGTCGTCGGCGGGGGTGGCCACGAGCAGGTGGACGATCGCGTTGAGGTCGTCGAGAGTCGGGTCGTCGGTGGTCAC
>CAYFRF010000119.1:4670-6800 GCA_964345415.1 uncultured Microbacter sp. | reverse complement strand
CTGTCCATCTCGCGCACGCCGTCGACGCCGGATGCCGCGCTCGGCCCGCTGCCCGCCGGGGTGCGGATCGTCAACGTCGAGACGGGCGAGGAGTGCCCGCGCGCGCGGTTCGACGCCGACGGCCAGCTCACCAACCCCGACGAGGCCGTGGGCGAGATGGTCGCCGACGGGCCCGGCCTGTTCGCCGGGTACTGGGGCGACCCGGCCGCCGACGCCGAGAGGATGCGCGGGGGACGTTTCCACTCCGGCGACCTCGCGTATGTCGACGACGACGGCTACGTCTACTTCGCCGGCCGCTCCGGCGGATGGATGCGGGTCGACGGCGAGAACCTGGCCGCCGCCCCGATCGAACGCGTGCTGCGGCGCCATCCCGATGTGGCCGAGGTGGGCGTGTACGCCGTGCCGGCGGCGACAGTGCGCGGCCCGGGCGCGGTCGGCGATGCCGTGGCCGCCGCGGTGGTGCTCAAGGACTGCGCGGCGGCCGAGGCGTCGCTGGCCTGCTGGTTCGCCGAGGGGTTCGGCGACTTCCTGGCCGGGCAGTCGGACCTGGGGCCCAAGCAGTGGCCGTCGCTGCTGCGGATCACCTCGGCGCTGCCGCGGACGGCGAGCTTCAAGTTCCGGCCGCGCGACCTGACCGCGCTCGGCATCGAGCCCGCCGGGGACCGGGTGTGGCTGCGCCCGCAGGGTGCGGAGGAGTTCCGGCCGCGGTAGGGCGGCGCGGGCGCGGCGATCTGCCCGCCGCCCGAAGCCACCCCGCCGCCCTGCCGGTGCTGCGGCGGGTGCTCGGCCCCCGGCCCCGCCCTGCCAGCCCCGGGGCCCCGCCGCGCCCCTCGAAGCCATCCCGCCGCCCTGCCTGCCACGCAGCTCCGCCCACCTATGCACCCCCTTCGGCGTACGCATCCGTTTGGGCGCGCCAGCCGGGGGTTGCGCACCCTTTCAGCACCGCAGAAGATGCGTAACCCCGGACCAATGCACGTCCCCGTCGACTCATCTCCAATGAGCGACGCTGCGACACGTGGATAGTCGATACCGGGAACAGACACGCTCACCACCAGCGCCTTCACCAATCCACAGCCGCTGGCTCTCTCCACAGCTCGGGCACGTACGGCTCCAAATCGCCAGGAATCGCCGAACCGAGACGCCACGCTGTGTCACGTGTACATCGAAGATCCGAAGCGTCCCTGGCCACGACATTCCCCGCTCATTCCGACGTCCGCGGTCCACGGACCGGCACTGGACCGACTCTCCCGTGCCGAACGCCGCGACAGATACCGGGCAGTCACCACCGGCCTCGTCCTCCCCGTTGACCATCCCGACGACCTCCGCGCACGCTCACTCGCACTGCCCAAGCTCTACCCGGGTGGTGTGCTGTGTGGCTGGTCGGCGGTCGCGGTCCACGGCGGGCAGGTGCCGCGGGATGCCATTCCGGAGATCTGCGTGGGCCCGAGTATGCGGCGGAGAGCCGGAATTCTGATCCGCCGCTATCCGATCCCACCCGACGCCGTCACGACGAAAGCCGGAGCAGCCGTCACCACCCCGCTCTGGACCGTGTTCGACCTCGCCAGATTCCTGCCGTACGAGGACGCGGTGATCGCTGTCGAGTTCGCGCACGGCCACTATCTTCGGCTCGAGGACGTCCCGGACATGTTGCCCGCGCTCGCCGGGACATGGGGTGCGGCGCGAGCCCGGAAAGTTTTTGCCGCTGCTGACGGTCGTTCCGAGTCACCCATGGAAACCCGCCTTCGGCTCACCCTCCACGACGCCGGCTTCACCGACCTCGTGCCCCAGGTACGACTCCCGGAACTGCGCTGCCGGATAGACCTCGCTGACCTCGCGCGAAAGATCGCCGTCGAGTACGACGGCGACGGCCACTTCGACAACCCGGCCCAGATCAGGAAGGACACCGAGCGACGAAACCGACTGATCGCCGCGGGCTGGACCGTGATCGTGGTGACCAAGCATCTCTACTACAACAAGAGGGACGAACTGCTCCGGCTGGTCGCGCAGGCCTATGCTTCGGCCGGTTGATCGTGCCGCTTCGTGCCGGGGACTGTTCCGCCGCCCCTCGCCCCCGTCCCGGCCAGCGGCCCGCACCACATTCCCGCGCCCCTCGCCTGCCGCCACACGCCC
>CAYFRF010000119.1:0-4570 GCA_964345415.1 uncultured Microbacter sp. | reverse complement strand
CGCCCGCGCCCCTCGCCCGCGCCCCTCGCCCCTCGCCCGCGCCTTCCGACGTATGCATCATGTTGGGCTCCGAAGTGATGCATATCCCGGGGAGGTCGCAACGGTGCGGATGCGTGAGTGCGAAAGGGGTGCGCAAGCCGACGAGGAGCCGACGAGCAGCCAGCGAAGAGCGCCGGCGGAGACCGCGCATACCGCCACACCAGATGCACAAGTAGGCACCGCTCGCCCGGCAGAAGGCGTATCCCGGGAGGCCAGAGCCGCAATGGCCGCGCGGGTAGGGTCAGCGTGTGGACACCTCCGCCAACCATGACCAGCGCCCTGTCGATGCCCCGGACAGCTCCTACGGTCCGGGCGGGCCCGGCTACGAGGTGGCGGAGGACGACGACTTCGGGATCTCCGCCGCCCTCCCGCCCAAGCCGCTGCTGCGGGGCTGGATCCACGCGGGCACCCTGCCGGTCGCCATCGCACTCGGCGTGGTTCTCACGGTGCTGGCGAAGGGCACCGCCCTGACGTGGGCGTGCGCGGTGTTCCTGGCCACGTCGTCCCTGCTGTTCGGGATCTCGGCGCTGTACCACCGGGGCAACTGGTCCCCGCAGACCACGGCGTTGATGCGCCGGTTGGACCACTCGAACATCTTCCTGCTCATCGCGGGCACGTACACGCCGATGGCGGTGGCCGCGCTCGAGCCTCCGTCCAGCACGATCCTGTTGGTGATCGTGTGGACGGGCGCGCTGCTGGGGATCACGTTCCGACTGTTCTGGCTGGCTGCGCCGCGCTGGCTGTACGTGGTGCTGTACATCCTCCTTGGCTGGACGGCCGTGTGGTTCGCGGGCGATCTGATCGCGGTGAACCCGGTCGCGGTGGGCCTGGTGCTGGCCGGCGGTCTGGCCTACACCGGTGGTGCGGTGGTCTACGGACTCAAGAAGCCCGACCCGGTGCCGGGCGTGTACGGCTTCCACGAGGTGTTCCACACCTGCACGGTCCTGGCGTTCGCCTGCCACTGGTCCGCGATGCTGTTGTTCGTGCTGGGTTCCTGAGCGGGGACCAGCCCGCCCGCCACAGGCCCACGCAATCGCCCCGCCCCACCACACCCCGCGCCGCCTCAGCCGCCTCACTCGCCCCAACGCCGAGATCCGCTACTCCCCCTCCTGATCCGCTACCCCTGTGGGAGTAGCGAATGTCGAGGGAGAGTAGCGGATCCCGAAAAGGTGCCGGTCAGTGCCGGTCGGTGCCGGTCAGCTCAGCTCAGCTCAGCCGAGAGTCGCGCGCAGGCGCTCGACGGCCGCCTCGTACTCCGCCACGATCTGCGCCATGGTCTCGGCGACGGGCACGATCCCGTCGAGCGAGCCGATGATCTGCCCGGCGGGCATGGCCACCACCTCGGGGTCCTGGGCCTCGCTGATCCGCTGGTGCGCCTCGGCGACCAGCAGGTTCTGCAGCGGCATGGGCAGGGCCTCGGGGGCGTCCTCGGCGGCCCACGCCTCGGTCCACTTCGACTTGAGCAGGCGGGCGGGCTTGCCGGAGTAGATCCGGGAGCGGACGGTGTCGCGGCTGGTGGCGGCGAGCAGGGCCTTCTGCATCGCGCGCGACCCGCCGTCTTCGGCGTACTCGAGCGCGGTGAGCCAGCGCGAGCCCATCCAGGCTCCCTGGGCGCCCATGCCGATCACGGCGGCGACCTGTCCGCCGTCGCCGAGTCCGCCGGCCGCGAGCACGGGTGCGGCGCCGTCGAGGGCGCGGATGATCTCGGGCACGAGCACCATGGTGGCCACCTCGCCGGTGTGGCCGCCGGCCTCGCCGCCCTGGGCGATCACGATGTCGACGCCGTTGGCGACGTGGGCCAGGGCGTGCTTGGTGCTGCCGGCCAGGGCGGCGACCTTGAGTCCGGCGGCGTGGGACTGCTCGATCACCTCGACGGGCGGGGAGCCGAGCGCGTTGGCGATGAGCACGGGCCGGTGCTTGAGGGCAACGTCGACGTGGGACTGCGCCACGGAGTGGAGCCAGCCGAGCACGCCGGCGTTCTTGCCGGCGTCGTCGCCGAGCGGCGGCACGCCCAGGTCGTCGAGGACGCGGTTGACGAAGCCCTTGTGCTCCTCGGGGATCATGGCGCCCAGGTCGACGGAGCTGCCCTCGGTGGGCACCTTGTTGGGCATCACCACGTCGACGCCGTAGGGCTTGCCGTCGGTGTTCTCGTCCATCCAGGTCAGGACTTCGTCGAGCTCGGCGGGGTCGTTGTAGCGGACGCAGCCGAGCACGCCCATGCCGCCGGCGCGGGTGACGGCGGCGGCGACCTGCTTGGACGGGGTGAACGCGAAGATGGGGTACTGGATCCCGAACTCTTCGGCGAGGGAGGTGCGGATGCTCACTTGGAAATCTCCTGGCTGTCGTCGGCGGGGCGGGACGCGGCGATCTCCGCGGCCCAGCGGTAGTCGGGTTTGCCCGCGGGGTTGCGCTTGACGGTGGTCTCCACCCAGAGCGCGCGGGGGCACTTGTAGCGGGCGATCTCCTTGCGGGCGTACTCGTTGAGTTCCTCGATCGGCGGGCAGTTGCCGTCGCGGGTCTGAAGGACCGCGGCCACCTGATTGCCCATCCGCTCGTGCGGCACACCGATCACCAGCGCGTCGTACACGTCCGGGTGGGTCTTCAGGGCGGCCTCCACCTCCTCGGGGTGGACCTTCTCGCCGCCGGTGTTGATGGACACCGAGCCGCGGCCGAGCATGGTGACGGTGCCGTCCTCCTCGACCCGGGCGTCGTCTCCGGGAATCGAGTAGCGCGTGCCGTTGTAGGTGCGGAAGGTCTCGGCGGTCTTGGCCTCGTCCTTGTAGTAGCCGAGCGGGATGTGCCCCTTCCGCGCGACCTTGCCGATGATCCCGGAGCCGGGCTTCACCTCGTTGCCGTCGGCGTCGAGCACGGTGGTCTCGCTGTCGATCATCACGCGCGGACCGCCGGTGTGGTTCTTTCCCTTCTCGGCGGTGGAGAGGCCGGAGAACCCGGTCTCGGAGGATCCGATGGCGTCCGAGAGCATGAGGTTGGGGAACGCGTCGACGAACTGGTCCTTGACGGCAGGAGAGAGCAGTGCGGCCGAGGAGCCGATGTAGAGCAGGCTCGAGGCGTCGTACTTCTCCGGGTCCCAGGCCTCGATCATGGGCCGGGCCATGGCGTCGCCGGTGATGAACAGCAGGTTGATCTTGCGGTCGGTGATGGTCTGCCACACCACCTCGGGGTCGAACTCGGGGATGAGCACGCTGGTGTGGCCGGCGAACAGGGACATGAGGATGGCCCACTGGGCGCCGCCGTGGATGAGCGGCGGCAGGGCGGCGCGGACCAGGACGCCGCCGTCGACGGCCTTGTTCGCGAGCTCCCACTCGTCGGCGACCTTCTCCCCGGTGAGGAAGTCGATGCCGCCGCCGAGGACCATGAACACGTCCTCCTGCCGCCAGACCACGCCCTTGGGGGCGCCGGTGGTGCCGCCGGTGTAGAGCATGTAGGTGTCGTCGTTCGACCGTTCGTCGAAGTCGCGCTCGGGGCTCTGCGCGGCGAGGGCGTCCTCGTAGCGGGAGAGGGTGACGCCGGAGGGCAGCGCCGGGTCCGGGTCGTCGGTGCCGTCCTCGACCACCACGACGTGGCGGACCCCGGGGGTGGAGGGCAGGGCCTCCGCCAGGACCGAGCCGTACCGCCGTTCGACGACGACGACGACGCTGTCCGAGTTGGTCAGCAGATACTCGAGTTCGGCCGCGACGTAGCGGTAGTTCACGTTGACCATGACGGCGCGGATCTTGAAGATCGCGACCATCGCCTCGACGGCCTCGATGGTGTTGCGGCTGTAGACCGCGACCTTGCCGTCGTGTCCGACGCCGACTGATCTCAGGTGGTGGGCGAGGCGGTTGGCCCGCTCCTCCAGCTGCTTGAAGGTCAGGACGCGGTCGCCCTGGACCAGGACTTCGCGGTCCGGGACCCGGTCCACGCTGTGCTCGACAAGATCTCCGATGGTGTAAGCCATGCCACCAAAGTAGAACGTGTTACCGTCCCGTGGTGGGTGTTACCCAGATCTCACTCTAAGAATCTCTTCAGGAGGCCCGATGTCCAGTGCACCAGCGACGCCCGAGGACCAGCACCTGCTCACCGAGCGGCGTGGGCATGTCCTGATCGTCACCATGAACCGCCCCGAGGCGCGTAACGCCCTGTCGGGGCCGATGATGCGCGGCATGGAGGCGGCCTGGGACCTGGTGGACTCCGACCCGGACATCCGGGCCTGCATCCTCACCGGCGCGGGTGGTTTCTTCTGCGCGGGTGCGGATCTCAAGGCCATGAACAAGGACGCCCCGGGGGACAAGTTCGCCGGCGGCGGCTGGGACCTGACCCGCCTTCCCGCGCTGCTCAAGGGGCGCCGCCTCAGCAAGCCGCTCATCGCCGCCGTCGAGGGGCCGGCCATCGCGGGCGGCACCGAGATCCTCCAGGGAACGGACATCCGTGTCGCCGGACGCTCGGCGAAATTCGGCGTCTCCGAGGCACGCTGGGGCCTGTACCCGCTGGGCGGCTCCGCCGTGCGGCTCGTGCGTCAGATTCCGTACAC
>CAYFRF010000118.1:5374-6810 GCA_964345415.1 uncultured Microbacter sp. | reverse complement strand
TGGACGAGGAGTAGGCGCTGGCCACCGGGACGGTGATCTGCTGGGCGTCGGCGAGCTCCCCCTCGAGCTCGGGGGCCGGGGCCCCGCAGCGCACCAGCACGTAGCTCTCGGGCTGCGCGCCGGGGAACGGCTCGTCCACGGTGAGCACCTGGTAGCTGCCGTGATAGGTGATCGCGAAGTTCTCCGCGTCCTCGATCTCCACCTTGTCGGGGAAGTAGTCGGCGGACGGGTCGAAGTCCTCGATGCAGCCGTCCGCCGCGCCGGTCGCAGAGGAGGCCTCGTCGGTGGCGGTGCTGCAGCCGGCGAGGGTGAGGGACAACAGGACGGCGGCGGTCAGCGCCGCCCGGATGGGCGTGGGAGCCATGGCGTGTACTGCTCTCTCGGGGTCGATCCGCCCCGGTCCAGAGGTTGTGACGCGCCGAATATCCTGGCTCCCGGATCAGTGCTCGCCCCGCCTTCCAGCCCTTGCGGGCCGTGGCTTGCTGGGGGTCGCTCCCCGGTCACAGTGGCGGGACCGCGCCGGATTCACACCGGCTTCCTCGCGCACGTCACCTAACAGGTGCTGATTATGCACGGTGGCCCCGACGGGCGGTGGCTGGCCCTCGATCGCCGGGACGAATCTGCTGCCGACGCTGGCTGTCGAGTCGCTCCGTCAGCAGTTCCTGAAAGAGGTCCTGGGAAAACGCTGCACGGAACGACTCCTCGAGTAGTCCCGCGTGACCGTCGTGGCGCGAGTGACGCACCGCCAGGGCAGGCGGCGATGGCCTGTCACGTGGGGCGCCCCTCGGTCACGGGGAGGGCCAGATGTCCGTCCCCAGCTGCTCCGCCAGCGCCGCGACAGCCCCGATCACCGTGATCGCCGGCGGCTCGACCCCCGCCTCGGCGGCCTGCCCCGAGATGGTGGCCAGCGTCCCGCGCAGGACCCGCTGCGACGGGGTCGAGCCGTTCTCCACCATCACCGCCGGGGTGTCACCGGGCATGCCCTGCGCCAGCAGCTCGGCGGTGATGGCCGCGAGGTTCGTCACCGCCATGAGCAGCACCAACGTGGTCCCGGACCGGGCGAGCGCGCCGTAGTCGAGCGTCGAGTGCGGACTGTCCGGCGGGACGTGGCCCGAGATCACCGAGACGCCCTGCGACAGCCCGCGGTGGGTGGCCGGGACCCCGACGAGCGCGGGCACAGAGAAGGCCGACGTGACGCCCGGGATCACCGTCACCGGCACCCCGGCGGCCGTGCACGCGAGGTACTCCTCACCACCGCGGCCGAAGAGGAAACTGTCGCCGCCCTTGAGCCGCACCACCTTCCGGCCCCGCCGCGCCTGCTCCACAAGGATCCGGTTGATCTCCTCCTGCGGCGTGGCCCGGCCGAACGGGACCTTGCCCACGTCGATCACCTCGACGCCCGGCCCGAGCTCGTCGAGCACCGCCACCGGCCCGAG
>CAYFRF010000118.1:0-5274 GCA_964345415.1 uncultured Microbacter sp. | reverse complement strand
CCGTCACGTCGTCGTCCCTTCTCCACGTCCTGCCCCGTCCACGCGTCCGTCCCCGCGCCGCAGCAGGTACACATCCATCACCCAGCCGTACTCCGCGCGCAGCCGCTCCCGGTGCGCGCGCAGCTCCGCCAGCACGTCGCCGACGCGCCCCGCGACCAGCGTCTCACCGGCGTCGCCGAGGTTGCCGCCCCACCAGATCCGCCAGTCGGGCAGCGCGTCGAGCGGGAGGTCACCGCTGAGCATCACCACCACGTTGTCCGCACCGCCGGCCACCACCTCGCGCAGTCGCCGCGCCGTGGTGACGGTGACGGTGCCGCCGATGTCGTGCAGGACCAGCCGGTGCCGCGCGGCGAGGACCTGCAGCGCGGAGATACCCGGGAGCACCTCCACGTGCATCGGCACTCGGCCGCGCTCGGTGATCCGGTCGAGGATCCGCAGCGTCGAGTCGTAGAACGCCGGGTCACCCCAGACGGGGATCGCCACGTCGCCGGGCCGCGCGGCCATCGCGCGCTCCCAGGCCAGGGAGCGCGCCTCGTGCCAGTCCAGGACCACGCCGCGGTAGTCGCCGTGGGTATGTGTCGACGACGACGAGCGGTCCCTCTCCGGATCCGGCACCCCCACCAGCTCGACGTCCGGGGCGTGACGCTGCAGCAGCCGGGAGCGGAGGTCGATCAGCGGATCGGTCGGCCCCTTGACCGCCGCGAGGGCGTAGTCGCTGGCGCGCAGGGCGGTGATGCCCTCGAAGGTGATCTGGTCGAGCCCGCCGGAGCCGATGCCCACCACCCGCACCCGGCGGCGGCCCGCCCCGGCGCCGGGTGCGGGTGGTGGCACTGCCTCAGTCACCGTGGGCGTCCTCGAGGTCGCCCTCCACGTCGAGGTAGACCTGCCGCATCTGCGCCATCAGCTCCGCGTTGGGCTCGGCCCACATGCCGCGATCGGAGGCCTCGGTGAGGCGTTCGATCATGCCGCGCAGCGCCCACGGGTTGGACTGCCGCAGGAACTCCTGGTTCTTCTCATCCAGCACGTACTCGCGGGCCAGGGTGTCGTACATCCAGTCCTGCACCACCCCCGCGGTGGCGTCGAAGCCGAACAGGTAGTCCACGGTGGCGGCGAGTTCGAACGCCCCCTTGTAGCCGTGGCGCTGCATGGCGGCGATCCAGCGCGGGTTGACCACCCGGGCGCGGAACACCCGGCGGGTCTCCTCCGCCAGCGTCCGGGTACGGATCGCGTCCGGGGTGGTGGAGTCGCCCACATAGGCCCGCGGCTCGGCACCGGTGAGCGCACGCACGGTCGCGATCATGCCCCCGTGGTACTGGAAGTAGTCGTCCGAGTCGGCGATGTCGTGCTCGCGGGTGTCGATGTTCTTCGCGGCCACGGCGATGCGCCGGTAGTTGGTCCGCATGTCGTCGGCGGCGGGCACCCCGGCCAGGTCGCGGCCGTAGGCGTAGCCGCCCCAGCGCGTGTAGACCTCGGCCAGGTCGCGGTCATCCCGCCAGTTGCCGGCCTCGATGGTCTGCAGGATCCCCGCCCCGTAGGACCCGGGCGCGGAGCCGAAGATCCGGGTAGTGGCCCGGCGAGCGTCCGAGTGCTCGGCCAGGTCCGCCCGCGTGTGGGCGGCCACGAAGTTGATCTCGTCCGGCTCGTCGAGCTCGGCGACCATCCGCACCGCGTCGTCGAGCATCGCGATGACGTGCGGGAACGCGTCCCGGAAGAAGCCGGAGATGCGGACGGTCACGTCGATGCGGGGTCGTCCCAGCTCCTCGGCCGAGATGATCTCCAGGCCGTTGACACGACGCGAGGCCTCGTCCCACTCCGGCCGCACGCCGAGCAGGGCCAGGACCTCGGCGATGTCATCGCCCGAGGTGCGCATGGCGGAGGTACCCCAGATCGACAGGCCCACCGACCGCGGGTACTCGCCGGTCTCCTCCACATGCCGCTCGAGCAGCGAGTCCGCCATGGCCTGGCCGGTGTCCCAGGCCAGCCTCGACGGGATGGCGCGCGGGTCCACCGTGTAGAAGTTGCGGCCCGTGGGCAGCACGTTGACCAGCCCGCGCAGCGGCGATCCGGACGGGCCGGCGGGGATGAACCCGCCTTCCAGGGCGTGCATGATCGCGTCCAGCTCGTCCACGGTGGACGCCAGGCGAGGCACCACCTCGGTGGCGGCAAACTCGAGCACGCGCGCCACGTCGTTGTCGTCGTCGTTGTCGTGGTTTTCTCCCCCGCCGAGCCGCGCGGCGGCGAGGACACCTGGCACCGCGGCCACGTCCCAGTCGCGCGCCTCCATCGCCTCGACCAGCGACTGCGCGAGCGACTCCACCCGGTCCACCTCCTCGGTCGGCGCCCCCTCGACCAGGCCGAGGGCGCGGCGCAGGCCCGGCACCGCGCCGGTCTCGCCGCCCCAGATCTGGGTGGCCCGGAGGATCGCCAGCACCAGGTTGATGCGAGCCCTGCCCTCGGGCGCCTGCCCCAGGACATGCAGGCCGTCGCGGATCTGGACGTCCTTGATCTCGCACAGCCATCCGTCGACGTCGCCGAGGAAGTCGTCGAACGCCTCGTCGCTGGGCCGCTGCTCCAGCCCCATGTCCTCGTGCATGTGCGCGGCCTGCATGAGGGTCCAGATCTGGGCGCGGATGGAGGGCAGTTTGGCCGGGTCCATCGCGGCGATGTTGCCGTACTCGTCCAGCAGCTGCTCGAGGCGGGCGATGTCGCCGTACGACTCGGCCCGGGCCATGGGCGGTACCAGGTGGTCGACGATCACGGCGTGCGCGCGGCGCTTGGCCTGCGCGCCCTCACCGGGGTCGTTGACCAGGAACGGGTAGATGAGCGGCAGGTTCGCGAGCGCCGCGTCGGTCCCGCAGTCGGCCGACAGCGCGGCGTTCTTGCCGGGCAGCCACTCCAGCGAGCCGTGCTTGCCCACGTGGACCACGGCGTGGGCGCCGAAACCGTGGGCGAGCCAGCGGTAGGCGGCCAGGTAGTGGTGGGAGGGGGCGAGCTCGGGGTCGTGGTAGATCGCTACGGGGTTCTCGCCGAAGCCGCGGGGCGGCTGGATGAGCAGCACCACGTTGCCGGCGGTGATGGTGGCCAGGACGATCTCGCCGGCGTCGTTGACGAACAGCTCGCCCGGCGCCTCACCCCAGGCCTCGGTCATGTCCGCGCGGAGGGTCTCGGACAGATCGGCTGTCCAGCGCAGGTACTCGTCGGTGGAGATCCGGACGTGACTCTCGGTGAGCTGGGCGGTGGTGAGCCACTCCTCGTCCTGCCCGCCGGCGTCGATGAGGGCGTGGATGAGGGCGTCGCCGGCGGCGGTGTCGTCGGCGTAGTTCTCCTCGTCGAGGAACTTCGCGACGGCCCCGTCGGCGGGGCCGAGGTCGTAGCCGTCCTCGCGCATGCGGCGCAGGAGCCGGATGGTGGAGACGGGGGTGTCCAGGCCGACGGCGTTGCCGATCCGCGAGTGCTTGGTCGGATAGGCGGACAGCACCAGGGCGACCTTGCGGTCGGCCGGGGTCACGTGACGGAGCCGGGCGTGGGCCACGGCGATCCCGGCGACGCGCGCGCACCGTTCGGGGTCGGCGACGTAGCGGGGCAGGCCGTCGGCGTCGATCTCCTTGAAGGAGAACGGGGCGGTGATGATGCGGCCGTCGAACTCGGGGATGGCGATCTGGTTGGCCGAGTCCAGGGGGCTGACCCCGTCGTCGGAGGCCTCCCAGTCCTCGCGGCTCCAGGTCAGGGACAGGCCCTGGATAACGGGGATGTCCAGGGCCGCGATGCGTTCGACGTCCCAGCTCTCGTCGTCGCCACCGGCGCTCGCGGCTCCCGGCGTGGTGCCGCCGGCCGCGAGGACCGTGACGACCAGCGCGTCGAGCGTGCCGAGGGCGTCGAACAGCTCGTCCGGCGCCGAGCGCAGCGAGCCCGCGAACACCGGTACGCCCACGGCCTCGCCGGTCGCGTCGATCGCGTCGGCGAGGGAGTGCGCGAACCCGGAGTTCCCACTCACCTCGTGGGCGCGGTAGTAGAGCACGCCCACGCGGGGCAGGTCGGCGGCGGCGCCGGCGTCCGGCTGCGGGCGCCGGGGCCGCTCCGGCATTCCCCACACCGGGACCGTCTCCGGCGGCTCGAACCCGGTGCCGGTGAGCAGCACGGTGTCGGAGAGGAAGGCGTGCAGTTGGGCGAGGTTCCGCTCGCCGCCCTCGGCGAGGTAGCGGTGCGCCTCCGCCGCGATGCCGATCGGCACCGTGGACAGCTCCATGAGGTCGGCGTCGGGGGACTGCTCCCCTCCCAGGACCACCACGGGCAGCCCGGCTCCCAGGACGGCGGCGAAACCGTCGTCCCAGGAGCGTCGCGAGCCGAGGATGCGCACCACCACGAGCGCGGCGCCGTCGAGCAGCGCCGGCAGGTCCTCGTCTACGTCGAGGCGGGACGGGTTGCCCAGAACCCAGTCCAGGCCGGATGCCCGCGCGGACAGCAGGTCCGTGTCGGAGGTGGACAGCAGTGCGATGCGTGGTGCAGGTGTTGCCGAGACGTCGTCAGGGGACGCCGAACGCCGGTCGTGGCGCATGTTCTTCTCCAAACCCTCGTGGAACATGTCGCCGTGGCCGGTCTCCTGGCTTCCGCATCAACGCCGTGCGACCGACCTTCCCGGACCCTAGAGGTCCAGTGGCCTCCGCCCCGGAAAGGGACGGACAAGGGTCGCGTGACTCCGCGACTACAGTGGCGAGGGCCGCGCCGGCTTTTCCTCCGGCTTCCCGAGCACCACGGCAGGGGCGAGCCTAGCCGTCGGCCGCGGTTCCCTTCGCCGTCGGTCCCGCACTCCACTCCGAGCGCCGATTCGTCCGCCAGCTAGCTCTCCTCACGCCAGCGGTCGAGTTCCGCTAGCACATGCGCTAGCGTCCAACTTGAGGAATGCCCAGCCCGCCAGCAGGACCTGCGAGGAATAGCCGTGACCACCATCGACGCCCGCCGCTATTCGTACCGCGTCCAGTGGTCCCCGGAAGACGACGAGTATGTGGCCACCGTGCTGGAGTTCCCCTCACTGTCCTGCCTTGAGCCGGACCAGACTGAGGCCCTCCAAGGACTCGTCGAGGTCGTGGCCGACGTCATCGCCGACCTCACCGAATCGGGCGAGAAGGTCCCGCTGCCGTTCGCCGAGCGCTCCTACAGCGGCACCATCTACGTGCGCACCTCGGCCGAGGTCCACCGCCGTCTGGTGATGGAGGCGGCGGAGAACCACGTCTCCCTCAACCAGTGGGCGGCCCAGCGACTCGCCAGCACGTAGCC
>CAYFRF010000117.1:0-6873 GCA_964345415.1 uncultured Microbacter sp. | reverse complement strand
GCCGCGAGACGCGGCCCACCCGGCGACGGTGGAGGACAGATCACTTCGAGTAGAGCTCGACGATCAGCTGCTCCTGCAGAGGCACCTCGATCTGGGCGCGCTCGGGGAGCTGGTGGACGAGGATGCGGAGGGTGTCCGGGACAACCTGCAGCCACGCCGGGACGGGACGCTCGCCGAGCGTCTCCTGGGCGATCTCGAACCAGTCCATCTTGGTGGACTTCGGACGGACATCGATGATGTCGTACTGCGAGACGCGGTAGCTCGGGATGGTCACCTTCTGGTTGTTGACCATCAGGTGCCCGTGGCTCACGAGCTGACGGGCCTGACGACGCGTCTGCGCGAGACCCGCGCGGTACACGACGTTGTCCAGACGCGACTCGAGGATCTGCAGGAGGTTCTCACCGGTCTTGCCGGCGCGGCGGTTCGCCTCCTCGTAGTAGCGACGGAACTGCTTCTCCATCACGCCGTAGGTGAAGCGGGCCTTCTGCTTCTCCTGCAGCTGGAGGCGGTACTCGGACTCCTTGATCCGCGCCCGGCCATGCTGACCGGGAGGGAAGGGCCGACGCTCGAATGCGGTGTCTCCGCCCACGAGGTCCACGCCGAGACGGCGGGACTTGCGGGTGACGGGGCCGGTGTAACGTGCCATGGTTTTCTACGTTCCTTCCGGCTCAGACTCGACGCCGCTTGGGCGGACGGCAGCCGTTGTGGGGCTGGGGGGTGACATCGGAGATCGTGCCCACCTCGAGGCCGGCGGCCTGGAGCGAGCGGATCGCCGTCTCACGACCCGAGCCGGGGCCCTTGACGAAGACATCGACCTTCTTCACGCCGTGCTCCTGCGCCTTGCGGGCAGCGTTCTCAGCGGCGAGCTGAGCGGCGAAAGGCGTCGACTTGCGCGAGCCCTTGAAGCCGACGTGGCCGGAGGACGCCCAGGACAGGACGGCGCCGGAGGGGTCGGTGATCGAGACGATGGTGTTGTTGAACGTGCTCTTGATATGGGCCTGGCCGTGAGCGACGTTCTTCTTTTCCCTGCGACGACCCGACTTCTTGGGGCCCGCAGCGCGTGACTTGGGGGGCATTACTTCTTCTTTCCGGCGACGGTCTTCTTCGGACCCTTACGGGTACGGGCGTTGGTCTTGGTGCGCTGACCACGAACGGGCAGGCCACGACGGTGGCGCAGGCCCTGGTAGCTACCGATCTCGATCTTCCGGCGGATGTCGCCCTGGATCTCGCGGCGGAGGTCACCCTCCACCTTGTAGTTACCCTCGATGTCGTCACGAAGGACGGTCAGCTGCTCATCGGTGAGATCCTTGGTGCGCAGATCCGGGCTGATGCCCGTCCGCTCGAGGATCTCCAGCGCCCGGGTGCGACCGATGCCGAAAATGTAGGTGAGCGCGATCTCCATGCGCTTGTCGCGTGGGAGATCAACGCCGGCAAGGCGTGCCATGTGGCGTATCTCTTTCGTCGTGCGGTAGGTCTGCTCCCCGACCGTCCCCTGCCCGGATGGTCATCTCACGATGAGCGATCCGATAGGGGCCTCGGCCTCCGCGCCCGAGGGTGTGCACCCGCCCGATCCGAGAACGGCCGGGCGGCTGGTGCGGGGAGTTGAGCGTCTTACTTGTAGCGGTAGACGATCCGGCCACGCGTCAGGTCGTAGGGCGAGAGCTCCACGACCACGCGATCCTCCGGAAGGATGCGGATGTAGTGCTGCCGCATCTTCCCGCTGATGTGGGCGAGGACCTTGTGCCCGTTCTCCAGCTCGATGCGGAACATAGCGTTCGGCAACGGCTCGACGACACGGCCCTCGACCTCGATGGCTCCGTCTTTCTTTGCCATGCTGGTTACGGTCCTCCACAATTCCCCGGGTAACGTCTACCGGACTACCGGTGCACTGGTAGGCACACCGACGTATGAGCCTACGGCAGTGGGGCACTCAGCGCCAATCACAACCCGGGGGCGTCCACCTCCACGGGCCCGTCACCCGTAACAGGCCGCACCCGCGGGCCTACCGTCGAACCGCTGCTGCAGCCAGTCCAGGGCTGCAGGAAGCTTCTCGACCGCCCCGAGGAGGTGCTCGGGCGCCACACCCGGCTCCCAGGTGAGCGCAGCACCTTCCCGGCAGTAACGAGCGGCGGTGTCCTCCGCGTCCCAGAACGGCACCAACGGGTCCGTGCCGGAATGCCACATGAACACCGGCACCCGCGGCACATCGTGGCTCAACCGGATACTGTTCTCGGCGAAGGCGCGCATCAGCCCCTCCTCCGCCATGAGATCGCCCCCTTCCAAGACCATGGGGACCGACCAGAACGCACCGCGGGTCAGCAGGGTCGCGGTGCACCTCCCCCGCAACTGCTCGAACAGAGACCAGCCCTGCGGGGTCAGCTTCTCCTCGAGTCTGATCTCCTCCGGGTACTCCCTCGCCATCCCGATGGCCGCGGCGAACGCGAGTCCGAACGCCGGATGCGGTTCGTTCCCGATCATCCGCGCCATCGTCGTCATATCCGTCGGGACACCGCCCTGGGCCACACCGACGAGGTTGACGTCGGGCGCGTAGTCGTCGTGCATCAGGGAGACCCAGGCGCTGGCGATGCCCCCGCCCGAGTACCCGAGAGCACCGAACCGACTGTCGGCCGCCTGGAACCGGGGGTCGTCACGGACCGCCCGCATCCCGTCCAACACGATCCTCGCTGACAGCTGCCCACCGGGATAGGCGACCTCGGGTCCGAGATGATCAGGGATGATCACTGTCCATCCCCTGTCCAACAGGAGACGGAGGAAGACCATCGCGTTGTCCTGGACCGTCTCCGGGGTCGGGTTGACCAGCGTCTCGGTAGGAGCACATCGCTGACCGAGGGCGTTCAGATAATGCTGGTAGCTCAGAACCGGACCACCGGGACTCGCGTGCGGCGGCCGGACGACAGTAGCGGTACCCAGGATCGGGCGATCGGACGTGTCGGTGGACCGGTACGCGATCTCGGTGACCTGATAGCCGGCGAACACCGGCATGAACACATCGCGGGTGTTGATGATCCGCCCATTCGCCGCAGCCTCGAGCTCGGCAGGATCAGCGTGATAGAACGGTGTCGCCTGCGGGAGCTCCATGATCGAGCCGCCCGCGTTGTCCATCACCGACTGCGCCTGAGCGGTGGGCATCAGCCCCGCAGCGAGTTGGGAAACCACCAGGACCAGGCCCGTCAGCACAGCGGCGATCTCCGGTCCCTTGAAACGCACAGTCCGCCCTGAGCGCGGATCCACAGCCATGCCGATACCTTTCACGGTGAGCGTCGAAGAACATTCGGCACGCACGATATCCCGCTCGAGGCGAACTTGTTGTGAGGACAAATAAGTTCAGGTGCACACGCCCGGGGCGTGTGCGCCTGACGTGCGCAATGCTTCAGTTCTCAGGCCGTGGGGTGAGGATCCGGGGCCCGTCTGCGGTGACCGCGACCGTGTGCTCCCAGTGCGAGGCCGGTGCCCCGTCAACGGTCACGACGGTCCACTCGTCCGCGAGAGTCCGCGTGTCGGTCTCCCCACCGAGCACCAGCATCGGTTCGATCGCGAGCACTGAGCCCTCCTGGAGCCGCGGGCCTCTCCCCGCTTTGCCCTCGTTGGCGAGGAAAGGCCACTCGTGCATCTCGCGCCCGATCCCGTGACCGCCAAATCCGTCGACGATCCCGAGAGCCACGCCGTGCCGTTCCTCGGCCCGCCGGGTGGCGACCTCCAGGGCGTGGGAGACATCCGTCAGTCGGTTGCCGGGCCGCATCGCGAGCATGCCCTCGGCGAGGACCTCCCGGGTCGCGTCGTTCAGGGCCTGTACGCCCGGGTCGAGCGCACCGACACCGAAGGACCAGGCGGAATCCCCGTGCCAGCCGTCGAGGATCGCGCCACAATCCACGGACACCAGATCCCCCTCGGCCAACACCGTGGACGACCCCGGGATCCCGTGGACCACGACCTCGTTGACCGACGAGCAGATCGACCCGGGGAAGCCCTCGTACCCCTTGAAGGACGGAACAGCCCCCGCATCACGGATCAGCTGTTCGACGATCTCGTCGAGATCGGCTGTGGTGGCTCCGGGCGCAGCGGCGTCGCGGGCCGCGATCAGGGCTCTGCCCACGATCCGCCCGGCGGCCTCCATGGCGTCGAGCTCACCGGGAGTACGCGCGACGACCGCTCCCCTGCGGGATCTTCCGAACACGATCGGCTTCAGCGCCCGAGCGCGGCGAGGGCGCGGGCGTTGATCTCCTCGACCTCGCCCACCGCGTCGATGGTCGACACCTCAGCCGCGTAGTACTCGAGCAGCGGAGCCGTCTCGGAGTGGTAGACCGACATCCGGTTGCGGATGACGTCCTCCGTGTCGTCCTCACGTCCACGGGCGAGCATGCGACCGACGACCGTGTCCTCGTCCACACGGAACTCGAGGACGCCGTCGAGCGTGGTCCCCGCCGACGCGAGCATGCCCTTCAGGGCGTCTGCCTGCTCGACGCTGCGCGGGTAACCGTCGAGGAGAAAACCCTCCGTCGCGTCGGGCTCGGCGATACGGGCCTCGACCATGCGGTTGGTGACGTCAGCCGGGACGAGGTTACCCGCGTCGATGTAGGACTTCGCCTCCTTGCCGAGGTCGGTGCCCTGCGAGATGTTCGCCCGGAACAGATCGCCGGTGGAGATGTGCGGAACGCCGAGCTTCTCGGAGAGCAGCGCTGCCTGGGTACCCTTGCCGGCTCCGGGGGGGCCGAGGAGGACGAGACGCATGGTGGTGACCAGCCTTTCTACGTTTGTGACTTGCTCGATCTGCCGCGCTGCTACTTGAGGAAGCCCTCGTAGTTGCGCTGCATCAGCTGCGCCTCGATCTGCTTCACAGTGTCGAGGCCCACGGAGACCATGATGAGCACGGCGGTACCGCCGAACGGCATGTTCTGGAGATCCCCACCCCCGCTGCCCATGTCGAGGAAGATGTTCGGCAGCACCGCGATGAGACCGAGGTACAGGGAGCCGAACAGGAGAATGCGGTTGAGCACGTAGCCCAGGTACTCGGCGGTGGGGCGGCCCGGACGGATGCCGGGGATGAAGCCACCGTACTTCTTCATGTTCTCCGCCTGCTCGGTGGGGTCGAACTGGATCGCCACGTAGAAGTACGAGAAGAACAGGATCAGCGCGAAATACAGGACGATGTAGCCCCAGCTCGACGGGTTCTGCAGGTACTGCATCACATACCGCTGCCAGAAACCGTCGCCGGTGGACTCGGGACCCTCGATCAGCTGGGTGATGAGGATGGGGACGTACATCAGCGAGGACGCGAAGATGACCGGGATGACGCCGGCCTGGTTGACCTTCAACGGCAGGTAGGTGGAGGTACCGCCGTACTGGCGGCGACCGACCATACGCTTCGCGTACTGCACCGGGATTCGGCGCTGGCCCTGCTCGACAAAGACGACGGCCACGACGATGAGCACCACGGCGAACATCACGGCGGCGAACTTCATGGTCGACGAGTTCTGGTAGATGTTCATGCCCTCGGCCGGGATGCGCGAGGCGATACCGGCGAAGATCAGCAGGGACATCCCGTTTCCGACGCCGCGGTCGGTGATGAGTTCACCGAACCACATGACGAGCGCCGCGCCCGCGGTCATCACGATCACGATCGTGACCAGCGTGATGATGTCGTTGTCCATGAGCACCGACTGGCCGTTGCCGAGGAGCTGCCCCCGGTCGGCGAGCGCGACGATGCCGGAGGACTGGAGGACCGCCAGAGCGATGGTCAGGTAACGCGTGTACTGCGTCATCTTGGCCTGCCCGGACTGTCCCTCCTTCTTGAGCTGCTCGAAGTGCGGGATCACCACGGTCAACAGCTGCACGATGATGCTCGCGGTGATGTACGGCATGATGCCGATCGCGAACACCGACAGCTGCAGGAGCGCACCGCCCGAGAACAGGTTGACCAAGGAGTACAACTGCGCGTTGTCTCCGGTCATCGCCGTGTCGAGAAGGCCCCTGAGCTTGGGGTAGTCGACGCCGGGCGACGGGATCTGTGCGCCGATGCGGTAAAGGATGATGATCCCGAGGGTGAAGAAGATCTTCTTCCTCAGATCACTGTCCTTGATCGCGGACGCGAGTGCGGAGAGCACATGTCCTCCTGGTCATGGACGGCCCACGGCCGCCTGTCGTCGAGATCTGCTGCGTCAGGGGTGGTCGGCCTCTGCCGGTCCGCGGCCCCGGAACGCACAACGGGAAAACTCTATCAAGACGAACGCAGGGGCCGGATCCGAGACTCTCGGACCCGGCCCCTACGTCCTTCGCCGGCCCAGGTGTGGACCGGGCGGGGAATCAGGCCCCGGCCTCCGACACGCTTCCGCCGGCGGCCTCGATCTTGCTCTTGGCCGACGCGGAGACCTTGTCGACGGACACGGTCACGGCCACGGAGAGCTCTCCGTCACCGAGGACCTTGACCGGCTCGTTCTTCCGGACGGCTCCGGCGGCGACGAGCTCGGCGACGCCGACCTGGCCCCCGTTCGGGAACAGCCGCTGGATGTCGCCGACGTTGACGACCTGGAAGACGACCTTGTTGCGGTTCTTGAAGCCCTTGAGCTTCGGGAGCCGCATGTGGATCGGCATCTGGCCGCCCTCGAACGCCGCGGGGACGTTCTTGCGTGCCTTGGTGCCCTTGGTGCCGCGACCGGCGGTCTTGCCCTTCGAGCCCTCACCACGACCCACGCGGGTCTTCTCGGTGTGGGCACCGGGCGCCGGGCGCAGGTGGTGCAACTTGATGGTCATGCTCACTCCGTCTCTTCGACCACGACGAGGTGGTTCACGACGTTGATGAGACCCCGGGTCTGCGCGTTGTCCTCACGCACAACCGACTTCCGGATGCCCTTCAGA
>CAYFRF010000116.1:0-6912 GCA_964345415.1 uncultured Microbacter sp. | reverse complement strand
TCTTCGGCACGCTCGGCAACGGCTGGGAGCAGGTCAACTCCGAGCTGGCGTTCGAGCGCTCCGGCCCCGAGCGCTTCCTGTCGTCGTTCCGGCTCTTCGCGGCAGAGATCGGCGCCGTGACCGAGGGCGCGCTGCCCCGGCGTGGTGACCTGGGCCGTTTGATGGCGCGGATGTCGGCGCTGCACGCGTTGAGCCAGAACATCGCCGGTGCGCTCCAGCGGGGGGAGCAGGCCGACACGGCGGCGGCACTGGTCAAACTCCTGGGCACCACCACCGAGGGGGACCTGGTCGATGCGGTGTCGGCCGGACTGGGCGATGAGTTCCGCCCCGGGGAAAGCGACCGGGCCGCAGCCGAACTCACCGACCTGTTGCGTGCCGGACTCCACCAACGCCCGGGGTTCACGCTCCGCGGCGGGACCAACGAGATCCTGCGCGGCGTGATCGCGCGGGGACTGGGGATGCGATGACCGTGGACCCCGCAGACGATGCGGATGCGCAGACGGCCGACCTCGTCGTGGACCCCGATCTCACGGCGATGATCGGCGACGTCCTGGCGCGGCACTCCGGCCCCACCATGGACCCGGACCCGGGCGCGGTGTGGCGGACCTTTGCCGACCTGGGGCTCGCCAGGCTCACCGCACCGGAGACCTCCGGGGGGAGTGGCGCGGGGTGGGCCGAGGCCGCGGCGTTGCTGCGGATGTGCGCGGCGGCGGGTGTCTGCGTGCCGTACGCCGAGACCGACATCGTGGTGGGGCCCCTGCGCCGAGCCGCCGCCCTCGACGACAGGACCTCGGGGACCTCGACCTTCGCGGTGGTGGGGTCGGGTGGCCGCGCGCGGCGGGTGGCCTGGGCGGGGGCGACCGACACGGTGCTGTTCGTGCGCCGCACCGCCGCCGTCGGTTCAGGCGGGAGCGCCCCCGACGCCGTGGTGGTCAGTGCATCCGACGACGACGAGCCTGCCCTCATCCGCGCCGGCGGATACGAGGTGGCCGAGGTCCCGACGGACCGCACCGAACTCGTCCCCGGCGCGTCGACCTCGCAGATCCCTGTCGGTGACCTGGTCCCGCCATCGGAGGCTCGGTGGGTCCCGGTCCCGGCCGGCGCGGTGGAGAACGCGGTGCTCCGCGGCGCGTTGGCCCGGGCGGTGCAGTGTGTGGGCGCAGCGGAGGGGATGCTCGAGGCGGCGCTCGAGCACACCACCACCCGGACACAGTTCGGGCGGCCGCTCGCGCGGTTCCAGTCCGTGCAGAACCTCGTGGTGGACCTGGCCGCGGAGACGGTGCTGGCCCGGGCGGCGGTCGACCAGGCGGTGGCGGATGCGCTGGTCACGGGCCTGAACGGGCCGCTGTCGGCTTTCCGGGTGGCCGTGGCCCGCAGCGTGACGTCGCAGATGCTGGCGGTGGGGGTGCGCAATGTCCACCAGGTGCACGGCGCGATCGGCACCACGCACGAGCACACGCTGCATCGTGTGACGCTTCCGGCGCTGCAGTGGCGGGGAGAGTTCGGCTCGGCTGAGTTCTGGGAGCGGCTGGTGGCGGATGCGGCCGTGTCCGGTGGGATGGACGGTGCGTGGCCGATGGTGGTGCAGGGCACGGCGGTGGAGGGGGCCGCCGCGGCGTGGCTGGACACGGTGGCACGGCCGGGCCCGGCGGTCTGACACGGCGGCGCGCGGCGGGGTGCCGATCTCGGTAGGCTCGCGCAGTAGTACCGAGAAAGGTCGCCCCGTGGAATTCCTCCTCATCGCCGCCGTGATCGCGATTGCCATCGCTGTGGTCTCCCGCAGCCAGAACAAGGGGCAGACGCAGCTGCAGGCGCACCAGAACCGCCACCTCGAGGACCATCGCGCCGAGGCGGCGCGGTGGGTGGAGCGACTGGGCGGCCAGGTGTTCAACCTCGACGGGACCGACGAGGCCTCCAAGCAGGCCATGGCCGACGCCTCGGAGCGGTACACCTCCGCGGTCGCCGAGCTGGAGCGCGCGCGGACCCCGGTTCAGGCCGATCTGGCGAAGGACACCGCGCTGGAGGGCCTCTACTACGTGCGCGCCGCCCGCTCGGCCATGGGACTGGACCCGGGGCCGGAGCTGCCGGAGACCCCGGGCCAGTCCCGCGCCGGTCGGGTGACGGAGGACCGCACCGTCGAGGTGGACGGGCGCACGATGAAGGCCGCGACCGGCCCCAGCGACGAGACCCCGCACTACTACCCGGGTGGCGTGGTGGCCGGCAGGCCCGTCCCGGCCGGCTGGTACTCGGAGCCCTGGTGGGCGTCTGCGCTGGCCAGCGGCATGTGGATGATGAGCTCGATGATGATGTTCAACATGATGTTCGCCGGCATGGCGGGCGTCGGCTACTCGGGTGAGGACTTCGCGTCCGGTATCGGCGAGGGCGGAGCCGACGTGGGTGACCTCGGTGGCGACATGGGCGGCGACGGTGGTGGCTTCTTCGACGGCGGACTCATGGGTGGCGACGGCGGGGACGCCGGTGGCGACGGTGGCGGATTCTTCGACGGAGGCCTCTTCGGCGGCGACGGCGGCGACGGCGGTGGCTTCTTCGACGGTGGGCTGTTCGGCGGCGACGGCGGCGGTCTGTTCGACTTCTGACCTCGGCGGACGCGCTCAACAGGCCGACAGCACGCGCTCCATCGCGTCGCGCTCGGCCGCGGTGACCCACAGCCCGTACCGCTCCTTGACCAGGATCTGACGCGAGACATAGGAACAGCGGAACTCGCGGCGCGGCGGGAGCCAGGTGGCGGTGTCCCCGTCGCCCTTCTGCTGGTTGGCCCAGCCGGAAACGGCCAGCAGGTTGAGCGGGTCGTTGGCGAAGTCGCGGCGCTGCTGCTCGGTGAGCTGCTGGGCGCCCTTCTGCCACGCGTCCGACAACGCCACCACATGGTCGATCTGGACCAGTGAGGACGTGTCCTGCCCGCGCTGGAACTCGATCCGTTCCCCGGTGTACGGCCCGTCCAGCACACCGGTGAGCACCACGCAGTCCCGGGTGCCGGGCCGGAACGTGACGTCCTGCAGGTCCCGCTTGAGGATGTCGTTGCGGGTGTCGCAGCCGTTGCGACCGAACTCCACCCCCACGTCATCCGACCAGGCCTGGCCGAACAGGTCCCGCGCGTACCCGGTCTTGGGCGCGCGGCCCTTGACCTCGAGTTGCCCCAGCGCCGCGCGTGCGGCCGGGACCAGCGGGTCGACGGCGGGAGCGGGCTGCTGGGCCCCGGGATCCGCGGGGGGAGCGGGGTCGGCCGGTGCGTCGGGGACCGGCGCGGGGGCGGGGGGGAGGTCGGCGCCGGGATCCGACGACGACGAGGAGGAAGGCTCCGTCGGCTCGGCCGGCTCCGGACCGGGAGCACTGATCACGCTCGGGCTGCCGGACCCACCCGGGCTGTCGACCTCGGCGCACCAGCCGATCCCTGCCAGCACGGCCACGCCGAGCACCACGCCGATGACTGAACGAGAGGTCCGTGAGCTCATGCCGGGCACCCTAGCCACGGCCTACGACATCACCGGTCGAGGGGCGTGGCGGCCGCCGGCCCTCCCGGCCGATGTCGGAGGGGGAGGCTACCCTGACCCGCGATGTCCCCCACTGACGGAATGCCCCAGCCCCGCGAGCACGCCCCGGCACCGCGGTCTCCGCAGCCGCGCGCGTCCTCGGGAGCCGGCGGGGTCGTGGGCGGTGCCGGGTCGCCGGCCCTGCTCATCGGGGTCTGCGTCCTGGTCGTCGTGGTGGCCACAGCGGTGCGGGGCCGGGTGGCGGCCGCGGGCTGGTTCTACTGGGACGATCTGATCCTGCACAGTCTGGCGGCAGGCCACCCGTGGCCGTCGCCGGAACTGTTGTTCACGGACCACGACGGTCATCTCATGCCCGGCGGGATGCTCCTGGCCTGGATCGCCGCCCACGCGGCACCGCTGGACTTCCGGGTGCCACTCGCGCAGATGGCGGTGCTGCAGTTGCTCGCGGGTGCGGCCTACGCCCGGATGCTGTGGGTGATGCTGCGCGGTCGTCCGGTGCTGCTGTTCCCGCTGATCGCGGGTCTCGCCGTTCCGCTCAGCCTGCCCTCGGCCACGTGGTGGGCCGCGGCGCTCAACGTGCTCCCTCTCACCGCGGCTCTGGCGTGGGCGGTGTCCTCGACGGTCCTGCTCGCCCGGACGGGCAGTCGTCGGCACGCGGTGGGGGCCACCGTGGCCACGGTCATCGGCCTGTGCTTCGTGGAGAAGGCGTTCATCATCCCCGTCGTCGTCGCGGGGGTGGTGCTCGCCGGTTGGTGGACGGCCGGTGGGGGTCGGGCGGAACTCCACGCACTGTGGCGGCGTACCCGGAGCGCCTGGGCCGGGATGGCGGTGGCCGTGCTGGTGTGGGCGGGGGTGTTCCTCGTCGTCGTCGGCCGGTTCGGGGGCCGGGGAGGCTTCGGCGAGGCGGACGGCACCCGGCCCTCCTTCCCCGATCTGGTGGACCACACCTACCGGCTGGCGGTGGTCCCCGCGCTCGGCGGCGGGCCGTGGCGGTGGGATCGCTGGCACCCCGGACCACCCGTGGCGGACCCGACGGTCGCGGCGGTGGTGGTCGGGGCGCTGGCGTGCGTCGCGGTGCTCGCGTGGTCACTCCTCACCCGGCGGCGCACCGGGGCGATCTGGGCGGCCGCGGCGCTGTACCCGCTGATCTCGGTGGTCACGGTGGCGGCGGGCCGCGCCGGCCCGGACGTCGCCGCCGAGATCGTCCAGACGCTGCGGTACCACGCCGAGCTCCCGGTGGTCCTGGGCGCGGCGGCGGCGCTCGCACTGGCCGCGCCGCTCCGCGCGCCGTCGCCGGCACACACCCCGGGCCGGGTCACGCCCGGGGCCCGCACCACCGCTCCGGGCCGGGTCTCGCCCGGGGCCCGCACCGCGGCGGGGGTCCTCGCGCTCGTGGCGCTGCTCGCATCGTCCGTGGTGTCCACGGTCGCCTACCGCCAGGTCTGGGCCGAGCAGCCCTCCCGCGAGTACGTGGAGCCGCTGCTGGGGGCACTGCGCGACCGGACCGCACCCTTGCTCGAGCAGGACGTACCGCTCGAGGTCCTCCACCCCGTCACCGCGCCCGCGCACCGACTGTCGACACTGCTCACGGGGGTCCCCGGGGTGCCGGAGGTGGGGGACTGGACCCCCGATCCCGTGATCATCGACGCCGAGGGCACGCTCCACCCCGCCGAGGTGGCGTTCGGGCGAACCCTCACGCAGGGGCCCGAACCCGGCTGCGGCCACCGCGTGGGGCCGGCCGGTGCGCGACTCGAACTGGACGGACCACTGCTCGAGCGGGACTGGGTGGTGCAGCTCAACGTCTTCGCCGACACCGCGGGCGAGGTGGGCCTGGCGTTCGACAGGGGAGAGGAGACCGTCGTCCCTGTCGCGGCCGGCCTGGGCACGGTGTTCGTCCGGGTCGACGGTGGTGGGACAGGGCTGACGGTCTCCCCACGCGGGGGTGCTTCCGAGCTGTGCGTCGGCAGCGGGCCGGTCGGGATCCTCATGCCGCGGTGAGACCGCGGCGCGGTGGTGGACCATAATGGGCTGATCGGAAGGTCGGAGAGGAACGGAGGCGGGTCATCGACATCGCGCTGGTCATGATTACCCTCACCGCGCTCCTGGTCCTGCCGGGCGCGATCGTCGGCCTGGCTGCGCAGCTGCCCCTGCGGCTCGCCGTGGCCACCTCGATGCCGGTCTCCTTCGGGATCGCCGCGATCGCCGGGTACGTCTACGGCCTTCTGGGCGAGGCCTGGTCGCTGGCCGGTTACGGGATCGCCACCGCCGCCACCGCCGCGGTGGTGGGCCTGGTGGGGCTGGTCATCGTGGGCGTGAGGTGGATAGTCCGACGCCGCCGAGCCCGCCGCGCCCCGGAGGGCCCGCCGCCCGCCACCAGGTCCGCCGGGCGGTCGTGGTGGTGGCTGCTCCCCGGCTCGGCGGTCCTGGTCAGCGCCTGGCTGATCGGCCAGATGATCCTCACGGAACTGTCGGCGACCCCCGGCGGCACGGCCAACATCTTCCAGGGCTGGGACGCGCACTGGCACGCCAACTACATCCGGTTCATCCACGACGAGGGCATCGCCTCCCCGGACCAGTCGGGGCTGCTGCGCCATCCCGAGAACGGGGCGTCGCTCTACTACCCCAGCACCTGGCACGCGATCGCCGCCCTGGTCATGGCGCTGCGCGGGATCGGGGCCGTGGAGACCTACAACCTGGTGCAGATCGGGACCGTCGCCCTGGCGTTCCCGCTGGGTGTGGCCGCGCTGGCCTGGCTGTTCACCCACCGACGGTTCTCGCGGCCCGTCGTGGCCACCTCCGCCGCGGTCGCGGCCATGGCGACCCCCCTGTTCCCGGGCCTGCCGTTCGTCGAGGTCATGGTGGCGGCCACCCCCTCCGCCGTGGCCAACGGGCTCGCCGGCCTCGGGGCCGCCGTGGTGGTGGCGGCGGTGGCCGATCGGCGCCTCATCCCAGCCGCGGCCCTGGGGCTGGTGGGTATCGGCGGCGTGCACCCGTCCGGAATGGTCTCGGTCGCGGTGATCGTGCTGTTCTGGTGGCTGTTCGAGGCCCTGTGGTCGCCGGTCCGGGGCCGCGTACGCGACTTCCTCGTGCTGGCCGGCGTCGGGCTGGCCGGGGCGGTCGCGCTGGTGCCGCAGCTGCTGAGCGTCTCCGAAGAGGCCGACGGCATCGCCTCCTTCGAGTTCCAGATCAACGCCGACCGCGCCGCCATGTGGGGCAAGGCGGCCGCCCTGCAGGTGCGCCACGTGCAGGACTGGGGCGTGCGCTGGGTGCTGCTGTCCCTGGCCGTGATCGGGGTGCTCGTGCTGGCGCGGCGTCTCATCTTCTGGCCGCTGCTGCTGTGGGGCGCCCTTCTGGTGGTGTGCGTCAACGCGATGGGGGTCTTCGGCAACTGGACCGGCGG
>CAYFRF010000115.1:4493-7514 GCA_964345415.1 uncultured Microbacter sp. | reverse complement strand
GCGCCGAGCGACCACAGCGCGTGGAACCGGTTGACCAGCGACCGGCCGTGGCGTTTCTGGAGGCGGATGCCGTGCGCGTTCATGGACACATCCGTGAGGGCGTCGAACACCCCGAACAGCAGAAGCAGTCCGGCGAACACGGCCACGACGGGCGCGAACCCGAGCAGCGCGGCCACCACCGAGGTACTGATCATGGTGGCCACGGCCACCGCCCCGTCGGAGCGTCGCCGCATGAGGGCGGGGGTGAGGAGGCCGCCGACCAACGCGCCGGCGGGGTAGCAGGCCATGGCGAGGCCGAAGGCGGCCGGGCCGAGCTCGAGACTCGCCTTGAGGTCGGGCAGTCGGGGCACGATCGCGCTGAACACGGCACCGTTGGCGATGAACAGCAGCGCGGTGGCCAGGGCGGCCCGACGCACCTGCCGTCGCTCCCCTGTTCCGACCTGTGCGCTCACGCCCGACACACTACGTCGCAGTGCCGACATCCCCGCCGGTACCGTTGTGCGCGTAACGGTGGTTGTGGCGGTGTCGGCGGGCGGGAGCAGGCGTGTACGAGGTGACGGCGGGGGTTCGGGCCGACGAGGGCGGGCGGCACGTGGTGGTGACGGTGCCGTTGCCTGTGGCGCCGGAGGTCGTGTTCGACGCGGTTGCCACGGGCGAGGGGATCTCGTCGTGGTTCGTGCCCACGGCGATGGAGCCGCAGGTGGGCGGCCGGATCATCCAGTTCGCCGATCCCGGCGCGCCGGACCCCACGCAGGGTCCGGAGGCGGCGGCGGAGGCCATGCTCACCGCGACGGTCGGCGAGATCACCGAGTACACGCCGCCGCGCGCGGGGACGCCGGGCCGGTTCGCCTACGTGGAGCGGGACTGGATGGGCGAGGGCGTGCCGGTACCGCCGTGGGAGACCGTGTGTGAGGTGCGCGCCGGAGCTGCGGAACACACCCCCGGATCCGAAAAGAATGACGACGACGACAACAACAACGACGACAGCGCCCCCACTTCGGACGCTCCGACCAGCTGTGTCCTCACCCTGACCTCGGGTTTCGCGTCGTCGGGGCAGTTGGCCGAGGAGTCGGTCGACGGCAGTGTGGACGGGTGGGCGCACGCGTTGACGGTGCTCGCCCACCGGCTCACGCACCGGCCGGCTGATGGGGTGGTGACGGTGGACGTGGCCACCGAGGCCCTGCGCGCATCGGTGCCGGAGTTGTGGTCCCGGGTGATGTCCACGCTGGTGGCTCCGGCCGCGACGCCGGGTGCCGCTGCCGTGGGCTCGGCGGACTCAGTGGGCTCGGTGGGCGCGGTGGCGCGGTCCGGCGAGGTGGGCGGGATCGTGGCACGGGTCTCGGAGGGGGCTGCCACGGTGATCCTGTCCGGCCCTGTCGACGGGATGCTGGAGCTGTACGCCTTCCCGGCGGGCGAGACGCCGGAGGATGCGCGGTCGCTGGCCGGGATCGGGGTCCGGGTCTACGAGTACGTGGACGCACCCGGCCATGACGGCGGCCCCCTCGGCGCGGCCGCGGTCGACGTGGAACCGACGTGGGACGCCACGCGCTGGCGCGCCTGGCTCGACGGACTCGCCTCGCACTGATCAGCGCTCACCCCGTATCACCCACCCGACTCACCCATCCGCCTCCCCCGCCCGCCTCACCCGCACGACTCCCCCGCCGGGAAACGCTGCGGTCCGGTTCGCCGATCTTCCTGGTGACCGCAGTAGTGTGTCGGGGAGCACGAGACGTGCGCCGTACACACGCGCCGTACACCGACGAGGAGCTTGATCGCCAATGGCGGATTCCAACGACACTGTGACCATCGCGGCGGGCGAGGGGTCGGCCGGCACCGCTCTGCTGGGTATCGGCGCCTACCGTCCGCGCCGCGTGGTGGGCAACGAGGAGATCTGCGAGAAGATCGACTCGACGACCGAGTGGATCTACGAGCGTTCCGGGATCCTCAACCGCCACATCGCCGAGGATGACGAGTCGGTCATCATGATGGCCAGCGCCGCCGCCGAGCGCGCGATCCGCTCTGCCGGCATCGACGCGGAGCTCGTGGACGCGGTGATCGTGTGCACCTCCACGTACGAGGCCATGACCCCGCACGCCGCCCCGCAGGTGGCCATGAACATCGGCCGCAACGGCATCGCCGCGTTCGATCTCACCGCCGGCTGCGCGGGCTTCGGCTACGGCCTGGCCGTGGCCACCAACATGATCCGCGGTGGCGGCTCGAAGTACGTCGTGGTGGTGGGTGTCGAGCGCATGAGCGACGGCATCGACTTCACCGACCGCAACACCGCGTTCATCTTCGGTGACGGTGCCGGCGCCGTGGTGGTGGGCCCGTCCGACTCGAACGACGTGGGCCCGGTGGTGTGGGGCTCGGACGGCGAGAAGTCGGACGCCATCACCCAGACCAAGAACTGGCGTGTGCTCATGGCCGAGGCCAAGGAGGGTGCCACCGACCAGCCGTACCTGACGATGGACGGCTCCAAGGTGTTCCGCTGGGCCGCCGTGCAGGTCTCGAAGGTCTGTGCCACGACGCTCGAGACCACGGGCGTGGCCGCCGAGCAGATCCAGGCGTTCATCCCGCACCAGGCCAACGGCCGCATCAACTCGGCCATGGCCAAGCACCTGGGTCTGCCGGACACGGTGGCGATCGCCAACGACATCGAGCAGACCGGCAACACCTCCGCCGCCTCGATCCCGCTGGCCATGGAGACCATGCTGCGTGAGGGCCAGGCCAAGCCGGGCGACATCGCACTGTGCATCGGCTTCGGCGCGGGCCTGTCCTACGCCGGCCAGGTCGTCCGCCTCCCGGCGGTCCCGCCCGTCGACTGACGCACCCCGCGCAACCGCACCCCGCGCAGCCGCTGCACCGGCCCCGCGCACGACCCACCTCCGGCCCTGGTTCCCACACGGGAACCGGGGCCGGACTTTTCGCACCGGAGCGGCCCGAGTTGACCGCCCCACCAGCGGCGTCGACATGCGAGAGTGTCGGCATGTTCGCTGCTTCCTCCCGTCGTCCCGGCCGCCG
>CAYFRF010000115.1:2357-4393 GCA_964345415.1 uncultured Microbacter sp. | reverse complement strand
CCGGCCAGGGCATCGGACCATCGGTGCTGTCCGGCCCGGGCACGGGTCCGTCGAAGTACGTGGCCCTGGGCGACTCGTATGCGGCTGTCGGGCAGATCGCCCCCGGTACGTGGGGCGCCGGACCGGTGGCGTGCCTGCGCACCACCGACGCGTACCCGACGGTGGTGGCGCGGGAGTTGGGCGTGGCCGAGTTCGTCAACGCCACGTGTGGTGGCGCGGTGGCCGACGATTTCTGGGCCCCGGGCCGGACGGGCGCCGCGCCGCAGTTCGACGCCCTCACCCCGGACACGGACCTGGTCACCATGACGATCGGTGGCAACGACGTGGGCTTCGGCGCCGTGATCGCGGCGTGCGCGCTGCGGCCCAACACGGCGCCTGAGCTGCTGCCGGTGGTGGACGGCGCCACTGCGCGTATGTCCGAGGGCTTCGACCCCGCCGCCGGCTGCGCGGACGTGATCGACCGCCAGGCGCCCGCGGCGATGGCCGAGCTCGATGCGCAGTTGGACGAGGTCTACGCCGCGATCGCCGAGCGGTCGCCGGACGCCCGGGTCGTCACCGTGGGCTACCTCGCCGCGGTGCCGGAGGAGGACCACGTCATCCGGGAATCCCCCGCATGCGCTCCGTTCATGGCGATCTCGCAGGAGGAGCGTGCCAAGGTCCGCGGGTTCCAGGACAGCATCAACCGGGTTGTGCGGGACGCGGCGGAGCGCAACGGCGCCACCGTGGTGATCCCCGACGAGCCGGGCCACTCGATGTGCACGGGCCCCGAGACCCGCTGGGTGGACTTCACCGGCGTGGAGACCGGCGCGGTTCCGGTGCATCCCACCTCCGCGGGCCACGCGCACGTGGCCAGCCGAGTGGTGGCCGCGCTCGACGGTTCCTGACAGTCCAGGGCTGCCCACGCCTGCCGGGGCTGCCCAAACCTGCTGTTTCAGTCCGCAAACGGCGGCGATGTGAGAATACTGAGTGAATGCTCACCTCTCATTGCCGCCGTGTTCTCGGCCCACGCGCCCTCACCGCCTCCCTCGCCCTCACCGCCTCCCTCGCTCTCGCCGCTGCTCCCGTCGCCTCCGGTCAGTCGACCGCGCAGCCGAACGGCGAGATCACTGTCAGCTCACTCGGCTCCAGCAATGACCTGCCCGGCTCCGTCGCCGGCAGTGTCGGGGGTTCGCTGGAAGCCCTCGGCTCCGTGAGCCCGGTGGTCTACGAGTCCTACGTGGCGCTCGGCGATTCGTACGCCGCCTTCGGCGACCAGCGCGACCTCATCCCGGGCTCCGGCGATTGCGAACGCAGCACCACCAACTACCCGTCGGCGCTGACGGAGCTCGCAGAGTTCCCCACCGTCTCCGACGTGACCTGCGGCGGTGCCGTCGTAGAGGACCTGTTCGAGGCCCAGTACGACGACATCACCCCGCAGTTCTACGGCCTCGACCCGGACACGGATCTCATCACGCTCTCGATCGGCGGCAATGATGTGGGCTTCGGCAGGATCGTCGGCTGCATCGCGGGCCACCTGCCCACCCAGTCCCCGCCGAACGACTGCCGCGCACTCCTCGACGAGAGCGTCCGCGGCGCGATCGACGCGGTGTACGGCGAGGAGGGCACCGTCAACGAGGCGTACGAGCACATCGCGGCCACCGCCCCGTATGCCCGCGTGGTGGCGACGCAGTACATGCCGCTCATGCCCGCCACCGATGCCGACGCCGCCGGCTGTGTGTTCGCCACCGCGATCGGCCAGGCCAACCTCGAGTGGGCCCGCGAGATCACGACGGCCATCAACACCGCGGTGGACACGGCGGCCCGGCGTCACGGCCACGTCTCGGTGATGCCCACCTCGGACATCGACCGCAGCGCCTGCGCCGCACCGGATGTGCGCTGGACGCAGTTCCTCGCGGACGCCCCGGGAGACGAGGACGCGACCGGCGCAGCCGCCTTCCACCCGACAGCCCTCGGTCAGGCCGCCATGGCCGACGCCATCGCCGACGCCCTCTGAGCCGACCGAGCCCCCGCCCGGCCGGCCAGCCGGGCGGGGCCGG
>CAYFRF010000115.1:0-2257 GCA_964345415.1 uncultured Microbacter sp. | reverse complement strand
GGCCGGCCAGCCGGGCGGGGCCGGGCCTCAGCCCTCGAAGAGCTGCTGCCCCACGTAGCCGCCCTCGGGCGCCCCCGGCGGGATCGCGAACACGGCGGACCCGATCGGGATGGTCCACACGTTGAGGGCGTCCTGCTCGGCGAGCCGCTGCTGCACCGGGATGTAGGTGCGCACCGGGTCTGCCATGTAGGCGGCGAACAGCAGTCCGGTGTTGCTGATCTCGCCGCCCTCCGGCGGGTCGTCGTAGTTGTACGGCCGCCGCAACATGGCCTCACCCCGGTTGAGTTGCCTCGCCCGCGCGATGTGGGATTCGGGCGGGATCACCGGCAGCCCCACCTCGTCGATCGCCTCGAAGTCGGCCGGGTCGTGCTCGGCCTCCCCGGTGAGCGGCGCCCCGGTGTCGAGGGTGCGGCCGACGGACAGTTCGCGGGAGGTACGGTCGATCTCCTCCCAGGTGTCCATCGTCATGCGGATGCGCCGCAGCACGAGTGCCGTGCCGCCGCGCATCCACGGCTGGACCTGACCATCCGACATACGGCCGTCGGAGTACACGATCTGGTCGAAGTCCATGTCCCCCTCCGGCGTGGGGTTGACGGTGCCGTCGATCTGCCCGAACAGGTTGCGTTGCGTCCGCCCGGTGGGGTCGGTGCCGACCGCCTTGCGGAACCCGCGCTGCGCCCACTTCTGCCGCGCCACCCCCCGCACCCCGGAGGCCAGGATGCGGGCGGCGTGCGAGACGATCAGCGGGTCGTCGGCGCAGATCTGCAGCAGCAGATCCCCCTCGGACCAGCGGTCTTCGAGCTGGTCGATCTGCGGGAACGCGGGCAGCTGTTCGAGCCACGAGGGCCGCTTGTCCGGCATCCCCACCACGTCGAAGAAGCCGGGCCCGAGCCCGATGGTCACCGTGAGCCGCGCGGGGTCGGCGGCCAGTTCGGGTTCGATGTCGGCCAGCCCGGGTAGCCCCTGGGTGAGCCGGGCGGCGTCCTGGGACCAGGCGCGCAGGACGCCCTGGACCTCGGTGCGGGTCGCTCCGGGCACGATGTCGAACCCCAGGAAGGCGGCGTGCGATTGCGGTGCCGTGGTGACGCCCGACTGCCGTTCGCCGTAGAACGGTTCGGTGGCCGATCCGACGACCCGGGAGTCCGCGACGGTTTTCCAGTCGACGGTCTTGTCGTCGTCGTCGAGTACTCCTCGTCCGGCGTAGCCGGCGAGGGCACCCGCGGCGCCGCCACCCACGACCGCCGCGACGCCGCCGGTGAGCACCGACCGCCTGGACAGACCGCGGGGGGCCTTGTCAGCCATCGTGCTCGGCACCCTCCTCGCCGCTGCCGCCGTGACCGCCGACGTACTCTTCCTCGCCGCCCTTGAAGTCGCGGGCGGTGACGGTGACGTCCTGTTCGGTGCCGTCCTCGAACTTCAGGACCAGTTCGATGACCTGGCCGGTGGTGATGGGCGCGGTGAGGTCCATGAGCATGAAGTGGTCCTTGCCGGGCTCGAGGAACAGTTCGCCGCCGGCGGGCACCACGAAGCCGCCCTGCTTCTCCTGCATCATCATGCCGCTGCCGCCGGGGACCATCTCGTGCATCTCGACGCGCTCGCTGATGGGCGAGGTGACGCCGGTGACGCGGATTTCCACGTCGCCGGTGTTGCGGAGGGTGCCGAACGCGCCGGACATGTCCGTGTCGGTGGCCTTGGCCCAGCCGTTCTGGAACACCACGACCGCGGCCTCGGACTCACCGCCGTCGTCCGGCAGCTCGGTGGCGGGCACGCCGGTGGTGGTGTCGGTGGCCGAGCCGGTGTCCTCGGTGCAGGCGGCAGCGCCCAGGACGAGGGCGAGTGCGGCGGCCGCGCCGAGGACCGTGCGGGTGGTGCGGGTGGTGGTACGCATGTGTGTCCTTATATATAGGGGTGATCGCCCGGCCTCTGCGGGGCGGGCGTGTGGGGTCGGATCACACTGCGGCGGGCGGCGCCCGCGTGCCCCCGCCGGTCAGGAGGTACCGGCCGCGGGGGGCGTGCGCGTTGTAGGAGGCCAACAGAGGTGCGACGACGACGAGGTGGACCCTCACCAACAGGGGTGCCACCCGGGCCGCGACCCACGCCAGTGTCCCGGACAGGATCGCCACCAGGGTGAGCGTGAGGGCCACCGCGGCCACGTGGGCACCCAGCATCTGCGGGGTGAGCAGCGACTCCATGTGCCCGGCGCCCGCGCCGTCAACAGCGCTGCGCAGGGCTGCGAGGTCGGTGACGTGGTGGCCGA
>CAYFRF010000114.1:0-7516 GCA_964345415.1 uncultured Microbacter sp. | reverse complement strand
CCGGTAGAACGGTCCGACCGCGTTGAACACCACGTCGGCGCCGGTGATGACGGCCGCGATGCTCGCCGTGTCGGCGGCGTCGAACTGCGCAGCGATGGCGCCCACCTCTTCGGCGACCTCCGTGGCCTTCTCCAGATCGAGGTCGGCGATCACCATCTCGCCGTATCCGCCCGTGGCGGCCAGGATGCGGGCCACCGATGCAGCTACGTGACCGGCGCTGAGGATGACGAGTTTCATGCCCGGACCGCCTTGGTCGAGCCCGTATCGGCCTCATCCGCCCACTGCGCGCGGAAGACCTCGTGTGGGATGCCGTCGTTCCAGCGGCCGCGGAGCGTGAGGTCGGCGGTGAGTCGACCGATCTCGTCAGCGGCCATGGCGCCCCGCTCGCCTTCGACCGCGATCACCGTCCGGTCGTTCGCGCGGTCGATCACCGGGAGCCCGGATGGCGTCTGGCAGACCATGCACGGTCGGGTGTGGGCCGGTCCGAACTTCTGGTGGGGCATCAGTTCGGCGAGGACGGTCAGGGCGTCGTCGATGTCGTCGTCGTTTCCTCCGGTCCGCACCCACGCCGCCACCTCCTCGGCGGTGTTCAGCGGGTTGGACAGGAGGCTGTTGCCGGAAACTTTGAGGTACCACTTGCCGTCGGGGTAGCGCAGTGGGGACATGACGATCCCGCCGAACGCCAGGCGCCCCTCGAGGAATTTGAGGTACATCATCGCGGGCATGTCGACCGTGGTGGGGTCGTCCACCTCGACCAGGACGACGGTGGCACCGTACGTCTGCAGCTGTAGAGGTCGCGGGAGGAGTCCGGACATGGTGGTGGCGGCGCCGGTGGCGACGACGACGTGGCCGGCCCGCCACGCGGCGCCGGACTTCCCGGTCAGGGTGACGCCCTCGCTCGTGTTCTCCAGCGAGGTCACCTCGTCGCGGACCAGGGTTGCGCCGGAGGCGGTGGCGGCGGCGAGTTCGGCGCGTACGAGTTCGCGCGGGTTGAGGATGTACGCGTCACGCTGGACCACCCCGACGTGCCCGGGGGCGAACCGCATGGCGGGGTACTCGGTGCGCAGGTCGTCCGCGCTGAGCGCGGCCACCTCCACGCCCAGGTCTTCGGCGTTGCGGATGAGTCGGTCGCGGTCGAACCACTCGGAGCCGGGGGCACCGTCGGCCACCTCGGGCAGCACGCTGAGCGAGTGGGTGGGCGTGGTGAACTCGATGCCCGTGCGCTCACGCAGTTCCGGGAAGCGGCGCAGGGAGCGGGTGGCCAGGAGCGAGGTGATGAGCGGGACCTCCAGCACGTGTGCCAGGCGGCCCTGGTCGTAGTAGCCGGCCCAGGTGCCCTGATGGTCGGCAAAGGTCGCGGGCTCGTCGGGGCCGATCACGATCACCGACGCGCCCCGGTCCGCGAGGTGTCTCGCGGTGGCCGCGCCGATGGGGCCGGCGCCCACCACGGCGACGTCGTAGGAGGGTCCGGTAGGCATAGAGCGTTCCTTTCTATGACCCCGTCGACGAGACGATTCCGGTCGCGGGCCGCCGGTGGTGCGCGCCCGGACGGAGAGGGGCCGTCGAGGACGTAGCGTGCGAGTGGCGTGGTTCACATCATGCGCACGCCGGAACGCAAAGTCAACACACTGTGTCGTTAATGGGAGTTGTCGTGGTGAATGCCCAGGTGGATGCTGCCGATGACGGGGCGCCCTCCGGCCCCGCCGAGTCACCCGGACGGGTCCGGACGCGCGCCGGGGGTCGCAGCGCGAAGGTCCGCGAGGCCGTGGCCGATGCCTGCCTCGCGTTCCTCGCGGAGGGCCGGATCGACTTCACGATGGTGGACGTGGCCGAGCGCGCGGGCGTGAGCCGCAAGACCCTCTACCGGTGGTGGCCCACCCACGAGGACGTGCTCGTGGAGGGACTGTCCAGACATGCCCGCCAGGTCACGCCACCCGACACCGGGGCGTGGGAGTCCGACGTCCGCGAGTTCGCGCACCTGATCGCGTCGTTCGCCGCGAATCCTGTCGAGGTGGCCACCACGGCACTCATCGCCAGCCGCAGGTACCCCGAGTTCGGCAGCCTGGTCCTGGCGCAGTACGAGCCGGCCGTGCAGGGGTGGCGGCGGATGGTCGAGCGCGCGACCGAGCGGGGCGAGATCTCCGACGAACACTCCCCCGAGGCGGTGGTCAACGTGCTGGTCGCACCACTGTTCCTGGCCCCCATGATGCTGGGTCGGCAGGCGTCCGACGAGCAGATCGAGCGCACGGTGAAGATCGTCCTCGCGGCCACGCGGCCCGGGGACTAGAACCAGAGGTCGGCCAGCAGCTCGATCGACCGGTCCCGCACGGCCGGGTCGTGCGCGTAGGTCACGGTGATGAGCTCGTCGGCGCCGGTGCGTTCGGCGAACTCCTCCAGCTGGGCCTTCACCGTGTCCGGCGACCCCACGGCGCTGATCTGGAGCATCGCGGGGCTGGTGCCGGCGAACTGTGACGGGTCGACTGGCGGCTGGATCTTGCGCTGACGGCCGCTGCGGATGTCGAGGAACATCTGCTGCAGCGTGGTGAACTGGCGCAGCGCCTCCTCGTCGGTGTCCGCCACGAGCACGTTGATGCCGGCCATCACCTGCGGCTTCTCGAGCCGCGCGGTGGGCGCGTCGGTGCTGAACGTCTCGCGGTAGACGCGCAGGGCGTCGTCGATCTGGTCGGGCGCGAAATGCGAGGCGAGTGAGAACGGCAGGCCCAGCTGCCCGGCGATCGAGGCGCCGTTGACGGTGGAGCCGAGCACCCAGATCGGCACCTCCATGCCCTGCGAGACGGACGAGAAAATGGGCGTGCTGTGCGCGGTACCGGTCTCGCCGAACCAGCCCTGCAGGTCGTAGATGTGCCGGGCGAAGGCCTGCGGCTCGGCCGAGGAGCGGCTGAGCGCCTGGGCTGTCATGCCGTCGGTGCCCGGGGCACGGCCGAGGCCCAGGTCGATCCGGTCGCCGTACATGTTGGCCAGCGTCCCGTACTGCTCGGCAACCATGAGCGGGGCGTGGTTGGGCAGCATCACGCCGCCCGAGCCGAGCCGGATGCGTTCGGTGACATTCGCCGCCTGGGAGATGAGGAGCGAGGTGGCGCTGGAGGCGAGGTTGGGGGTGTTGTGGTGCTCGGCGAACCACAGGCGGTGGAAGCCCAACTCGTCGGCGAGGGTCGCGGACCGCATCGACGCGGCGATCCCCTCACGGGCGGTGGACCCGTCAGAGATCGAGACCAGATCGAGGATGCTCAACGGGACCTGCAACGCCACACCTTCTCCACACTCGCCGACACTGTGCGCGGGCAGTGCGCCGCCCGCTCCCCGAGGCTACCGATCCCCAAGATTCGGTGATGGATCACCGACCAGCGGTGACCCCCACGACGAGCGGGCGGACAGCAGCACCAGCGTCAGTCGAGGATGCGTTCCCATTCGATCCAGCCGCGGCCGGTCCGCCCGTCCGAGGCGGTGAAGTCGGCCATCGCGCGGACGAAGTGGGCCACCTTGCCCTCCTCGGACACCAGCAGCAGATTCGCGTACGCGGTCGGGGTGACCGTGAACTCCAGGTCGACGCCCTCGAGGCGTATCCGGGCGCCAGACATACGGCCGTCGCCGTCGTACTCCATCTCGGACGAACCGAGTGCCTGTTCTGTGATGTCGCCGCCCTTCTGGACGTAGCCGAAGGCGTACTCCATGCCGTCCATCACGACGCTGTGGATCTTGGTTCCGGTGGTGAGGCCGTCGCCGTCGTCGAGGCGGAAGGCGTTCCACATCCACGCGCGGCCCCACCAGTCACGCGGCGCCCAGGAGTGGTCGCGCTGGCCGTCGCCGGCGAAGGGGATCTCCTCGCCGTCGATGGTGAGGGTGCCGGTGACGCGGCACGGCATCTCGTAGCGGGTGGTGATGGACCACTGGTAGTCGATGCCGTCGGTGTCCCAGGTGAGATCGGCGCTGACCCGGACGGGCGTGCCGGCCTCGCCGCGGAGGATGGCGCCCTCGTCGGGGTAGGTGAAGGCGGTGCCCTCGAAGGTCACGCGGTAGGACTTGACGGCCTCGATCACGTCGAAGGTCGCCGTGTAGCTCTCGGCCTCGACGCGGTAGGTGCCCTCGCCGCGGACGGGCACCGGGGAGGCGGTGTCGCTGAGGATGATCGACGGCTTGCCCGGGCGGACGATGGCGAACGACGTGATGGAGGCGCCGAGGTTGGGGGTGTCGCCGAGGCGGGCGAGACGCCGACGCTGCCGTCGTCGCTGATCGCGTCCATGTAGTGGCTCTCGCTCCACAGGCGCTGGTCCGCGTCGGGCTGGTGGGCGTACTCGTCGGCGGGGTCGACGCGCAGCGGCGTGGGCGTGTCCGAGTCCTGAGGGGACTGACTCATGGCGAACCTTACTCCGGCGGTGGAACCTGTTCCATTGTGGCCTATTGACACACGTCGACTACCGGTTCCGGGGAGATCCGGCAGCGTTGCCTCCTCACTCATGCAGCCCGCCAACGTGAGTGTTCGGTTCTGGCCGGTCGTCCAGTGCTTCTCAGTAAGCTCTGCCACGAAGTATTCGCGCCGTCGCTGAGGGAGAAGAATTGCCGCGTCTTGAAGTTGTTGCGGCGGTGTTCACTCGGGGCGAGGAGGTTCTCGCCTGCCGACGGGCACCGGGCAGGTCCGCTGCGGGCAAGTGGGAGTTTCCGGGCGGAAAGATTGACGACGACGACAACGCCTCTCCCGTCGCCGCATTGGTTCGCGAGATCCGGGAGGAGCTTGGACTCTCCATCACCGTGGGCCAGCTGATTGACCGATCGGTCACCCGCGTCGGCGATCACGACATCGATCTGGCCTGCTACTTCGTCACGTCGGCCGATACTCCCATCGAGAGCACTGACCACGACGAACTGCGGTGGGTTCCCCGAAGCGCTTTGGGCACACTCGATTGGGCAGCCCCAGACTTGCCGGCGGTAGCAGCCCTCACCACGACTGCTGTCGAGGTGAAACGTTGACTGTCCCACTTCCCTACGGGCTCTACGAGTCCGTTGTCACGCCGCATGTCCAGCAGCGCATCGATGCGACCGATGCGATATCGCACCTAGAGGCAATCGATCCAACGTTGGCGCCTGAGCTTCTGGGGCGCCACATCGGTGACTCGGTTCGGCGGCATCTTGAGACTCTCAATGCGGAAGAACGGCGAGCCTTCCTGCATCGCTTCGTGAGCGTCTTTTCGTCCATCGGTGACGATCTTCCCGGCGATGAGTTGCTGGAATCGGTGGTCCCGGAGGGTGGACGTGTTCCGCGGCGTCCGTCGACCCCGCTGTCGGAGGGCGCGCTGCTGACCAACGCTCGGGACGAGCCGGGGCTTGGCAATGAGCTCGCGCTGGAGATGGAGTCCGCCGATGAGGTGGATCTGCTGTGCGCCTTTGTGAAGTTCACTGGTGTGACGGTGCTGAGTCCACAGTTTGAGCTGCTTGCTGAGCGTGGAATCGCGCCACGAGTTCTCACCACCACGTACATGGGAGCCACGGATCGTCGGGCACTCGATGTGTTGGTCCGGGACTACGGCACCAAGGTCAAGGTGAGGTTCGAGAAGGCCTCGACTCGCCTCCACGCGAAGGCGTGGCTGTTCCGACGAAACTCAGGCTTCGACACCGCGTACGTCGGTAGCTCCAACTTGTCGCGGTCCGCCCTCGTCGATGGCTTGGAATGGAACGTGCGCCTATCGTCGGTCGCCCACGCAGCGCAGATCGCAAAGTTCCGAACTGTCTTCGATTCCTATTGGAACCTTCCGGACTTTGAGCTCTACGACCCGGACCGCGATGGTGACAAGCTGGATTCCGCTCTCGAAGAGGCTGGTGGGCGACAGAGCAGTTCTGTTCTCGTCTCGCTGACGGGGCTGGAGGTGCGCCCCTTCGGCCATCAGCAGTTGATGCTCGACGCGCTGGAAACTGAGCGCGAGGTCTTCGATCACCACAAGAACCTGCTTGTCGCGGCGACGGGAACAGGCAAAACGGTGGTGGCCGCACTCGACTACCGGGGACTCGCAGACAAGGCCGGCGGCCAGCGGCCGACGTTGCTCTTTGTCGCGCACAGGAAAGAGATCCTGGTCCAGGCCCTGCGCACCTACCGCGAGGTCTTGGGCGACGGTTCCTTTGGCGAACTCTTTGTGGATGGCGAGCGGCCACGGCAGTGGAAGCACGTGTTTGCCAGCGTGCAATCCCTCGACAAGGACACCCAGGCCGCAGAGCACTGGGATGTTCTAGTTATTGACGAGTTCCATCACGCCGAAGCCTCGTCGTATAGGCGCCTGCTGTCGCGATTCAATGCAGGCGAAGTTCTCGGGCTCACCGCCACCCCGGAGCGTGCTGACGGAGTAGACGTTCGCCAATTCTTCGATGGTCGCACTGCCTACGAACTTCGCCTGTGGGATGCGCTCGAGCAGGACCTACTGTGCCCATTCCACTACTACGGGATTTCCGACAACACTGATCTTCGCGATGTGGAGTGGTCTGCCGGCCAGTACAGTCCCGGAGCGCTGTCGGCTTTGTATACCGGAAACGATGCCCGCACGCTGCTCATCCTCAAGGCTCTGCGGGAGAAGATTCTCGATCCACGCCGCATGCGCGGCCTGGGATTCTGCGTCTCCGTGGAGCATGCGAAGTACATGGCAGAGGCATTCACGGCCCGGGGGATCCGGTCGGCAGCGATTGTCGGCACCACCCCCTCCGATACTCGTCGTTCGCTGGTCGAACAGCTGAAGGCCGGCGAATTGCAATGCATCTTCACCGTCGACGTTTTCAATGAAGGCGTCGATATCCCCTCGGTAGATGTAGTTCTCATGCTGCGCCCCACTGCGAGTTCCACGATTTTCATGCAGCAGCTTGGCCGGGGATTGCGACGCGCACCGGGCAAGGCCGTGCTGGTGGTTCTGGATTTTGTGGGCCACCATCGGGCTGATTTCAATTTGGCGGGGCGGTTCCACGCCATGACAGGCCTATCCCGGCGGCGACTGGAGAACGACCTCGACGTGGGATTTCCGACCCTGCCCGGGGCGTCCCGCATCGTTCTCGACGAGGTTGCTCGGGACGAAGTGCTCCGTTCAATCAAGGAATCCGTCAAGGCCAATACCAAAAACGCCCTGGCACGGGATCTTCGTGCCTTGGGCGCAGTTCCGCGGCTAGCCGATTTCCTCGACGAGACGAACCGAGACCTCGACGACGTCTATCGTGCTGACCGTTCGTGGACCACGATCGTCACGATTGCGAGCAGCCAGCCCGAACCAGACGGCCGGGAGAAGCAGCTGCTCAAGAAGCTGCAGCGTCTACGCACCGTGGATGATCTGGACCGCATCCGCGAGTACACGCGCGTGAGCAAGGGGATCCTCGCAGGCGACGAGTTCCACCGCGACGACGTGTGGGCCTCAATGCTCGTCGACTACCTCGTGCCTTCGCAGCCCACCGCCGACTTCTCTGCCACCGTCCGCGAGCTGGCCGCCTTCCCCCGCCTGTTTGAGGAACTCATCCAGTTGATGGAGGCGGC
>CAYFRF010000113.1:0-7600 GCA_964345415.1 uncultured Microbacter sp. | reverse complement strand
TGGAGCCACGACAAGGTGGTCCGCTCGACGCACGGCGTCAACTGCACGGGCTCCTGCTCGTGGAAGGTGTACGTCAAGGAGGGGATCATCACCTGGGAGGCCCAGCAGACCGACTACCCCGACATCGGGGACGACATGCCTGGCTACGAGCCCCGCGGGTGTCCGCGCGGCGCGGCCTTCTCGTGGTACACCTACTCCCCCACGCGCGTGCGCTACCCGTACATCCGCGGCCGCCTGTTGGAGCTGTGGCGGGCGGCGCGGGCCGAGCACGCCGATCCGGTCGACGCCTGGGGCTCGATCGTCTCCGACAGTGCCAAGACCGCCTGGTACAAGCGCGCCCGCGGCAAGGGCGGCCTGGTCCGTGCCCGCTGGGAGGACGCCCTGGAGATCGCGGCGGCAGCGCACGTGTACACCGCCAAGACGGTAGGGCCGGACCGGGTGGCGGGTTTCTCGCCGATCCCGGCGATGTCCATGGCCTCGTTCAGTGCCGGTTCGCGCTTCGTGGAACTGTTCGGCGGTTCCATGCTCTCCTTCTACGACTGGTACGCGGACCTGCCGGTGGCCTCGCCGCAGGTGTTCGGCGACCAGACGGACGTGCCGGAGTCGGCGGACTGGTTCAACTCGTCGTACCTGGTCATGTGGGGTTCCAACGTTCCCGTGACCCGCACGCCGGACGCGCACTTCATGACCGAGGCCCGCTACAAGGGCCAGAAGGTCGTGGTGGTCTCGCCGGATTACGCGGACAACACCAAGTTCGCCGACGAGTGGCTGCACCCGCACCCGGGCACCGACGGCGCGCTGGCCATGTCGATGGTGCACGTGGTGCTCACCGAGTTCTACGCCCGTAGAGCTACGCCGGAGTTCGAGCGCTACGCCAAGCAGTTCACGGACCTGCCGTTCCTGGTCACGCTGCGCACCCGCCCCGACGGCTCGGTGCTGCCGCACAAGTTCGTCACCGCGGACATGCTCGCCGACGGTGTGCTGGCGCGGGACCCGGGCGAGAACGCGGCCAACAAGACGGTGCTGCTCGACGCGGTCACGGACCGGCTGGTGGTGCCGAACGGCACGCTGGGTCACCGGTTCGGCGAGCAGGGCGCGGGCGACTGGAACCTGGATCTGGGCGAGGTCGACCCGGCGCTGTCGCTGCTGGACACGCGCGAGGGGACCGCCGAGGTCACGTTGCCGCGCTTCGACACCACGCGGGGCGACGCGGGCACGATCGCGCGCGGGGTGCCCTACCGGACCATCCGGGGGCGTGACGACGACGACACTGCCGTGGAGTTCCGCGTCACGACCGTTCTCGATCTGATGATGGCGCAGTTCGGCGTGGGCCGGGAGGGGCTGCCGGGCGACTGGCCGACCGGATATGACGACCCCTCCCCGTACACGCCGGCGTGGCAGGAGGAACACACCGGCGTCCCGGCTGCGCAGGCCGAGCGGATCGGCCGCGAGTTCGCACAGAACGCGCTCGAGTCCGGCGGCCGGTCGATGATCCTCATGGGCGCGGGCACCAACCACTGGTTCCACTCCGACCTCATCTACCGGGCGTTCCTGGCCCTGACCATCCTCACCGGCACGCAGGGCGTCAACGGCGGCGGCTGGGCGCACTACGTCGGGCAGGAGAAGGTCCGTCCGCTGACCGGGTTCCAGCAGGTCGCGATGGCCCTGGACTGGTCGCGGCCACCGCGCCAGATGATCTCCACGGCGTTCTTCTACCTGCACACCGGGCAGTGGCGGTACGACTCCTACGGCGCGGACGTGCTGGCCTCCCCCACCGGCGAGAACCGTTTTGAGGGCATGAGCACCCCGGACCTGGTGGCCATGTCGGCGCGGCTGGGCTGGATGCCGTCCTTCCCGACGTTCTCCGCCAACCCGCTCGACCTGGGGGACGAGGCCGCAAAGGCGGGCGTGTCCGCTGCCGAGCACGTGGTGAGCCGGATCAAGGACGGGTCGATGCGGTTCGCCGCCGAGGACCCGGACGGACCCGGCAACGCCCCCAAGGTCCTCACGGTGTGGCGCTCGAACCTGATCGGCTCCTCCGCCAAGGGCGACGAGTACTTCCTCCAGCACCTGCTGGGCACCGATTCCTCGCTGCGCGCCGACCAGGCGCCGGAGGGACACCGGGGCCGCGACATGGTGTGGCGCGAGGACGCGGAGGACGGCAAGCTCGACCTGCTCGCCACGCTCGACTTCCGCATGACCTCCACCACGCTGTTCTCCGACCTCGTGTTCCCTGCGGCCACCTGGTACGAGAAGCACGACCTGTCCTCGACGGACATGCACCCGTTCGTGCACTCGTTCAACGCCGCGATCGACCCGCCGTGGGAGACCCGCACGGACTTCGACACCTTCCGCCTGCTCGCGGAGAAGGTCTCGGAGTTCAGTCACGGGCACCTGGACACCCGCACGGACGTGGTGGCCGTGCCGCTCACGCACGACACCCCGGACGCCCTGGCCAACCCGGGCGGCACGGTGTCGGACTGGAAGGACGGCTCGTGCGAGCCGGTGCCAGGGCAGAACTTCCCCAAGATCGTCGAGGTCGAGCGCGACTACCGACTGATCGGCGAGAAGTTCGGCTCGCTCGGCCCCCTCGCCGAGAAGGCGGGCATGCCGGTCAAGGGCCTGCTGCTGAAGCCGGACGAGGAGATCGGCGTCCTGCTCAGGGCCAACGGCGAGACCCGCACCGGCGCGGGTAAGGGCCGGCCACGCCTGGACACCGACATCCGCATGTGCGAGGCGATCCTCACCCTGTCCGGGACCACCAACGGGCGGCTCGCGACCCAGGGCTTCGAGCAGCTCGAGGCCCGCACCGGCCGCGAGCTGGCCGACCTGTCCCGCGGGGAGTCCGGCAAGCGCATCACCTTCGCCGACACCCAGTCCCGCCCGCAGACGGTCATCACCTCCCCGGAGTGGTCCGGCTCGGAACACGGTGGCCGCCGGTACAGCGCGTTCGTGATCAACGTGGAGCGGCTCAAGCCGTGGCACACGCTCACCGGCCGCATGCAGTTCTTCATGGACCACGACTGGATGGCCGAGGTCGGCGAGCAACTGCCCGTCTACCGCCCGCCGCTGAACATGCACGAGTTGTACGGCGAGCCGGTGCTGGGCAGCGCGGACGACCCCCACGGCGGCGGCGCGGCGCTCACCGTGCGCTACCTGACCCCGCACAACAAGTGGTCCATCCACTCCGAGTACCAGGACAACCTCCTCATGCTCAGCCTGTCCCGTGGCGGGCCGACCATCTGGATGAGTTCCGAGGACGCGGAGCTGATCGGGGTGATCGACAACGACTGGGTGGAGGCGGTCAACCGTAACGGCGTCGTCGTCGCCCGCGCGGTGGTCTCCCACCGGATGCCGGCGGGCACGGTCTACATGCACCACGCCCAGGACCGCACGGTCGACGTGCCGATCGCCGAGGCCTCCGGCAAACGCGGCGGCATCCACAACTCCGCCACCCGGATCCTCATCAAGCCCAGCCACCTCATCGGCGGGTACGCGCACTTCACCTACGCGTTCAACTACATCGGCCCGACCGGAAACCAACGCGACGAGGTGACGGTCATCCGTCGCCGCTCGCAGGAGGTGCAGTACTGATGCGCGTCATGGCCCAGATGTCCATGGTGATGAACCTGGACAAATGCATCGGATGCCACACGTGTTCGGTGACCTGTAAGCAGGCGTGGACCAACCGGTCCGGCACCGAGTACGTGTGGTGGAACAACGTCGAGACCCGGCCCGGCCTCGGCTACCCGCGGACCTACGAGGACCAGGAGAAGTGGAAGGGCGGCTGGGAGCTCGGCCGGAACGGTCGGCTCAAGCTCAAGGCCGGTGGGCGCGTGCGCAAGCTGCTGGAGATCTTCTCCAGTCCCACCATGCCGGCGATGGACGACTACTACGAGCCGTGGACCTACGACTACGACACGCTGATCTCCGCCCCGCTGCAGGAGCACACCCCGGTGGCCCGCCCGTACTCGCTGATCAGCGGCGAACCCATGAAGATCTCGTGGTCGGCCAACTGGGACGACGACCTGGGCGGCTCCCCCACCCACATGAAGGACGACCCGATCCTGGCCAAGGTCTCCCAGGAGATCAAGGCCGAGTTCGAAGAGACCTTCATGTTCTACCTGCCGCGGATCTGCGAGCACTGCCTCAACCCGTCGTGCGTGTCCTCGTGCCCCTCCGGCGCAATGTACAAGCGCGTCGAGGACGGCATCGTGCTGGTGGACCAGGACAAATGCCGCGGCTGGCGCCAGTGCGTGACCGGGTGCCCGTACAAGAAGGTGTACTTCAACCACCGCACGGGCAAGGCCGAGAAATGTACGTTCTGCTTCCCGCGGATCGAGGTGGGGATCCCCACCGTGTGCTCGGAGACGTGCGTCGGCCGGCTGCGCTACATCGGGCTGATCCTCTACGACGCCGACAAGGTGCTCGAGGCGGCCTCGGTGCCGGACGAGCACGACCTGCTGGCGGCCCAGCGTGAGTGCTTCCTCGACCCGCACGACCCGGAGGTCATCCGGGCCGCCCGGGAGGCCGGCATCCCGGAGGACTGGATCTCCGGCGCCCAGCGCTCACCGATCTGGAAGCTCATCTCGGAGTTCGAGGTGGCCCTGCCACTGCATCCGGAGTACCGCACCATGCCCATGGTCTGGTACATCCCGCCGCTGAGCCCCATCGTCGACAGGGTCACCGCCGACGGTGGCGACGGCGAGGACTCCGACACCCTCTTCGGCGCGATCGACTCCATGCGCATCCCCATGGAGTACCTGGCGGAACTGTTCACCGCCGGGGACGTGGACACCATCCAGGCGGTCCTCAACCGACTGGCGGCGATGCGGACCTACATGCGGGACATCAACCTGGGCCGCGAGCCCCGGGCCGAGATCTGCGAGGCCGTGGGCATGACCGAGGAAGAGGTGTACGACATGTACCGCCTCCTGGCCCTGGCCCACTACGACGAGCGCTACGTCATCCCCACCGCCCACCAGGAGGAGGCGCACTCCCTCGAGGAACTGGTCACCGAGTGCAGCCTCGACTACGACGGCGGGCCCGGGATGATGGGCGAGTCCGGCCCGTTCGGCGAGGGCTCGGGCGACCAGGCCCTGCCGATCGCGGTGGAGAGCTTCCACGCCCTGAAGCAGCGGCAGACCTCCGACACCATCGCCTCCCCGGCCGACAAGAACAGGCGGGTGAACCTGCTCAACTGGGACGGCCTCGGCACCAGCGGGCTCTTCCCGCGGAAGAAGGACTGAGCCGTGGCCCAGTTCCTCGCCGGGACCGGCTTCGGCACCGACCTGTTCTCCAGGGTCCGGCGGGCGGTCATGCCCGGCGCCGCCACGGCTGTGGGTCCGGGCTCACCGAAGGACCGCGCCCTGTACCAGGCGGTCTCGCTGCTGCTGGACTACCCGGACACCGAGCTGCTGGGGCGGCTGCCCCTCATCCGGGACCTGGTGGCAGAGCGTGGCGAGGTGGCCCGGCCGCTGCTCCCGCTGCTGGACCACCTCGGGACGACCCCGCTCACCGAGCTCCAGCAGGAGTACGTCGAGACGTTCGACCTGCGCCGCCGCTGCTGCCTCTACCTGACCTACTTCCGCTACGGCGACACCCGCAAGCGCGGGATGGCGCTGGTCGACTTCGTGCAGGCGTACAAGGCGGCCGGCGCCGACCTCGAGGCCGCGGAACTACCCGACCACCTGGGCGTGCTGCTCGAGTTCGGCGCCCAGCACGACCTGGACCGCTGCCGCGAACTGCTCGTCCAGAACCGCCCCGGACTGGAGTTGCTCAGGATCTCCCTCAGCGACCGCGGCTCGGCCTGGGCCGGGGCCGTCGAGACGGTCTCGGGCACGCTCCCGCCGATCGGCGGGGACGACCGCGACGCCGTCCGCCGGCTCATCGCCCAGGGCCCGCCCGACGAAGAGGTCGGGCTCGAAGCGTTCACCTCCTCGTCCTACCTGGAAAGCGGGGCCCGACCATGACCGACGCCAACGTCAGCCTCCTCGATGTCTTCCTCTGGGTGGTACTGCCCTACGTCTGCCTCGCGATCTTCATCGTGGGGCACTGGTGGCGGTACCGCTACGACAAGTTCGGGTGGACCACCCGCTCGAGCCAGTTGTACGAGTCGCGGCTCCTGCGCTGGGGTAGCCCGCTTTTCCACTTCGGCATCCTCTTCGTGATCGGCGGCCACATCATGGGCCTGCTCATCCCCAAGTCGTGGACCACGGCGATCGGAATCTCGCAGAGCGCCTACCACTGGATGGCGGTCGTCGTGGGAGCGATCGCCGGATTCTGCACCGTCGTGGGTCTGGTGATCCTCATCTACCGCCGGCGCACGGTCGGCCCGGTGTTCTCGGCCACCACCACCAACGACAAGGTGATGTACGTCTTCCTGGGCGCGACCATCTTCCTGGGGATGGCCAACACCGTCGTCGGCAACATCCTGGCGCACTACGACTACCGCGACGAGCTGGCCGTCTGGTTCCGCCAGATCTTCTACCTGCAGCCCAACCCCTCACTGATGGTGGACGCCCCCTTCACCTTCAAGGCGCACGCCGTGGTGGCGTTCCTGCTGTTCGCGATCTGGCCGTTCACCCGCCTCGTGCACGTCTTCTCCGCGCCCGTCGGTTACCTGTGGCGCCCGTACGTGGTCTACCGCTCGCGGCCCTCCGGCCAGTTCGGCAACCGCCCGTACCGCCGCGGGTGGATGCGCGAGGACGTGGGTGACGTGAGCCGCCGGATCGGCGCGGACCGCCAACGCTCCGGGGCGGGACGTGGAGCACGCCACTAGAGTCGGCCGCCCGCGGAGGATCCCCACCCCGGAGCAGCTCTCCCCCGGCTACTTCGCCATGGTCATGGCCACGGGCATCGTGGCGATCGGGGCCGGGCAGCGCGGATGGGACACCCTCGCGGTGGTCCTGCTGGTCCTCACCGCGGTCGAGTACGCGGTCCTGGTCGTCCTCAACCTGTGGCGGTTGATCTCCTACCGGGCCGCGGTCGGGGCCGACCTGCACGACTCGCGGACGGCCTTCCTGTTCTTCACCTTCGTCGCCGGCACCAACGTCCTGGCCACGGGCCTCGCCGGCCACGGCCTGTACGTCATGTCGGCGGTCCTGCTGACCGTCGCGGCCCTCGCCTGGCTGGGCCTCGGCTACACCGTCCCCTGGGTGGCCGTCCTGGCCCGCACGGACCGGTCCGTGCTGACCGAGGCGAACGGCACCTGGTTCATCTGGGTGGTGGCCGCCCAGTCCGTGGCCGTGGGCGCGGCCACCCTGGAGCCGCACTTCGAGGCCGCCCGCGACGCGCTCGCGATCCTCGCCGTGACCGCGTGGTCGTTCAGCGTCGTCCTCTACGTGGCCTGCGCTGTCTACGTGTCGCTGCGACTCATGGTCTATCCGTTCGACCCGCGGGAACTCGACCCGCCGTACTGGGTGTCGATGGGCGCGGTGGCCATCACCGTGGTCGCGGGGGCGCGGATCGTGGAGATGTCCAACGGGCCGATGGTCGGCGCGGTGCGGGGCGTGGTCGCCGGCCGCGGGGTGGTGATCTGATGCGGCGCCACCTGGCTCATCCCGGTCCTCGTGGCGGTCGGCTACTGGCGACACCGCGT
>CAYFRF010000112.1:1617-7815 GCA_964345415.1 uncultured Microbacter sp. | reverse complement strand
GAACCACTGCGGTGACGAACTCGGGGTTCACGGTCACGTGGCCGGGCCGGGGCGAGCCGGTGTCGCCCGGCACCCACGGCCCGGCACCGCAGATCGCCGCCCTGTGCCCGGCACCCGAGAATGAGCCGGGTGTGGATTGCGCGCAGGCGGGCTCGGTGCGAGGGGCGGTGCTCGTGGGTGACGGCGCACGCATCGCCGAGGCACACACCGGGCTGGTCGCGCACGGGCTGGGACCGGTCGGCGCCACCCAGCTCGTGTACCTCGATCCGCCCTACAACCGTGGCGGCAGCTTCGACGGGTACCACGACAACATGCCGCGGCACGAGTGGCTGGGGTACATCGAGGACCGGCTCCTCGTGGCGCGTGAGCTGCTCGCGGAGACCGGAACCGTCTGGGTGCATCTCGACGACGCCGAGGCCCACCGCGTGCGCTGCGTCCTGGACGAGGTGTTCGGGGTGGAGGCGTTCATCGCCGACCTCACGGTGGAGAGCAATCCGAAGGGGCGCCAGCTCGACCGGTTCTTCGCCGGCTCCCACGACCGGCTGATGGTGTACGCGCGGAACCCCGAGAAGGTGGCACTGGCCGGGGGGATCGCCGCCGCGGTCGATCCCTCCGACTTCCCGCACGTGGATTCCGACGGGGTCAGTTTCCGGCTGTTGCCGCTCCGCAACACCAACAAGCGTTTCAACCCGCGGACCACTCCCACCATGACGTTCCCGCTCTACGGTGATCCGGAATCGGGCAGGGTGTCCGTGGATCCGGAGTCCGGGCTGACGGAGATCCTCCCGGTGTTCGGCGACCTCACGCCGGCGGTCTGGCGATGGTCCCGCGACCGGGCGCGGGAGCGGGTGGACGAGCTGGTGTGCAGGACTGTCCGGGGCCGCTCGGGTACGCGTGTGGACATCTATCAGCGAGACCGCCACGAGGTGGGGCGGATCAAGAAGCTCAAGACCATCTGGCTGGCCCAGGAGGTGGGGTCCACCGACACCGCCCGTGCCGAACTGCGGGCGGCCGGAGTCGACGGGTTCCGGACGCCCAAGCCGGAGACGCTGATGCGGCGGATCGTCGAGTTGTCCACGGGCCCGGACGACCTGGTGGTGGACCTGTTCGGCGGGTCGGGGACCACCGCGGTCGCGGCCCGCGAGCTGGGCCGCCGCTGGGTGGTGACCGAACGCAACCCGGACACCGTCCGGAACGTCGTGCTGCCGCGTCTGGGGGTCAGCGGAGCATGACGCTGCCGCCGTCGACCATGAGCGTCTGCCCGGTCATGTAGGAGGCGTCCTCGGAGGCGAGGAACACGGCGACACGCCCGATGTCGGCCTCTGGGTCCCCGAAGCGGCGCATCGGGGTGCCGGCCAGGAGCTTGTTCTCGATGCCGGGGTTGGCCTCGATGTAGCTCTCCACGCCCTCGGTGAGCGCGAGGGGCGAGATGATGTTGACGTTGATGCCGTCCCGGGCCCACTCGTTCGCCGCGACACGGCTGATGGCGCGGATCGCCTCCTTGGCCGCGGCGTACGAGGCCTGGGTGGGGTGTCCGTTGATCCCGGCGCCGGAGGCGAAGTTGATCACCGAACCACCGCGCTCCTTGAGCTGGGCGTGTGCAGCCTTCATCAGCCAGAAGGTGGGGTAGAAGCCGGTGTTGAACGACAGATCCAGCATGTCCTGGGTGGTCTCCAGCAGCGGCGCCTGCCGGGAGGCGTGCGCGTTGTTGACCAGCACGTCGACCCCGCCGAAGGCCTCGACCGCGGTGGAGACGATCTTCTCGGCGTTGGCCTCGACGGACAGGTCGGCGGCGAGGAACTGGACCTTCTCGCCGAGTTCGTCGACCAAGGCGGCGCCGGCCTCCTCGTTGATGTCGACAGCGAGAACGGTGGCGCCCTCCTTGGTGAAGGCGCGGGTGATGCCCCGGCCGATCCCGCCGGCGCCGCCGGTCACGATTGCTGTCTTGCCCGAAAGTCGCATCTCGGTGTCCCTCATTGTCCTTCAGCGCTGCAGCCACACGGCGGTGTCCGGTGGCAGGAGATGCCCGTCGATCGGGCCCGAGGACAGGATCACCTCACCCCGGGCCAGCGGTACCGATCGACGGGATGTGTTGATCATGCACCGGACCGGCCCGTCCTCGCGCCAGAACTCTAGACATCCGTCAAGTGCGCTGGTCCAGTGCACCTCAGCGGCGGGGGCGGCCGGCCAGGAGTGGCGTATCCGGATCGCCTCGCGATACAGGTTGAGAGTGGAACCGGGGTCTGCCTCCTGGGCCTGCACCGTCAGCCCGCCCCACGTGCGGGGCATGGGCAGCCACGTGTCGGAGGCGGTGGTGAAGCCGTAGGGAGGGCGGTCGCCGGTCCAGGGCAGCGGCACCCGGCAGTGGTCCCGTCCGAGTTCGGCGTGGCCGGTGCGCTCCCAGGTGGGATCGGTGAGGCAGTCATGCGGGATCGAGAAATCGCTGGGCAGCCCGAGTTCGGCGCCGTTGTAGACGAAGGTGATCCCGGGAAGCGCCAGCGTGAACAGGATCATGGCCGGGGCCCTGGCGGTTCCCACCCGGCCGTTGCCGTAGCGGGTCACCTCCCGCACCACGTCGTGGTTGGACAGCGCCCAGGTGGGGGCGGACTCGGAGACCCGGGCCGCCTCGAGGGTCGAGTCGACCGCCGCACGGAGGGCGGACGCCTCGAACGCGGCGCCGGTGAGGGCGAAGTGGAAGGCGAAGTGCAGCTCGTCGGGGCGCAGATAGCGGGCGAAGCGGTCGACGGGGCCGATCCACACCTCCCCGAACGCGGCGGTGCCGGGGTGCCGGTCGAGAACACCGCGGATGCGGCGGTGAACGTCGTGGACACCGTCGCGGTCCCAGCGGGCGTCCCGGTCGTCCACGACGAGCTGGGCGATCTCCAGGTCCTCGGGCAGGTACTCGAGGGTCGACCCCGGGGGAGCGCATGATCGGGGAGAGCCACACCCCGTCCTCGCCCAGCGCCTCGAGGTGTCCGATCCTGTCGATGACCCCGCGGAGGTCGCCGACCCCGTCACGGTCGGAGTCGGCGAAGGACCGCGGGTAGATCTGGTAGAGGACCATGTCCTCCCACGCGCGGCCGGCACGGGGCGAGGTGATCACGCCGGAAAACTCACACGACGTCCGGGGTGTTGACCAGCATCGCGGCGGCGCGGGTGAGGTAGTCGACCAGTGCCTCGCGGTGCTCGTCGTCCATGGTCGCGCTGTCGATCGTGTCCACTGCGGCCAGCATGTGCTTCAGCCACGTATCGTGCGCTGCCTGGTCGATCACGTACGGGTTGTGCCGCATCCGCAGACGCGGGTGCCCGCGCTGTTCGGAATAGGTGGTGGGACCGCCCCAGTACTGCTCGAGGAACATCCGGAGCCGGTCCTCGGCCGGGCCCAGATCCTCCTCCGGGTACATCGCCCGGAACCCCGGATCGCCTGCCACACCACGGTAGAACTCGTGGACCAACTTGCGGAAGGTCTCCGCGCCGCCGACCTCGTCGTAGAACGTGCTGTTGCTCATGTCATCCATCATGCCTGCGTCTCCGATTCGGGGGCCCTGGTCAGGTGAGGACCGGCAGCGCTGCCCGGCACCGGCCCGACCTCACGACACGGAGGCGACGCGTTAGCCGCACGAAGAGTTCACTGAAGGTGCATCATCGTTGAAGGCGAGGTTCATCAGGGGCCCGGTCGCTGATGGTGGACTGGGCTCGGGCAGACGAGCGGAGACCACACATGGGCACAGCAGTGCGCGAGAACCCGGAGTACCGACAACCTGGTTCGCCGAGCCCGGGGCGGTGGGAACCGGTGGGCGGAAAGACTCTGAACGGCGCCCAGGCTCGAGGAGCCCGGCGCCCGCGTCATTCCGCGGTGGGCGGGGGAGCCACGGGTGAGCCGGCGGTGGCCCGGTCGGTGACCCTGGCGGCCGCGCCACGAGTGCTCCTGCTCAACGCCAGCTACGAGGCGCTCACAGCCCTGCCGGCCCGTCGCGCGGTCGTGATGCTGATCGGTGGCAAAGCGGATGTGGTGCACGACCATCCCACGGAGCTGATCGTCCGATCCGTGGACACCTCGGTGCGCGTGCCGTCGGTGATCCGCCTGCGCGAATACGTCCGGATCCCGTACCACTCGCAGATCCCCATGACGCGGGCTGCGCTGATGCACCGTGACGCACACAGGTGCGGCTACTGCAATGCCAAGGCGACCACGGTCGACCACGTGATCCCGCGCAGCCGGGGCGGTGCGCACGGGTGGGAGAACTGTGTGGCCTCGTGCGCGCCGTGCAACCACCGCAAGGCCGACAAGCTGCTGTCGGAGCTGGGGTGGGAGCTCCGGGTCCCGCTGGTGGCGCCACGAGGCCGCACCTGGCGACTGGTGTCCCAGCTACGGGAGATCGGCCCGCACTGGGAGGACTACCTCTACCTCGACGCTGCCTGAAGTCTGTTCGAGCGCTGAGCTGGGTTGAGGCGGGATTAGCGTGCCGGGCCGCTGGGCAGTGTCCGCAGCGTGCGACGGGATGGTCGCCACCATTGCGGTGCTGCCGGAGTGTTTCCGCAATGGTGACGACCGTGTCCGCACGAGTGACGACCATCTGGGGTATGGGGTATGGGGTACGGGGTAGGGGTATGGGGTGTGGGGTATGGGGTCGGACGTCAGTCGGATTCAGCGGTGTCGACGGCGCGCGCCGCGAGCGCCCGGACCATGTCGGCGTTCTGTTCGGCGATGATCCGCCGCAGGGCCGCCGGTCGGGCGTCGTCGGCCACCACGGCCTCGAACCGCTCGACCGTGGCGGTGTCGACCGCCCACGACGGGAACAGCCCCTCGGCAACCGTCTGCGCGAGGTCGCCGGGGCGGGCCGTCCACAGCGCGGTGACATTGTCGAGGTAGCGCTCGCTCAGTCCGGACAGCAGGTGCTCCTGGCCGGGCCGGTCCACGCCCAGCAGGGTCGCGCGGACGATCGCGTTGCTCGGGGCATCTGCGCCCGTCGCGAGCAACAGCGCCTCCGCCTCCTCCTTGGCAGCCGTGGTGGGGCGTGCAGCCCGCGCGGTGGCAGCCCGCTGTGCGCCGCCGGCCGTGTCGTCAGCGGCGAGCTCGGTGTCGATCCGCTCGCCGTCCTCCGCACCGGCCGCCGCCAGCGCCGTGAGTACGGTCCAGCGCAGATCGGTGTCCACCAGGAGGCCGGGCAGCCCGGCCTCGTCCGCGCCGGCGTCGAGGAGCGTCTCGAGCACACGGCACTGGTCGAACCCGATCGGGCAGGCACACAGCGCGGTGAGGAACGCCAGCTGGTGATCCGAGCCGGGCTCGGCGGAACGGGCCGCGTCCAGCATCGCCCGGGAGAACGTTTTCCACCCCGTGGCGGCCGCCCAGTCCGGGTCCGCGTACCGGGCCAGGGCCGTCTGCGCCTGGGTGAGCACGCGCTGCACCACGCCGATGTGTGGTTCGTGCGGGGCCGCGCGGGAGACCACCTCCACGAACCGGCGCGCGGGCAGTCGGGCCTCGCGGGTCATCTCCCACAACGCCGACCAGCACAGTGTGCGGGCGAGGGGATCGGCGATGTCCTCGAGCGAGTCCAGCACGGTCGCCACCGAGCGGTCGTCGAGGCGGACCGAGCAGTAGGTGAGATCCTCGTCGTTGGGCAACACCAGATCCGGCACGGGCTGGCCCGCGAGATCGGCCACCACAGTGCGCTCGCCGTGGATGTCGAGCTCGGCGCGCGCGGTGCGCACGAGGGCCCCGGCGGCGTCACGGTTGTAGAGGCCCACGCCGAGGCGGTGGGTGCGCAGTTCACCCGCGCCGGGGGCGGCCGGGCCCTGGACCACGGTCAGCTCGGAGATGGTGCCCCGGGCGCCGCTCCCGGTGTCGGCGCCGGCCCCCGAGGTGGAGGTGATCTCCACCGAGATCGGGTTGATGCCGGTGGTCCGCAGCCACTGGCCGGCCCAACCGGACAGGTCCCGGCCGGAGGACTTCTCCAGCGCGGAGAGCAGGTCGTCGAACTGCGCATTGCCGAACGCGTGCTCGGCGAAGTACGCACGCAGCCCGGCCAGGAACGGCTCCCGGCCCACGTACGCCACGAGCTGCTTGAGGATGGAGGCGCCCTTGGCGTAGGTGATCCCGTCGAAGTTCGCCTCGACCGTCTCCAGGTCGGTCATGTCCGCGGCGACAGGGTGGGTGGAGGGCAGCTGGTCCTGGCGGTAGGCCCACGACTTCTCGAC
>CAYFRF010000112.1:0-1517 GCA_964345415.1 uncultured Microbacter sp. | reverse complement strand
GGTGATAGAAGCCGAAGCCCTCCTTGGTCTCGGCGAACAGTCGATCGGCGTCGAGGAACTCCGCCAGCGACGCCCGGCACAACAGGCGTAGAGGAATGGTCCCGTGCTCGTCGGTGTAGGCGTCCTCCACCAGGTGGTACGGCCCCGCGATGAGCGCCACCAGATACGTCGACATGATCTCGGTGGTGGCGAACCGGTGCACCACGCCGCCGGTGGGGGCGGGGGACTCCTCGGCCAGGGTGTTGGTCACCACCACCCAGTTCTCGGGCGCGGTGACGGTCAGCGTGTACCGGGCCTTGAGGTCCGGCTGGTCGAAGCACGCGAACACGCGCTTGGCGTCCGCGGTCTCGAACTGCGAGTAGAGGTAGACCTCCCCGTCGGCCGGATCGACCATCCGGTGCAAGCCCTCGCCGGTGCTGGTGTACGCCAGATCCGCGTCCACCACGAGGACGTTCTCCGCCTGCAGATCGGGGAGCACGAGCCCGTCGTCGTCGTCGTACTTCTCTTTCTCCCCGGCCGGGAACAGCTCCCGGCCGTTGAGGACCGCCGACCTGATCACCGCCGAGCGCAGATCGATGAACGTCTCCGCGCCCGGACGCGAGCACGAGAACCGCACCGTGGTCCGCGACCGGAACGTCCCCGCCCCCGGGCCGCCCGCGCCGTCGGTCAGATCGATCTCCACCTCGTATGACTCCACTGCGAGCAGCTCCGAACGGGCTGCGGCATCGGCACGGGTGAGGTTGAGCGAACGCATGGCGGAGATCCTCTGTTCCTGGGGGTCGGCTACCGGTTCAGGTCTACCACCAGGCAGGCCCTCCGGCGCGGCTCCGCGCGGCGCGACAGGGATGGTCAGGGTGGCGGCGGCGACCGCAGGCGGGGAAGATGGTGACATGACCGCTGCCGGCTCCGCGCCCACCCGTTCCGTCGACTTCTACTTCGACCCGCTCTGCCCCTTCGCCTGGGTGACCAGCCGCTGGATCCTCGAGGTCGAGAAGGTCCGCGACATCGACCTGAGCTGGAACGTCATGAGCCTGGCGGTCCTCAACGACGGCCGCGACCTGCCCGAGGAGTACATGGAGAAGATGAAGACGGCGTGGGGCCCGGTGCGTGTGGCGATCGCCGCCGCCCAGCGCCACGGCCAGGACGTCCTCGGCCGGCTCTACACCGAGATGGGCACCCGGATCCACGACGACGGCCGCGGGGTCGAGGATCCCGACGTGATCCCGGAGGCGCTCGCCGCCGCCGGCCTCGACGCGGACCTCGTCGAGGCCGCCACCTCCACCGAGTTCGACGAGGCGCTGCGCGTCTCCCACCACAAGGGCATGGACTCGGTCGGCGACGAGGTCGGCACCCCGGTCCTGCACGTCGACGGCGTCGCCTTCTTCGGCCCCGTCCTCACCCGCATCCCGCGCGGCGAGGACGCCGGTCGCCTCTTCGACGCCACCGCCGAGCTCGCCTCGTTCCCGTACTTCTTCGAGCTCAAGCGCTCGCGTACCGAAGCCCCGCAGTTCGACTGA
>CAYFRF010000111.1:2013-7833 GCA_964345415.1 uncultured Microbacter sp. | reverse complement strand
GGTGTTGTCGTCGTCGTCATAAATGTCGCCGCGGTACGCGCGGCGGGTGAGGCCCGGCATCAGGGATCCGCGCGCGGCGGGGTTGGGCCGGATAGGTGAGGCAGGGCGGCGCTCCTACACTTGTCCGGGTCAGAAGCCGGCCCACCAACGCGAGGAGACCCCTAAGTGGACTACGCGGCGATCGAGACGCTGCGCGACACCCATCCCGCGTGGCGGATGCTGCGCGCGGACCAGGCGCCACTCCTACTGTCCTTCCTGGGCAGGTTCTTCGTGGACGAAAGTCGCGGCGCGAGCCCGGCGGGGCAGATCATCGACGCCCTGAGCGATGAGCTGTACGCGGTCAACTCCGCCTCCCCGCACGCCCCGCCGCACCCGCGGTCGGCGGCCGACTACCTCGCCGACTGGGCCGCGCCCGAGTACGGCTACCTGCGCCGCTTCTACCCGCTCGGCTCCGATGAGATCCACTACGACGCCACGCCCGCGCTGGAGAAGGCGTACGCGTGGGTGCAGAGCCTGCAGTCCCGCGAGTTCGTGGACACCGAATCGCGCCTGCAGACCGCGATCGACCTGCTGCGCCAGATCGACCAGGGCACCGAGTCCGACCCGGAACGCCGCCTGCGCGAGCTGGAACGCCGCAGGCACGAGATCGAACGCGCCATCCAGGACCTGATCAACGACCCCGACTCCGGCCTGCTCGACCGCACCGCCGTCCGCGACCGCTACCAACAGTTCGCCACCACCGCCCGCGACCTGCTCTCGGACTTCCGCGAGGTGGAGGAGAACTTCCGCGAACTGGACCGCTCGGCGCGCGAGCGGATCGCCACCTGGGACGGCAGCAAGGGCGAACTGCTCGGCGAACTGTTCGGCGGGCGCAACCGCATCGACTCCTCCGACCAGGGCCGCAGCTTCCAGGCCTTCTACGACCTGCTGCTCTCCAGCTCCAGCCAGGAGGAACTGTCCAACCTGCTCGAGCGGCTCACCACCATCGAGGGCCTGGACGTGGACAGTCGCCTGCGGCACGTGCACCACAGTTGGGCCGAGGCGGCCGAGCGCACGCAGGCCACGGTGCGGCGCATCTCCGGGCAGCTGCGACGCTTCACGGACGACAAGATCGTGCTGGAGAACCGGCGCGTGCTGGACCTGGTGCGCGAGATCGAGGCCACCGCGCTACGCCTGCGCGATGCGGGGGCGCCGCCCGAGGTGGGGCTCGAGTTCGAGGAGACCGGCGTGGAGATCACCCTCGCCACCGAGCGGCCCCTGCACAGCGTCCGCCCCGCCGCGCAGGTCGACAGTCTCCTGCCGCCGGCCGAGGAGGAGGACGTGGACACCTCGCTGCTGGCCGAGCAGGTGATCGTGGACCCCGCCCGCCTGGCCGAGCACCTGCGCGCCCTCATCCCCGAGCGCGGCGCCGCCCTGCTCGAGGACATCGTCGCCATGTATCCCGTCGAGCACGGGGTGTCCGAACTCATCACCTACCTCGCATTGGACGACGACGACATCGAGGTGGTCACCGACCCGACCGGGGAGACGGTGATCGAGTACTACGAATCCGAGCGGCCGATGAGGGCACGGATGCCCCGCGTGGAAGTGAGACGCCGATGACCAGTGACCAACGCGCCATCGCCACGAGCGCGATCCATCTGATGCACGGGGTCGTCTACCAGGAGTCCGACGGCTGGGCCGACCTGCAGCGGCACCGCGGCGCCCTGCGCGACCACTTCGCGGTGGTGGGCCTGGACGTGGTGATCAACGAGGACGAGGGCTTCGCCTACCTGCGCACCAAGGACACCCCCGACGGGGAGGACCCGCTGCCGCGCGTCATCCGCCGGCACGCCCTCACCTACGCCGACAGTCTGCTCACGGTGCTGCTGCGCAAGCGGATGGTGGAGTTCGAATCCTCCGGAGACCAGGGCAAGCTCGTGCTCTCCACCGAGCAGATCGTGGAGATGATGGAGCTGTTCCTGTCCCGCAGCACCGACGAGGCGCGCGTGACGCGGCAGGTGGAGGCCTCCATCAACCGGCTCGTGGCGCTGGGCTACCTGCGTCCGCTCAAGGACGAGAAGGGCATGTGGGAGGTGCGGCGGATCCTCAAGGCGTACGTCGACGCGCAGACGCTGGGCGATTTCGCGGGCAAGCTCGCCGAGTACGAGGCGGTGGCGCTGTCCGCCGAGGGTTCGGGGGCCGCGGCTACTGCCGACACCGCGGGGCTGACCGCCTCCACCACGGCCACCGAGGGGGGTTCCGGCGATGAGTGAGGGACTGTTCTCGCCCGTGGAGCTGGGCAACACCGGCCGGCCGGGCTTCCGCCTGGCCCGGCTCGAGGTCTACAACTGGGGCACCTTCGACCACCAGGTGTGGCAGCTGGAGACCGGCGGCGACACGCTGCTGGTCACCGGCGACATCGGCAGTGGCAAGTCCACGCTCGTCGACGCGGTGAGCACCCTGCTGCTGCCGTCGCACCGGATCGACTACAACAAGGCCGCCGGCGCCGGCAAGAAGGAACGCACCCTGCGCTCCTACGTGCAGGGCTACCACAAGACCGAACGCAACGAGGCCACCGGAACCGTCCGCCCCGTCGCGCTGCGTGACCGGAACTCCTACTCCGTCATCCTCGGGGTGTTCGCCAACGAGGGCTACGAGGAGGAGGTGACGCTCGCCCAGGTCTTCCAACAGCAGGACGGCGCGGGCCAGCCGTGGCGGCGCTTCGTCACCGCCGACCGGGCACTGTCCATCGCCGGCGATTTCACCGACTTCGGCTCCGACCTCAGCGCGCTGATCACCCGGCTGCGCGAGGGCGGCGCGGTGGTGGACAAGGACTTCCCGTCCTACGGCCGGATCATGCGCCGCTCCCTGGGTATCCGCTCCGAGCAGGCCATGGAGCTGTTCCACCAGACCATCTCCATGAAGTCGGTGGGCGATCTCAACGAGTTCGTCCGCACCCACATGCTGGAGCCGGCCAACGCCAAGGACCGGATCGACGGGATCCTCAAGCATTTCGAGGACCTCACCACCGCCTACCAGGCGGTGCAGCGGGCCCGGGAGCAGCTGGAGATCCTCGCCCCGATCGTCGACTCGTCGCACAAGTACGACGCGGCGGTCGAGCGCCGGGACCGGCTGCGCGAGGAGCAGGTCGCCCTGCGGCCGTACTTCGCGGAACTGCGGCTCGAGCTGCGGCAGGCCGCGATCGACCAGACCCGCACCGAGCTCGAGACGTTCACCGCGCAGCTGGCGCAGACCCGCGAGGAGGCCGCCGAGCTCTCGGCCGAGCGCGATCGCCTCATCACCGCCCGCGCGGACGCCGGCGGCAACCGGATCGGGGAGCTCGAGCGGGAGACCGAGCTGGCCCGGGCCGAGGTCGAGGAGCGGCGCGGCCGCCGGGAGCGGTTCGCGGCCGCGGTGGCCCAGGCCGGCCTCGACGAGGTGGGCGGCGCCGAGGAGTTCGCCGCCCTGTCCGCGCACGTGGCCCAGCGGCAGACACACCTCGAGGCCGAGGCGGAGCAACACTCCGCCCGGTACCAGCAGCTCGTGCTGGAGCACGGGGAGCGCAAGAAGCAGCTGCGCGAGGTCGAGGAGGAGGTGCACAGCCTCCAGGGGCGCCGCAGCAACCTGCCGGCCGAGCAGCTGGAGCTGCGCGAGCGCCTGTGCCGGGAGCTCGGCGTGGAGCAGTCGGAGCTGCCGTTCGCCGGTGAGCTGCTGGATATGCGCGAGGAGCACGCGCAGTGGCGCGGCGCGGCCGAGCGGGTGCTGCGCGGCTTCGCGCTCTCGCTGCTGGTGCCGCAGCGGCACTACGCGGACGTGGCCGAGTGGGTCAACAGCCGCAGGCTGACCGCCCGCCGGGCCGACGGCCGCGAGGTCGGCGTGCGCCTGGTCTACGAGCGGGTGCCCGAGCGGCAGGTGAGCCTGCAGCGTCCGCAGGTCGACGGGCTGCTGCTGGCAGACACCCTGGACATCGCCGACTCGCCGCTGAGCGGCTACCTGCACCGCGAGCTCTACGCCCGCGCCGACCATCGTTGCGCCGACACGATGGAGGAGTTCCGGGGCTCCGACCGCGCCGTGACCCGCGAGGGCCAGGTCCGGTCCCGCGACCGGCACGTCAAGGACGACTCCCGGTCCGCCAGCGACCCGCGCGGCTGGGTGCTGGGCTGGCGCAACGAGCAGAAGGTCTCCGCCCTCACCGAGCGGTATGACGCACTGGTCGAGTCGGTCCGCGAGCTCGCCGAGGGACTGGAGTCCACCGAGCAGGCGCGGAAGACGACCGCGCAGGCGCTGACCGCGTTGGCTCGGTTGGCCGACTACTCCTCGTGGCGGGATCTGGACTGGGAGCAGGCGCAGGCGCGCGTGGACTCCGCCGACGCCGAGCGTCGTCGTCTCATCGAGGGCAGCACCGAGTTCGCGGAGATCGACCAGCGGCTCGCCGCGGTGGACGCCCGGACCGCCGAGCTGGCCGCCGCCGAGCGTGAGCTGGCGGACCAGCAGAGCCGGGGCAGCGGGTTCATCGAGCACGAGACCGCGGCGATGGCCCGCGACCAGCGCGTGGTGGAGCAGTTCGACGAGGTGAACCTGGCCGCGGCCCGCGAGGTCTACCCGCGCGTGCGGGAGCGCACCCGGGCTGATGGGCAGGGCAGCGGCGCGGCTGCAGACGCCTCCGCCGCGGACGATGCCAGCGACGGCGCATTTGTCGACGCCGACGCCACCCACACGCTGGAGCAGGCGCTCGTGGACGAGTTGAGCTCGGAGATCGACCGCACCAACGCCGAACTCGGCGAGAGCGGCACGACCATGCAGCGGGCCATGTCCGAGATCCGGCGTCGGTGGCCGGCGGAGACCATCGAGATGGACGCCTCGGTCGCGGCCCGCGCCGAGTACGTGCGGTTCCACGACCGCGTGGCGGGCGACGACCTGCCGCGGTTCGTCGACGAGTTCGAGCACCAGCTGCGCACCAACACGATCCGCGAGCTGGCCGGCTTCCACAACTGGCTGCTGCGCAAGGCCGACGACATCCAGCAGAAGATCGAGAAGATCAACGAGGCGCTGGGGGCGATCGACTTCAACCCGGGCCGCTTCGTCCGGCTGGACCGGCAGGCCACGGTCAACCAGGACGTCCGCGAGTTCCGCGCCGACCTGCGGGCGATCACCGACGATTCCCTGGGCAGCGGGGGAGACCAGTACTCCGAGGAGCGGTACCGCGCGGTGCAGGGGATCCTCGAGCGGCTCCGCGGCCGCGAGGGCCACAGCGATTCCGACCGCAAGTGGCGCGAGCACGTCACCGACGTGCGCAACTGGTACACCTTCTCCGCCTCCGAACGCGACCGCGAGACGGACGTGGAGTGGGAGCACTACCGCGACTCGGACGGCAAGTCGGGCGGGCAGAAGGAGAAGCTCGCTTACACGATCCTCGCGGCCTCGCTGGCGTACCAGTTCGGCCTGGAGTGGGGTGCGGAGAAGTCGCGTGATTTCCGCTTCGCGGTGATCGACGAGGCGTTCGGCCGCGGCTCCGACATCTCCTCCCGCTACGCGCTGGAGCTCTTCGCCAAGCTGGGAATCCAGCTGCTCATCGTGACGCCCATGCAGAAGGTCCACGTGATCGCGCCGTACGTCCGCGCGATCGGCTACGTGGACAACGTCGAGGGCAAGTACTCGCGATTGGTCGTGTTGGACACCGAGGAGTACGACGCCATGCGCAGCAACGCCTGACGGCCGCGACAACCGCGGCCGCACGCATCCGGCCCGCGCTGCCTATCGGATGCGCGTGTTCGCCCCCGTCTGGCCCGCGCTGCCTATCGGATGCGCGTGTTCGCCCCCGTCTGGCCCGCGCTGCCT
>CAYFRF010000111.1:0-1913 GCA_964345415.1 uncultured Microbacter sp. | reverse complement strand
GGCCCGCGCTGCCTATCGGATGCGCGTGTTCGCCCCCGTCTGGCCCGCGCTGCCTATCGGATGTCGCGCCACCTACGGGATCCAGCAGGTGGCGCGACATCGGATGGGTGGCGTTCAGCAGCTCTCCTGCTCGACCTCGTCCTCTGACACAGCCCGGAGTCGACGCCGAGCTCAGCCACCGGAAGTCGCGCTGGCGAGCGTGTCGGCCGTGATGCCCGGGGCGTCCATCGGGAGGGGCGCCGCGGTCTACCGGTGGAGGCCAGCGTCGTTGTCGTCGTCGTCATTTCTTCTCCTCCACGACAGGTGTAGAGCGCCGGCGCCATAGGTGGCGAGGAGCGGGACAAGCAGAACCACCGCGCCCCACCCGGTCGCGGCCACCGCCACCCACTGCCCCCACCACACGCAGACCGTGTCGTAGACAGTCACCCGCTCGGGAGGCTCGCGGTGCCGGGTGGCGGGGGCGAGGTGGGGTGCGGCGCCGAGGAGGCCTTCCACGTCCGAGCCGACGGCCCGCACGTGGAAGGCCGCCGGCGCGGGGGAGCGGGGCGTCGAGTGCATGCCAGGGATTCGGCGCGGCGACCGATCCAGATGGGAACGCGCGGCCGCGACGGCGCGCCCACCGCGGGAGGCGTGCGTGCCACGGGGCGCCGGGGCTGGGACACTGGTCACCGACCGCGTTCACCGGTCGCCGTCCGTAGCGCCTCCACGCCTCCGCCGCCGCGGAGCGTGCGCGCCGATCGTCGAAGGATCCCATTGCCCTCCCACGCTGCCGGACGTCCCGAGGCCACCGTCGCCTGGAGTGAGAAGGGCTCGCCGCGCACGGCGAGGTGGCGCTCCGAGAGCAGCGCCCCGCCGCCACGCGACCTGGAGATAGTCGACGACGACATCGCCGCCGACACAGCCCTCCGATTGGCCCGCTCAGGCCGGAGTATCTTGTGGCGCGGCGACTTCCACAACGCCCGCCAACTCCTGCGCGCGCTCGACCGGCGCCTCGAGAAGCAGGCCTCCCGAAAGGCAGGGAAAACTCGACGCGACGTCGATCCCGGCACCCTCTTCCACGCCAACCGACTCGCCCGATCCCAACGCGCGGCCATACTCGGCAAGATCGTCATGGAACTCGAGCCGGATCACACGATCGCGCTGCGGCGGGCGCCCGACGTGCGAGAGGCCTGCCGGCATGCGTACGGCGCGGGGGACAGGGGCTCGACCCTCGTGTCCCTGTCGGAGATCATCGGTGTGATCAGCGCCTACGAATGGCACAGGAAGGGCATCGAGGTACCTGCGCTCGGGGCGCGGATGCATCCTGCCTACGGAGTGTTCGCCCCGACCCGTGACGAGTACCTGGACCTCGTCGCCGACGCGGCCTGGCCGGCCGGAGTGTCGGAGCCCGTCGCCATGGACATCGGGACCGGCACCGGGGTGATCGCCGCGATCCTGGCCCGGCGCGGGGCCCGCGAGGTGGTGGCCACCGACATCAACCCGCGTGCGGTCTGCTGCGCGGGCGACAACATGGACCGGCTCGGCCTGGCGGACCGGGTTCGCGTGGAGGAGGCCGATCTCTGGCCTGCGGAGGGGCGTCGCGCGGATGTGGTGGTGTGCAATCCGCCCTGGATTCCGGGACGGCCGACGTCAGCCCTGGAGCAGGGGATCTATGACCCGGGCTCGGACGTGCTCACCCGGTTCCTCACCGGGCTCGCGGACCACCTCACACCCGCGGGGGAGGGGTGGCTGATCCTGTCCGACCTCGCCGAGTTGATCGGCCTGCGGACCCGCGACGACCTGCTCGAGCGCATCGCGGACGCCGGCCTCACCGTGGTGGGCTCGCACGAGACCACACCCCGCCACCCACGCGCGGCCGACGACGCCGACCCGCTCCACGCCGCCCGGTCACGCGAGCGCACCCTCCTCTGGCG
>CAYFRF010000110.1:0-7838 GCA_964345415.1 uncultured Microbacter sp. | reverse complement strand
ACCTTCCATGCCACGGAGCCGGGGCCGAAAAGCCCTTCGTCGCTTCGGTTCTTGGTTCGTGTTGCCACGGTTCCCCCTCGGAAGTAGCCTGCGTGAAACAGCTCACAGCAGTTGCCGGAGAGTATTGGACAACAGAGGCTCGTTTGTAAAGCGTTTTCGGAAAGTCCCTGGTGGGTGCGGTGTTCCGCGGGCCGTTCTGGCGTATTTCCCGTCGCGGCGTACCGTCGGACTCCCGACCCTCTGGAGGCCCCGTGACCGTCGATCAGCCCACTCCGCGCCCTGAGCTCCGCCCGGTGCACCCCGTGCACAAGTACCCGGTGGACATCCCGCTGCAGTCGCAGCCCGCGCCCGGCCTGGCCTCCGAACTCGTCCCGCCCGCCGACCACGGCGAGACCTCGTATGTCGGCCACGGCCGGCTCGCCGGTCGGCGCGCGCTCATCACCGGTGGCGACTCCGGGATCGGGCGGGCCGTGGCGATCGCGTACGCGCGCGAGGGCGCCGACGTGGCGATCGGCTACCTGCCGTCCGAGCAATCCGATGCCGAGGAGGTCGCCGCGCTCGTCCGCGACGCGGGCCGGACCTGCGTACTGCTGCCGGGCGACGTCGGCCACGAGCCCACCGCCCGGGCGATCGTCCGCGACGCGGTGGCCGGGCTCGGTGGGATCGACGTGCTGGTGCTCAACGCCGCCCGCCAGACGTTCGTCGCGAACCTCGAGGACCTGACCTCCGAGCAGTGGGCGGAGACGATGAACGTCAACGTCAACGCCCCGTTCTGGCAGATGCAGGAGGCGCTGCCGCACCTTGCGCCCGGCTCGAGTGTCATCTTCACGTCGTCGGTGCAGGCGTACACGCCGTCGGCGGGGCTGGTGGACTACGCGACCTCCCGCGCGGCGGTCAACACCATGTCCAAGTCGCTGGCCCAGCAGCTCGCGCCGCGGGGGATCCGGGTGAACGCGGTGGCGCCGGGACCCTTCTGGACGGCGCTGCAGGTGAGCGGGGGGAAGGACCCGGAGCAGCTGCCGTACCACGGGCAGAAGAACCCGTTGAAGCGTCCCGGGCAGCCCGTCGAGATGGCCGGCGCGTACGTCTACCTCGCGTCCGAGGAGGCGTCCTACACCACCGGCAACACGCTTTCGGTCACCGGCGGCGCGCCCACGCCCTGAGTCGGTCCGCCCGCCTGGGGCACCCCGCCCCCGGCTCGCCCCGCGACTTGACCCGCGGCTCGTCCCGCCACCGTGCTCGTCGCGCCGCGGGACCGCCCGTTGCTCTGTGGCACCACCCAGCGGAGTCGTTGTGTGCAGCCTTTTCCCAGGACGGGGCGCGGGATCGGCTGACGGAGTGACTCCGCGGGCGGGGGGCGGGTCGGTAGGTCCTGGGCTGGGGCAGATCGGGCCCTCTTTCTTCCACATTCCCTGCGTTGTGTGCGCCGAACTGACTGGGCCTTGCGCGCACCCCGGCATCCGCTCCCGCGCCTGATCGCCAGGCTGCCGGCGCTCCTCGCGACGGCGTCTCGCGTGTACCGATGCGCACGCGAGGCGCCATGGTCAGGGGCGGAAGTGTCATGGGAGGACATCCGCGCGAGCGAGGCGCCATCTGCGGGAGCGCCTGCAGGGTTGGCACCTGAGCCGGCCGCCGGAAATGGTGTCGCCCTCCCGGCCGCGGGGATCAGCGACCGGGAGGGCGAGTTCGTGGGGCCGAGCCAGGCCGAGCCGGACCGAGCCAGGCCGGGCCGAGCCAGGCCGAGCCGGGCCGGGCCGGATCGGGGCCGAGCCAGGCCGGGTCGTGCTGGGGCTGGCCGGGTGGATCAGGTGTCGTGGATGAGCACCCCGCGCATGATCTTCCCGTCCTGCAGGTCCTGGTAGCCCTGGTTGATCGTGTCCAGGGTGTAGGTGGTGGTGATCAGCTCGTCGAGCTTGAGCTTGCCCTCGTCGTACAGGCGCAGCAGCTTGACGATGTCGTACTGCGGGTTGGCGGAGCCGAAGAGCGAGCCCTTGATGGTCTTGCCGAACAGAGCCAGCTGCGTACCGCTGACCTGCACGGTCTTGTCGGTCATGTTGCCCAGGCCGGTGATCACCACGGTGCCGCCCTTGCCGATCACGTCGAACGCGGCGGAGACGACCGGCTCGTCGACGGTGCCCACCAGGATGAGCGCCTGGTCGGCCATCTGGCCCCAGGTGAGCTTCTCCACGGCGGCGTGCGCCTCCTCGGCGGTGGCGAAGGCGTGGGTGGCGCCGAACTTCAGGGCCTCGTCGCGCTTGAACTCGACGGGGTCCACCACCACGACGTGGCGGGCGCCGGAGTGGACGGCGCCCTGGACGGTGTTGATGCCGAGGCCGCCGATGCCGTAGATCACCACGGTGTCGCCCTGGCGGACGCCGCCGGAGTACACCGCGGTGCCCCAGCCGGACGGGACGCCGCAGCCGACGAGCACGGCCTTCTCCAGCGGCAGCCAGTCGTCGACCTTGACCACGGAGTGCTGGGAGATCACCGACCGCTCGGCGAAGGTGCCGAGCATGCACATGGCGCCGAAGTCCTTGCCGTCCGCATGGAACCGGAAGGTGCCGTCGGGCATGTGGCCGTCGAGGATGGTGGCGCCCATGTCGCAGAGGTTCTGGCGGCCGGTGGAGCAGTAGCGGCAGGTGCCGCAGTTGGGGATGAAGGAGCACACGACATGGTCGCCGGGCTTGACCTTGGTCACGCCGGGGCCCACGGCCTCGATCACGCCGGAGCCCTCGTGGCCACCGACGATCGGGAAGCGGGGCGGCAGGGAGCCGTCCGACAGGTGCAGGTCGGAGTGGCACAGGCCGGCGGCCGTGTACTTGATGAGGACCTCGCCCGGGCCCGGGTCGTCCAGGTCGAGCTCGATGATCTCGAACGGCTGGTGGAGGTCGAACAGTACTGCTGCCTTGGTCTTCACGATGGGTCCTCTCGGGGAACAGGAGTGGGGGACGGGGTTACGGGGTGGGCCGGGGGACCGGCTCACGGGGTGGGGTGCGCGCGCCCGGGGTGGCTCCGATTCGCCGTCGGAGCCGGCCCCGGTTCGCCGTCGGGACGTGTCCCCGGGCACGCGCCGGTCGGTCGGGGCGGGGCCGCGCCGGGCCCCACCGGTTCACAGTTGGATGTTGACCGACCGGGTCTGGGTGTACAGATCCAGTGCGCCGGCGCCGAGCTCGCGGCCCCAGCCGGACTGCTTGAACCCGCCGAACGGCATGGCGGTGTCGAAGCCGTTGTACTGGTTGACCCACACGGAGCCGGCCTGGAGGCGGCTGGCCACCTGGTGGGCCTTGGACAGATCCTTGGTCCAGACGCCGGCGGCGAGTCCGTACATGGAGTCGTTCGCCTGGCGGACCGCGTCGTCCATGTCGGAGAAGCGCAGGGCCGCCACGACGGGGCCGAAGATCTCCTCGCGCACCACGCGGTCCTCGGGCTTGACGTCCACAAAGACGGTGGGCTGGATGAAGTAGCCGGTGTCGCCGTGGCGGGCGCCGCCGGTCAGGGCCCGGCCGCCGTCCTCGATGCCGGCGCGCAGGTAGTAGGAGACCTTGTCGAACTGGTCCTGGTCCACGACGGGTCCGAGCACGGTCTCGGGGTCGAGGCCGTGGCCGATGGTGGCCTGGGCGGCGGCGTCGGCGACGGCCTGGGTGAACTCCTCGTAGATGGAGTCCTCCACGTAGAGGCGGGTGCCGGCGGTGCAGGCCTGGCCGTGGTTGAACATCCAGGCGGCCACGGATCCGGCGACGGCGGCGTCCCAGTCGCAGTCGGCGAAGACGATGTTGGCGGACTTGCCGCCCAGCTCGAGGGAGACCTTCTTGAGGTTGCCCTTGGCGGCGTCCACGATGAGCTTTCCGACCTCGGTGGAGCCGGTGAAGGCGACCTTGTCCACGTCGTCGTGTCCGGAGATGGCGGCGCCGGCGTCGCCGAAGCCGGTGATGATGTTCACCACGCCGTCGGGCACGCCCGCTTCCTGGCAGACCTCGCCGAGCAGGAGCGCGGTGAGCGGGGTCTGCTCGGCGGGCTTGAGGACGAGGGTGTTGCCGGTGGCCAGGGCGGGGCCGAGCTTCCAGGCGGCCATGAGCAGCGGGAAGTTCCAGGGGATGATCTGGCCGCACACGCCCACGGGGACGCGCTGGGTGTAGGCGTGGAACTGCTTGTCGCCGGCGAACGGCATGGAGACGGGGACGGTGGAGCCCTCGATCTTGGTGGTCCAGCCGGCGTAGTAGCGGAACACGTCGGCGGCCCAGGCCACGTCGACGGCGGTGGCGATCCCCGCGGACTTGCCGTTGTCGAGGGCCTCGATCTGGCCGAACAGTTCGGCCTTGGCATCCAGCAGGTCGCCGATGCGCCACAGGATCTGCTCGCGCTCGCGCGGCTTCATGTTGACCCAGGCGCCGTCGTCGAAGGCGCGGCGGGCGGCGGCCACGGCGCGGTCGACGTCCTCGGGTCCGCCGTGGGCGACCTGGGTGATCTCGTTGCCGGTGGCGGGGTCGTAGGTGCCGAAGGTGCGGCCGTCGGCGGCGTTGACCCACTGGCCGTCGATGAGCAGGCGGTGGGGGCGGGCGAGGAACTCGCGGGCCTCGGCGCTCAGTCGCTCGTCGACCTGCGCGGCGGTGCCGGTGTCGCGGTTGAGGGTGCCGGTCATGTCTACCTCCGAAGTCATTCACCGCCTCGGTGTGAGGCCGGTCACAAACAACTATGGGGGCGGGGCAACGGGTCGGAGTGTTCAGATTCTGGACAACCTCGGACAGGCGCCGGTCAGGAGAGTCCGAACTCCTTCATGCGGGCGTAGAGGGTGGTGCGGCTGATGCCCAGCCGGCGCGCGGCGCGGGAGCGCACGCCGTCGCATTCGGCGAGCGCGGCGACGATCGCGTCGTACTCGCCGCGCGCCAGTTCGCCGGCCCTGGGTGGCCGGGCGGCTCGGGTGGGCAGGGCGTCGGCGTCGAGGGTGCCGGTGGGGTGTGCGGTGTACCGGTCCAGGGCCCCGGCGAGTGCCGAGCGCAACGAGACCAGGCCGTTGGGGAGGTGGAGCGTGCACACGGCGTCGACGAACCTGCTGGTCACCGTGGGTGCGTCCAGTCCGTGCCCGGCGGCGAGGTCGGCGGTCATGGCGCGCACGATCGCCGCGGTCTCGGCGCCGCGTTCGTGCAGGGGGCGCAGGACGGTGCGCCGTCCGCAGGCGTCGAGCACCTCCGTCACCGCGGGGCGCGGTGTGTCCCGGGTGGTGACGACGACGACGCTGCCGCCCGTCCTGCCCGCCCTGATGCGGGCTGCGAGGCGGCGCAGATCCGCGTCCTCGAGGAGGTCGATGTCGTCGAGGACCAGCGCATTCCCGGAGGTGCCGGGGTCGTCGGTTCCGCCGGGTGTGTCCGTCCCGCCCGGGCCGCCGGTCCCGTCCCGGCCGCTCGTCCCGCCCGGGCCGTTCGGTCCGTCGAGTCTGCGGAGGGCAGGTACGGCGAGGTCGCGCCACGCGGAGTCCGCGGAGTCCGCCTCGGCGAGCGACACGTGTACCGCGTCGGGTCCGGCGATCGTCCTCGCCGTCGTCGTCCTCCCCGAGCCCGACGGCCCCACAACCGCCACGGCCGGCACCACCGTCGCGGCAGGCGTCGGCGAGGCGGCGGGTGAGGCGGTGGGCGAGGCGACCAGCGAGGCGTCCGGCTCCGGCGACGCGCCGGTCGCACGGGGCGCGCGCGGGCGCCGCGGCGGGTCGGGAGGCCCCGGGACGTCGGGGAACGTGAGGTCCAGCAGGTGCCCGCGGCGCCCCACACGGCTGGCGAGCACGCCCACCGTCCCCACCGACAACTCCACCACGTCGGCCACCTCGTCGCGCTCCACCAGCCGCCGCAACGTCACCAGGTCATGTGAGTCCAGCCGCTCCAGGCTCGAGTGCGAGGCCAGCACCACCTCGTCGCCGAACGCGCAGGTCGCGGTGTCGGAGGCGCGGGTGCGTTCGACGAACCGGTGCCAGAGTTCGCGGTCGTCGGCGCGGGCGGTGTCGATGTAGCGGGCCTCGATGTCGGCCACGATCTTGCGCACGAACGGGGCGAACAGCCGGGAGGCGTCCTCGTTCATCCCCGAGAGGTTGACCGCGCCCACCAGGCGGTGGGTGAGGGGGTCGATGATCGGGTGCCCGTAGCAGACGAAATCCCGGAGCATCTCCGCGAAGTGCTGCTCGCCCCGGATGAACACGCCGCTGCGGGTCTCGAGCGCGGTGCCGATCCCGTTGTTGCCCACCGTCTCCTCGGTCAGGGTGGCACCGTCGTCGACCCCGCGGCGCAGGAGCATGCGGGACAGGCGGGCGTCGTCGCGGACGGTCCTGACCACCCGCCCCTCCCGGTCTGCCAGGAGCAGTGTGGCGCCCGTGTCACGCAGGACGGAGTCCAGCCGGTCCATCACCGGCCGCGCGGCCTCGACGAGCCGGTGGGAGCGCGCGGCGCGGGGGTCCGGGGCGCCCGGGCGGGCGTTCTTGGGGGTCAGGCCACTCGATGCCGACCGGCGCCACGCCAGACTCAGCGGGTCGTCTCCGGCTCCCGGCCGGCCGGGTCGGACGAGTTGCGGCACAGGGCACCTCCGTGACGGCAGCGGGTGTGACCCACACCATACTGCGTCGGGGGGGTGCGCTGGCCGCGAGGTCAGGGGAGTGGGGCGGCGCGCCGGCCGCCCGGTGGGCGGTGGCGGGTCGGGTGTGCTGGCGGCCTGCTCAGGGGTGGCGGGTGGCGTGCGCCGGGTGTACCAGGTGGGGTGGGAGCACGGTCTCGCGCGTCACGCCCGCGCGTGTCGACAGCCGGGCGGTGACGGCCTCGGCGCAGGTGGTGAGGGCGTCGACTGCGCGGGTGACGGCCCGGCCGGTCATACGCCGGGCGGGGGCGAGGGCGACCGAACCGACGGTGCGGCCGTCCGCGCGCAGTATCGGAGCCGCGATGGTGGCGACGGCGAGGTCGGCCGCCGCGGTGAGTTCGGCCGAGGTCACGTCGATCTCGGAGAGTTCGACGAACAGTTCCGCGACCCGGTCCCGGACCAGGGCTCCGACCCCGGAGGCGTCGAGGGATTCGGCCATGCGGAGCAGTTCGCGGCGGCCGGGGGTGAGGCGCTCGAGCGACCACCCGCGCCGCGCGACCTGGGGCAGGACCACCTCGAGTCGGTCGCGGGCGGCGCCGGTGAGGCCGCCGGAATCGGCCAGCCAACGCCGCTGCTCGGCGAGGGGGAGCCTCGCCGCCAGCTCCCGGGCGAACGGGGCGCGGACCGGCACGACGTGGCCGACGGGCATCGCCTCGCGCGAGGCGGTGCGCATGCCCGCGCCCACCGAGTCCACGACCTCCATCATCCCGTCGTGGAGCTCGAACACCACGGCGGCGATGCCCGTCGCGTCGACGAGGTCCTCGAGGGGTCCGCGGGCGGCGCGGACCAGGTCGACCTCCGCGGCGAGCGCGGCGCCCACCTCCCGCAGGCGCGGTCCCGCCCGCCAGCCGCCCTCGGCTTTCTCCGCCCATCCCGACTCGTGCATCTGGCCGAGGACGGAGTGCAGGGTGGAGCGGCTCGCCCCGGTCTCACGGGCGATTTCCGCGAGAGGCATCGGTGGGGTATCCGTGGCGAGGGATTCGATCACCGAGAGCACGCGATGGGTCGGTTCGTGTCGCATAGTCGCCAGTCTATGACGGATAGCCGACGAAGTGGCCGTCATTGCGTTCGCGGAGAGGGGAATGCGGGCGGCGGGGAGGAATATGAATCCCGCCTGGGACAGACAGGTCTGTCTACGAACGGGGTCGCCGGCGCAGCTGGTGGGCCCACGACACTGGAGGTCGCATGACGACGAGGTCGGCGGTGACGCTCTCGCATCTCGACGC
>CAYFRF010000109.1:5343-7876 GCA_964345415.1 uncultured Microbacter sp. | reverse complement strand
TCCTGGGTACCGCGGTCCTTGGCGAGCTCGTATTCGTGGCCTCGCCGCGGCGCGACGAGGAGCGAGACCGGCACCGTCCGCCGCTCGAGCTCCCCCACCAGGTCGATGGCGCCGTCGAGCGTGGAGTCGCGGAGGCCGGAGAGTGAGACGACGAGGCGCGGTGTCATGGCCGCATCGTGACAGCCGGGGATTACCGGACGACGACGACGAGGTGTACTCCACGTGTCCGGACCACCTACATGCACCCCGACTCACCCTCACCCTGGAGTCCGCACCCCGTCGACCAGCGCACAGCACCCCCGTCGGCCATCATTTCGCGTCAGACCGGGAGCTGCTCCTCGATCGCGTCGATCAGCTCATCGGCGCCCGGCTCGACCTTGGGCCGGAAGCGCCCCACGACCTCACCCTGCGGCGAGATCAGGAACTTCTCGAAGTTCCACTGCACGTCGCCGGCTTCGCCGTCCGCGTCGGCGGTCTTGGTCAGCTCGGCGTACAGCGGGTGCTGCCCCTCGCCGTTGACGTCGACCTTCGACGAGAGCGGGAACGTGATCCCGTACTTGCCGGAGGTGAAGTCCTTGATGGCCGACTCGTCGCCGGGCTCCTGCCCCATGAACTGATTGCACGGGAAGCCGAGCACGAAGAAGCCCCGGTCCCGGTAATCGTCGGCGAGCTCCTGCAGACCCTCGTACTGCGGGGTCAGTCCACACTCGCTGGCCACGTTGACCACAAGGACAGCATGCCCCGCGTAATCGTCCATCGACGCTTTCTCGCCGTCGATGGTGGTGAACTCGATGCCCTTGACGTTGACGTTGCTCATGTGACCCAGACTACGTGCCCGCCGCACTCCCCGGCGCGCCCCTGGTACGCCCCCGGCACGACCTCGGCACGCCCCCGACGCAACCCCAGCACGGCCGCCAATCACCCGCACCGCCGCGAGCGAGGGCGAACATAAGCACACATTTCCTTGACGAATCGTTGGGTTTTCCCAACACTTAGATGCATGAGCCCAGTCAGAAGGGGAGAAAAACTCCCGATCTTCAACCGGATCGCCGTCCTGCGGGCCGAGCATCGGCTCAGCCGGGCCGCACTGGCCGAGCGGATCGAGGTCAATCCGCAGACCGTGGGGGCCCTCGAGCGGGGCGACCACTACCCCAGCCTCGACCTGGCCTTCCGCATCTGCGCGGTCTTCGACCTCCCCGTCGAGGCCGTGTTCTCCCGCACCGAGTTCCGCCCCATGTCCGCGGAGATGTACCGCCGCACCACCGCTAATTCCGCCAACACCGCAAGTTCCGCCAGCACCGCCAGCCACGTCACCAGCGAAGGGCAATCGTGATGAACACCCAGCACCACGCCATGACCGACGCCAACTCCGACGCCCGCACCGCCCCGGGCGCCACCGCCGACCCCCGAACGCGGGCCGAGCGGCGCTATGAGTACCAGCAGGCCTCCACCTCCGAGTCACTGCGCTCCTGGCGCACGCCGGCCCGCCGCCGCCTGCTCGTGCAGCTGAACTGGGCCTCGATCGGGATCATGGCCGCAATCGCGGTGGCCGGATACTTCTGGTTCCCGATCGTGATCGCCTGGCTGCCGATGACCGTCGTGATCTGCACCGTCTGGACGATGCTGCGGGTGACCATCGACAGCAAGGACGGCGCGCCCGCCCGCTACCTGGACGAGTTCGAGCTGAGCACCCTGCTCGCCGCCCGATCCCGTGCACTCTCGGTGACCACCGGCATCCTCTTCCTGATCGCGATCGTCCTCATCACGGGCTCGAGCCTTCAGCTCGGCGACGGTCACCGACTCGCCTACGCCATGGGCGGCCTCGCCGTCCTGTCCGTGTTCGTGGCCGGAGTGATCCCCGCGTCCGCGATGGTCAAGACCATGGACGACGAGGCCTGAGCCGCCACACCCCGACCGGCCCGTGCCCCCGCATCGAGGCGAAAGCCGCCAGCGAAGCCGCAGGTGAACGCGATGGTCGTCATGGCTGCGGAGATGGTCGTCATGGCTGCGGCGAAAGCCGCGTGTCGCCGCGGTGAGTACGACCATCGCCGCACTGATGACGACCATCCGGGCTCAGCCGTCCCCGGCCCCAGCTCCGGCCGACGCTCGGCGGCGCGGAGGCGCGGGGCGGGCGGGGCGAGGGTCAGCCGGCGGTGGCGGTGCGGACGGTCCAGGCGTACTCGAACGCGATCTGGCGCCACCGCTCGTAGCGGCCCGACACACCTCCGTGACCGGCGCTCATCTCGCAGCGCAGCAACACCGGCCGATCGGCCGAGTTGGCCGAGGTCGACACCTCACGCAGCTTGGCCACCCACTTGGCGGGCTCCACGTACAGCACCCGGGTGTCGTTCAGCGAGGTCACCGCGAGGATCGCCGGGTAGTCCTTGGCCTCGATGTTCTCGTACGGCGCGTACGAGGCCATGTAGTCGTAGACCTCCTCGGTGTGCAGCGGGTCGCCCCACTCGTCCCACTCGATCACCGTGAGCGGCAGCTCCGGCATGAGGATCGAGGTCAGTGGGTCGACGAACGGCAC
>CAYFRF010000109.1:0-5243 GCA_964345415.1 uncultured Microbacter sp. | reverse complement strand
CCGCGGTCCAGCAGCGACAGCCGGGCCACCGAGAACGACGGGTCGATGCTCGACTCGTACGAGCCGTACCCGTACAGCAGCGTCGGCACCTGCTCGCCGGCGTCGACACGGGCCGCGGTGTCGACCGACATCACCAGCGAGATCGGCACGCGGGTGCCGTCCCCGGCGGTGGCCCAGTCGCGCCGCTGCACGTAGCCGGCCGGGTCGTAGCCGCCCAGCACCTCCTGCTCACGCAGCAGTGTCCGCTCCCCCGAGGCCAGATCCAGCGAGTAGACGCGGCCCGGCGTGACGAACGAGCCGTAGCCGAACCGCAGCACCGGCGAGTTCCACTCCGGGTTGGATCCCGGGCCGGAGGTGAAGAGTTCCTCGTCGAACTCCACGGGCTCGAACTCGCCGTAGGCGCCGGCCCCGGCGGTCGAGTCCGGGTCCAGCGGCATCAACGCGAACCGGGGCAGTGCCCCCTCGCGGTAGCTGAGCACGAGCACCCGGGCGAAGGCGTCCACGCCCTCGATGCGCACATCGTCACGGTGCTCCACCAGCGTGCGCAGGTCGGCGAACGCCCCGTCGACCGGACCGACCGGCGCGTCGACGATCGTCGAGTTGGGTGCCCCGGCGTTGTGCGTGATGAGGAACCGGTCCTGCCCGCCGACCACCGCGTGCTCGACGTCGTACTCCACGCCCTCCTCGCGCGGCCGGACGCACCAGAAGTCCCCGGCGGGATCGGCGGTGTCCAGGCACCACACCTCGGTGGTGATCTTGGAACCCACCGCTATCTGCAGGTACTTCTCGCTGCGGGTCTCTCCCACACCGATCCAGTAGGACTCGTCCGGCTCGTGGAACACCTTGTCGTCGTCGTCACGTCCGGTCCCCAGGCGGTGCCGCCACACGGTGTCCGGCCGCCAGGCCTCGTCCACCGTCACGTAGAAGACGTACTGCCCGTCCCGCGACCAGGTGACCCCCGCCGCGATGCCGGGGATCTCCTCCGCCGGCGCGGTGACCTCGGGGTCCAGGGACCGGAAGCGCAGGGTGTAGCGCTCGTCGCCCTCGGTGTCGGTCGACCAGGCGAGCATGCGGCCGTCGTGGCTGACGGAGAACGCGCCGAGCGCGAAGTACTCGTGCCCCTCGGCCTCGACGTTGCCGTCCATCAGCAACTGCTCGCCCGGCAGCTCGACACCCGGAGAGACCTCCGGCGGCACCCAGCCCGCGGGGTCCGTCTCGTCGGCCACGAACTCCGCCGGCACGGGCACCCGGCAGTGCTGCGCGTACGACTTGCCCTCGATCGTGCGCGAGAAGTACCACCAGCCGCCCGAGCGCACGGGAACCGACATGTCGGTCTCCTTGACGCGCGAGCGGATCTCCTCGTAGATCGCGTCCTCGAGGGGCTTGAGGTCGGCCGTCATGGCGTCGGTGTAGGCGTTCTCGGCCTCGAGGTAGGCGCGTGTGTCCGCGGAGTCCTTGTCGCGCATCCACTCGTAGTTGTCCACGAACACGCGACCGTGGTGCTCGCGGTGGTGCGGGCGCCGCTCGGCGACCGGGGGGACGGTCGCGGCGGCGGACTGGGTGTCGGGCTGGGTGTCGGCAGTGCTCACGCCTCACCCCCGATCCAGTCGGCGAAGGACAGCCCCGAGATGCGCTCGTACGCCTCGATGTACCGGGCGCGCGTCGCCTCCACCACCTCCGCGGGCAGCGGCGGCGGGGGCGTGTCGGAGGCCTTGTCCCAGCCCGACTCGGGGCCGGTGAGCCAGTTGCGCACGTACTGCTTGTCGAAGCTCGGCTGCACGTGGCCGGGCTCGTAGGTGTCGGCCGGCCAGTAGCGCGAGGAGTCGGGGGTCAGCACCTCGTCGGCGAGGATCAGCTCCCCGTCTGCGAGGCCGAACTCGAACTTGGTGTCGGCCAGCAGCACGCCGCGCTCGGCGGCCATCTCCGCGGCCCGCGAGTACACGTCCAGCGTCGCCGTGCGCAGGCGCTCCGCCAGCTCGGCGCCCACGATGTCGGTGAGCTGCGCGAAGGAGATGTTCTCGTCGTGGTCGCCCATCTCGGCCTTGGTGGCGGGCGTGAAGATCGGCTCCGACAGACGGCTGGCCTCGACGAGCCCCTCGGGCAGTTCGATGCCGCAGACGGTCCCCGACTCGCGGTACTCGACCATGCCGGAGCCGGTCAGGTAGCCGCGGGCCACGCACTCGGCCTGCACCATGTCGAGTCGACGCACGACCATCGCCCGCCCCAGCACCTCGGCGGGGATCCGCTCGTCGTCCATCGGACCGGCCAGGTGGTTGGGCACGTCGAGCGCACCGAAGAAGTAGGCACTCATCGCCGTGAGCACGCGCCCCTTGTCCGGGATCGGCGTGTCGAGGATGTGGTCGTAGGCGGAGATCCGGTCGGTGGCCACCATGAGCAGCGTGTCGGCGTCGATCTCGTAGAGTTCGCGCACCTTCCCGGCGGCGAGGTGGCGATAGGAGGAGAGCTCAGGTCGCATGACGGCCAGAGTAGTCCGACGACGACGACACCCGCCCCCGCGGCGTCGACCAGCGGGCCTCCACCGGGAAGCCAGGCCCGGCGTACACCCCGGCCGTGAGCCTCAGCCCAGCCGGGCGTCGAGCCACTCCCCCAGCACCGCGTAGGCCTCGTCCGCACAGAGGTCGTTGAACAGCTCGTGCACGCCGCCCTCGAACTCCCGGTAGGTGATCTCCGGCCGCGGGTCGTGGTCCGAACCGGCGATCTGGGCGAACCGGCGGGCCCCGGTGGGCGCGGTGATGGGGTCGGCGGAGCCGTTGAGGATCAGCGTGGGCAGCCGCAGCGCCCGGGACCGCTCGATCAGCCGGGCGCCACCGGCGAGCATCGTCCCCGCCGACAGCGCCGGGACCCCGCCGTGGTGGACGAGCGGGTCACCGGTGTAGTCGGCCACGTATTCGGGCACGCGCGAGATGTCGTTCGGGTCGAGCTTCTCCACCGGCAGGAACGGCAACAGCCGCGCCACGACCGGCGCGACGGCCTTGAGCACCGCCGGGGAGTCCTCGCCCACCGCGAGCCCGGGCGAGGACAGCACGAGCCCCTTGAGGTCCCACGGCCGGCGCAGCGCCGACTCACCGGCGACCTGCCCGCCCATCGAATGCCCCATGAGCAGCCGCGGCAGCTCCGCGAGCCCACCGCCCTCGTCCCCTGCACTCCCGGACCGCGCCCACTGCGCCACCGCGTCGCGGACCGCCAGGTTGTCCTCGATGTGGGTCTCCATGGCGACCCGGAACCGCGGCCCCGGGGCGGTGCCGTGTCCACGCAGGTCATATGTCGCCACGGTGACGCCCCGGTCCAGCAGGAAGTCGATCATCCGGCCGTAGCGGCCGGAGTGCTCACCGAAGCCGTGGGCGAGGACGAGCACGGCCCGCGGCTCGTCGGCGTGGTGCAGTGTGACCTGAAGGCCACCGGTGCCGGGAACGGGGATCAGCGTCTGGCTCATGAACGCCAGACTAGTGCCCGCCGCCGCCCGCGCGAGGTCGATCCGTAGCCGCCACGGGAGACGCGACCGCGGCCCGGGGTCGGGTGCGGGCGGGCGCACTCGTCGGTGTTGTTGTCGTCGTCGTGGTCGGCGTCGTGGTCACCGGGCGCCGCGGCGACGGCCCACGCCCCGGCGACCACCCACGCCCTGACTCACCGCGTCAGAGGATCGCGCCCGGCGCGTATCCCGCGGCCTCCGGGTAACGCGCGACCACGGCCTCCACCCTGGCGACCACCGCGTCGACCTGGTCGCCAGCCGCACCCACGAACGCCGCGCGGTCCGCGAGCGCCTCGTCCAGCGCGGCGCGGTCGAGCGGCAGCCGGTCGTCGGCGGCGAGGCGGTCCAGCAGGTCGGGCTCGCGGCCCTCCTCGCGCATCGCCAGCGCCACCGCCACCGCGTTCTCCTTGATGGCCTCGTGCGCGACCTCACGCCCCACCCCGGCACGGACCGCGGCCATGAGCACCTTGGTGGTGGCCAGGAACGGCAGGTACCGCTGCAGCTCCTTGTCGATGACGGCCGGGTAGGCGCCGAACTCGTCGAGCACCGTCAGGAACGTCTCGAACATGCCGTCCAGGGCGAAGAACGCGTCCGGCAGCGCCACACGGCGGACGACCGAGCAGAACACGTCGCCCTCGTTCCACTGCGCGCCCGCGAGCTCCGCGGCCATCGACCCGTACCCCCGCAGCACGACCTGCAGGCCGTTGACCCGCTCGCAGGACCGGGTGTTCATCTTGTGCGGCATCGCCGACGAGCCGACCTGGCCCGGCTGGAAACCCTCCGTGACGAGCTCGTGGCCCGCCATGAGGCGGATCGTCTGCGCGAGCGAGGACGGGCCGGCGCCCAACTGCACGAGCGCGGAGACGACCTCGTGGTCCAGCGAGCGCGGGTACACCTGCCCGACGGAGTCGAACGTGCGGGAGAAGCCGAGGTGGGCGGCGACGCGCTGCTCCAACTCCGCCATCTGCGAGGCGTCCCCGTCCAGCAGGTCCAGCATGTCCTGCGCCGTGCCCATGGGACCCTTGATGCCGCGCAGCGGGTAACGCTCCAGCAGCGACTCGATGCGCTCGAGCGCGATCAGCACCTCATCCGCGGCGGAGGCGAAGCGCTTACCCAGGGTGGTGGCCTGCGCAGCGACATTGTGACTCCGACCGGCCATGACCGTGTCGCGCTGGGCGGCGGCGTGCTCGGCCAGGCGGCGCACGGCGGCCACCGCGCGGTCGCGGACCAGCTCGAGCGAGCGGACGACCTGCAGCTGCTCGACATTCTCCGTGAGGTCGCGGCTGGTCATGCCCTTGTGGATGTGCTCATGGCCGGCGAGGGCGTTGAACTCCTCGATGCGCGCCTTCACGTCGTGGCGCGTGACGCGCTCACGGTCGGCGATCGAGTCCAGGTCGACCTGATCGATCACCGCCTCGTACGCCTCGATCACCCCGTCGGGCACGTCGATCCCCAGGTCACGCTGGGCGCGGAGCACCGCGATCCACAGCTGACGCTCGAGCACGATCTTGTACTCGGCGGACCACAGGGTGGCCAGATCGGCGCTCGCGTAGCGCGAGGCGAGGACGTTGGAAATGCGGGGCTTGGCGGTCACGGGGCCGATTGTCTCACGATCTGCCGTCGCCTCCCCACCCTGCGCCGTGCCAGCCCTGTGCCGTCCCAGCCCTGTGCCGCGGTCTCGGGCGTCCCGAAAATGGTTGCCTCGAACCCTTGTGCTATCGAATGGGTGTGCGTAAACTTGGGTGCAGGTTCG
>CAYFRF010000108.1:0-7912 GCA_964345415.1 uncultured Microbacter sp. | reverse complement strand
TCCCGGTGGACACCCCGCCCTCGTCGCCCAACACGAACGACGGCAGCAACCCCACGGACTCGCCCCGCAGAGCCTGCGCCGACACCTCCCGCAGCCGCTCCCGCACCGCCGCCGGGAACCGACCCTGCGGTCCCGGCTGACCGACCACCCGCGGTGGCGTCAGCGCCCGCAAACCCGGCGGCTCACCCGCCGACAACGGCTCGAGCACCACCACCGACGCCCGCACCCGGGTGCCCGGTGGCAGCCCGCGCCACCCGTCCCGGGCGAGCAGCACCACCTCGAGGTCCGCCCGCTGCTCTGTCGTGCCCGACCCGGTCACCTCGACCCGCACCGGCACCATGACCCCACCCGAGCGCACCGGCCGGTCGAAGCCCGTCACCACCGCCTCGACCCCGGTCCGCTCGCCCACCGCCGACGCGAGCGGATGCGTCCCCAGGGCATGGGACCTCGCGGCCTGTACCCCGGCCGCCACCGCCCCCACCGTACACACCACCGCCAGCACGCCGAGCGCCGGACGGTCCGGGCCGGATCGCTCCCCGCCGACCCCAGCCCAGGTCAACGCCACCACCGCACCGGCGGTCAGTACCACCGCCACCGCCCCGGCCACCGCGGGCCGGGCACCGACGGTCAGCGCGGTCACGAGGAACACCGCCAGCGTCGGCAGGACCAGGCGGAGATCCCGCGAGGACGGGAGTCTCGCGCGCAGACTCCGGACATCCCCTGCTGCCTCTCCGCCGGGGCCGCGCCGCAGAGGGTCCGGATCGGGCGGTCCCACGCCTCGCCTCAGACCGTCACGAGCGGACGCAGCCGCGCGAGCGTGGCCGGGCCGATGCCGTCCACCTCCGCCAACTGGTCCACGCTGCCGAACGACCCGTTCGCCGCGCGCCACGCCAGGATCGACGCGGCGGTGACCGGACCCACCCCGGGCAGCGCGTCCAGGGCTGCGGCATCGGCGGTGTTGAGGTTCACCAGCCCCGCCGCGCCTTGCGCACCCCCGACCGCCTGTCCGCCGGCATCCGGTGCCGGCGCGGCCCCGGCGGGTGCTGCGCCCCCGACCGCCCCCACGGACTCCGCGCCCACGATGTTGCTGCGCGGTCCCCCCGCACCATCCGGTCCGGGCGCGACCCCCACCAGGATCTGCTCGCCGTCGACCACCTTCCGCGCCAGGTTGAGGCCGTCCCTGTCCCCACCGTCCAGCACGCCGCCGGCATGGTCCAGCGCGTCGGCCACACGCGCTCCCGGGGCCAGGGTCACCAGGCCACTGCGGCCGACCAGACCGACAACCGAGACCACCACGGGCGCCTCTCCCCCGGTGGTGTCGCCAGGCGGCGGAGGGTTCGTCTCCGTCGCCTGCGGTGCCACGGACTGCCCGGCGGTGGCAGTCACGCCCGGCGTGGCCAGGGGCAACTCCGGAACCGGCGCGCCTTCCGGGACCGCGGACACCAGCCGGTGGACCGAGAACCCCCCGAGGGCCACCACCAGCACGACCAGCGCGGCCCCGGCGAGCCGATCTGGCGCCCATCGGATCCTGCGCCACCAAGGCGGGTCGGCCCACGCCGCCAGGTCGGGCTCGGCGGGGGCGAGGCGTTCCGGCCGCACGCCGTCGGGGTCGGCGCCGGCCCACGGGACAACGGGGAGGGCCGGCTGGGCGATCTTCGGCGGCGGGTCCGCAGGACTGGCGTGCGCGGCGGCCGGCAGGGTGGCGGCCGGCGGTGCGGCGCCCGGCGGTGCGCTGGCGGGGCTGTCCGGCGCCGAGGCGGAGTGGAGGCGGCGCAGCGCTGCCGCCCGGGTGGGGTCCCGTTCGGCGTCGACGGGGGCGGCGGGTCTGGCCCGGAGGTCGGTTCGCATGGTGCCGACGCTAACCCCGGGTCGCACGCGTCCCGGGCCGGAAAGGGGTGGTTAGCCCTCTGCCTGTGGAGAGAGACGGGCGATGGGGAATTCGGGGTCCTCGAGCTCCGTGACGGACACACCCACAGTTCCGGGGCCCAGATGCCAGGCGAGGACCTCGTCGAATTCGACGATCATCACCCGCTCCGGGAACGGGGTCTCCTTACGGATCTCGGTCGCCATCTCCTCGGCCCGCTCCGCCGCCTCGTGCTGGTGGACCACCACCAGCACGTCGCCCCGGCCGATCTCGTCCCGCAGGAGCGCCCGGAGTCGCTGATGGGCCTTGGTGGTGGTACGGGCCTTGGCCGCCAGGTCCACGCTGCCCGCGCGGAGCACGATCACCGGGCGCATCGACAACGCGCTGCCGAAGATCGCAGCCACCGCGCTGATCCGGCCACCCCGGCGCAGGTGCTCGAGAGACTCCAAGGCGGCAAACGTCGACGCCCCCCGGCACAGTCGCTCCGCGAGCTCGTACACGCCCGACAGGCCGAGCCCGTTGCGCGCCGCCCACGCGCACTGGGCGACCGCGGCACCGTAGGACATTCCGCAGCCTCGGGAATCGGAGACCAGGACACGCCCGCCGAACCTGGTCGCCGCGTCCGCGGCTGACTGCCAGGTGCGCGACAGCTCCCGGGACAGGTGCACGGACACCACGCCGCTGCACTCAGGATCCGACAGCAGTTCGTCGTAGATGGTGGCCAGTTCGTCGGGGGTCACCGCAGCGGTGGAGACGGCCCGGTCCCCTTCTTCGACAACGTGGAGTGGCACGACCGTGATGCCGAGCTCCTCGACCCACTCGCGGGGGAGGTCGGAGGCCGAGTCGGTGACGAGGCGGATGGTCATCGTGCCACCACCGGCGGCGTGATCCCGGCGTTCCACTGGTCGAGCCGCCAGAGCAGCCCGCGGGCCGCGTCGGTTCCGGGAGCCACCTCCGGTTCGACGGCCGGGGCCGGGGCGTCCTGCGGGCGCGGATGCGCAGACAGCTGCACCCAGCACGTGTTACCCAGGCCGTTGAACATCGGGTACTGCTCCACCGGCAGCTCGAGGAGCGCCGCGGTCAGGGCTGCGATCGCGCCACCGTGGGCGACGAGCACGGCGGGCCGTTCGCTCCACTGCGGGGTCTGCTCCAGCATCTCGTCGACCACCGCGCGGGTACGCCGTGCCACGTCGAGGCGGCTCTCCCCCTCCGGTGGCGCCCAGCGGGGACTACTACGCCACTGCTGTCGCGCGTCCGGCCACTGTTCGTCGACCTCGGAGTGGCTCATCCCCTGCCACGTGCCCAGGTGCGTCTCCCGCAGCCTCGGGTCCGTGTACACGTCCAGCCCGACCTCGGTCGCCAGCGCGCTCGCGGTGTCGTGGGCGCGACGCAGGTCGGATGACAGGATCGTCCACGGTTGGCGCGGGGCGAGCACCCGGCCGACCGCGTGCGCCTGTCGGACACCCAGCTCGCTGAGCTCGGTGTCCAACTGTCCCTGCATGCGGAACGACGCGTTGTAGTGCGTCTGTCCGTGTCGCAGGAGGATGAGACGACGGGTCACCGTGTGGTCAGAGCTCCTGGTCCCGCTGCGGTTCCTCGGGCGCCAGCGCGTCGTTCCGCGCATCGGCGTCGCACTCGCCGGCGGGACGCGCGCTGGACTCGACGCCCTCGATCTCCACGACGGGACAGTCCTTCCACAGGCGGTCGAGGGAATAATAGTCGCGCTCGTCGACGTGCTGGACGTGGACGATCAGCTCGTTGTAGTCCAGCAGCGCCCAGCGTCCTTCGCGGGTGCCCTCGCGGCGCAGGGGCTTGTGGCCGGCCTCGCGGAGCTTGTCCTCGATCTCCTCGACGACGGCGTTGACCTGACGTTCCGTCTCGGCCGAGGCCAGGACGAAGCAGTCGGTGATGACGAGCTGGCCGGAGACGTCGAGCACGACGATGTCGGTCGCCAGCTTCTCGTCTGCGGCGCGGGCCGCGATGGCGGCCATTTCCAGGGCCTCGGGGCTGGCGGTCACTGGGCGATCTCCTCGGTGTGGGGGCTGGTGGGGACGGGCTCGCGGTGTACGGGCGCCGTCGCTGCGGGCGTGCCGTCGAGTCTGGTGGACCCTTCCGGCCGGTAGAGGTTGCGTTTGGCGATGTACTGCACCACCCCGTCGGGCACGAGGTACCAGACGGGGTGACCGGCGGCGGTGCGCCGGCGGCATTCGGTCGACGAGATGGCCAGCGCCGGGATCTCGAGCAGGTGCACTCGACCGTCGCCGGTGTCGGCGAGGTGGGTGGCGGACAGCTCGAACCCCGGGCGGGACACGCCGACGAAGGTGGCCAGGTCGAACATCTCCTCCCAGCCGCGCCAGGTGAGGATCTTCTCCAGCGCGTCGGCGCCGGTGATGAAGAACAGGTCGCTGTCCGGTTGTTGGCGCAGCAGGTCCTTGAGCGTGTCCACCGTGTAGGTGGGTCCGCCGCGGTCGATGTCGACGCGACTGACCGAGAAGCGGGGGTTGGAGGCGGTGGCGATGACCGTCATGAGGTAGCGGTCCTCGGCCGGTGAGACGTTCCGGCTCTCCTTCTGCCACGGCTCGCCGGTGGGCACGAACACCACATCGTCCAGGTCGAACCGGTGCGCCACTTCGCTGGCCGCCACGAGGTGGCCGTGGTGGATGGGGTCGAAGGTCCCGCCCATCACGCCGATGCGCCGGCGTGGGCGCGCGGCGGCTCCTGTCACGGTCATGGTGGTGGAGTCTATCGGGCACGTCTCAGGCGTCATCGCGGCCCGCACCGCCTTCTCCTCTCACACCGGCAGCAGGCCCGCGACGACCGCCGTGAGCTGCTCGACGTTGCGGCATTCGTGCATGGGCACGTACTGGGAGTAGAGCTTGGCCACGGAGTCGCCGGTGCCCCACTGCTGTTTGGGTTCGGGGTTGAGCCAGTGTGTGTGGCCGACGCGTTCGCTGACGAACTCGAGTGCCTCGACCGACGGGTCGCGGTAGTTGTTACGGCCGTCGCCGAGGATGAGCAGCGAGCCGGTGCGGGTGAGGGTGTGGGCGTAGCGGTCGGCGAAGCCGGCGAGGGCGTGGCCGTAGTCGGAGTGGCCGTCGTAGGTGATGATCTCCGCCTCGCGCACCATGCGGCTCATCGCCGAGCCGAGATCGGAGCCGGCCTCGAAGAAGGAGGTGACCTCGTCGGTGGTGTCGACGAAGGCGAACACGCGCACCCGGGAGAACTGCTCGCGCAGTGAGTGGACGAGCTGGAGGGTGAAGTGGCTGAAGCCCGCGACCGAGCCGGAGACGTCGCACAGGACCACCAGTTCGGGCCGGGCCGGGCGGGGTTTGCGCAGCACCAGTTCGACCGGCACACCGCCGGTGGACATGGATTTGCGCATGGTTCTGCGCATGTCGATCGCGCCGTGACGATGACGACGACGACGAGCCGCGAGACGGCTGCCCAGCTGACGGGCCAGTGGCCCGACCTTCCGCCTGAGCGCCTGCAGGTCCTGGTCGTTGGCTCGGAGGAAGTCGACCTGCTCGGCGGCCTGCCCCACCGCATACTGCGCCACGCGTTCGCGGCCGACGGTCTCGGCGGTGCGGCGGCGGGTCTCGTCGGCGACCTCCCGCAGGAAGCCCCGGACCATGTCGGCGGCGGAGTTGGCGGCGGCGGCCTTCTCGGCGTGGCGCTTGGAGCCGTCCGGGTCGAACGGGTCGGCACCCAGCAGTCCGTCGAGGATCTTCTGCATGATCGCGCCGGTGTCGAGCGGGCTGAGGGCCTGGTAGGCGGAGAAGCGCTGGCCGGCGGCCGAGTCGTAGGCGCCGAGCTGCTCGACCAGCATCTCCGCGAGGACCCGTGCCTTGGCCCGTGATTCCTCGGTGTCCTCGAGTAAGAGCGAGGCGATGAGCTCGTTGAGCGCCTCCGGGTCGACCTGGCCGTTGGCATCGGTGGGGATCTCGACCTCGAGCATGGCGGACACGCCCGGGGTGTGGGCGCCGATCGCGGCGGGGAACCACAGGTCGAAGAGCTGGTCGAACACGTCCCGGTGGGTGGGCTTGTGCAGGATCGTCGCGGCCAGCGCCTCGCGCAGGGCCGGGCGGTCGAGCAAGTCGACGTGCACCATCGCCGAGGCCGCGTCCACGGCCTCACTCGGCCCCACGGGGATGCCCTTGCGCCGCAACGCGTGGACGAAGTCCACGAGGTGGCCGGACATCCCTCCCGGCGTGCCCTTGAGCATCTCCCGCTCCCCTAGTTGAGCCGCAGCTCGGCGGCCGCGCGCAGCTGGTCGGACTGGTGCTTGAGCACCACGCCCAGCGTCTGCATGACCGTCTCGTCGGTGATCGTGTCGAGGCCCAGCGCGACGAGGGTGCGCCCCCAGTCGATGGTCTCGGACACGCTGGGGACCTTCTTCAGCGCCATCGCGCGCAGCACCCCCACGACTCGCACGAGCTGTTCGGCCAGCTGGTCGTCGAGTTCCGGCACGCGGGAGGCGAGGATCTTGCGCTCGAGCTCCGGCGTGGGGAAGTCCAGGTGCAGGTAGAGGCAGCGCCGCTTGAGCGCCTCGGACAGCTCACGCGCCGCGTTCGAGGTGAGCACCGCGAACGGTCGACGCGTGGCCTCGATGGTGCCGAGCTCGGGGATCGTCACGGCGAAATCGCTGAGAACCTCCAGAAGAAGTCCCTCGATCTCGATGTCCGCCTTGTCGACCTCGTCCACCAGCAGCACGGTGGGTTCGCTGCGGCGGATGGCGGTGAGCAGCGGGCGGGAGAGCAGGAACTCTTCGGAGAACACGTCGTCGCGCGTCGAGTCCCAGCCCTCGCCCTGTCCGGCCTGGATACGCAGGATCTGCTTGGCGTGGTTCCACTCGTACAGCGCCCGCGCCTCGTCCACGCCCTCATAGCACTGGAGGCGGATCAGCTCGGCCTCGGTGGCGGAGGCGACGGCCTTGGCCAGCTCGGTCTTGCCGACACCGGCCGGGCCCTCGATGAGCAGCGGCTTGCCCAGCCGGTCGGCCAGGAACACGACCGTCGCGGTGGAGCGGTCGGCGAGGTAGCCCTGCTGCTCCAGTGCCTCGATCACGTGGTCGATGCTCTCGAAGGCCGGGCGCTGGCCGGTGCGGGCGCGATCCATGGGGATCCTTTCGGTCGGGCGGGCGTGGGTCGCGGGCGGGCGTTACGGCCGCACGTGTCCCTTGCCGTGGGCGATCCACTTGGTGCTGGTGAGTTCTTCGAGCCCCATGGGGCCGCGGGCGTGGAGTTTCTGGGTGGAGATGCCGATCTCTGCGCCGAAGCCGAACATCTCACCGTCGGTCCACGCGGTGGAGGCGTTGACCATGACCGCCGCCGAGTCGACGCGTGAGGTGAACTCCTCGGCCACCTCGAGGCTGCGGGTGGCGATGGCCTCGGTGTGGCTGGAGGACCAGCGGGCGATGTGCTCGATCGCCTCGTCCACCCCGTCGACGACCTTGAGCGCGATGTCCATGCTCAGGTACTCCTCGCCCCAGTCCACGTCATCGGCCGGGATCAGTCCCTCCCGGTCTCCGTGGACCACCACGCCGGCGGCCTGCAGTGCGCCCACCACGCGGTCCACCGCGGCGTCGCCCAGCGCCTTGTCGAGCAGGACCGTCTCGGTGGCGTTGCAGACGCTGCAGCGGCGGGTCTTGCCGTTGAGGAGCAGGCTGATCGCCTCGTCCAGGTCCGCGTCTCCGTGGATGTAGAGGTGGCAGTTGCCTGTGCCGGTCTCGATGGCGGGGACCTTGGCGTTCTCCACGATGTTCTGGATGAGCCCCGCGCCGCCGCGGGGGATCACCACGTCCACCAGGCCACGGGCCTGGATGAGGTGGGTGACCGAGCTGCGGTCCTCCGACGGCAACAGCTGGGCGGAATCCACGGGCAGCGCGTGCTCGGCGAGCACGCCCCGCAGCACCGCGACGAGCGCCTCGTTGGAGCTGCGCGCCGACCGGGATCCGCGCAGGAGCGCCGCGTTACCGGACTTGAAGGCCAGGCCGAACGCGTCGACGGTGACGTTGGGGCGCCCCTCGTAGATCATGCCCACGACGCCCAG
>CAYFRF010000107.1:2514-8211 GCA_964345415.1 uncultured Microbacter sp. | reverse complement strand
GCCCTCACACAGCACCACCCCGTGACCGCGGTCGGCGAGAGCGCGCATCGCCTCGACAGGATCGACACTGTCCTCGCCGGCGACGATCACCTCGGCGAAGAGCTCCACCTCGGCCCGGCGTCGGGGATCCGCCGCTTCGCAGGTCACCACCACCGTCGGGGCGTGCGGCGGAGCATCAGCGAACACGCTGCCCGACCCGTCAAGATCCAGGCTGCGGCTGACCACTGCGATCGGCGGGGTGGCGGGCATCCCCAGCTCGAGCCTCCGGGCCTGCGCCTCCTCAGAGAGCCGGATGGGACCGTAGCCCTCGAGCCGCACCGTCTCGGCCCCCACCAGCACGACGTCCGCGATCTCCCGCATGTTGCGGAACAACGCCTGGTCCGGCCGTGTGGACAGTGCCCCCACCCGGCCTCCGACGGCGGCAGTCCCGTCCAGGCCCGCGACCATGTGCGCGGCGACCCAGCACTCGTGACGCGGCGTGGAGCGGTCGACCTCCCGGTACGGGGTCAGCGGGTCCGGGACGTGGGCGCCGATCTCGAGAAGCTCCATGGCCGGGAGCCTAAATATGAAGCAGCAGTTCGAACACCGGTCGGACACCGGTCGAGCCGCGGCACCGCCGGCATCCCGTGAGGTGTCTGAGCAACGGATTACACTCCGTCTATGAACTCCCTAACAGCCCGGCGCTCCCGGCGGATGCTCGGCTCGGCTGCTGCTGCCGTTGTCGTCGTCGTCTCTCTCACCACCCCCGCGGCGGCCGCGCCCGCCGACCCCGCCCCCAACTGGTCCGGCCTGGACACCCGACAGTGGACCGCGCCCATCCCGGCGCCCGGCGCGGTGGCCGCCACCACCCCCCTCGACCCGTCCCTCTCCCTGCCGCAGGCCGGCCGCGCGGTGCGGCAGGTCTACGGCACCCTCGACCAGCACGGGGCACCGGCCATCTCCACCTCCGCGGTGTTCCTCCCCCACGGCGAGGCGCCCGAGGGCGGCTGGCCGATCGTGGCGTGGGCCCACGGCACCACCGGCCTCGGCGACGACTGCTCGCCCTCCACCAAGCCCCGCTCGGACCGCGACGCCGAGTACCTCGGCCACTGGCTCGACCAGGGCTACGCCGTGGTGGCCTCCGACTACGTGGGCCTGGGCACCCCCGGCCTGCTCAGCTACCTCAACGGCCCCGCCACCGGCCAGGCGATCGTCGACTCGGTGATCGCCGCCCGCAGCACCGACCTGCCCCTGGCCCCCACCTGGGCACTCGTCGGCCAGTCGCAGGGCGCCGGCGCCGCCCTCAACACCGCGGTCCGCGCCACCGAGCTCGGCGCCCCCGCCGGCCTGGACTACCGCGGCGTGGTGGCCACCGGCGCGCCGGCCAACATCGAGCACATCTTCCAGTGGGGCGGCCCCGGGTTCCCGCCGGTCAACCTCCCCACCGGCCTCAACCTGTACGCCTTCTACATCCTCGCCGGGTTCCGCGAACTGCACCCCGAGCTGGACCTCAACGCCTACCTCACCCCGGCGGGCCGCGACATGGTCGACGCCGCCGAGACCCTCTGCTACGGCGACATGCGCGCCAAGGTCGGCGACTTCCAGATCTCGCAGGCGCTCAGCCGCCCGCTCAAGGACATCCCCGACGTCTTCGGCCTCCTCCACCGCTACATGGGAACCCCGGCCGTCGGCTACGACCGGCCCGTGTTCCTCGGCCAGGGACTAGTCGATCTCGACGTGCCGGCGCCCTCCGCGCTGTCGCTCGCCGCGCAGATGGCCGCCGCCGGACAGCCCCTCGAACTGCGCGTCTACCCCGACCAGGACCACAGCGGGACCGTGTACGCGGCGACGCCGGACGCCACCGCGTTCCTCGCCCGCGTGATGGGCTGAACCTGAGCGGATGACCGGCAGGTGAACGGCAGTGGCGCGCTCTGGCACAGACGTCCAACGGGGTCGGGCGCGCCGCTGCCGGTAAGAGCACGGCATTCACATCTGCGGTGTGATGCGACTCATAATTGTTACCGACTTGTCACCTGAGGATTACGTAGTAGAGTCCTCGGCATCGCCGCGCGGGGATGTTTCAGGGACTCCCCGCGCGGCTGACTTCATTTCGGGGAGACGGTACGTTTTCTAGAACGTGTTCTAGTACGCTTGCGGCATGAGCGCCCTCGACTTCGAGTCCACCAGCAAGACCATCACCGCCGGCCGCTTCGAGCTGCACTACCACGAGGCGGGCGAGGCCAGCGTCTCCGAGCCGGAGAACTCCGTGCCCGTGCTGTTCCTCCACGGATCCGGCCCCGGGGTGACCGCCTGGTCCAACTTCGCCGGCAACTTCCCCGTCTTCGCCGAACGCTTCCACACCATCCTGCTGGACATGCCCGGCTTCGGGAAGAGCGGCGACCTGGAGTGGGAGAAGGCGTACCCGAAGATCGCGGCAGAGGCCGTCGACGCGTTCTGCGAGGCCAAGGGGATCGAGAAGGTCGACATCGTGGGCAACTCGATGGGCGGCAACGTCGCCTGCGAGGCCGCGCTCGCCTACCCGGAGCGCGTCCGCAAGATGGCGCTGATGGGCCCCGGCGGCCTGGCGGCCCCGCTCTTCAGCCCGGAGCCCAGCGAGGGTTCGCGACGCCTGTTCGAGTTCCTCGCCGAGCCGACCGACGAGAAGATGGCCGCCTGGGTCGACACCATGGTCGGCAACAAGAAGGTCGTCTCCCCCGAACTGATCCGCGCCCGCACCGAGGCCGCCACCGCGCCCGGCGCCGTGGAGCGCATGTACTCGATCTTCGGCTCGATCCTCAAGCCCGAGAACGCCTACACCCCGCTGTACGCGCGCGCCTCGCAGATCCGCCAGGAGACCCTGCTCATCTGGGGCCGCGATGACCGCATGCTCCCCTACGAGCAGGCGCACTTCGCGTTCCGCCAGCTCCCGCGCGCCGAACTGCACGCCTTCTCGCGGTGCGGCCACTGGGCCATGATCGAGCAGAAGGACAAGTTCGAGCGCCTGGTGATCGACTTCTTCAGCAACTGAGCGCGCGGGGCGGCGGGTGCGCGGCGGGGAGCCGATAACCTCGGGGAATGAGCGATTCGCCGCAGCCCGACCAGTCCGGCCAGCCCGCCGACGCGCAGTCCCCCGCCGACGGGGGTCCGCCGATCGATCCGCGGACCGGCGAGGACCTGTCCTGGAAGCAGACCCCGCTGGCGTTGGTCCTGCTCGACCGCCCGGCGCCCGGCCACGAGGAGATCGGCGAGCTGCTCGCCGAGATCTTCGAGGGCGCCTACGAGGTGGAGCGCGGCACCGACGAGGACCCCGCCACCGCGGTGCGGATCGAGGACGCGACCGTGATCGTCTCCACGGTCGACTCGCCGGTGCCGGACGGAGAGGCCTCCCGCTACACCGCCGACCTGGCGATGTGGAACGGGCAGGAGGCCGTGGTGGACACGCACCGTTCGCAGGTCGTGGTGGCGGCGTTCCGGTGGGGACCGCCGGGAGAGAACGACGACGACGACAACGAGCCCACCGCTCCCGAATACATGGACCCCCGCATGGAGACGCTGCGCTGCGAGTTGGCGGTCGCGAACGTGGCGGCGGCGCTCACGGCGTTGCCCGGCGCGGTGGCCGTGAGCGTGGGTGGCGCCGCCACGACGCTCCCGGCGGTCCCCTACCGTGAGCTCGTGGCCAACAATCCCCTCCCCGCGCCGGCCCTGGTGGGGGTTAGGGCCGGGATGCAATCGGAGTCCACCTCGTGCGTGTACACGAGCGGCATGGGCCGGTTCGGTCACATGGATCTGGAACGGCTGGACGTGCCCGCCCCGCCGGCCGCGGTGTACGGGCAGATGTGCGACATCGTGTCATTCGCGCTGGCCAACGGCCTGATCTTCCAGCCCGGCCAGACGCTCGAGGTGGGTGGACCGCAGCCGCTGATCGCCGCCGCGACGGTCTCGCCGTTCACCGGTCGGCAGGTGCTGCAGCTGGCCCCGGGCGCGCCGGCCGAATAGTCCGGAGGCGGCGGCGGGGGCAGCCCGCTACTGCGCCCGCCCCCTACTGCGGCCGGTTGCCGGTGCGCTCCACCACCAGGCGCGTGGTGGCGGCCAGCTGGAACGGGCGCACGACCGGCTCGATCCGGCTGGTCAGGCGCTCCTTCTTGAGCTTGGCTATGACACTTCGCACCAGCTCCGGAAGCGGGTTGCCCGAGTGGTCGACGAGCGGGTAGATCCGCACCTCCGGGGCCACGCGCGCCATCTCGACGATCGCCGCCACGTGGTCGGCCGTGTCGAGTCGGTCGGCGTAGGTGAACAGCAGGTGCGAGCACAGCACCAGGTCGGCGGAATCGCTGGCCATGGGCAGGTCCGGCAGCGCGCCGGCGATGTACCGGGCGGGCTCGGCCGCCATGTGCTCGAGCATCCGCCGAGCCGACCTGCGCCGGATCTCCTCATGGCCCCCCAGTCCGCCGGGCACGTCCCAGTCGTAGTTGATCTCCCGACGCTGCAGGTGCGCCACCGCGCGGTCCACGTCCGCGTCGATCCGGGAGCGCAGCTCGTCGGTCCCGAGCGCGTACTGCGGGTCCACCGCCACCGCGTCGCCACCGGCGGCGCAGATCCCCGCCACGGCGCTGGCCGCTCCACCGGGGCAGTCCACGATCCTGCGACGCATGTCCGCCTGGTCCAGTCCGAACATGTCCACGTACTCGCCCAGCGAGCGGGCGCTGACCAGAACGTCAGCGGTACGGGGGGTCGGGGGATGGATGGTGCGGGGACTTGCGGTCACCTGGATTCACTCCTGAGGTCGGGCGGTCCGACGGTTGTCCGGACCGGGGTCGCGAGTGTGGACCCGGGTTCCGGCGCGGGCCGGTACTCCCTGGAAGAGAATGCGCGGCCCACCCGTCCCCCGGCGGGCCCGTCGCAGTGCTCGTGTCTACGCGATGGCGTAGCCGGCGGCGCGGAACCACACGGGATCGCGTCGCCAACACATCAGTACGTTTTTGGGCACGGGTTCACCGTAGCAGTGACCCACGACACCGGCCACCAAAAAGTTCACGATGATCGCTTCGGGGTCTGCCGCCTCCTGCGGCGGCCAGAGCCCGTGACCCGCAGCGCGAGTCGCGGTTTCACGCAGGAGGCCCGTGACGTACACCACATCGTGTCGGACCTTCCGGTTACCGTTCTGGACAGCTCACCGCTCCACCGGGGCGGCCGGCGGCCCCGTCGAAGTCCATGACCGTCGGCCTCGCCGCCCAGACCGACCCGCCGTCCCTGGCCGCCGGTTACTCGATCATCGACGCCCTGCCGCTGGTCGGCGAGGGCTTCGCCGTGGTGGTGTCCTACTACGAGGGGCTCGGCACGCCCGGCCACCACCCGTACATCAACCGCGACTCCCAGGGCGGCGGCGCCGCGGCCGCCATGGGCGAACTCCAGCCCACCTACGCGCCCGACGTGAACCTGGTGGGCGTCGCGGCCGGCGCGCCCCCGTCCCACATGATCGAGACCCTCGCCCGCGTCGACGGCGGCCTGCTCACCGGCGCCGTGGGTTACGCCATCAACGGCATCGAGGAGATCCACCCCCACACCCGGCCCGCGTTCGACCGGCTCCTCAACGACGAGGGCCGCCGCATGGTCGAGGTGACCGCCGGGCAGTGCGTCGCCGACACCGCGTTGAGCTACGGTCTCCGCCGGACCAGCGACTTCACCCGCTCCGGGCTGCCGCTGGCCGAGGCCGTCCAG
>CAYFRF010000107.1:0-2414 GCA_964345415.1 uncultured Microbacter sp. | reverse complement strand
CTCCTGCGGGACCGTCTGACCTCGTCGCGCGACGCCGCTCGAGGCGCGGGCCGTCACCGACGGTCCCGCGCCTCGCCCCGCCTCAGGGCAGGTTGTGGTGGTACGCCTGCTCCTGGCTCAGCGCGGCGATCCGCCAGCCCTCGGCCGTGCGCACGAACTCGAGCGAGTACCAGAGCCCGTAGAAGAACACCTGCTGGTCCTTCTCCGTGGACGGCTTCAGCGCCATCGGGTTGAAGCACATGCACCGGCCGGTCGCGGAGTCCCCGTCCAGCTGCACCGCGAGGTTGCCCATGAGGTGCTGGGTGGCCGCGAAGATCGGCAGCATCTCGGCCAACCACGCCCGCACCACCGGGTAGGTGTCGTCCGGCCCGCCGGAGGCCGCGTAACTCACCCGCGCGTCCGGGGTGAACACGTTATCGAGACCGTCGAAGTCGCGTGAATCGATGCAGGTCGCATACCGCGTCACGAGGTCCTGCAGGTCCCAGCGGTCGGACATCTCAACCAGTGTTCGGCTCATGGGCTCTACGCTAACGTGGCCCTCATGGACTACGAGGTGGAAGCGCGCGCCCGCGACGCGATCGAGCAGCTCAAGTACCGCTACTGGCGGGCCTGCGACGCCAAGGATCCGCGCGGCTTCCGCGAGTGCTTCGTGGCCTCGGGCGGCGTACTCGACTTCGGCCCCCTCGGCCGGACCGACCCGGACACCATGGTGGGCATCTTCGAGCAGATCGCACTGGCCACCGCAGCTGACGGCGGGCCGCGCATCCTCGACATGCACCACGGGTTCATGCCCGCGATCAGCATCGAGCCGGTCGGGACCCGCGAGGGAGCCGGGGTCGGCGGGTCCGCCGAGCCCACCCGCGCCACCGGTACGTGGACACTGCAGTTCCGTCAGATCGACCGCGACAAGGGCACCGAGACCCTGTCCACCGGCGAGTACTCCGACGTCTACGTGGTGGAGGACGGCCGCTGGGTGATGGCCGAGTGCCTGTTCACGCCCGGCTGGTCCATCACCCGCGAGCTCACCGGCGCCACCGTCACCCACCCCGAGGTGGACCACAGCCCGGGTGCCGCCACGGCCGGAGCAGACTCGTGAGCGCGCAGGCCGGCAACGGCAGCACCGGCACCACCCGCGTCGCTCTGGTCACCGGCGGCAGCCGAGGTGTCGGCAAGGGCGTGGCCACCGCGCTCGCCGCCGCCGGCTGGATCGTCTACGTCACCGGCCGCTCCGTCGAGCGCCTGCAGGCCACCATCGACACCGCCCACGGCGCACCCGGCGAGATCCGGGCCCTGGAATGCGATCACGGCCGGGATGAGGCGATCGTCGTCGTCGTCGCACGGATCGTCCGAGACACCGGGCGGCTGGACCTACTGGTCAACAACGTCTGGACCAACCCCAAGGGCTTCATGGGGTTCAACGGCAAGTTCTGGGAACGACCCACCAGCGACTGGGACGCGCTGATGGGCGTCGGCGTGCGCGCTCACTACGTCGCCTCCTGCGAAGCCGCCAAGGTGATGGTCCCGCAGGGCTCGGGCCTGATCGTCAACATCTCCTCGTTCGGTTCGCGCGCCCCCTTCCACACCGTGCTCTACGGCATGAGCAAGACGGCGCTGGACAAGATGGCCGCCGACATGGCGCACGAGCTGACCGGCACGGGCGTGTCCACACTGTCGCTGTGGCTGGGCCTGATCCGCACCGAACTCATCCTGTCGCTCGGGATGGACGACTTCAACGGCTTCCCCCTCGACCGGGCCGAGGACCCGACGTTCGTGGGACGCGTGATCGCCGCACTCGCCGACGACCCCGCGCTGCCCTCGATGAGCGGGGACACGATCATCACCGCCGAGTACGGGCGGGAGAACGGGATAAGGAACGACGACGACTCCGTGCCCCTCTCCCACCGCGGGGCGTTCGGCGGCGGCCCGCTGTTCCCGCCGGTCACCGATGCCCAGCTGGGGATCGAGACGGTCGACGAGGTTGCCGAGGCCGGGGGCCACAACGGGTTTGCCGGGGAGTGACCGTGAGCGCGAAGGGGTTTGACGAGTTGGAGGATCCTCTCGACCGGCTCGAGCGGAACGAACGCCAGGGCACGCAGGCCTTCCGTTTCTTCCTGGTGTCGGTGGTCGCGGTGGTGGCGGTGGCGGTGCTGGTCATCTGGCTCGTCGGCGGCATCACCGATGACTGCGGGAACACGGACGGGCTGTGCCTGACCGCGAGCCGCATCGAGGTGGTGGTGATCCCCACCCTGCTGTCGCTGGTGCTGTCGGTGTTCTCGGCGTGGAAGACCTACCAGGTGTGGTCGAGGCACATCCGGTGGCGGCCGTGGCTGTTCGCGACGTATGCGATGTGGATGCTCACCACCGCCTGCCTGTTGCTCACCTCATCGATCGCGTTCGTGGAGATCGGCTGACCC
>CAYFRF010000106.1:0-8300 GCA_964345415.1 uncultured Microbacter sp. | reverse complement strand
CACCGCGGCGATCGCGATGCGGCCCTCATCGAGGATCGACAGGAAGTTCGCGTAACCGCGGCCCTCCTCACCCAGCAGGTTCTCGACCGGCACGCGCGCACCGTCGAAGGTGAGCGGGTGGGTGTCGGAGGAGTTCCAGCCCACCTTGTCGTAGGACGGCTCGACGATGAAGCCGGGGGTGCCGGACGGCACGATGATGGTCGAGATGGCCTTCTTGCCGTTCTCCCGCGTACCCGTCACCGCGGTGACGGTCACCAGCGAGGTGATGTCCGTGCCCGAGTTGGTGATGAACTGCTTGCTGCCGTTGACCACCCACTCGTCGCCCTCACGCTTGGCGGTGGTCTTGGTGGCACCGGCATCCGAACCCGCGCCGGGCTCGGTGAGGCCGAACCCGGCGAGCTTGCGGCCGGCGGCCAGGTCGGGCAGCCACGTGTTCTTCTGCTCGTCGCTACCGAAGTGGTAGATGGGCATGGCGCCCAGGCCGACACCGGCCTCGAGGGTCATGGCGGTGGACTGGTCCACGCGGCCCAGCTCCTCCAGGGCCAGCGCGAGGGCGAAGTAGTCGCCGCCCATGCCGCCGTACTCCTCCGGGAAGGGCAGGCCGAACAGGCCCATCTCGCCCATCTTGGCCACGACCTCGTACGGGAACGTGTGGTTGCGGTCGTGATCGGCGGAGGCCGGGGCCACCACCTTGTCGGCGAACTCGGCGACCGTGGCCTTGAGGTCTGCGTAGTGCTCTTCCAACTCAGGCATTGCCTGCTCCTTCGGATTCGGTCTCGGTGGAGGGGTGGGGCTCGACGGTCGCGAGCAGATGGTCGGCGGGCACCTGCTCGCCGGTGGTGACGTGCACGCGGACCACGCCGTCGATCGGCGCGGTGAGCGCGTGCTCCATCTTCATGGCCTCAACAGCCAGGATGTTCTGGCCCGCGGTCACCTCGGCGCCGTCGGAGACGAACGTGGCGATCACGGAACCGGGCATGGGGCTGAGGATCTGGCCGTCGGCGATGCCGGCGTCGTGGATCCTCGAGTCGATGAGCGGCAGCAGGCGCAGGTCCCAGGTCCCGCCGTCGCCGGCCACCCAGAACGTGTCCGCGGCCTTGGGGTCGGCCGACCGCACGACGGTCCAGCGCTGCTGGGTGCCGTCGACGGTCAGACGCAGCGAGGCGCCGTCCCGGGCCACCCGGGCCCGGTGCCGGGAGGAGACCTCGGGCGCCTCGGTGGAGCCGATCGTGGCGTCGGTGAGGGTCACATCGGCGTCCGCCGGGGTGCCCTTGAGCCCGACCGTGACGGGGTCCGCGCCGTTGCCGGGGTCGAGCCGGGTCCACACCTCGGCGCGGCCGCCGACGCGCCAGCCGTTGGGCACGTCCCACGGGCCGCGACGGCTGGCGGGCACCCGCGCCCACCGTTCCTCGGTGCGGTGCATCGCCACGGCGACCAGCGCACCCTCGGGGGCGGGCGTCGCCACGTAGTCGTCCATCGAGCGGTCGAGCAGGCCGGTGTCCAGTTCGCCGGCGATCACCTCGGGGCGGGAGAGCAGGAAGCGGCAGAAGTCGACGTTGGTGCGCAGTCCCAGCACGTGGGTGCCGGCCAGTGCGGCGTCGAGCCGGGCCAGGGCCTCGTCGCGGTCCGCGCCGTGGGCGATGACCTTGCCGAGCATGGGGTCGTAGTCGCTGCCGACGACGGTGCCGACCCGCAGGCCGGAGTCCACTCGGATCCCGGTGCCCGTGGGCTCCTCGAGCCCCAGGACGGTGCCGCCCGTGGGCAGGAAGCCGCGGCTCGGGTCCTCCGCGTAGATGCGGGCCTCGATCGCGTGGCCGGTGAGGGTGATGTCCTCCTGCCGGAGGGTCAGCTCCTCGCCCGCGGCGATCCGGACCTGCCAGTCCACCAGGTCCACGCCGGTGACCATCTCGGTGACCGGGTGCTCCACCTGGAGACGGGTGTTCATCTCCATGAAGAAGAACTCGTCGGGCGCGTGTGCGGAGACGATGAACTCCACGGTGCCGGCACCCACGTAGCCCACCGAGCGGGCGGCGTCGCAGGCCGCCTGGCCGATGCGCTGGCGGGTGGCCTCGTCCAGCAGCGCGCTGGGCGCCTCTTCGATGACCTTCTGGTGACGGCGCTGCAGGGAGCACTCGCGCTCACCCAGGTGGATGACGTTGCCGTGGGTGTCCGCCAGGACCTGCACCTCGATGTGGCGGGGCGTGTCCACGAAGCGCTCGAGGAACAGCGTGTCGTCGCCGAACGCGTTGGCGGACTCCCGGCGCGCGGACTCGAGTGCGGCCGGCAGGTCGGCCGGGTCCTCGACGCGGCGCATGCCCTTGCCGCCACCGCCGGCCGACGGCTTGACCAGTACCGGGTAGCCGACCTCGTCGGCGCCCGCGATCAGCTCGGCGTCGGTCAGGCCCGGACGCGAGATGCCCGGGACGGTCGGCACGTCCCGCTCGGACACCGCGGCCTTGGCGGTGATCTTGTCGCCCATCGTCTCGATCGCCGAGGCGGGCGGGCCCACGAAGATCAGGCCCGCCTCCTCGAGCGCGCGGGCGAAGCGCGAGTTCTCGGACAGGAAGCCGTATCCGGGGTGCACAGCCTGCGCCCCGGTCTGGCGGCACGCCTCGATCACCTTGTCGATGTCGAGGTAGGACTGCGTGGCCTGGGCCGGGCCCAGCCGGACGGCGGCGTCGGCCATCCGCACGTGCAGTGCGTCGGCGTCCGCATCGGAGTAGACCGCGACCGAGCGGATGCCGGCGGCCCGCAGCGAACGGATCACGCGGCAGGCGATCTCGCCGCGGTTGGCCACCAGAACGGTGTGGAGTTTCTGTGACATCGCTGGGCTCACATCCTGAAGATGCCGTTGTTGACCGGCTGGAGAGGGGCGTTGGCCGCGGCCGCGAGGGCCAGGCCGAGGACGGTACGGGTGTCGGCGGGGTCGATGATCCCGTCGTCCCACAGGCGGGCCGTGGAGTAGTACGCGGTGGACTGCTCCTCGAACTGCTCGCGGATCGGCGCGGTGAACTCGGCCTGCTGCTCATCAGTCCACTCCCCGCCGGACTTGGTGACCTGGGCGGCGCGGACGGAGGCCAGCGTGTCGGCGGCCTGCGGACCGCCCATCACGGCGATCTTGGCGTTAGGCCACATCCACAGGAAGCGCGGCGAGTAGGCGCGGCCACACATCGAATAGTTGCCGGCGCCGAACGAGCCGCCCACGACGATCGTGAACTTGGGCACCCGGGCACACGCCACGGCGGTGACCATCTTCGCGCCGTTCTTGGCGATCCCGCCGGCCTCGTACTGCCGGCCCACCATGAATCCCGTGATGTTCTGCAGGAAGACCAACGGGATCTTGCGGCGGTCGCACAGCTCGATGAAGTGGGCGCCCTTGAGCGCGGACTCCGAGAAGATCACGCCGTTGTTGCCGATGATCCCCACAGGGTGCCCGTGGATGTGGGCGAACGCGGTGACCATCGACGTGCCGTAGTTCTCCTTGAACTCCGTGTACTCGCCGCCGTCCACGATCGTGCCGATGATGTCGCGCACGTCGTACGGTTGGCGGGAGTCCACCGGGACCAGGTCATACAGATCGGTCTGCGGGCGGATCGCCTCCCGGGACTCCAGGACCTCCCAGTCCGGGGCCGGGGCCGGCGGGCACGTGGCGACGATCTGCCGGACTTTCATGAGCGCGTCGTAGTCGTCGTCGGCGAGGTGGTCCACCACCCCCGACGTCTTGGCGTGGAGATCACCGCCACCAAGCTCCTCGGCGGTCACTTCCTCGCCCGTGGCCGCCTTCACCAGCGGCGGACCCGCCAGGAAGATCGTGCCCTGGTTGCGCACGATCACGGCCTCGTCGCTCATCGCCGGGACGTACGCGCCGCCGGCGGTGCACGAGCCCATGACCGCCGCGATCTGCGGGATACCCTGCGCCGACATGGTGGCCTGGTTGTAGAAGATCCGGCCGAAGTGGTCGCGGTCCGGGAACACGTCGTCCTGCTGCAGCAGCATCGCGCCGCCGGAGTCCACGAGGTAGATGCACGGCAGGTTGTTGGCCAGTGCCACCTCCTGGCCGCGCAGGTGCTTCTTGACCGTCATGGGGTAATACGTGCCGCCGGAGACCGTGGCGTCGTTGGCGATGATCAGGCACTCGCGCCCGGACACCCGGCCGATGCCGGCCACGACGCCCGCGGCGGGCGCCTTGCCCCCGTACATGCCCTCGGCCGCGAGCGGCGAGAGCTCGAGGAAGGGGCTGCCCGGGTCGAGCAGGACGTCGACGCGCTGGCGGGCGAGCAACTTGCCCCGCTCGAGGTGGCGCGCGCGGGCCTTCTCACCGCCGCCCAGCGCCGCGCGGTCGAGGCGGGCCCGCAGGTCTGCGAGGAGTTCCTCGTGCGCCTGACGGTTGGTGGTCGCGGGAGAGGTGGTCGCGGAAGTCATCAGCGCCGCTACCTTTCAGTTAAGTCGGATTAACTGAGTTAGACGGTAGTGCCGCGCCTCACAAAAGTCCAGTGTCGAAAAACACAAGAACGCCGGACCCCCGGATGAAATCCCGGCAACACCCAGACCGCCCCTCCGCCAAGACGTCGGAATCACATGGGACTTCCTGCATAAATGCAGGTCAAAAGCTTTGGCTAGCCTGACCTAGCACAGCCTCATCTTGCTTGCAAGTTGCGGCGGATCGGTGTTGACTCGGAGCCATCACCTCGGACACCACGCAAGGAGCGCTCGACATGGCCACTCTCACCGGAATCAGCACCTGCACCGTCACCGCCTGCTCGTTCAACAGCGAGCAGAGCTGCAACGCCGGTGCCATCACCATCGCCGGCGCTCCCGACCGCGCCGAGTGCGGCACCTTCATCTCGCTGGACGTGCGGGGCGGCCTGCCCACCGCGAGCGCCCACGTCGGCGCCTGCCAGCGCGTCGAGTGCGTCCACAACAAGGACCTGCTCTGTTCGGCCGAGTCCGTCAAGGTCGGTGCCGGCGCCGACACCGCCGACTGCCTCAGCTACTCCGCCGCCTGACGCCCCGGAGCCCCGAGGCCCCACACAACGCCGCAACGGCCCCCGACCTTCTCGGTCGGGGGCCGTTGCGCGTCACAGACGGGGTCGGTGCCGGTCAGCTGGCCCGGGCCACGTACTGCCCCATCTCACGGACCACGTCGTTCGCCGACTCGGCACGCGCGAGGAACGGCAGATGGACCACGTCGGCGTCCACACCCAGCGCGGTGAGCAGGTGCAGACCGTCCTGGTCCACGCCGAGCACGTACGGCGGCTCCGCCGGATTGCCGGCCCCGGCCAGCACGGCCAGCTCGCCACCGAAGCGCGCGCGGATCTCGTCCGCGAGACCGTGCACCTCACCGGCCAGCGGATCGGACGGCACCGAGCCGAGCATCCGTGCGTCCACGGTCCCCTCACGGCCGAGGCGCCGCACGTCCATCTCCGAGAGCTGGATCTCGATCTCCACCACCCAGCCCTCGCCCTGACGCGCCGCGCGGGCCACGCCGAACGCATACAGGCTGGCCACGTGCACCTTGGCCTCGACGATCGGGGCGTACTCGTCGATCATCACCACGACCTCGACCGACTCGCCCGGTGCCACGATGAGGCCGGACCACGGCGCCGGGGTGCCGGTCACCACGATCGCGCCGTCCCCGATCCAGCGGTGCCCCGCCGACACCAGGACATCCGAGCGGTTCTTGCTCCCGCGAACCGCGACGGTCGCGACCCCCGCACCGTCGAGGAGTCGACGCGCGCCCGTGGTGACGGGATCAGACGAGATCGGATGCACTGCCATGAATAGTCCTCCAGAGCCGGGCCACCTCGAACTGAACTGAACAAGCGATTAGGTGACCCTCGCCTTACTTAGGTCCCCCTAAAATGCCTGATCGTCCGGGAGGCTGTCAAGAGTGAGCTCCCACACCGACGAAAAGCCGCCCTACAGTGTCGGTGTGACTGAAGCCACGTCAAACGGTCCCGCGGGCCCCGGAACCGCGGCCGTGGGCGCCCGGGTACACGCCTTCCGGGACGACGCACTGGGGTACGACGACGCCACCGCGCTGGCCGAACGTGTCCGGCGCCGCGAGGTCTCGCCCACCGAACTCCTCGAGGCCGCGGTACGCCGCTGCGAGGAGGTGGACCCCGTGCTCGGCGCCCTGGTCTCCACCGCCACCGACCGGGCCCGCGCGCGAGCCCGGTGGCAGGACCACTCCGAGCTCTCCGCACCGCTCTCGGGGATCCCGTCGGCGCTCAAGGAGAACGTGAAGGCCGAGGGCGCCCCGTTCCAGATGGGCTCCCCCGCGATCCCCGCCACGCCGGCGCCGCGCGACGGGTCGTACACGCGGGCGTTCCGGGCGACCGGACTCAACCCGCTGGGCACCACGGCCATGCCGCCGTTCGGATGGACCGCCGCCACCGAGCGCCAGGGCGACCTGATCACCCGCAATCCGTGGAACACCAGCCGGACCAGCGGCGGCTCCTCCGGCGGGGCGTCCGCACTCGTGGCCTCCGGTGCCCTGCCGATCGCCCACGGCAACGACGGTGGCGGGTCGGTCCGCATCCCCGCGTCGGTGACCGGCCTGGTGGGCTTCAAGCCGAGTCAGGGCCGCCACCCCGTCGACGGGTTCTCCCGTGGGATGCCGATCCCGCTCATCTCGCACTCCGTGCTGACGCGGTCCGTCCGCGACACCGCACTGTTCCTCACCGCCTTCGAGGCGGGCTACCGACCGGTCCGGGTCCCGCCGATCGGCCGGGTGGCCCCCGAGCCCGGACGCCCCCTGCGTATCGGGCTGGTCGAGCACAGCCCGGCGGGTGGGCCCACCGACCGGGCGACGCTCGCGGTCCTGCACCACACCGCAGGACGCCTCGCCGAGCTCGGTCACGAGGTCATCCCCACCCCTGCGCCCGTGCCCGCCTCCTTCCGCGAGGACTTCGTGGCCTACTGGGCGCTGCTCGCCCTGAGCACCAGCCGGTCGGGCGGCAGCCTGTTCCACCCGGATTTCGACCCCACCCTGCTGGACCCGTTCACTCTGGGTCTGGCGGACCTGGCCCGCCGATCCCTGCACACCCTCCCGCTCCGTCTGCTCCGTCTGGAGCGCCTGCGGAGGCAGTTCAACCGCAGGTTCGGGGAGTTCGATGTGTACCTCAACCCGGTGGTGGCGGCCGAGACCCCCGAGGTCGGACACCTGGGCGCGGAGCTGCCGTTCGAGACGCACATGCAGCGGGTCTCCGAGTGGGTGACCTTCACGCCGCTGCAAAACGTCGCCGGCGCCCCCGCGGTGTCCCTGCCCACCGGTCACGCCCCGGACGGGATGCCGATCGGGATGCAGCTCTCGGCCCGCGTCGGCGACGACCGGCTGCTGCTCGAGCTGGCCGGCCAGTACGAGGCGGCGTTCCCGTTCGCCCGGATCTGGCAGCATTCGGGGGCTTCGTCACCGAAAATGAGGGGTCCAGCCCCGATGTGACCCGGGCCACGACTTCCTAGCGTGGTCAGTCAGGGCGGCGCAGCCGACGGCCGGATCCCGCGTCAGCGCCCTGAGCTAGGGAGTACAGGACAATGCTCGCGCGCGAGGACTCACGACTCCACCGCCTCGTCGACCTCGTCCCGGTCGACGTCGGCCGGGTCCGCCTGAGACAACTCGAGACCCGGGACGCCCCTCGCTACAGTCTCGGCGCGGAGGACCCCGAGACCCTCCGGTGGGCCTACATCGCCGACGCCGAGAACACGCCGGAGGCGGTGGCCGCCCGGATCGACGGGCGGTACCGCGACGACTCGCTGGCCGGGCACGCCGTGCGTCTGGCGATCGCCGACGCCGCCACCGACACCTATCTCGGGCTGATGTCCTTCTTCGACGACCGTGGCGACAGTGTGGAGATCGGGTTCGTGCTGACCCCGGACAGTCGTGGCCGGGGCGTCATCTCCGCTGCGCTGGACGCCACAGCCGAACTCGCCCGACGGACCGGTTATGCCGTCCTGCGCGGACGCACCGACGTCCGCAACACCGCGGCCCGCCACACGGCCTCGGCAGGCGTGCTCAACACGCGGACCGGCCTCGGGGTGACCGACGGGTCCCTGTTCCAGATCGGCTCGATCACCAAGCTCTTCACCACGGTCCTGGTGCTCCAACTGGTGGACGAGGGGCTGGTCGGCCTGGCGGACCCGGTGGTGGAGCACGTCCCCGAGTTCCGGCTCGCGGATCCGGAACACACCCGCGCGGTGCGGGTGATCGACCTGCTGCAGCACCGCGGCGGGTTCGACGGTGACTATTTCACCGACGGCGGCCGCGGCACGGATGCCAACCGCGCGCTCATCGCGGAGCT
>CAYFRF010000105.1:0-8477 GCA_964345415.1 uncultured Microbacter sp. | reverse complement strand
CGACGCGTCGCTGACGGGCGAACTCCGAGAGCACCACGCCCGCTGCGACGGAGGCGTTGAGGCTCTCCACCTTCGAGGCGATCGGGATCGACAGGATCGAGTCGCAGTTCTCGCGCACCAGGCGGGACAGGCCCTTACCCTCGGAGCCCACCACGATGACCGTCGGGCCGGTGCCGTCGTAGTCGTCCAACGACACGTCACCGCCGGCGTCGAGTCCGACGAGCTGCGCTCCCGCCTTGGCCCAGTCCAGCAGCGTCCGGTTGAGGTTGGTGGCGCGCGCGACGGGCAGTCGGGCCGCCGCTCCCGCAGAGGTGCGCCACGCCACGGCGGTGATGGAGGCGCTGCGCCGCTCGGGGATCAGCACGCCGTGGCCGCCGAAGGCCGCGACCGAACGGATCACGGCACCGAGGTTGCGCGTGTCCGTGATGTTGTCCAGGGCCACCAGCAGCGCCGGCTGCGACGCGTGCATGGCGCTCTGGATGAGGTCGTTCGGGTCCGCGTACTCGTACGGCGGGACCTGCAGTCCGATGCCCTGGTGCATGCCGTTGGAGGTCATGCGGTCCAGGTCGACGCGGGGCACCTCGAGGATTGAGATCCCCTTGTCGGCCGCGATCCGCACGGCCTCGGTGAGGCGCTCGTCGTTCTCCGCGCCGAGGGCGACGAACAGCGCCGTGGCGGGCACGCCGGCCCGCAGGCACTCCACGACCGGGTTGCGGCCCACGACCAACTCGGGCCCGTCGGCCTTCTTCTCGGCGTACTTTCGGCGCTGCTGCGCGCCCTGCGCCTTGCGGTCCGCCGACTTCGCCCGCCGGTGTGCCGGGTGGTACGTCCGGTCCTCCGCCTTGGGGGTGGCGCCACGCGCCTCGAGTCCGCGGCGACGCTGGCCGCCGGAGCCGACGACCTGGCCCTTCTTGGTACCGGTCTTGCGGATCGCTCCGCGCCGGCTCGAGTTGCCCGCCATATCAGTCCTTCCGGTTGGCGAGCGACCACTTCTGGCCGTCCGCGGTGTCGGCCACCTCGATACCGGCCCCGACCAGGCGGTCGCGGATGGCATCGGCGGTGGCGAAGTCCTTGTTCGCCCGCGCCTGCTGGCGGGCCTCGAGTTCTGCCCGCACGAGGAGGTCGAGCGCGGTCGCGTTCGCCTCGTCCTGTTCCCCATCGACGGCCCAGTGCGGGTCGAGCGGGTCCACGCCGAGGACCCCGGCCATCGCCCGGACAGCCGCGGCCGCCTCGAGCGCCGCCTCGGTGTCGCCCGCGGAGAGTGCGGTGTTGCCGGCCCGGACACGGCCGTGGATCTCGGCCAGCGCGGCCGGGACCCCCAGGTCGTCGTCCATCGCGGCGGCGAAGCCCTCCGTCCAGGTCCCCACGGGCACCCCGGCGGCGCCGACGGCCTCGGCGACCCGGCCCACGAACGCCTCGATCCGCCGGTATCCGGCGGCGGCCTCCTGCAGGGCCTCGGGTGAGTACTCCAGCATCGAGCGGTAGTGGGCGCTGCCCAGGTAGTAGCGCAGTTCGACCGGCCGAACCGTGGTGAGGATGTTCGGCACGCTGAGCACGTTGCCCAGTGATTTGCTCATCTTCTCCCCGGCCATGGTCACCCAGCCGTTGTGCATCCAGTACCGGGCGAACCCGTCACCGGCGGCGTGGGACTGGGCGGCCTCGTTCTCGTGGTGGGGGAACTGCAGGTCGAGCCCGCCGCCGTGGATGTCGAAGGTGCCGCCGAGGTACCAGGTGGCCATGGCGGAGCACTCGAGGTGCCAGCCGGGCCGCCCGTCACCCCACGGGGTGGGCCAGCTGGGCTCACCCTCCTTGGCGGCCTTCCACAGGGCGAAGTCCCGCGGGTCGCGCTTGCCGCGCAGGTCGGCACCCTCGCCCTGGTCCACCTCGTCGAGCTTGTGTCCGGAGAGGTGGCCGTAGTCGCCCTCCGGCGCCGCCGACCACGCGGCCACGTCGAAGTAGACCGATCCCTCGGCCGCGTACGCGAAGCCGCGCTCGATGAGCCGCTCCATGTACTCGATCATCTGGGTCATGTGTCCGGTCGCCCGGGGCTCGGTCGACGGCGGCAGCACCCCGAGCGTGTCGTAGGCGCGGGTGAACTCCCGTTCGTGGGTCGCCGCCCACTCCCACCAGGGCCGACCGTGCTCGGCGGCCTTGTTCAGGATCTTGTCGTCGATATCCGTGACGTTGCGCACGAACGCCACGTCGTAGCCGGCGGCGAGCAACCAGCGCCGGAGGATGTCGAACGCGACGCCGGAGCGCACGTGCCCGATGTGCGGCGCGGACTGCGGGGTGGCTCCACAGAGGTAGACAGACGCGTGCCCTTCCCGGACGGGGGTGAATTCCCTGAGGGTGCGGGTGGCGGTGTCATACAGATGGAGTGTCACGGTGCCCGAGTCTACCGGTGCAGGGGCGCGAATCCCGCCGCGCGAGGCCGACGGACCCCTGCGCGGGAACCGAGCGGGTCCCTCCACGGGAACCGGCCGGATCCCGCCGCGCGGGCCGGGCGGGGCGCGCCGCCGCTCTCAGGCCCGGTAGACGAGCGCGGTGGCCACGGCCGAGACGCCCTCGCCGCGGCCGGTGAAGCCCATCCCGTCGGTGGTGGTGGCGGAGACGGAGACGGGCGCGCCGATGATCTCGGTCAGCCGCTGCTCCGCCTCGACTCGGCGCGGCCCCATCTTGGGCCGGTTGCCGACCATCTGCACGGCGCCGTTGCCGATCGCCCACCCGTGGCCGGTGAGTTCGGCCACCGCCTCGCGCAACAGCCGCTCCCCCGAGACGTCGTCGTACTCGGGTCGTCCGGTGCCCACGAGGGTGCCGAGGTCGCCGAGTCCGGCGGCGGACAGCAGCGCGTCGACCAGTGCGTGTGCCACCACGTCGCCGTCGGAATGCCCCTCGCACCCGTCGGCGTCGGGGAAGTGCAGGCAGGCCATCATGCAGGGCTTGCCGGGTTCGACGCGGTGGGCGTCGGTGCCGATCCCCACGCGCGGGATGACGGGTCCGGTCACTGGTCCTCCTGGGACTGGTCGGGCGGGAACTGCTCGGGCGGGGACTGCAGGTGGAACTCGGCGAGCGCCCGGTCGTCGGCGGTGGTGACCTTGAAGGCGAGGGCGGCTCCGGGGACGGTGGCCACGCGTCGGCCGAGCCGCTCGACCAGTCCGGCGTCGTCGGTGGCGGTGTCCCCGGCGGCGTCGTAGGCGGCGAGCAGGACGTCGGGCGCGAAGCCCTGCGGGGTCTGGACGGCGCGCAGCGCGGCACGGTCGGGGGTGCCCACCACGTGGCCGCCGGCGTCGACCTGTTTGACCGTGTCCACCACCGGGACGACGGGGACCACCGCGACCTCTCCGGCGCGCACGGCCTCCACCACGCGCCGGACGGGGGCGGCGGGGGTGAGGCAGCGCGCCGCGTCGTGGACGAGGAGGACGTCGTACCCGGCCGCGCGGGGGCCGTCCCCGTCCGTGTTGGGGCCGTCCCCGTCCGTGCGGGGCTCCTCATCTGCCGCGGCGCGGGCGGTGGTCAGCGCCGCGAGGCCGTTGCGCACCGAGTCGGTGCGTTCGGCTCCGCCGGTGACGACGACGACGACGTGGCCGTCCACCCGCAGCGGGGCCAGCAACGACTCGGCCTCGTCCACACGGTCCTCCGGCACCACGGCCACCACGTCGTCCACCACCCCCGAGGCGAGCAGCCCTGCGACGGACCGTTCGAGCAGGGTGCGGCCCCCGAGCGTGACGAAGGCCTTGGGGATGCCCGCACCGAGGCGCGTGCCGGATCCGGCGGCGGGGACGACTGCGGCCACCCTGCCCGTGGGGGCGGGGTGGCCGGTCAGATCGTCGTGCGTCACCTGGCGGTGTGGCGCGTCACGCGGGGGCGGCGGAGGCCAGCACCTCGTCGAGGATGGCGTCCGCACGGTCCTCGTCTGCACGCTCGGCGAGCGCGAGCTCACCCACGAGGACCTGGCGCGCCTTGGCGAGCATCCGCTTCTCGCCCGCGGACAGGCCACGGTCGAGATCGCGACGCCAGAGGTCGCGCACGACCTCGGCGACCTTGTTCACATCGCCCGAGGCGAGCTTCTCGCCGTTGGCCTTGTAGCGGCGGGACCAGTTGGTGGGCTCCTCCGCGTGCTCAGTGCGCAGGACCTCGAAGACCTTGTCGAGACCTGCCTGGTCGACCACGTCACGTACCCCGACGTACTCGGCGTTCTCGGCCGGCACCTTGACCGTGAGATCGCCCTGCGAAACCTTCAGGACGAGGTATTCCTTCTCGGTGCCCTTGACCGTCCGCATCTCGATCGCCTGAATGGTCGCAGCGCCGTGATGCGGGTAGACAACAGTGTCGCCGACCTTGAACTCCATGAGTGGCTTTCCCCTTTCGACTGACCTATCTTAGCACGCCCTCACCCACGGCGTTTTCCGTTTGCGCAGGTCAGCAACCTGCGCGCCCCCGCCGGGCATTCGAACGGGTGCAAGGGGGCCACTCCGAGGCCGGTACCGAAGGGCGGTGGACTACGATGAGACCGGCCTGAGAGACGACCATTCCCCGAGGAGCCTGACGTGACTTCACCGAACACCGGCCTGCGCCGCACCGCGCTCGTAGTCCTGGCTGTGGGCGCCGCCGCCCTCGGGGCGTCGGCCTGCGGATCCGGCCAGGTCTCGCAGACCGCCAACCAGATGGCCGCCGTCGACGGCGGCCGGGGTGCGGTCGGCGAGCTGACCGTCAACGACCTCCAGGTCATCGTCCCGGAGGAGGGCGACCAGGCCCGCGTCGGCTTCGCGGTCTCCTACACCGGCTACGGCTTCGAGGACCCGATCAGTGTCGACTCGGTGGTGATCGACGGCGTGCCGGTGCAGCTCGGCGCCACCCAGCCGATGGAGCGTGGCTGCACGATCGTGTTCGACGCGACCGGGGACGCCACCCCCACCCCGCCGCAGGACGACCTCTGCCTCGAGCACGCCATCGCGACGCTCCCCGGCGCCGGGGACCTCCACATCGGCACCTCGATCCCCGCCACCGTGTCGTTCAGCAACGGCGACCAGATCGAGCTCGACGCCGCGGTCATGGGCGAGATCCTGGAGATCGGCGAGTACACCCGCCCGGCCCAGGCCCCCGCCGCCACCGAGGGACACTGACACGTCCGCCCTGTCCGCCCGCTCGGCCGACGGTTCCCCCGTGGACCCCGAGATCCGTGGCGTCCTCCGACGTCTGGCCCCGGGCACCGCGCTCCGCGACGCACTCGACCGGATCCGCCGCAGCGGAACCGGCGGCCTCGTGGTGCTTGGCGACGACCCCGGTGTCCGGGCGATCTGCGACGGCGGGGTCGAACTGGACGTCCCCTTCACCCCCGCGCGGCTGCGTGAGCTGAGCAAGATGGACGGCGCCGTGGTGCTGTCCACGGACGGCACGCGCATCACCCGCGCCAACGTGCACCTGGTTCCCGACCCGTCGCTGCCGGCCGTCGAGACCGGCACCCGCCACCGTGCCGCCGAGCGGACCGCCCTGCACACCGGTGTGCCCGCGGTGGCGGTGTCGGCGTCCATGACCACGGTGACCGTGTACGCCGGCGGCCAGGCCAGGGTCTTGGCGGATCCGGTGGTCCTGCTCGCGCGTGCCGACCAGACGGTCGCCACCATGGAACGTCAGAGCATCCGTACCGCCCGGGCCCGGGAGCGACTCGACCGTGCGGAGATCGGAGGGTACGCCGCCGTACGCGACGTGCTCACCATGGCCCAGCGCCTCCTCCGCCTCGAGCGTCTCGGCGCCGAGCTCGTCGAGCTGACGGTCGAGATGGGCGAGTACGGGCGGCAGACCACACTGCAGCTCGAGGAGCTGCTCTCGGACACCCCGGACGAGCTGTGGGGGCTGGTCGCCGACTATCTGGTCGTGGACCAGGCGACCGCGGAGCCGGCCGAGGCCGATGGCCCGGTCATGCCCTCGTCCGAGCAGGTGGAGGCCGGCCTCGATCGGCTCAACGCGCTCTCCGATGCGGATCTGCTCCTGCCCGGGCCGGTCGCCCGTTGTCTGGGCCTGCCGGCCGAGCCGGAGGATCTGGACGACCAGGTCTCCGCGCGGGGCTACCGCATGCTGGCCCACATCCCGCGGCTGCGTCCGGTACAGATCGCGGCGTTGGTGGAACGTTTCCGCTCCGTCGCCGCCCTCCTCGCGGCCGAGCAGGCCGATTTCGCCGACGTCGAGGGGGTCGGGGCCCTGTGGGCCAAGCACGTCAGACTCCGGCTCACCGGCCTCGTCACCGGCTGAGCCGCCCAACCCACCCCAGCCACCCAACCCACCACCCACAAATCCGCTACTCTCCCTCCGGATCCGCTACCGCAACAGGGGTAGCCGATCCGGACTCGGAGTAGCGGATTTCGCGAAACGCGCGGGCCGGGCGGGACTCGGCGGGTCAGGCGGCGGGGCCCTCGACGATGTTGAACGTCGCGGCCGGGCTGAAGACGTTCCCCACCAGCGCGTACACCTGATACGACCCGACACCGACCACGGTGCGGTGCGCTTCCGAGCAGGCGTCCTCCGCCGAGCGGCGGCCCGACCAGTCGATCATGCGGGACTCGGGCTCCTGCGGGCGCAGCTCGACCTCGTCCTCCCCGCGGGGCGTCGTGCAGTCGATGCTCGACCAGATCTTCGTGTTGTCGTCCAAACGGTAGATCTCGAACGAGAGCGGGGCCTCCGAGAGGTCACGGTCGCAGGTGGTCTCCGAGGCGTTGAGCACGTTGACGTAGAAGCGGACCTCCTGGCCGACCGGGACGTTGGGCTCGGCGGGCCACACGTCCAGGCGCAGGTCCTCGTCGGCACACCGGCCCCGGGACGCGCCGCCGTCGTCCTCACGCTCGGTGGAGGTCTCCGCCTCCGACTCCGACTCCGATGTCCGCGTGGTCTCGGCGGCCTCGGACGACCCCGTGGCCCCGGCGGCGGACTCCTGCGTGTCCGTGCCGGAGTCGCGCGAGGCCAGGAACAGTGCCAGCACCACCACGAGGACGGCGACGACCGCGATCACGACCGCCGCGACACGGCGACGGACATAGACTTCACGCGGCAAAGGGCCCTGGGGTTCGTGCACGAGACCAACCTTAGGTCGACCATCCGCGCCCACCCCACCTGCGGCGCGGCGTGTCCCTCAGACGGGCCGGGGCCCGGTCAGATCGCGACCATCTCCTCGCCGGGGCCGTGCGGCGTGTCGTTGACGTCGCCGATCACGCTGCGCAGGTACGCGCGCCCGTCGGAGAGCTTGTAGGTCACGCCCACGATCGCGAGCTCACCCGAATCGATCCGGTCGCTGATGATCTTCGACCGCTGCTGCAGCAGCTCGCCGGTCTCGAGGATGTGTCGCGCCTCGAAGTCGTCGGTAGTGCGCAGCCCCTCGCGCCGGCCGTTGAGGATCGACGGCGACACCTTCTCCACCACGTCCCGCAGGAAGCCGGGCGGGATCTCGCCGGTCCGCAGGGCGTCCACCGCCGCGGCCACACCGCCACAGTTGTCGTGCCCCAGCACCACGATCAACGGGGTGTTGAGCAGGTGCACCGCGTACTCGATCGAGCCGAGCACCGCGGTGTCGATGATGTGACCTGCCGTGCGGATCACGAACAGGTCGCCGAGCCCCTGGTCGAAGATGATCTCGGCGGCGACCCGGGAATCCGAGCAACCGAAGAGCACCGCCTTGGGGTGCTGGTTGGCCACGAGGTCCTCGCGGCGCTGGGTATTCTGGCTGGGATGACGCATCTCGCAGTCCACGAAGCGGTGGTTGCCGTCTCGGAGCGAGGCCCATGCACTGACCGGATCGGTATGAGGCATGGCTCATATTGTGCACCGCCGGACCCCGGAACCCCATGCTGACCTCCCCACGCACTCCCGCCACCCCCCGGATCGACACCCCCGCCCTGCTCGCGTGGTTCGACGGCGCCGGCCGCCCCCTGCCCTGGCGTGCGGACGGCGTCACCCCGTGGGAGATCCTGCTGTGTGAGGTGATGAGCCAGCAGACGCCCGTCGCCCGGGTCGAGCCGATCTGGCGCGAGTGGCTCGAGCGGTGGCCGGGCCCGGCCGAACTCGCCGTCGCCGCCCCCGCCGACGTGATCCGCATGTGGGGCAAGCTCGGCTATCCGCGACGCGCTCTGCGGCTGCGGGAATGCGCCGTCGTCGTCGTCGAAAAATTCCACGGCGAGGTCCCCACAGACGTGGAGGACCTGCTCTCGCTGCCCGGCGTCGGCGACTACACCGCCCGCGCGGTGGCCTGCTTCGCCCACGGTCAGGCCGTGCCCGTGGTGGACACCAACGTGCGGCGCGTCGTGGCGCGCGCCGTCCACGGACAGGCCGAGGCCGGACCCCCCTCGAACCGACGCGACCTCGCGGCGGTCCAGGCCCTCCTACCCGCCGAACGGGAAGAGGCGGTGGCGTTCTCGGTGGCGGTCATGGAACTGGGCGCGCTCGTGTGCACCGCCCGATCCCCCGACTGCGACGCCTGCCCCCTCGCCCCC
>CAYFRF010000104.1:0-8535 GCA_964345415.1 uncultured Microbacter sp. | reverse complement strand
ACGACGCCAGCCCGCACCGCTCCCCGGGACGCGTGATCGGCCGCGACTACACCGGACGGGGAGCGCCTCAGAGGTGACGTCTGTTCGAGACTCCGGCCCCGGTCGGTGAGACCGGGGAACTCTGCGAGATCGCCCGAGATACGAGAACAGCCGCCCCGAGCGGGACGGCTGTTCTCAGCAGAGGGGATAACGGGGTCAGACGCTCATCAGTTTGGTGCCCTGGAGGGATGCATTGAGGTCATCGTTGAACTTCCTCACCCCGAGGCGCAGGACCAGACCGATGAAGAGGACGGGCAGAGTGAACACCAACAACCAGCCCAAGGCCTTCCAATAGTCCCCGTCATAGACTCCCGCGATGGCCGCGCGAACCGCGGTCGTGGCGTGGGATACCGGAATGAACGGGCTGAGGTTCTGGAACCATTGCGGGAGCACCGCCAACGGGTATGCACCTCCACCGGCCGAGATCTGCACCACCAACAGGATCACACCGATCGCCTTACCGAGCTCTCCGAACGTCAACACGAGTGTGTAGGTGATCAACGAGAACACGAACGACATCACCCACCCGGCGAGCAACAACAGGAACGGATGCGCCGGCCGGACCCCCACGAATCCGATGAGTCCCCCGAAGAGGATCGTGCTCTGGAGGAGCGCGAGACCGCCGAAAATGGCGTAGTGCCCGAAGTACTCCTGCCACGGCTTCAGCGGAGACTGGAGCTTGTCCAGAGTGTCACGAGAAACCTCCGTCCGGATGAGAACGGAGAGCAGCAACGCACCCACCCACAGGCCGAGGACGGAATACAACGGCGCCATCTGGGAACCGAAGTTGTCGACCTTGAACACCGGGATGGTCTTGAGACTGACCGGGGAAGCGAGCTCCGACGCGAATGTCGAGGGATTCGACCCGATGATCTTGGTGACCTCAGTCAGATCACCCGTGTCCGCGGCCCGGCCCAGAGCCGCTTCGAGTTCGGCGAAGGTGTCCGACGACTCACGGAGGTCCGTTGCGAGCATGCGGACGGCAGTCTCGGCATCGGCGAGCCCCGCCCCCAGTGCGCCCGACCCCTCGGACAAGGACTGCTCGGCCGCCCGCAGATCCTGTCCTATCGCGGCGAAATCAGTCCGCACCGAGGAGAGCTCAGCTGCGAGACGGTCCAGCTGCGGGCGCAGGCTGTTCGTGTACTGGTCACGTGCCCCGTTGATGGCGGCCTGTGCGGCATCCACGTCCCGGAGGATCTCATCACGGATCGTGCCCCGGCCGGTGGTGCCGCCGGTAGCCGGCGCCACCACAGAGTCGAGCCGCTGCTTCAACGCGGTCTGACGGTCGATGACACCATCGACGCGGTCCGCCAAGACCGTGATCGACTCGCGGGTCACCGGGTCGAGACCGGCGGCCGAAGCCTGGGAACGAAGTTGGTCCCGTAGCTGTGAATACGCCGCGAGCTGTTGGTCGACCATGCCGGACGCCTCGGACAGACCCGTGTCGGACTGCTCCGCCGTGGGGGCGTTTCCGAGAATTCGGTTGACCTCGGTACGGAGCGTCCCGAAGCTGTCGGCACTCACCGCGAAGGCCGTGGACAAGCGTTCTGACGCGGACGCGAGCGTCTCCTGCGCCGAACTCACCGCGTCCGTGCCCTGGCCGATCGCACCGGCGGTGTCCCTGACGGCCGTGGAGGACGCCGAGGCCAGCGAGCCCGCGCTCGACAGAAGGGTTTCACCGGAGGACAGCACGGTGGCGAACACCTCGGCGGTAGCCGCCCCGGAATTGAGTTGCACGGAGATCTTGCCCACCGACGATTCGAGTTGCGCGATCGTCGCCTGCGCATCGGAGTTCTCCAAGTGCGTGGCCACCGTCGAGACCAGGGCCAGCCCGATCTCGTTGAGCGTCTGCGTGAAGCTCGTGTTGATCTGGGTCGACACCTCGGTCGCGGCCTCGCCGGTGATGAGCGAGGACAAGGCGTTCTTCTTCTCGTTGACGTAGAGGTCGATATCGACCGGCTTGGCGTCAGGGGAGATGAACGTGAGCATCCGCTGACTGAAGTCGGCAGGCAACACTATCGCTGCGTAATATTCCTCGGACTTCGTGCCCTCGACGGCCTCGTCCTCGGAGACGAACTGCCAGTCGATGTCGCTGTTGGCGCGCAGCTGGGAGATCACCTGGTCGCCGACGTTCAGGCGCATCGGGAAGAGGTCGCTCTCGAAACCCTCGTCCGCACTGGCGACCGCGATCTTGAGATTGTCGACATTGTCGAACGGCTGCCAGCTCGACAGCACGTTGAACCAGGCGAAGAACGAGGGGATGAGGACGACCCCGGCCAAGACGATCGCCGAGATGACGTTCCGGGTGGCCTGCTTGTAGTCCTGACGGATCAGAGTGGCGATGTTGTTCACGCGTTCTGCCCCTCCTTCTCCGGCTGATTGATCAGGGCATCCGCCTTCAAGGCGGCCTGCTCCTCGGCCAGTACCTGTTTCACTTGATCTTCAGGAAGGTCGCCGACCATCGTGGCGTACTTGACGCCCTGACTGAAGTACTCGATCGCGAAGATCGCGATCATGACCACCAGGCACAGCAGTGCCCACAGCCCCAACACGGTGGCCTTGGCGTCGGGGGACACGGTCCCGATGACGAAGAGAACAACGGTGGCGATCGCGCCGGCGATCAGAGTGGCACGCTGGGCTGTCTTGTGGTTGAGATCCAACCAGTGCTTCTTCTTGGCTGTTTCTTCCAGGAACTTGTCCCGGTTGGTCAACGCCTCCACCAGCTGGGTCAGACGTCTGCGCGAGCCACGGGTCTGTACTTCCTCACTGAGGAACAAGCCCGTGTCCTCCAACTTCGAATAGAACATCCGGGAGAAATTGCCCAGACGCCTGCGGAGGAAGAGACCGATGAAGAACGCCAGCGCCGCATAGAGAAGAAGGACCGACATGTAGCGGAGGTAGTGGAAATGGTAAAAGCCGCCGATGGTCTCACGCAGGGCATCGATGCCGTAGGTGAAGGGGAAGAACGGGAACAGCTTCCGGAAGAACTCCGGCATCATCTCGATGGGGTAGATACCGGAAGCTCCCGGGATCTGCATGATCACCAGCAGTACGGCGATGCCCTTGCCGATGTAACCGAACACCATTGCCAGTGAGTAGATGATCGACATATAGACGAGGCCGATGAATACACAGGTCGCCACGAAGACAACCGGGTTCACGGTCTGGACGCCGATGATCACGGCGCCGATGCTGACCAACAGTGCCTGGATGACGTTCATCGCCGCGAAGAGAAGCCAGCGGCCGAAGTAGGCCTGCCGGATGGTCAGATCCTCGACATCATCGGTGTCGACTTCCAGCTTGAACAGCACCATCAGCACGAAAGCCGCGATCCACAGCGACAGGTTGGTGAACAACGGTGCCATCGACGAACCGTACGCCGGAACGGGGAACAGATCGATCTCGTGGACCTCTACCGGACCCGCCATGAATGCGGAGATCGTGTCAGGATCCAGCGAGGTGAGGGTGCTGACCTGGTTCCAGATGTCCGCAGCAGTGATCGCCTCCAGGTCTGTCTGGAGAGCTTGGAGGTCTGACTGCACGTCCGCGAGATTGCCGTCGAGCAAGGACACGGCCGTGCCCGTCTCGCCGAGGAGCGACTCGAGCTCGCCGAGCATGTCAGCGGCCTCACCCACGAGAGTCCGTTGGGAATCGAGTGCCGAGGAGAACGCCCCGACACTGGCGGACAGGGACGACATGGTCTGGTTGAGCCCCGGGAAAGTCCCGGTCAGGACCCCGTGGAGAGCAGCGGAAGACCTCTCGGCAGCTCGTACCGCCTCCGAGGCCGCCGCGGTCTGGCCGGGCACCGAAGTGACCCCGGACTGGGCCGCTGCCAGCATTGCCAGCAGCTCCTGGTCTCGGACAGCTTGTATCTCGAGTTCGGTGACGACCTGCTGGATCCCGGGCTTGACCGGTACACCGTCGGGAAGGGCGGACGCGAGCGGGCGCAGGGTGGTGAGCAGGGCCTCGTTTGCGGCGATGACTGCCTGAACATCACGCTGCGCGCCGGCCAGAGCCGAACGAGCGGCGTCCGCGCTCTCGTCGATCGCACCGACGCTCTGGTTGAGTCGAGCTGTTGCACCGCTGAGGCTGGTGGCGCCCGAGACATATGCGTCGGTGAGGGTCCCCGAGAAGTCGACGAGGTCTCGCTGCACCTCGGTGACGAGCTCCTGCGCATCGCTGACCGCGCCGGTCACGTCGCCGATCGTGTCGTCCACCCGTTCCAGGGCCCGCCTGGCATCGGTGACAGCCGCCGTTCCCGGACCGATCGCACTGTTCAACTCGGTCAGACTCATCCGCGTTGCCTGAACAGTGGCCAGGGCCTGGTCCAGGGCCGCCAGCGTGTTGCTCCGAGAATCGACCAACCAGTCCCCGGCGTCGATACCTCCCTGCTTCGCGTCCTTGGCGATCGTCTCGGCGACGGTGGCGATGAAGTTCGAGTTGATCTGCGTATCCAGTGTCGACGCGCCGACCTCGGTGATCTTCGGGGCGATCGCGTTCGCCTTCTCGTTGGTGAAGTAGTCGAGCTCCGGTCGGACGAAATCTCCCGTGGTGATGGTCAGGAGGTCTTTGCTGAAGTCGGGAGGCATGACGATCGCTGCATAGCTCTCGCCGGACTTCACGGCCTTCATCGCATCGTCGTGATCCATGAACTGCCAGCCGAGCTGGTCGTTTGTCTTGAGCTGTTCCACGACCTGCTGGCCGACATTGACTTCGCCGGTGAGTGCCGTGCTGGCACCCTCATCCTGATTGACGATCGCGACCTTGATGTGGTCTGCATTCCCGTAGGGGTCCCAGAAAGCAATGATGTTGACCCAAGCATACAGTGAGGGCAGCACGAGCAGGCCGATGATGATCGCCCACGATTTAGGTGTACGTCTTATGCGCGTGAGATCACGACGTAGCACCTTGAAGGCGTTTCGCATTTACATTCCCATCACTGTTGGTCGAGCGAAACCACATTTGTCACCGAGTGGCCAGGTGGTCAGGCACCTGTCCGTGGTCTTGCGCACAACTCGGCCCCGGGTACAGGCATCATCCCAATCCACTCGGGTGAATGCGTGCTTATTCCATTTCGTCATTGTGGAGTGCTGCACATCCGGACACCGGCCCCCTGGGGTCCGGTGGCGCAGGTCCGACGCCGACGGGCGACGTCTCAAATCGGAAACATCCAGTCGACAACCTATCGCATCCGCGATCGATGTCCGGTCATTGGCCGAGGCGCGGGGCGTTTCGAACAGGACGGCCCGGCCAGGCCTGAGGAGGCCTGCGGAGTGAGTTCGTGGCCCTTGTACTGCGCTTCAGGTGTCCGGACGGCGGTCGCGTGACCGCGAGAGCGTCGGTGCCGTGATCGCGTGACCAGTCGCAGTCCCGTGGGCCACCCCCTGACGGGGGCCGGCGGCAGCAGGGCGTCGGGGGCCAGTGCCTGTAACGCATTGTCGGTGCCCGGCGAAATGGATGAGTCCGGGCAAGTCGAGAGCCGCGCAGTGCAATTCGCAGACCAGCCCTTTTGGTCGGTAGGGCAGGTGTCCGGGATGGTCCTCAATCGCGTTCAGTAAAATGGCCCGGCGGTTCTGTGTGGGAGAGGCGCCAGGGTGCTGGAATGTGCGCACTGCTCACCGGGGGCGGCACTACTTTGGAGTCGGTATGGTTTGTCTGGGCGCGCCCGAACATGATGATCGGGCAAGGTTCCAGGCAGGCGTCACAAGTGCTTTGCATTCCGCAAACGGAGAGGCGGTGGAGGGTGCGACCTGGGCGATGTTCCGGAGCGGATCCTTCCCGGCAGGGGAGAAGGCTGACGTGACGGGTCGTGTACGGCGAGTCGCTCCACGCTGGATTTCTCTCCGTGGGGGTGGTGAACTGCCGGGTCTTCCTCGTTGCGCGAAGGAGGGGGGCCCAGAACAGCACGCTGCGGGTAAAGGGGGTCTCACGGCTCGCGAAGCCGACCGTGATGTCCAGCCCGCACACCGAGTTTTCGTGGATCGCCAGCTCGTCGCTGACTTACCTGGCAGTGTCGATACACGCGGAGCCTCGGGAGGATCAGTACCGCACGGATCCAACATGGACGCTTGTACGGGCTTCCGCCACCGCACCTTCTGACCATCTGCCCAGTTGCCTGAATACGAGAGAAGCGAGGACGACGTGTCTGAGACCTATCGCAATGCTGCCGAGCAGTCATCGGCTGCCCAGCTCGAGATCAATCCGGTGTTCGTACGCCCGGGTGAGGCGAGCAGCCTGCCGAAGTTCAAGATGCCCGAGCAGATGATGTCCGGCGACACGGCGTACCAGATCGTCCACGACGAGGCCATGCTCGACGGCAACTCCCGGCTGAACCTGGCGACGTTCGTCTCCACCTGGATGGACGAGAACGCCCAGAAGATCTACGCCGAGACCGCCGACAAGAACATGATCGACAAGGACGAGTACCCCGCCACTGCGGCGATCGAGGACCGGTGCTGGCGCATCCTGGCCGACCTGTGGAACGTCCCGGACACCGGCGACACCATCGGCACCTCGACGGTCGGTTCCTCCGAGGCCTGCATGCTCGGAGGGCTCGCGCTCAAGCGCCTGTGGCAGGAGAAGCGCAAGGCTGAGGGCAAGTCCACCGAGAAGCCCAACCTCGTCCTGTCGGCCGGCGTACAGGTCGTCTGGGAGAAGTTCTGCAACTACTGGGACGTCGAGGCCCGCTACGTTCCTGTCACCGAGGAGCACCTCGTCCTCGACGGGTTCGAGCTCGAGAAGTACGTTGACGAGAACACCATCGGCGTTGTGGCCATCCTGGGCCAGACCTACACCGGTCTCTACGAGCCGGTGAAGGAGATCGCCGCGAAGCTCGACGAGATCCAGGCCTCCACCGGGCTCGACGTCAAGATCCACGTCGACGGCGCCTCCGGCGCGATGGTCGCCCCGTTCTGCCAGCCCGAGCTGGAGTGGGATTTCAAGGTCGACCGCGTCAACTCGATCAGCACCTCCGGCCACAAGTACGGCCTCGTCTACCCCGGTGTGGGCTGGGTCGTGTGGCGTAACAAGGCGGTCTGCCCGGAGAGCCTGATCTTCCACGTGAGCTACCTGGGCGGCGACATGCCCACCCTGGCGCTGAACTTCTCGCGTCCCGGTGCGCAGGTGCTGCTGCAGTACTACCAGTTCCTCCGTCTGGGTCGTGATGGCTACACCGCCGTTCAGCAGGGGTCGATCGACGTCGCGACGTACCTGTCCTCGGAGATCGAGAAGATGGGTCCGTTCACTCTCATCAGCCGCGGCGACACGATCCCGGTCTTCGCCTGGAAGCTCAACCCCGGGGACCGCAACTGGGACCTCTACGACCTGGCCGACCGGCTGCGCATGCGCGGTTGGCAGGTCCCCGCCTACCCGATGCCCGACGACATGACGGACCTGGTCGTCCAGCGCATCGTGGTCCGAATGGGACTCAGCCACGACCTCGCGGGCCTGCTGCTCGATGCGATCAAGGAGGAGGTCGACTTCCTGGAGAACCTCGACGCCCCGATCCCGCGCGAGCGGCCCCGGACCAACTTCGCGCACTGACGTGCGACGGCGGGACGGTTCCCGCCGGAGTGGCTACCCGCCCGGTACGTGACCTCGCGGCCCGGGCGGGTAACCACGTCCACTCCCGTACGAATTCTCCGACCGTCGAAATGGTGTACCGCTCGATGACCCACGCTCGCGCCAGCTCTACCCCGTCCCGCACTATGCCACTGCTCGTCCCGACGCTGACCCGTCAGAGCTGGTCGTTCATGATCGGCTCGACGCTGTTCGCCGTGGGTGCGGCCATCTCGATCTGGGATCTCGGTTCGGCAAACGTCACCAACATCCTCTGCTTTATCGGTGCGTGGTTCTTCACCGCGGCAGGACTGATGCAGACCATCCTCAGTGGTCGTCCGATGACCGAGGTGCCCTACGGGACCGGGATGATGTTCCGCGCGGTATGGCTCGCAGCCGCCATCCAGAGCCTCGGCACGATCCTGTTCAACGTCAGTACCGGCGCGGCGCTGACCGCTCACACCTTTCAAACCGAGGCGAAGCTGGTCTGGAACCCGGACGCAGGCGGGTCCGTCGCCTTTCTCGTCAGTGCTGTGTTCGTGTATATCGGCTACTACCGAGCTCGGAACACCTTGTGGGAGCCGTCGCAATCCAGTTGGTGGGCTGCACACATCAACATGATCGGCTGCATCGCGTTCGGAGTTTCTGCGGTGGGCGCTTTCGTCCTCGCCAACAACGTGGTCAAAGACGCGGCACTGGCCTCTTGGGGCACGTTCATCGGCGCTCTCTGCTTTTTCCTCTCGTCTGCGATCGTGCTCCCTCAACTCGGCTGGAACAAGCGGAACGCACAAGCGGACGCGGGCGATTCCTGACGCGAGGGTCATCACACCCTGACCACGCAACCTCAACGCAAGGATGGTGCAGTACTGATGTGTACACGTGTGGTGTGGCCGGACGCCAACGGCTCGGTGATCGTGGGCCGGAACATGGACTTCTACA
>CAYFRF010000103.1:2722-8667 GCA_964345415.1 uncultured Microbacter sp. | reverse complement strand
GGGCAAACCGGGTTTTGGGGTGGGCGAATCAGAATCCGAGGGGCAAATCGGGTGCGGGGGTGGGCGAACGGGATTCCGCAGGGCGAAACGACAGGGTGCGACGCGCTGCCGGTAATAGGCTCGGCGAGGTGTTGACTCCCGCCCAGCCCGACCCGCATCCAGGCCCCGCCGAGCTGCCCGCCGCCACGGCCGACGTGAACGGCGGACCCACGGAACCGCCGCCGCCCCGGTCGTGGCTGCACCTCGCGGTGGCGGGGCTGATGTTCCTGGCGCCGTTGCTGCTGTTCGTGGGCCTGGCCTCGGACGTGGTGATGTTCGGGGCGTTGCCGTGGGACGAACCGTTCATGGAGTGGGTGCACGGCCACGAGTCGCCGGGGATGACGACGACGATGTCGGTCGTCACGGAACTGGGCGGCCTGGTGGCGGTGCCGGTCATCGCCGTGTTGTGGGCGGGACTGTTGTGGTGGCGGGGCCGTCGCCGGGATGCTGCACTGCTGGCGGCGACGGTGATCGGGGCGACCCTGCTCAACACGGCGTTGAAGGCGGTCTTCCAGCGGGACCGGCCCGATTTCTGGGAGCACCTGGTCGTGGAGAACTCCTTCTCGTTCCCGAGCGGTCACGCGATGGCGTCGATGTCGCTGGCGGCGGCGCTGGTCGTGATCGCGTGGCGGACGCGCTGGCGGTGGCCCGCGATCGTCCTGGGGGTGGTGTACGTGCTGGTGGTGGGCATCTCGCGCATCTATCTGGGTGTGCATTTCCCGAGCGACATCCTCGCCGGCTGGTGCGTGGCGCTGCTGTGGACGACGGTCGTGGTGGTGGTGCTCGACGGGGCGTCCCGCCGGCGCCGCGCGCCCGGCCCGGCCCGGCCGCGACCACTCCGGTGATTCGGCTCTCGGTGCCCGGCAAGCGCACCCTAAGCTGGTGGCCATGACCTCAGAGACACCCGTCCGGATCGCCCGCGACCATCTGCCGTATCCGGTTCGGCTGGCCGCGGGCTGGTCGGTGTGCCTGCTGCTCATCGCGGCCGGGGTGTGGCTCATCGGTCAGGGGGTCTCCAAGCTGGCGTTGGTCGTGGGCCCGGTGGCCGTGGCGATCCTGCTCGCGGCCATGCTCCGTCCACTCGTCGACCGGATCCCGGATCGGGTCCCGCGGTTGTTGGCGGCCGTCGTCGTCGTCGTCGGGGTCATCGCCGCGGTGATGGCCGCGGTCGCCCTGGTCGCCTCCCAGCTGGCCAGCGGCATCCCCACGATGCGCAACCAGATCGCGGCCGGGATCGACCGGGGTATCGACTGGCTCGAGGAGGGGCCGCTGCACATCACCGCCGACCGGCTCCAGGCGGCGGTGGACCAGGCGCGCAGCTGGCTCACGCACCACTCGGACCTGCTGGCCAGTGGCGCGGTCCAGGTCGGGCACACGGCCGTGGAGTCGGTCGCGAGCATCCTGTTGTGTCTGGTCTCGCTGCTCTTCTTCCTCTACCAGGGCGAGAAGATGTGGGAGTTCTTCGTCCGCTGGGTCCCGGCGGCGGGCCGCGCGCACTTCGACACCGCGTTCCGGCACGGCTGGAACAGTCTCGGCGCCTACACCCGCACCCAGCTGGCGGTGGCGGCGATCAACGCGGTCGGCGTGGGCCTCGGCGCGCTGGTGCTGCGGGTGCCGTTCGTCATCCCGATCGTCGTGGTGGTGTTCTTCACCTCGTTCGTGCCGATCGTGGGCACGCTCATCGGCGGCATGATCCCGGTCGTGTTGGCGCTGGTGGACCGCGGGGTGGGGATCGCGTTGATCATGCTGCTGATCATCGTGGCGGTGCACCTGACCGAGTCGCACGTGCTGCAGCCGCTGCTCATGGGGCACGCGGTGGCGTTGCACCCGCTGGCGGTGATCCTCGTGGTGGCCGCGGGGACGTATCTGTTCGGGATCGTGGGGGCATTGTTCGCGGTGCCGCTCACGGCGATGGTCAATTCGATCGTCCGGTACCTGGTCAACCGGGACACGGGGCCGGGGATCCTGCCGTCGCTCGGGGACCTGGAGGGTCCGGATCATCCGCACGAGCACGAGCACGAGCACGAGGATGACGCCGCGCCGGTAGGCGCCGCAGGAGAACGATCCGACGACGACGAGACCACCACCGGCGGCGCAGCCACCCACGGGGACGCGGACACCGGCGGCGCACCCGGCGGACGCTGAGCGACACAGGCGCAGGCGCAGTCACAGGCGCGGACGTGACGAGCGGGCGGACCGGGCGCGGGCGGAGGGTCGTGCGGGTGGTGCGTTCGAGCGTCGTCGCGGCGCCTCGGGAGCAGGTGTGGGCGCGCGTTGTCACGGTTGCCGGCGTGTCCCACGAGTTCGGACCGCTGCTGACCATGCGGTTCCCGGCCGGGCTGGACGGCCGGTCGATCGCCGAGGTGCCGCTGGGCCGGCCCCTCGGGCGAGCCTGGATCCTGCTGGCCGGGCTGCTGCCGGTGGAGTTCGACGACCTGGTGATCCTCGAGCTCGAGGCCCCGCGCTTCTTCCGGGAACGCTCACGGCTGGGTTCGTGCCGGGTGTGGGAGCACCACCGCGGGCTCGAGTCGCTGCCGGACGGGTCGACTCGCGTCACCGACACTCTGCGGGCCGAGCCGCGGGCTCTGCTGCCAGGCCCGGTGGTGCGGGCGGTGGTGGGCGTGCTGTTCGCGCATCGGCACCGGCGGCTGGCTCGCACGTTCGGGAGGGGCGGAGTCGGACAGCGGCGTCCGTGATCGCTGGTGGGGGGTGGCCTGACCTGCGCAGAGGCTGTGCGGAGACGGTGGACACACTGTGACGGGGAGAACTGCACACGGGGCTCCGGGCGGCGCACAATGGGGCAGGCGTTCCTGCGACGAGATCCGGCGCGGAAGCCGTCACCCCGAGGGGGTTCCACATGCACACCACAATTCTTCACGGCCGCGAACTCGCCTATCTCGAGGCGGGCGAGGGCCGGGGCAGGCCCACGATCCTGCTCATCCACGGCATGGCCAGCAGTTCCGACACCTGGCGCGAGATGCTGCCGCGCCTGGCCGAGCACTTCCACGTGATCGTGCCGGACCTCCCGGGCCACGGCCGCAGCTCGCTGGAGTTCGACGACTACTCGCTCGGCGCCATGGCCTCCGCGCTCCGCGACCTGCTGGTGGCCAAGGGCGTCACCCGGAGCACGGTCATCGGCCAGTCGCTGGGTGGCGGCGTGGCCCTGCAGTTCGTGTACCAGTACCCGGAGTTCTGCGAGCGGATCGCCCTGATCGGCAGCGGCGGCCTGGGCAAGGAGGTCAGCTGGATCCTCCGCCTGCTCGCGGTGCCCGGCGCCGGTTTCCTGCTCACCGGGGCGGCGGCCCCGGTGGTCGTCCGGGCCGGTAACTCGGCGCGCCGTCTCCTCCGCGAGCGGGGCATCGGAGCGCCCGCCGCGGATGAGCAGTGGGCGGCGTTCGAGTCGTTGGGCCGGCCCGGGCACCGGCGCGCGTTCTTCAAGACCCTGCGCTCGGTGGTGGACAACCGTGGCCAGGCGGTGTCGGCCGCCAACCGTTTCCACCTCGCGGGTCAGGTTCCCGTGCAGTTGATCTGGGGCGACCGCGACCCGATCATCCCCGTCGCCCACGGGCACGCCACGCACGAGGCGATCCCGGGCAGTCGCCTGGCGATCATCCCCGGTACCGGCCACTACCCGCACGTCGAGGACCCGGATTCGGTGGAGCGGGTCCTCGTGGAGTTCATGGCCGGCACCGAGCCCGGGCACATCGGCCCCGAGGTGCTGGGGCGGCTGGTCTCCGCTACGCCGCGCTGACCTACGCGTCCGATCTGGTCCACACCGGGCGCGTACCTGCGGGGTGAGTGAGCAGATCGGACGCGTACGTCGCGGGGAGTGCGATCAGGCGGCCGGGGCCGGTTCCTCGGCGGCGCCCTCGTCCTCGCCCGGGATCCCGGCGTCGATGCCGCGCAGGATGTCGAGTGCGCCACCGATGTCGCCGCTGAGGGCCGCGGCCACGGCGGCGTCCGCGTTGGCCTCGCACTCCTCACCGGACAGGCCCGGGACGATGCCCTCGGCCGAACCCAGGAAGTCGTAGGCCGAGATGGTGCCGCACAGCTGCTGGGCGATCGCGGAGACCTCCTCGGGGGTGTCCACGTCCTCGCCGGTGCCGTCGCCGGCGTTGTCGTCGTCGTCGTTGTCGTCCTGGGTGACCTGCACACCGTCGTTGGCGGGGCCGATCGTGTCCACGTCCTGCGCGGCGGCCAGGCCGGCGCCGGCGAAGGACAGGGCTGCGGCGGAGCCGATCACGGCAATGGTCTTCTTCATCGTGCGTCACCTTCCGTCGGGGACACCGGGGGGCATCCCCGGCGGTATGGCGGCGACGGTAACCGCCCGGCCCGACTCCCGCAGTGACGGTGCTCACATCGCGGGCGCTGTCGGTGGGGCGCACACAGGCGGTGGGCAGCGTGAACACCGGCCGGGACAATTCTTCTTCACCCACCCACCCGGGCGCTCACCCGTTTGCCGGACCGCGCGTCTTGGGGGATTCTTAGCGCATGACTGGAACTGCCGAGATCTATGACGCCGTCCTCGACCCGGGCAAGCTCGACCTGCTCCGGTCGTGGGTCCGCACCCAGTCGTGGTTCGACGGGAACGCCGAGCAGCTCGAGCAGGTGACGGCCTACCGCCTCGTCGACCCCGCCGGTGAGGTGGGCATGGAGTCCTTCCTGCTGACCGACGGCGCGCAGACCTACCACGTGCCCGTGACGTACCGCGGCGCCGAGCTCGAGGGCGCCGCCGACGCGCTCGTCGGCACCATGGAGCACTCGGTCCTCGGCCGCCGCTGGGTGTACGACGCCCCCGCCGACCCCGTCTACAAGGCCGAGGTCCGGCGCGTGATCAGCCACCGCGACACCGCCGCCGACCATCTGCAGGTCGAGGACGGCACCATCACCCCGTCGCCGGTCAACATCCGTGGCGGCGGCGACGGCCCGGCCGTCGGGGTCGACGCGCCGCAGGTCATCCGGGTGCTCTCGGAGGAGAACGACGCCGAGGCCGAGTGTCCGCTCATCGGCTCGCCCGGGACCCTCAGCGGGACCTGGCAGGATGCCGACGGGTCGCACACGGCCGTCTTCGTCGTCGTCGACTAGGTTCCCGCGCCGCGCCGCGCGGCGCGGCCTCGCGCACGAACGACAGCACCGCCCCGGCCTCGGGTGGAGGCGGAGCGGTGCTGTCTGAGCTGGGGTCCTACATCAGGGGGCGACCTCGGGGGTCGCGGCGGGTCAGGCGCTCTTGATGGCCGAGACCTCGATCTCGAGGGTGATCTTCTCGGAGACCAGCACGCCGCCGGTCTCGAGCGCGGCGTTCCAGGTGAGGCCGAAGTCGCTGCGCTGGATGACGGTCGATCCCTCGAAGCCGGCGCGCAGGTTGCCGAAGGGGTCGGTGGCGGTGCCCTCGTAGTCGAACGGGATGGTGACCGACTTGGTGGTGCCCTTGATGGTGAGGTCGCCGGTCACGTCCACGCCGCCGTTGCCGTTGGGGGCGATCGCGGTGGAGACGAAGGTGATCTGGGGGTGGTTCTCCATGTCGAAGAAGTCGTTGGACTTGAGGTGGCCGTCGCGGTCGGCGTTGCGGGTGTCGATCGACGAGGCGTTGATGGTGACCTCGGCCTTGGCGCCGGCGATGCCGCCCTCGGGCACGGTGACGGTGCCGGTGAAGTCGTTGAAGGAGCCGCGCACCTTGGTGATCATGGCGTGGCGGGTGACGAAGCCGAGCCGGGTGTGGGTGTTGTCCAGGGTCCAGGTGCCGGTCAGGTCGTTGAGCTGCGTGGTCATGGTGGCTCCTCGGGTGGTCGGTACCGGGTTCGTGTCCCGGCGATCTCTTGTTGTTGTGTCACCAACATTAGGCAAGTGCTTGTGACGTGTCAACAACATGGTGAGTGATCCGCCTCGCACCGTACGCCGGGCGGCGC
>CAYFRF010000103.1:0-2622 GCA_964345415.1 uncultured Microbacter sp. | reverse complement strand
GGCGCCGGACAGTCAGGGCACGTGGCGCCGCAGGAAGTGCAGGGCGTGCGCCACCGCGCGCTCGTGGCACGGGCGGCCGGCGAACAGGTCGAAGTGGTCGCCCGGGTAGTGCCGCACCTCGCCGCGCGCGGCGAACGCCGCCGTGGCCGCGGCGTGCGGTGGTGCGGACCGGTCCAGGTCGGCGATCTGGACCAACAGGGGGACGACGACGAGGTCCTCCGCGTGCTTCGCGGGCCGGAACGAGCCCAGCTCCGTGCCGATGGAGGCGCCCACCTCGTTTCGCCAGGTGGGGCCCGCCACCGACGTGTAGGCCTCCTCGTAGCCGTCCAGCGACAGCAGGGCCGTCGAGCCGGGCGGGCCGGCCAGGGGGACCATCGGTTCGGCCGCACCCACGGTGGCCTTGAGCTTGGCCGTGACCGCGGTGCGCGTCGAGCGCAGCATCGAGACCGCACCGTGCTCGCGGGCGGCCGCCACCGCGGCGGCGAGGCCGTCGACCAGCGGGATCATGGAGATCACGGCCGCGATGTCGGTCCGGCCGCGGGCCACCTCCAGCACGTGTCCGCCGGCCAGCGAGCAGCCCCACAGGATGATCCGCGCGGGGTCCACGCCGGGCTGGGCGGCCGCGGCGGCGATCGCGGCCCGGTAGTCCTCCTGCTGCCTGACCGGGGAGACCACCTGGCGGGGCTCGCCGTCGGAGCGGCCGAAGCCGCGGTAGTCGAAGGCCAGGGCGGCGTATCCGGCGGCGGCGAACGCCTCCGCGAACGGCATCAGTCCGGAGTCGACCGTGCCGCCCAGGCCGTGGGCCAACACGACGCAGGGGCGCAGGCCGTCGGACCGGTTCCCCGGGCCGACCGCTCCCGCCGGGCTCGCCTCCCCCGAGGCGGGAAGGAACCAGCCACGGCAGTCCGCGGCCTCGCGGCCGGTGCCCGACCGGAATGTCACGTCCACGGGGTCGGTCACTGGTCGCTCCCTGTCTCTGTGGTGGTGGCGGTACCCGGCTCTGCATCCGGCTCCGCGCCGGGCTCTGCGCGCGGGCCGGCGTCCACGTCGGGATCGATCCGGCCGTACACGGCCCGGACCCAGATGTCGGCGGCCGTGGTCAGCACCGGTTCGCGTGGGGTGTCCGGGTTGTAGACCAGCCGCTCGAGAACGGACTCGTTGATGTGCACCACGCCTTCCGCCAGTGCGGCCGCGTCGATGCCCTCGGGCGCCCGCCCGGCGGCCCGTTCGGCGGTGATGAACTCGGCGACCTGCGCGGCGGTGGCCCGGCGGCCCGCGTCCCACATCTCGCGGGTGGGCTCGTGCTGGGTCCGCGCGGTGAGCAGCGCCCGGTAGATGTGCGCGTTCTCCAGCACCCGGTCGATCAGCAGGTCGATCGCCGCCCTCACGCGGGAACGGATATCGCCCGTGCCGTTGACGATCATCTCCGTGGACGTGCGGGACTCGGTGGCCATCACGTACAGCAGCGTGCTCACGGCCGCGGCCTTGGACTCGAAGTAGAAGTAGAACGCCGAGCGGGTGATCCCGGCGGCCTCGGTCAGGTCGGCCACCGAGATGTCGTCCAGCGCGGTGGTGCGCAGCCGCTGGTCGAGCGCGGTGAGGATGGCCTCGCGTCGGCGGTCCCCGCGGGGGGAGGTCGTGGCCGGCGGGGCGCCCGGGCTCATGCGCTCACCCGCGCTGTGGTGCTCGCGGCGTGGGCCCGCGCGCGCTCGAGGCCCCGGGGGATCTCCCGGGTGCGCATGTCGTGCTCGTAGAGGAAGTAGTCCACCTGCTGCTGGTGGCGGGGGGTGTCGAGCATGTGGCCGATGTACTTCTTCTCGTCCTCCACGATCACTCTCCGCATCTCCTCCACCGACGGTGTGCGGTACAGACCCGCCGCCCACGCGGCCACGAGCCGGGCCTGCGCCTCGACGAACGGGAACAGCGTGGGTGTGGACTGCGCGAACCCCACCATCACCAGGTCGTCGATCCCGGGCGAGAACATCCGCTTGTACAGCGGCACGTGGTTGTGGGCATCCGCGCTGAGGAAGTCGCGGTCGAAGAACGGGAACGTGGTGTTGTAGCCGGTGGCCTGGATCATCACGTCGAACTCGGCGCTGGTGCCGTCGGCGAAATGCACGGTCCGGCCGTCCAGCCGGGCGATGTCACCCTTGGCCGTCACGTCGCCCGAGCCCAGGCGCAGCGGCAACTCGACCGACTGGGTGGGGTGGGCCTCGAAGAACTTGTGGTTGGGCTTGGGCAGCCCGTAGCTCTCCGGTGTGCCCGCCGACATGGGCTGCATCACCTGGATCACCTTGCGCTGCCACGAATAGGGCAGGAACGGGAACGTCGCGAAGTACTTGTCCGCGGGCTTGCCGGCGATGTACTTGGGCACGATCCACGCGCTCGAGCGGGTGGAGAGCACCACCTCGTTGCGCATGACCTTGGAGGAGAGCTCCACCGCGATGTCGGCGGCGCTGTTGCCGATGCCCACCACGAGGATCTTCTTGTCCATGAGGTGCAGTGGGTCCCAGGGGTCGATGTAGGCGTGCGAGTGGATCATCTCGCCGGTGAACTCGCCCGGGAAGTCGGCGAACCGCGGATCCCAGTGGTGGCCGTTGCCCACCACCAGCAGGTCGAACC
>CAYFRF010000102.1:0-8692 GCA_964345415.1 uncultured Microbacter sp. | reverse complement strand
TCGACGATCTCCATGTACTCCTGGCTCCACAGGTCCTCAGTGCCGTCGGGCAGGATGATCACGCGCTCGGGCTCAAGGGCCTCCACTGCGCCGGGGTCGTGCGTCACCAGCACCACGGCGCCCTCGTAGGTGCGCAGCGCGTCGAGCACCTGCTCGCGCGAGACCGGGTCGAGGTTGTTGGTGGGCTCGTCCAGCAGCAGCACGTTGGCGGCGGAGGACACCAGGCCGGCCAGCGCGAGACGCGTCCGCTCACCGCCGGAGAGCGTGCCCGTGGGCTGGTCGAGCTGCGGGCCGGAGAACATGAACGCCCCCAGCAGTCCGCGCAGATCCTGCTCCCCCGCGTCCGGCGCGGCGTGGCGGATGTTCTCCCACACGGTCGCGTCCATGTCCAGGGTGTCGTGCTCCTGGGCGAAGTAGCCGATCTTGAGACCGTGGCCCGTCACCACGCCGCCCTCGCCATCCGTGCGCTCCACACCGGCGAGCAGCTTGAGCAGGGTGGTCTTGCCTGCACCGTTGTAGCCCAGCACCACCACCCGCGAGCCCTTGTCGATCGCCAGATCCACGCCGGCGAACACCTCGAGCGAGCCGTACATCTTGGTCAGCCCCTTGGCGAACAGCGGCGTCTTGCCGCAGGCCGCAGGCGTGGGGAACTTGATGTGCGCCACCTTGTCGGCCACGCGCACCTCGTCGAGCTCGTTCATCATGGTCTCGGCGCGGCGGATCATCTGCTTGGCCGCGGCGGCCTTCGTGGCCTTGGCGCCGAGCTTGGCGGCCTGCAGTTTCAGCGCGGAGGCCTTCTTCTCCGCATTCGCCCGTTCGCGACGACGCCGCGCCTCGTCGGTGGCCCGCGCGTCGAGGTACTTCTTCCAGCCCATGTTGTAGGCGTCGATCTCCCCGCGCACCGCGTCGAGGAACCACACCTTGTTCACCACGGCCTCGAGCAGCTCGACATCGTGGGAGATGATGATCAGTCCGCCCTCGTGCTTCTCCAGAAACTGGCGCAGCCACGTGATGGAGTCGGCGTCGAGGTGGTTGGTGGGCTCGTCCAGCAGCAGCATGGTCTGCGATTTGCCGGCTCCCTCGGAGGCGGCGAACAGGATCCGCGCAAGCTCCACGCGTCGGCGTTGACCGCCGGACAACGTGCCGAGGTTCTGGGTGAGGATCCGGTCCTCCAGCCCCAGCGAGTTGCAGATCCGCGCGGCCTCGCTCTCGGCCTCGTACCCGCCGCGCGCCGCGAACTCGTCCTCGAGGCGTCCGTACCGACGCACGGCCTTGTCCATCGCCGCATCGTCCGGGGCGTCGACCATCTGCGCCTGGGCTTTGGCCATGTCCGCCATGAGCACATCGAGGCCGCGGGCGGAGAGGACGCGGGACCGGGCCAACTGGTCCATGTTGCCCTCGCGCGGGTCCTGCGGCAGGTAGCCCACGTCGCCGGAGCGGGTGACGGAACCGGCGTAGGGCTCACCCTCACCGGCGAGGATCCTCATCGTGGTGGTCTTACCCGCGCCGTTACGTCCCACCAGGCCGATCCGGTCGCCCGGCTGGACCCGCAACGAGGACCCGTCCATGTGGAGCAGGGTGCGCACGCCGGCGCGCACCTCCAGGTCGTCGATCGTGATCACGTGCGCGGGTGCCTCGTTCGCGTTCGGGGGTAGGTCAATCCGGGCGCGGTGGGCCCAGGCCAAGGGACCACTCTACCGGCGACCGCAGCCCCGGCACGAGTCCGGTGACCTGCGTCTCGGCACCTCCCTCGTGAGCCGGTCAGAACGCCCTGACCCGCCGCTCAGCCCACCCGCCGCCCGTACAGGTTCTGCACCGCCCGCCCGAGCCGACCGCGATCATCCGACAGGAGGGTATCGGTGAGAACCCCCTCGCCGGGCGAGCCCGTGGTCTCGGTGACCAGGTGCACCCACCCCGGCTCGGGGTCCCGGTGCAGGGACACCACCAGGTCGCAGTTGATCGCCGGGTGCGTGAGCGGGTCGGTGGCCATGGACACCCCGCTCGCCGAGTCCGTCACCACCACGGTGTGTTGCCACCCGGTCATGGTCTCGCCCTCGACCAGGTCCACGCTGGCGCGTCCCCACGCCTCGGCCGGTCCCAGCTCGTCACCACTACCGGAGAGGAACGAGAAGTCCACCACGGAGAGGTAGCCGTCGCCGTAGGCGAAGCTCATCATGGGCCCCCGCTCGCGTACCTCGGGCATGCCCGGCCCGTTGTGGCTGCCGACGGTCGGAAAGTCTTCGGGAGTGCGCCGCATCCGCCAACCCCGCCCCACCAGGACGGGTCGGCCGTCGACGGAAGCGGTGGCCTCGAGTAGTTCGACGCTGCGGCCGGGCCGGATCCGGTGCACCTCCACGTCCAGGGGCGCTATCGGGACCGGTCCCAGTACGTCCACCGACAGCCGCGCCAACCGCACGCCGGGGTCGGGCTCGAACTGCTCGAGCGCCCGCACCAGCAGCGCACTCGGCGGGCCTGCGTGCTGGGAGTCGGCGGACCAGGGGCCGGCGGTCAACGGGCTCGACTCGAATCTGCCGTGGTCGAGCTGCTGGTAGAACGCGCCGGACATGGGCTCCTCCTGGTGACGGGCGGTAGGGTCGATCCTCATGGATGCTACGGGTGGCGGGCTGTTCGACGTCGCGGTAGTCGGTCTCGGTCCGGCCGGTCGCGCGTTGGCCTCGCGGTGCGCCTCGGCCGGTCTGACGGTGTTGGCGGTGGACCCGGCCCCGGAGTCGCCGTGGCGTCAGACCCTGTCGATCTGGTCGGATCAGGTGCCGTCGTGGTTGCGGCCGGAGGTCTGCGGGACCGATGTCCTGGCGCACCGCGTCCACGGGCCGGCGCTCTACTCCCCCGACCGCGCGGTGTTGTGGCGCGAGTACGCGGTGATGGACACCGAGGCGCTCAGGGTGGCGTTGTCCCTCGGGGCGGGGGTCACCGTGGAGCGGGCCGCGCTCGAGGATGCGGGTGTCATGGGACTGACCGAGCGGGCCCACCGGGTCGTGGATTGCCGCGGGGCGGGTGGTCGCGGTAACCGGGGGCCACTGCAGACGGCGTACGGGATCGTGGTGGACCCGGCCGCCGCGGCGCCTGCCCTGGGTGGGGAGTCCGCGCTGTTCATGGATTGGCGCGACGACCACGACGACGACGAGGCCGGCCCCGGCTTCCTGTATGCGATCCCCCTGGGGGCGGACCGGGTCCTTCTCGAGGAGACGTGCCTGGCCGGTGATCCTGCTCCCCACCCGGATGTACTGTCCGCGCGGCTGCGGTCGCGGCTGCTGCGCAGAGGGGTCCCGCGGGCGGCGATCGACGAGCCCCTGGCGGTGGAGCGGGTCCGCATCCCGCTCATGCCACGGCCCGCGCTTCGCACCGTTCCCGGGTCCCGCGAGCCTGCGGATCCGCGGGTGGAGGCGTTCGGGACCGCGGGCGGATACGGGCACGCGGCGACCGGGTATTCGGTGGCGGCGATGCTGGAGTCCGTGCCGGCGGCGGTGGTGGCGCTCGGGACGGGTCGGCCGCTGCCCGCACCTCGCTCACCGCTGAGCACTGGGTTGCACTCGGTGGGGCTGCGGGCGTTGCTGCGCGCGGATCCGGGCACCCTGCGGGAGTTGTTCGGCGCGTTCGGGCGGATCGATGCGCGTCACCAGCAGTGGTTCCTGGATGCGGCGAGCCCTTGGTATCAGGTGGCCGCGGCGATGTGGAACATGTGGGCGAGGATGCCCGTACAGCAGAAGGCCGGCATGGTCGCGGCTGTCCTGGGGAAGGACGCTCGCGGCCACACCGGCCCGGCTGCCTCTGCGTGATCGGCTGAGCCGACCTGCGGATCCAGACCACCGACCTGGAGGGGCGGCCACCCGTTGCCGGCGGGGTACTCCTAGACGGTGAACCCGATGGCGCGGAGCTGCTCGCGGCCGTCGTCGGTGATCATCTGCGGGCCCCACGGCGGCATCCAGACCCAGTTGAGCTCGAGCTCGTTGACGAGGTCGGCGCCGACGGTGGCGCTCTGCGCCTGGTCCTCGATGACGTCGGTGAGCGGGCACTCAGCCGAGGTCAGTGTCATGTCGATACGGCAGATCACCGATCCCTCGGTCTTACCGGGGCGGACCCAGATGTCGTAGACCAGACCGAGATCCACCACGTTGATGCCGAGCTCGGGGTCCACCACGTCACGCATGGCCTCCTCGATGTCGGCCACCAGCGCCAGGTCCTCCTCGGACTGCTCCGGGCGGTTGGGGTCCGGCTGGAACTCGCGGTTGATGGCTGTACTCATCTGATCAGTCATGTTTCTACTCTCCAGTGTTGTCGGTCAGCTGACCGAGGGCGTCCTTGTAGGCCATCCAGCCCAGTAGAGCGCATTTGACGCGGGCCGGGTACCGGGAGACGCCCGACAATGCCACCGCGTCGTCGAGGATCTCCTCGTCTCCCTCGTCCTGCCCACGGGAGGAGATCATGGCGTGGAAGGCGTCGAAGACCTCGAGGGTCTCGGCCACCGGCCGCCCCTTGATCAGCTCCGCCATCATGGACGCCGACGCCTGGCTGATGGAGCATCCCTGGGCGTCGTAGGACACGTCCTCGACGATGCCCTGGTCATCCGAGAGCTGCAGTCGGAGCGTCAGCTCGTCCCCACACGTCGGGTTGACGTGGTGCACCTCGGCGCCGAACGGATCGCGCAGCCCACTGTGGAGCGGGTGGCGATAGTGGTCCAGGATGACCTCCTGGTACATCTGCTCGAGCTTCATCTAGCTCTCACCTCCGACTCCGAAGAACTCCTTGGCCCGACGCAGTGAGCGGGCCAGCGCCTCGACCTCGTCGAGCGTGTTGTAGAGCGCGAACGAGGCGCGCACCGTGGACTGCACGCCGAGCCGCCGGTGCAGTGGCCAGGCGCAGTGGTGGCCTACCCGCACCGCCACCCCGTCGTCGTCGAGCACCTGGCTCACGTCGTGGGCGTGGATACCGTCCACGACGAACGACACGGCACCACCGCGGGCTTCCGTGGTGGTGGGACCGACGATCCGGACCCCGGGGATCTGCCCGAGCGCCTCGAGGGCGGCCGCCGTCAGTTGCTCCTCGTGCCGGGCGATGGCGTCCATGCCCACGGCCTCGAGGTAGCGCACCGCGGCAGCCAGACCCACGGCCTGCGACACCATGGGCACACCGGCTTCGAACCGCTGCGGCGGGTCCGCGTAGGTGGACTCCTCCATGGTGACCGTGGCGATCATCGAGCCACCGGTGAGCACCGGGGGCATGGCGGCCAGCAGTTCTCGACGGCCGTAGAGGACGCCGATACCGGTGGGTCCGAGCATCTTGTGCCCGGAGAACGCCGCGAAGTCCACGCCCAGTGCGTGGAAGTCCACGGGCATGTGCGGGACCGACTGGCAGGCGTCCAGCACGACCAGCGCCCCGACCGCACGCGCCGATTCAACGACGCGGGCCACGTCGGTGACCGCACCGGTGACGTTCGACTGGTGCGACACCGCGACGACCTTGACCGCATCTGTCAGTTCGAGCGAGTCGAGGTCGATCCGGCCGTCGTCGGTGATGCCGTACCAGCGCAGGGTCGCACCGGTGCGGCGGCTCAGTTCCTGCCAGGGCACCAGGTTGGCATGGTGCTCGAGCTCGGAGATCACGATCTCGTCCCCGGGGCCGACCGCGTGGTCACCGAAGCGCTGGTCCCCGAGCGCGAACGCCACGAGGTTGAGCGCTTCGGTGGCGTTCTTGGTGAAGACGAGCTCGTCCACGTCCGCCCCGACGAATCGAGCGATGTCGGCGCGGGCCCCCTCGTAGGCGTCGGTGGCTTCCTCTGCGAGCTGGTGCGCGCCGCGGTGGACGGCGGCGTTCGAGTTCAGGAGGAAGTCCCGCTCCGCGTCCAGCACCTGGACCGGGCGCTGTGAAGTGGCGCCCGAATCCAGGTAGACGAGGGGCTTGTCGTCACGAACCGTGCGGTGCAGGATCGGGAAATCCGCCCGCAGTGCCGTGATGTCGAGTGTCGAGGTCATCTTCTCCCAGCGTCCGATCAGGCGTGTGCGGCGGTCAGGTACTTCTCGTAGCCCTCGGACTCGAGCTTGTCCGCCAGCTCGGCCCCGCCGGAGTCGACGATGCGGCCGCCGACGAACACGTGCACGGTGTCGGGCTTGATGTACTGCAGGATACGCGTGTAGTGCGTGATCAGGAGGATCCCGCCGTTCTCCTCGGCCTTGTAGCGGTTGACGCCCTCGGAGACCACGCGCAGCGCGTCGACGTCCAGGCCGGAGTCGGTCTCGTCCAGCACCGCGATCTTCGGCTTGAGCAGATCCAGCTGGAGGATCTCGTGGCGCTTCTTCTCTCCACCGGAGAATCCCTCGTTGACACTGCGCTCGGAGAAGGCCTGGTCGAATTCCAGGTCGGCCATGGCCTCCTTGACCTCCTTGACCCAGTGACGCAGCTTGGGTGCCTCACCCCGGACGGCGGTGGCCGCGGTGCGCAGGAAGTTGGCGGTCGAGACGCCGGGCACCTCGGTCGGGTACTGCATCGCCAGGAACAGGCCGGCACGAGCGCGCTCGTCGACGTCCATCGCCAGCACGTCCTCGCCGTCGAGGGTGATGGTGCCTCCGGTGACCTCGTACTTGGGGTGGCCGGCGATCACGTAGGCCAGGGTGGACTTGCCGGAGCCGTTCGGGCCCATGATGGCGTGGGTCTCGCCCGACTTGATGGTCAGATCGACGCCCTTGAGGATGTCGACGGGCTCGGAATCCTCCGTGGCGGCGACACGGGCGGTCAGGCCCTTGATCTCGAGAGTGGTCATGGTGTTCGGTACTCGCAATCTTCTGTGAAAATCGTGGGGTGTGTCAGCTGGGGGGCGGTCACAGACCGGAAGCCTGCAGTTCGGCCTCGACGGCCTCGGTGATCCGCTCACGGATCTCCGGCACGCCGATCCGGCTGATGACCTCGCCGAAGAAACCGCGCACGACCAGGCGACGGGCCTCGTCCTCGGGGATGCCGCGTGACATCAGGTAGAACAGGTGCTCGTCGTCGAACCGGCCGACCGCACTGGCATGGCCGGCACCGGCGATCTCGCCGGTCTCGATCTCCAGGTTGGGCACGGAGTCCGCCCGGGCCCCGTCGGTGAGGACGAGGTTGCGGTTCATCTCGTAGGTGTCGGTGCCCTCGGCCTCCGCACGGATGAGCACGTCGCCGACCCAGACCGTGTGTGCGTCGGGCAGGTTGGACTTCGCGTCACCCTGGAGAGCGCCCTTGTACAGGATCTGCGAGTTGCAGTGCGGCACCGAGTGGTCCACCAGGAGGCGGTGCTCGATGTGCTGGCCGTCATCGGCGTAGTAGAGGCCGTTCAGGGTGGCGGTGCCGCCCTGCGCCGTGAAGTTGACGACCGGGGCGATCCGGACGACCTCGCCACCGAAGGTCACCACGGTGTAGGTGATCGTCGCGTCCCTGCCGACCTGCAGGTGATGGCCGGCCAGGTGGAGAGCGTCGTCGTCCCAGTCCTGGATCAGCACCACCTCGAGGTGGGCCGAGTCGTCAACGATGAACTCGGCGTTCTCGGCGATCGTCCCGCCGCCACGCTGGTCCACGACGAAGGTCGCGTTGGCGAAGCGCTCGAGGTGGATCTGGGTGTGGCCGTAGGCGAGATCGCCCTCGCCCGGACCGTCGACGGTGAGATACACCGGCTCGGTGAGCACGGTGTCCTTGGCCACGGTGATGATGGTGGCCTCCTCGATCGAGGAGTAGGCCTGGGCGGCGACGCGGTCGCGAGGCGCACCGGCCGAGCCGACCCGCTTGTCGTCCGCGGCGACGGTCTCGACGGTCACGCCCTCGCGCTCGGTGACGGACAGCAGGAGGCGTCCGGTGGCGGTGACCGCCGAGCCGTCGTGGATGCCGCGCAGACGCCGCAGCGGGGTGAAGCGCCAGATCTCGTCCTTGTGGCTGGGCACCTCGAACGCATTGACGTCGTAGGAGGAGAACTGGTCGCCCTTGGTGGCGCCGACGGGGATGCCGTACCGGTCCGTGACCGGAGCGACGGAGCCCGTGGTGGTTGTGGTGTCGGTCATGGTGGTCAGCCCACCGATCCTTCCATCTGGAGTTCGATGAGACGGTTGAGCTCGAGGGCGTACTCCATGGGGAGCTCCTTGGCGATGGGCTCGACGAAGCCGCGCACGATCATCGCCATGGACTCTTCCTCGGTCAGCCCGCGGCTCATGAGGTAGAAGAGCTGGTCCTGGCTCACCTTGGAGACGGTGGCCTCGTGCCCCAGCGTCACGTCATCCTCGCGGATGTCGATGTAGGGGTACGTGTCGGACCTGCTGATGTTGTCCACCAGCAGCGCGTCACACTCGACGTTGGACTTGGAGCCCTTCGCCCCGGGGTTGATCTGGATCAACCCGCGGTACGCGGAGCGTCCACCGCCACGTGCGACCGACTTGGAGACGATGTTCGACGACGTGTTGGGCGCCAGGTGCAGCATCTTCGAGCCGGTGTCCTGGTGCTGGCCCTCGCCCGCGAACGCGACCGAGAGCACCTCACCCTTGGCGTGCTCGCCGGTCAGCCACACGGCCGGGTACTTCATGGTGACCTTCGAGCCGATGTTGCCGTCGACCCACTCCATGGTCCCGCCCTCTTCAGCGATAGCGCGCTTGGTGACGAGGTTGTACACGTTGTTCGACCAGTTCTGGCTCGTCGTGTATCGCCCGCGGGCGGTCTTCTCCAC
>CAYFRF010000101.1:0-8804 GCA_964345415.1 uncultured Microbacter sp. | reverse complement strand
GGCCAGGTAGCTCAGTTGGTACGAGCGTCCGCCTGAAAAGCGGAAGGTCGCCGGTTCGACCCCGGCCCTGGCCACAACAACACGACACGTCGTGGGGAGACCCCACGGCGCGTTCGTCATTTCACCGGTCCGGTCTGAGCGCGGTGCCCGGCCGGGCGCCCGATGTGGGGCCTGGCCGGGCGCCCGATGTGGGGCGTGGCCGGGCGAGTGCCGGTGGCCAGTCGGGGTGCGTGGTGTCGCGACTGGCGGGGAGCCTGTCGGCATCCGCGGGTCAGCGGCCCCCGGCTGTGACACGGTTTCCGGGATTGTCACACCCTCGATATAGCGTGGATGCCATGCCATCGACTGCCAGCGAGGTCCGTGAAGTGCCGGAGAACGTCAGGACAGGACCCCGTTGGGGGATCATCGCCGCGGTCAGCGGACTCATCGGCATCCTCCTGGCTGTCCTCGTACCGCTGCTCCCGGTCACGCAGACCACGTCGTCCATCAGCTGGCCCGAGGGCGGATCCCTCGACCCGGTCACGGCACCTCTGGTCGCCTACTACCCGCTCGACATCACCGTGGACGTCCCGTGCACCGCGGTCCAAGAGCTACGCGACCAGGGCCGTGAGGACGGTGTGCTGGTCTCCACCGCACCGCGTCAGGCCGGGGAGGACGCCGGCGCCCGGGCCCTCATGGTGACCGTGGCCGGCCCCAACGTTGAGGTGCGCAGCCGCAACGCCCTCATCGCCTCGGCTCCGGTCGACGCCGTGGCGGCACCGGGCGCGTGCTCGACGATCCGGGTGACCGCGGACTCGGGATCGATCAGCGCAGAATTCGCGGGCCTGGAGATCGACGGGCAGGGCGTGGGAGGCCGGATCGACGAGGACTTACGGCCCCAGGTCGTGGGCGTGTTCACCGACCTGCAGGGCGCGGCCCCGGAAGGACTGGCCGTCGACATCACCGTCGACTCCCGCTACACGACCTCGGCGACCGCCATCAAGCAGATCGCGATCGTGGTGGGCATCCTCGCGATCCTGGTCTCGCTCGTGGCGCTGCACCGCCTCGACCTCCGGGACGGCCGGGCCGGACGCCGGATCCTGCCGCAGGGGTGGTGGAAGCCGCGGCCGCTGGACCTCCTGGTCATCGCCACCCTGCTCGTCTGGCACATCATCGGGGCCAACACCGCCGACGACGGATACATCCTCACCGAGGCGCGTGCCGCCGTCTCGAGCGGATACATGCCGGAGGTGTTCCGCTACTACGGCGCTCCGTACGCCCCGTTCGGGATGCCCTACTACCTGTACACGGCCATCAGTTCGGTCACGCTCGGCAGCGTCTGGCTGAGGCTGCCCGCACTGTTGCTGGGCATCGCGTCCTGGATCCTGCTGTCGCGCGAGGTCATCCCACGCCTGGGGATCGCCGCCCGCCGTGCCCCGGCGGTGCGGTGGAGCACCGCCGCGGTGTTCCTCGCCTTCTGGCTCACCTACAACAACGGCCTGCGGCCCGAGCCGATCATCGCGTTCGGCGTCCTGGCCACCTGGGTCTCGATCGAGCGGGCCCTGGCGACCGGCCGCCTCCTGCCGGCGGCGATCGGGTTCATCATCGGCGGTCTCACCCTGTCCGCGGCGCCCACGGGAACGTTCTGCATCGCCGTGATCATCGCCGCCTCGCGGCCACTGCTGCTGCTCATCATCCGCCGGGCCAGACGTGACGGATGGATCCCCACCCTCGCGCCGCTGCTGGCCGCGGGACTGGGCATCCTGCACCTGATCTTCCTCGATCAGCCACTGGTCACCACGCTCCAGTCCTCCTCCCTGCTCGGCGAGGTCGGGCCCAGCGGGAGCTGGTACGAGGAGGTGTGGCGCTACGGGTGGCTGATGAACCCCACCCCGGACGGCTCACTGGCCCGCCGCTTCGGCGTGCTGGCGATGTTCCTGTCGCTCGTCGTGTGCGCCGCCATCCTGTTCCGCAAGGGTCGGATCCCCGGCGTCTCGGTGGGGCCGGCGCGCCGCATCGTGGGACTGGCCGCACTCTCGATCGCGTTCATGGCCCTCAACCCCACCAAGTGGACCCACCACTTCGGGGCCTTCGCCACCATCGGCGCCGCGCTCGCCGCGCTCGTCACCATGGCGGTCCTGCCTGCCGCGACCAGGTCACTGCGCAACCGCATGCTGTTCCTGGCAGCGGTGTTCTTCATCCTCGCGCTGAGCTTCACCTCCACCAACGGCTGGTGGTACATCTCCATCTACGGCATCCCGTGGGGCGGTGCGCAGCCCTCGATCGCCGGGATCCCCCTGTCGTCGGTGTTCACGGGGCTGATGCTCCTGACCCTGCTCTACGCGCTGTTCCTGCACTACCGCGAACCGTTCACGAAGCCCACCGGGCCCGAGGCCCCGGACCGTGACCGCGGACGCATGGCACGACTGGTACGGGAGATCTCCCATGCGCCCCTGGGGGTGGCGGCGGGCCTCGTCGTCGTCGTCATCGTCGCCTCCATGGCCGCCGCGGTGCGCAACCAGTACCCCGCCTACTCCGTCGGCCTGCAGAACCTCAACGCCCTGGCAGGCAAGCCGTGCGGCATCGCCGACGCGGTCCTCACCGAACCCGACGCCAACGCCGGACTCCTGCAGCCCGCCGGGGACCCCGAGGGGCAGCTCCAAGCCGGCGGCGAGGCCTTCTGGTTCAGCCCCGACGGGATCCCCGCCGACCTCACGGCCACCCAGTCCGTCGACACCGACACGCCCGGCACGGGGGAGGACTCCGACACCACCTCCACCACCGCCGGCACCGAGGGCGGCGTCCGCGGGGTCGCGGGGATCAACGGCAGCCATGCCGTGCTCCCGTTCGGTCTCGACCCGGCGCAGGTGCCCGTGCTGGGCAGCCACCAGACCGGGGCCCAGTTCAACGCGCAGACCACCACGGACTGGTACCCGCTGCCCGCCCTCACCGAGGACGACCCGCTCATCACGGTCGCCGTGGCCGGGAGCTTCGCCCCCGGCGCGCTGACTGTGGAGTACTCCACCGGCACCGACCCGTTCGAGGTGGCCGGCTCGGTCCTGCCCGTCGACATCGGCCCCGCCCCCGCCTGGCGGAACCTGCGCATCCCCGTGGACTCCCTGCCGGCCGCCACCACCGCCATCCGGCTGGTCGTCCGAGACCTCGACCCGGACCCGGCGCGCTGGATCGCGATCACCCCGCCGCGCGTGCCGCAGCTGGTGACCATGCAGGAACTGATCGGGGACACCACGCCGGTCCTGCCCGACTGGGCCGTGGCGTTCCACGTGCCGTGCCTGCGCCCGTTCGACGAGTACGCCGGTATCCACGAACTGCCCGAATACCGGGTGCTGCCCGACCGGGGCCTCGCGGTGAGCTCCACCAACACCTGGCAGTCCTGGGACGGCGGTGGGCCGCTCGGGTTCATCGAACTGCTCCTGGAGGGCGAGACCGTGCCCACCTACCTCGAACACGACTGGGACCGCGACTGGGGCTCGCTCGTCCGCTACACCCCGCTCGAGCCCGCGGCGGAGCCCGCGACCGTCGAGCACGGCGAGACCGTACGGTCGGGGCTGTGGAACGGGGGACCCCTGGCACGGTGAGGACGATTCTGAACCGCAGGAGCGGGAACGGGTTAGCATCGTGCCCGGAGCTTTTTACAAGGACTTCCAAGTAACCGCAGACGAAGACTGGAGACACACATGTCCGTGACGGAGACGCAGTTCGAGAACATCCTGGTCGAGCAGAAGGACCGGGTCGCGATCATCACGCTCCACCGGCCCAAGGCACTCAACGCCCTGAGCAGCGCCATGGAGAAGGAGGTCGTCGCGGCGGTCGAGGGCTTCGACTCCGACCCGGGCGTCGGCTGCATCGTCATCACCGGCTCGGAGAAGGCCTTCGCGGCCGGCGCCGACATCAAGGAGATGAAGGACAAGAGCTACCCCGGCATCTACCTCGAGCGCTACTTCGGTGACTGGAGCCGCCTCACCTCCGCCCGCACCCCGATCATCGCGGCCGTGTCCGGCTTCGCGCTCGGCGGCGGCTGCGAGCTCGCCATGATGTGCGACATGATCATCGCCGGCGACAACGCCAAGTTCGGCCAGCCCGAGATCACCCTCGGCGTGATCCCCGGCATGGGCGGCTCGCAGCGCCTCACCCGCGCCGTCGGCAAGTCCAAGGCCATGGACCTGTGCCTCACCGGCCGCCAGATGGACGCCGAGGAGGCCGAGCGCTCCGGCCTGGTCACCCGCGTGGTGCCCACCGCCGAACTGCTCGAGGAGACCATGAAGGTCGCCGAGAAGATCGCCGGCATGAGCAAGACCACCGCGATCGCCGCCAAGCAGGCCGTCAACCGCTCGTTCGAGACCACCCTCGCCGAGGGCCTGCTCGCCGAGCAGAACGCCTTCTACGCGCTCTTCGCCACCGAGGACCAGACCGAGGGCATGACGGCGTTCGCCGAGAAGCGGAAGCCCGAGTGGCAGCGCTGAACCACCCGCCGCTGAACCAGCAGCCGCACGACGGGACGCGGGGCCGGGACGCAGAGTCCGGCCCCGCGCCCGTACGGGCCGCCGGCGAGCCCCTGCCGGTGCTGGTCCTGACCGGTTACCTCGGTGCCGGAAAGACCACGCTGCTCAACCACCTGCTCTCCGGGGCGCCCGGCCTGCGGATCGCCGCGATCGTCAACGACTTCGGCGACATCAACGTGGACGCCGGCGCCATCGCCGGCCAGGTCGGCTCCATGGTGTCGATGGCGAACGGCTGCGTGTGCTGTGAGGTCGACGCCAGCGAACTCGGGGAGGCGCTGACCCGCCTCGCGGACCCGGACATGGGCATGGACCTCGCCGTGATCGAGGCCAGCGGCCTGGCAGAGCCGGCGATCCTGTCGCGGATGGTGCACGACGTGCCCCACCACATCGCCCGCCACGCCGGGATGATCCAGGTCGTGGACGCCGAGAACCTCGACGACGCCCTCGAGCGGCACCCGCGACTGTCGACACATCTGGCGGAGGCCGACCTCGTCGTCGTCAACAAATGCGACCTCGTGGACCGCGCGCGTTTCGCCGACCTGCGCACGACGATCCGCACCCACGCCCCCCGCGTCGCGGTCCTGCCCGCCGTGCGCGGTGCCGTGCCCGCCGGCCTGCTGTTGGGCATGGCCCCGGACACCGTGCAGGACGCCGGACCCGACGCGCCGCCCGAGGTGGGACCCGACCACCCGCACGGTGCCGGCCACCACCACGACCACCTGCACGACTCCTACACCGCGGTCACCGTCAGGCCCGCCGGTCACCTGCACCCGCGCCGCTTCCTCACCGCGATCGCCGCGCCGCCCACCGGCGCCTACCGCGCAAAGGGCACGCTCACCATGGCCACCGCCGACGGCCCCCGCCGGTACGAGGTGGCAGTCGTGGGACGGCGCCTGGAACTGCGCGCCGTCGGCGACGTCCCCCACGAGGACGCCGCCCCTGAGGGCCTGGTGGTGATCGGCGTGGATATGGACGACGACGACGTCGCCGAGTTCCTCGACACCGCTGTGCTGACGCCCGGGGAGACGGTCGACGCCGAGGCCACGCTGGGCCTCTACCCGTACCTGCACGGCGACCCGGACGCCAGCGACGTCGAGGAATGGATCTACGACGAACAGCGCCTCTCGCCCCTCGCCGGCAGTGCCGCGATGCTCGTCGATCCGGAAGACCCCGAGGCATTCGATCCAGCATTCACGCCCTGAACGGACCGCGCGGCGGATGAGTTCCCCGCTACCCCCGAGCGATATGGCGGGCCACTCACGTTATCCGCTCGGCATCCCCCCGACCACGTGCGTATAGTGGCGCTGACGACAGTGCTGTGTCGCACGTGCGGGGGGATTGTGCCAGCCCGCGGTGGGGGTGCCGCACGGACGAGTGAGGAGACGTCGTGGACGAGGAGAACAGCGGTCGCGGCAGCGGTCCGGCGGGCGATGCCCAGCAGCGCAAGCGCGATCTGGCCTCGGTGCGCCGGGCGATCAGTGCCCTGCGGGACGCCACCGGCATCCCCGTCACCATGGGCGGTGTGGTGGGGGACGGGCACACGCTGGTGATCTCCGAGTCCCTCGGCATGCGGACCTCCGCCATGAAGGACCTCAAGGTCCACTACGGCGCCGGAGTGGGCGGACGGGTCATGGCCACCGGTAAGCCGGTCGGCGTGGCGGACTACCCGCGCGCCGGGGTCATCACCCACGAGTACGACCTGCCGGTGCTCTCCGAGGGCCTGCGCTCCATGGCCGCCATCCCGGTCGTGGTTGGCAAGGACGTACGCGCGGTGCTGTACGCGGGCGTGCACTCCTCGGTGCGGTTCGGCGAGAAGGTGCTCAACCAGATGGCCGCCACCGCGCGGGCCCTGGAGCAGGAGATCGCGGTCAACGACGCCCTGGCGGCGCGCGGCGCGGCCCCGGTGGGCCCCGGTGCAGGCGAGGGACGTTGGGACGAGGTCCTGTCCAACGAGCGGATGCGTGAGACGCACGCCCGGCTCCGGATGCTGGCCTCGCGCACCGAGGACCCGGAGGTGCGGGCCGAGCTCGAGCGGATCTGCGCCGAGATGGTCTCGCCGCCGCCCGAGATGCCCACGGCCCGGCTCTCGCGCCGAGAGCTGGACGTGCTGGCCTGCGTGGCCCAGGGCAAGACCAACATCGAGACGGCCGCCGACATGGGTATCGGCGCCGAGACCGTCAAGAGCTACCTGCGCTCGGTCATGCGCAAGCTCGACGCGCACACCCGGTTCGAGGCGGTCAACGCCGCGCGCCGGATGGGCGCCCTGCCCTGAGCCCGGTGGGTGTCAGCGTTCGCCGCCGGGCACCCACAGGACGTCGCCCTCCGGGTTGGCCACCCGGCCCAGGACGAACAGCAGATCCGACAGCCGGTTGAGGTACTTGGCCGGCAGCACCGAGGTGGTCTCGGGGTGGGCCTCGACCGCCGCCCACGCCGACCGCTCCGCCCGACGGGCCACCGTGCGGGCCACGTGCAGGTAGGCGCCGGCCGGGGTACCGCCGGGCAGGATGAACGAGGTCAGGTCCGACAGCTCGGCGTTGAACTCGTCGATCCAGCCCTCGAGGCGATCGATGTAGGACTGCTCGATCCGCAGCGGCGGGTACTTGGGGTTCTCCTCGATGGGGGTCGCGAGGTCCGCACCCGCGTCGAAGAGGTCGTTCTGCACGGTCCGCAGGACCGACGCCACCCGCTCGTCCAGGCCTCCGAGTGTGATGGCCACGCCGATGGCCGCGTTGGCCTCGTCACTGTCCGCGTACGCCACCAGTCGCGGGTCGTTCTTGCTCACGCGGGAGAAGTCGGACAAGCCCGTGGTGCCGTCGTCGCCGGTGCGGGTATAGATCTTCGTCAGATGAACAGCCATGGCACACAACCTACGCGGACGACCCCGCCCCGGTTCTGCGGATCCCGTCGGCTTCTCGCCTAGTCTGGTCGTGTGAGCGGTAATCCCACGTCCCGCGAGGAGAGCTTCCTCGTCCAGGGCGGTACGAGTCTGAACGGTGAGATCGCCGTCGCCGGTGCCAAGAACAGCGTGTTGAAGCTGATGGCTGTCGCCCTCATGGCGGAGGGGCGCACCACGCTGACCAACTGTCCCACCATCTCGGATGTACCGGCGATGGCCGATGTCCTGCGGCACCTCGGGTGCGACGTGGAGATCACCGGCGACACCGTGGTGATCGACACGCCCGCCGAGCTGGGGCACGTCGCCGACGACAAGGCCGCCCAGCGGCTGCGGGCCTCGGTCTGCATCCTCGGGCCGCTCGTCGGGCGTCACCACCGCGCGGTGATCGCGATGCCCGGCGGGGACGCGATCGGAAGCCGCCCCCTCAACTGGCACCAGAACGGGCTCAACAGTCTGGGCGCCGAGACCCGGATGGACCACGGGCGTCTGGTCGCCGAGGCCACCGAGCTCAAGGGCGCCACCTACAACCTCAGTTTCCCCTCCGTCGGTGCCACCGAGACGTTCGTGACCGCGGCGGTGCTCGCCCCCGGGACCTCGGTTCTCGGCAATGCCGCCCGCGAGCCGGAGATCGTCGACATCTGCGATCTGCTCAACGAGATGGGTGCCAGGATCTCCGGTGCCGGCACGAGCACCATCACCATCGAGGGCGTCGACCGACTCACGCCGGTGACGCACCGGGTGATCGGCGACCGGATCGTCGCCGCCACCTGGGCGATGGGCGCCGTGATGACCCGGGGCGATGTGAAGGTCACGGGCATCGACCCGATGTTCATCCACGTGGTGCTGGAGAACATGCGCGCAGTCGGCGCCGAGGTGGAGACGGGAACCGACTGGATCCGGGTCCGACAGGACGTGAGGCCCCGGGCTCGCGACATCCGGACCCTCCCGTTCCCGGGTTTCCCCACGGACCTACAGCCGATGGCGATCGCGGTGGCATCCGTGTCGGACGGGGTGTCGGTGGTGACGGAGAACCTCTTCGAGTCCAGGTTCCGCTTCGTGGAGGAGATGATCCGTATGGGCGTCAACGCCGAGACCGACGGGCACCACGCGAAGATCGTCGGCCGGGAGCGGCTCGACTCCGCCACCGTGTGGGCCAGTGACATCCGCGCCGGCGCCGGACTCGTGTTGGCGGGCATGTGTGCCGACGACGTGACCGAGGTGTGCGAGGTGTTCCACATCGACCGCGGTTACTCCGACTTCGTGGGTGACATCCGCTCACTGGGCGGGCAGATCGAGCGGGTACCGACCTTCCGCTGACCCGCCTACACGGACAGATCCCCGGCGTCTACACGATTTACCGTGTTTGACCTGGGGATTTGTTGTTGTGTTGGTGTGCGTGTAACTTA
>CAYFRF010000100.1:4731-8919 GCA_964345415.1 uncultured Microbacter sp. | reverse complement strand
CGAGTGGTGGGCTTCAAGCTCACCGGCTCGATCAAGCCCGGCGTGACCGCCACCGACGTGGTCCTCACCATCACCGAGATGCTCCGTAACCACGGAGTGGTGGGCAAGTTCGTCGAGTTCTACGGCGCCGGCGTCGCCGCGGTCCCGCTGGCCAACCGCGCGACCATCGGCAACATGAGCCCCGAGTTCGGCTCGACCTGTGCCATGTTCCCGATCGACGGCGAGACCATCGACTACCTGCGCCTCACCGGCCGCTCCGAGGAGCAGCTCGCCCTCGTGGAGGCCTACGCCAAGGAGCAGGGCATGTGGCTCGACCCGGAGGCGGCCGAGCCGGTCTTCTCCGAGTACCTCGAGCTGGACCTGGGTGACGTGGTCCCGTCCATCGCCGGCCCCAAGCGCCCGCAGGACCGGATCGAGCTCGCCGATGCCAAGAGCGCCTTCCGCAAGGACATCCACAACTACGTCCACTCCGGCAGCGGCAACGACGACGTACGCGACATGGTCGCCGAGGGCGGCGCCACCCCGCCGGTCCCCCACGGCGCCAAGCTGGCGTTCGCCGAGGAGGGCGCGGTCGTGGCCGACGCCTCCGCCGGTTCGCAGGGGCGCCCGTCGCTGCCCGTGGCCGTCGAGGCGAACGGCGAGGGCATGGTGCTCGACCACGGCATCGTGACCATCGCGTCGATCACCTCGTGCACCAACACCTCCAACCCGTCGGTCATGATCGGCGCCGGCCTGCTGGCCCGCAAGGCCGCGGCCAAGGGTCTCAAGGCCAAGCCGTGGGTCAAGACCTCCATGGCACCGGGCTCGCAGGTCGTCACCGAGTACTACGAGCGCGCCGGTCTGTGGCCGGACCTGGAGGCCCTCGGCTTCTACCTCGTGGGCTACGGCTGCACCACCTGTATCGGTAACTCGGGCCCGCTCCCGGAGGAGATCTCCTCCGCCATCCAGGAGTACGACCTCACCGCCACCGCGGTGCTGTCCGGTAACCGCAACTTCGAGGGCCGGATCAACCAGGACGTCAAGATGAACTACCTGGCGTCCCCGCCGCTGGTCATCGCGTACTCGATCGCCGGCACGATGGACTTCGACTTCGAGACCGACTCCCTGGGCAAGGACCAGGACGGTAACGACGTCTTCCTCAAGGACATCTGGCCCTCCACCGAGGAGATCGAGGCCACCATCAAGGCCTCCATCACCTCCAAGGAGTACACGGAGAAGTACGCCGACGTGTTCGCCGGCGACGAGCGCTGGCGCGGGCTGTCCACCCCGGACGGCAAGACCTTCGAGTGGGACGACAAGTCGACCTACGTCCGCAAGGCCCCGTACTTCGACGGCATGGAGATGGAGCCGGCACCGGTCACCGACATCAAGGGTGCCCGCGTCCTGGCCAAGCTCGGCGACTCGGTGACCACCGACCACATCTCGCCGGCCTCGACCATCAAGCCGGGCACCCCGGCTGCGCAGTACCTCGACGCCAACGGCGTGTCCCGCCAGGACTACAACTCCTTCGGTTCGCGCCGCGGTAACCACGAGGTCATGATCCGCGGTACGTTCGCCAACATCCGTCTGCAGAACCAGCTGCTGGACGGCGTGTCGGGCGGCTACACCCGGGACTTCACCCAGGAGGGTGGACCCCAGGCGTTCATCTACGACGCCGCGCAGAACTACGCCGCGCAGGACATCCCGCTCGTGGTGCTCGGTGGCAAGGAGTACGGCACCGGCTCCTCGCGTGACTGGGCTGCCAAGGGCACCCGCCTGCTCGGCGTGCGCGCCGTGATCACCGAGTCGTTCGAGCGGATCCACCGCTCCAACCTCATCGGCATGGGCGTCATCCCGCTGCAGTTCCCCGAGGGCGAGTCGCACGAGACCCTCGGCCTGGACGGCACCGAGTCGTTCGACATCACGGGCATCGACGAGCTGAACAAGGGCATCACGCCCAAGACCGTCAAGGTCGTCGCGACCAAGGCGGACGGCTCGACCGTGGAGTTCGACGCCAAGGTGCGCATCGACACCCCGGGCGAGGCGGACTACTACCGCAACGGCGGCATCCTGCAGTACGTGCTGCGGAACATGATCAAGGGCTGATCACTCTCCCCCACATCCACGGCGGTGCGCCGTTCCCCCCGTTCACGCGGGGGGAATGCGCACCGCCGCGGTGTATCTGTAAGGAAGGACAGTGAGATGCCCAGGGTCAGTCAGGACCACATGGATGCCCGGCGGCAGCAGATCCTCTCCGGGGCCCGCGAGTGCTTTGCCGAGTACGGCTTCGAGGGAGCCACCGTGCGACGACTGGAGGAGGCCACCAGTCTCAGCCGAGGTGCGATCTTCCACCATTTCGACGACAAGGACTCACTCTTTCTCGCCCTGGCCCACGAGGACGCCGAGGCGATGGCCGCCACGGTCGCCGAGCAGGGCCTGGTCCAGGTGATGCGGGAGATCCTCGCGAATCCACAGGACTTCTCGTGGCTCGGCACGCGCCTGGAGATCGCACGCCGCATCCGCACGGATCCGGAGTTCCGGGAGCGCTGGACCGACCGGCAGGCGGAGGTCGATGCGGCGATCGTCGCCCGGCTGCGGGAGCAGAAGGTGTCGGGTCGCATGCGCACGGACATCCCCGCCGATGTCCTGAGGGTCTATCTGGACATCGTGCTGGACGGTCTCATCACCCACCTCGCCACCGGGCGGGGCACAGCGCACGTGAGTGAGATGCTCGACCTCGTGGAGGCCTCGCTACGGGCGCCCGGGCGGTGAGCCTGCCCAATCGAGCGCGCCGGAGGAGCACCCCGACCTAGAGTCGGTCCATGACCACGACCGACGCGGCTGACGTGGCCGGTTCCGCGCCGCCCGACCGCTCCACCACCGCCCCGGTTCTGGCGTCCTACGCGGCCGGCAGCCTGGGGACGGGCGCGTTCGGGACCCTGCCCGGGCTGGTGCTCGCCTACTACCTGACCGATTCGATCGGGGTGGCGGCCGCGCTGGCCTCTGTCCTGGTGTTGGTGCCGAAGCTGATCGACGTGCTCGCCTACCCGTTGATCGGCGCGATCTCCGATCGGGCGTCCCACCGGACCGGTTACCGCACCGGGCTCATGCTGTTCGGCGCGCTCGCGTTGCCGCTGCTGTTCATCGCCACGTTCTCCGCTCCGGCCGACTGGAGCACCGGCTGGGCGGGCGTCTGGGTGATGGGCTTCTTCCTCGCGGCCTCGCTGGCGTACTCGTGTTTCCAGGTCCCGTACCTCGCTCTCCCGGCGGAGCTGACCGACGATTCGGGGCGGCGGGTCACCCTGCTGGCCTGGCGTGTGGCGGTGTTGGCCGCGGCGATCCTCATCTCCGGCGGTGGCGGACCGGCACTGCGGGAAGCTGCGGGCGGTGGACCGCGTGGCTACGTGGTGATGGCCGTGGGGGTCGCCGCGTTGATGCTGGTGGGGATGCTGTGGTCGACGTTCGTAGCCGGCCGCCGGACTGTTCTGCGTGCCGGCGCGCCCGCCGGAGGCCCGGTCCACGCCTACCGTGACGGGATCGACGCCCTCCGGGTGACGCGGCCGTTCCGGCTCCTGGTGGGGGTGTTCTGCCTGCAGGCTGTCGCCACCGCCGTGATGCTCGCCGGTGGTCAGTACGTGGCGACGTACGTGCTCGGGAACGAGGCCGCGCTGACAGGGCTGTTCCTGGCATTGGTCGGCCCGGCGCTCTTGGTGATGCCACTGTGGGCTCGCCTGGCGCACGCCCGTGGGAAGGTGGCGGCGCTCGCCGCGGCGACCGCGCTGTTCACCGTGGCCGCCCTGTTGTTGGTGCCGGCCGGGTTGGCGCCCGGGGCGTGGGTGCACGTGCCCGTGGCGTTGGCGGGGGTCGCCTATGCGGGCATGCAGGCGTTGCCCATGTCGATGCTGCCGGACGTCACCGATCTGGACCGGGCGTTGGGGGGACGACGACGAAGTGGGGCGATGAGCGGACTGTGGACTGCCGCCGAGACGGGCTCCATGGCGCTGGGCCCGGTGATCGTCCTCGCGCTGTTGGCGGTGGGCGGGTTCCGCTCGGGCGGGCTGTCCGAGCAGCCGGGCTCGGCGGTGTGGGCGATCGTCCTGGCTTTTTCCCTGGTACCCGCACTGCTCGCGGGGGCCAGCCTAATGATGGTTCGACGGTTGGGTAGGTCCTACCCGCGATGGACGGAGACGGCATGACCCACGATCTGAC
>CAYFRF010000100.1:0-4631 GCA_964345415.1 uncultured Microbacter sp. | reverse complement strand
TGACCCACGATCTGACGCACGACGACCTGGTCATCCGGGTGGCGGACCGGGGCGAGCACGCCCTGGCAGAGCTGGCCCGGCTGCGCGAGGCCGATCCGCCCACCACCGGCGGACGCGTGCTCTCGTACGTGTACGACTCGGGCCTGGCCGAGCTGGACGAGCTCGCTGTGCGGGCCGCGCGGCTGGCGCACGGTGTCAACGGACTGGACCCGACGGTGTTCGCCTCGGTGGCGGCGATTCACGGCGGGATCGTCTCCCGGGCCCGCGGCTTCCTCGGGGGCCACGGACCGTCACCTGACGGGCAGGCCGGCGGCGCCGGGGTACCGGTGCTCGGCAGTGTGACCTCCGGGGGCACGGAGAGCTGCGTGCTCGCGTGCCTGGCCGCGCGCGAGGTCCTGGGTCGGGCCCCCGGTGACGGGGGCACGATCGTCGCGCCGGTCACCGCGCACGCCGCCTTCCGCAAGGCGGCGCACCTGCTGGGCCTCAGCTTCACAGGTGTAGAGGTAGATCCGGAGACCGGCCGCGTCGCCGCCGCGGACCTGCTCGCCGCGGTCGATGAGGACACGGTGCTGGTCGTCTGTTCGGCACCCTCCTACCCCACCGGCGTGATCGACCCCGTCGCCGAGGTCGCCGCAGGGCTGGAGGCCTCGCACGACCCGCGGATCGGACTACACGTGGACGCCTGCCTCGGCGGGCTGGTCCTGCCGTTCTGGCCGGAGCCGGTGAGTGCCGAACCCTGGGATCTCCGCATCGACCGGGTGACCAGTCTGTCCGCCGACCTGCACAAGTACGGGTTCGCCCCCAAGGGCACCTCGGTGCTGCTGTCCCGCGGCCGGGAGCGCCACCGGGCCGCGTGGTTCGCGACGGTCGACTGGCCGGGCTACCCGGTGGTCAATCCCACGCTGGCCGGTTCCAAGCCCCTCGAGCCCGCCGCAGCCGCCTGGGTGGTGCTCGAAGCACTCGGGGAGGACGGCCAACGCGAACTCGTGGCCCGCACCGCGCGAGCCACCGGGCGACTGATCGAGGGACTGGCCACGATCGAGGGGCTGCGGGTCCTCGACCGGGATCCCGGTCCACTCATCGCGCTGGGCTCCGACGACACCGTCGCCGGGGACCGACGCGTCCACCCCCACCTCTGGGCCGATGCCTGCGGGCGACTGGGGATAGCCGTCCAGGCACAGCCTGCCCACAGGCAGAAACGGGGAGACCTGTCGTCGTCGTCGCACCTCACCATCACCCCCGTCACCGACCGCATGGTCGAGGAGATCCTGCGCGTCGCCACGCTCGCCGCCGACGAGGTACGGGGCCTGCCGGCCCCGACCCCTCCCGCGGGTTTCTCCGACGTCCTCGACGCGCTCGACTCGGGGACACTCTCCCCGGCCGACATCCTCGCCCTGGACGAGGACAGCATCCACACGATGGTCGCCGCGGTCCTCGCTCCGGACGCCAGCACGACCTCCGGCGACTCCGGGGACGGCGACGGTACCGGGGGCAGCGGCATGGCCTCGCTCGTCGCGGCGATCGAGCGACTCCCCCACGACGTGGGCGCCCGGTTGGTGCGCGCCTACCTGGCGGCCGTCACCGAGGTGTGAACCCGGGACCGCCCACCTGCGATCAGAGACGGGTGAACAGCGAGAACCCGACCAGCAGGACCCCGATCACCGCCATCACCCACACCGCCACCACCCGCGAGTCCCAGGCCGACGCCGTGTCGTACGCGGCGGTGACCTTCTTCGTGGCGGCGGGGAACCGGGTCCACACCCAGGCCAACAGCACGAACGGCGCGATCAGCGCGGCGAGGTACACGACCAACGCGAGGCCCCTCAACGCCAGATCCGGCCCCACACCGTCGATCGCACGGCCGGCCAGATAGGCGATCGGCAGCGTGGTGAACCCCAGCACCGAGGCCGTCGCACCGAGCATGAACATCGCGGTTGGCTTGGCATCCGGCGCAGGGGCCGGCGCCGCCTCGGGAGCCTGATCAGCCGCGCTCTGCCGCACGGGCACCCGCCGAACCCACAAGGCCATCGCCACGGCCACCACCACCAGCACCGCCGCCCCGGACATCAGTCCCGCGAGCAACCACGTGAGCCTGGCTGCCACGTCGCGTCCACGCGCCAGGGTGTCCGCCACGGCGCCGTACAGGATCGGACTCATCCCGAGCGCCAACCCCAGTCCCACGAGCGTGGGCACGGCGGCGATCCAGGTCATGACGTCCTTCATCCGGGCACTCCTCGTGCGGGGGAATTAATCTCCAGCTGGGAGTCGGACCGCATCCCCGCGACTAACATGTGTCTACCACCCCTCTTCGAAGGGTCGCCATGCGCGTACTCGTCACCAGTTCCCGGAACACCTTCGCACTGGACATCATCCGGAAGCTGGGCAGCCTCGGACACACCGTTGTCGCGTCCGACACCTACGGCGGAGCGTCGGGTAGCCACTCCGAGTACCTCGCAGCGCACGCCGTCACCGCCTCGCCCCGGTTCGAGACCGACAAGTTCATCGAGGACATCAACCGGATCGTCGCCGAGCACCAGATCGACCTGATCATCCCCACCTTCGAGGAGGCCTTCTACCTCGCCGCCCGCGTCGCGGACCTGCCCGAGAGCGTGACGCTGTTCGCCGGGCGGTTCGACAAGCTCGCGCGGCTGCACGACAAGGCCAGCTTCCAGCGACTGGTCAAGGAAGCCGGGGTGCCGATCCCCGAGACGATCGTCGTGACCAACCGCGAAGAGCTCCTCGCCGCGATCGACAAGTACCCCCGCTACTTCGGCCGGGCCGCCTTCTCCCGCGGCGGCGTGGCACTGCTCACCAACACCGGACCGCTCGCCGGCCAGATGTCGGTCGACGACTGCCACCCCACCGAGGAGCAGCCCTGGCTCGTCCAGCCGTTCGTGGACGGCCCCATGGTGTGCACCTACAGCACGATCGTCGACGGCCGGGTCACCTCGCACTGCACCTACCGTGCGCCCGAGCAGTGGGCGCACAGCACCGGCATCGCCTTCCTCGCCGTGGACAGCACCGACACGCTCGACTACACCCAGAAGATCGTCGACGCCCTCGACCCCGGGTTCACCGGCCAGCTGTCGTTCGACTTCGTGGACAACGACGGCCAGCTGTACGCGATCGAGTGCAACCCGCGCCCCACCAACGGCGTGATCCTGCTCGAGGCCGAGCAGCTCGAGCAGGCCCTCACCGGCGCCAACACCGAGGCCTTCGTCGTGGAGCCCGGCGTGGAGCGCCAGATCAGCCTCGCCGTGCTGGCCGACGCGTTCACCGAACCGCTCAAGCACCTGCCCAAGTCCCTGCACGACCTGATGCACGTCAAGAACGTCGGCTCGGGCTGGCACGACTCCATCGCCATGATGTGGAGCCCCGCCACCCTGGTGCACGGCGCAAAGCTCAGCCGCGGCAAGCACGTCGCCATCCTGGAGGCCCTCGGCGACGACATCGTGTGGAACGGCGAGCCGATCACCGGGATGACCGAGGCGGATGCCGCCGCACTCGAAGACGTGCACGAGCAGCGGATCTGAGGAAACGGATGATGCGCGCCGCGCCCGTGCCCGCGCCTGGTGCCGCCTCGATGGTCCGGTGAGCGGGCTGCGCGGTGGGCTCCACCTGGTCGCCGGTCGCACGGCCGGCGTCGGGCGGGTACGGCGACCCGCGGGTGACGACTCCCCCGAGTTCGATCTGACCTACGTCCGGGTCGGGCCCCGCACCGCAGCGCCGCCCCTGGTGGTGGTGCCGGGCGGGCCCGGCCTGGCATCGGTGCTCCCCTACCGGACGTTGCGTCGCCGGGCGGCCCGGCTCGGCCTCGAGGTGATCATGGTCGAGCACCGCGGTGTCGGCCTGTCCCGCACCGGACTCGACGGCCGTGACCTCCCCACCTCCGCGATGCGGATCCGGTCTGTCGTGGACGACATCGCCGCGGTACTGGACCACGAGTCCATCGACCGTGCGCTGCTCGTCGGCTCGTCCTACGGCAGCTACCTGGCCTCCTGCTTCGGGGCGCTGCACCCCGAGCGCGTGTCCGGGATGCTGCTGGACTCCGCACTGCAGTCCGCGGATGACATCGACCTCGAGCGGCAGGCAATCCGGTCCGGGTTCTGGGCGGCAGACACCGCAATCGCCGCGGATGTCCGGCACCTCCACGCAGGCGGGCTCGACGACCGCCGGCTTCTCGACGTGGTGCGCGCCGCATACGAGTTGGGCGGGGACGAACTGCTCGGACCCCTGCTGCGGGAGCGACGCCGGAGCCCGCTGGCTCCGACCTGGCGGATCCTGGAGGCCTACGCGGCCAGGGATGATTCGATCGTCCGCGTCCCCGGCGTCTACGAGTTCGACCTCGCCGGGGTGATCGGCTTCCGCGAACTCGGATACGGCGGCGTTCCCGACGGGCTGCCCCTGGACCCGGCCCTCACCTACGGGCCGCTCGCCCCGGCCTTCCCGGCTTTCGACTCCGAGCCGGTCGACCTGAGCCGGGCAGTGCGCGAGTTCGACTGGCCGCTGGTACTGCTCAGCGGACGCCGCGACCTGCGGACGCCGCCCGCGATCGCCGAACGGGTCGCCGCGGCCTCGCCGGACGCCACGCTGGTGCGGATCGAGAACGGGCACAGTGCACTCGAGACCCA
>CAYFRF010000099.1:6287-9138 GCA_964345415.1 uncultured Microbacter sp. | reverse complement strand
CTCGGGCCGCGACAGCAGCCGTGCCGCCATCTCGCGCCCCTGCCACACCAGTTCGGTCCCGTAGATCGGCCGGTGCGCGAACGCCCCCTCCAGCAACAGGAACAGGTGGTTGGCCAGGAGACGGTGATCGATGTCCGGCGCCGTGTCCTCCCTGACCAGCTCCTCGAGCAGGTCGCAGAGCGAATGCTTGTGATAGCGGATGACCTCGTGCGCCGGGTGGTCCTCCGGCAGCTCAGCGGCCGCGTTGAGGAATGCGCAACCCCGCCGGGTGTTGCCGTGGTCGGCGGCGTAGACGTTGAAGAAGGCCAGCGCGCGGGGACTCTCCGCGCGCGCGACCTCCTCCTCCAGCAACGACCACCACCAGCGGTGACGACGGAGGAGGTAGGCCACCACCAGCCCGTCCTTGGAGCCGAAATTCTTGTAGAGGATCGGCTTGGAGATGCCGGATTCGGCCGCGATCGTGTCCACTCCCACGGCGTGGATGCCCTGTTCGTAGAAGAGCGTCGAAGCCACCTCGAGGATGCGCTCCGCGCCGGGGGTCAGGTCCGTCAGGTCAGGGAAATCGGGGGTCATATGCCCTTTGACTTTACAGGTCTGTATACCTAATCTGTAGCCGAGGTTTACCGACCTGTATACCTCTGCACATTTCGGCCCTTTCCGGCCCCCTTTCTCCGGCCCCTTTTCTCGGGCATCTCCTCAAGGAGGGATTCCCCATGCCCCCGTTCCGCCCTGTCGTCGACCTGCTCGCCCAGCTGTGGTTCTCAATCGACACCGCCAACGCCCTGCGCCACGGCAATCCCATCTCCGAGCGGGCCCGCGCCTACTGCATGGTGCAGACCACCCCCACCGCGGTCGCCCTGACCGCGTCGGTCTCCGCCTGACAGCTCCACCGCACCCCTCTCGCCGCTGCGACCTCGTGAAATCGGGGCCGCCGCGGCGCATTTCGGACCCCGTGACCGCCGTCACCGTCCGGCCTGCACAATCCCGCATCCCCCGCCGCGTGGAATGGCTAGATTAATTCCGACTGAGCACGACCGTGCTCTCCGGCCCTGACAAGACGAGGTCCAGAACATGACCACTTCCACTTTCGCCCCCGTCGCCAAGGGGATGCGCATCGCGCTCCTCGCCGGCGGCCTGATCTCCATCATCTTCGGCATCGCCGTCCTGGTGTGGCCCGGCAAGACCGCCGCCGTCGTCACCGGCGTGATCGCGGTCTGGGCGATCGTGGCAGGCCTGGTCTACATCGCCATGTCGTTCACCTCCACCGGCCAGTCCACCGGCAGCCGCGTGGGCCACGGGCTCCTCGGCCTTCTGTACGTGGTGGCCGGCGTCTACGCCTTCTTCGCCCTGCAGTCGACCGCGATCGTCCTGGGCCTGTTCATCACCGTGATGATCGGCATCATGTGGATGATCGAGGGCTTCACCGCCCTGTTCTCCCTGAGCGAGGTCAGCTCCAAGGGCATCACGATCTTCTTCGCGATCGTCTCCGTGCTCGCCGGCATCGCGCTCATCTCCACCCCGCTGTGGGGCGCCACGTTCCTGTGGTGGCTCGCCGGCATCGCGCTGGTCGTCCTGGGCGTGATGAACGTGATCCGCGGTTTCTCGATCAAGGCCTGACACCGCCCCGCGGCAGCCTGACCCGCCACGACCCGCCACGACCTCCCGGCCCACCCGGCCGCGCGGACCGTGGCGGGTCGCGTCTATTTCGCGGGTCCGCGCGAGCCGGTTCGCGAGCCGACGGGACCCCCGGCCACAGGCCCGGGAAGGGTGGACACCTCGTCGTCGTCGTCATCTCCTTTCCTCACCCCCGCAGCACCCTCTCGTGTCGGGTGTCCGCCCCGGGACTCGTGAGATCATCGCCCTCGTGACAACGGACGACCACGACGCGCTGTGGCGCGTGCTCAGCACCCGCCGCGACCACCGACATTTCCTCCCCACGCCCGTCCCGACCGCCACCATCGAACGACTGCTCGACGTGTTCGCCGTGGCGCCCAGCGTCGGACTCAGCCAGCCGTGGCACGTCACCGTGGTGCAGGACCGCACCGTACGCGAGGCCGTCCACGCCGGGTTCCGTGAGGTCCGCGCCGCCGAGGCCGCACGCTTCGACGGCGAGCGGCGTCGCCTCTACAACACCCTGCGACTCGAGGGGATCCTCCAGGCGCCCGTCGGACTGGTGGTCAGCCACCTGCCGCCCCACGGCCCCACGCTCGGCACGACCTCGATGCCCGCCGCGTCGGAATACAGCGTCATCTCCGCGATCACCCTGCTCTGGCTGGCCGTGACCGCCGAGGGCCTGGGCATGGGATGGGTGAGCCTCGTGGACCCGTCGCACCTGGCCGGGAGCGTGCCCCTGCCCGACGGCGCGCGGCCGCTCGCGTACCTGTGCATCGGCCACCCCGCCCTGGAGCTGGACGAACCGCTGCTGCAGACCGTGGGCTGGGCGCAGCGTGAGCCGCTGGCCGTCGACTGGGTCTAGGGCCGCCGCCGGTAGTGCAGGAGCACGGTCGCCCCGAACGCACGGTGCTCGACCAGGTCCAGGTCCAACCGGGCGCCGTCGGGCAGTGCGGGCAGTCCCCCGCCCACCGCCTTGGGCACCACGAAGAACCGGAAATCGGTGACCATGCCCGCGCGGATCGCCGGGCCTGCCGTGGTGGGGCCGAAGATCTCCACCTCGCCGGGGGCGGCGTCGACGAGCCGCTGTAGGTCGGCGAGCTCGAGCCGCGGCAGCAGCCGGTCGCCGGGCGCTTCGAGCGCGCCGGCGCTCAGCGTGGAGGACACCACGACATGCTGGATCCCGCGCCAGCGCCGCGCGAACTCCCGCTCGTCGGGGCCCCAGGTCTCGTCATCGGGC
>CAYFRF010000099.1:0-6187 GCA_964345415.1 uncultured Microbacter sp. | reverse complement strand
GGGCCCCGACCACTGGAAGTCGCCGCTCGCGTCGGCGACATATCCGTCGAGGGAGACGGTCGCGGTGTAGCTCAGGGTCCCCATGTGCTCGTCCCTCCGCCGGGCGCCGGACGCGGTAGACGCACAGCGTAGGGCCGCGGGCGCGGCGCGGCCACCGGAACGCGCCGTCGGTGACGGTGGTCTCGAGTGCACCGCACGCCGGGGGCCGCCGCATTCGATCGGGCCTACCGCGGCCGGCAGGTCAGGGCACGACGACCGTGCCCCCGCAGCCGCCGTACGGGTTGCCGCTCGAGCCGAGCATGAACAGGCCGTCCTCGGTGGCCTCCATCGACCATTCGATGGTGCCCGCGCCGGTGTTCACGACCGCACCCCACACGTCCTCGCCGTTGACCTCGACCCAGTGGATATCGCCGTCGCCGTGCCCCTCGACCAGGGTTCCTCGCGCGCCGGTGTCGGTGTTGGCCCACTGGATCTCGACGTTCTCGGTGGTGGTGCTGCCCTCGGACGGCTTGTTGGTGTCCACGAGGAAGGCGGTCTCTCCGGGGTTCTCGCCCGGAATCGCCTGGGTCTCGTTGAGCACGCCCTGCCCGAGGGAGCCGGTCGCGGCGCACTGTCCGGGGAGGGACTCGGCGGCCGAACCGAGGCCCACCAGCTCTGCGGCGCCGACGGACGCGGCACCGAGGGAGCCGATGCCGACGTCCGGCCGGTCGGGCTCCTGGGCGGTGGCGGCGGGCGCGCCCAGCGAGAGGGCGAGACCGAGCGAGGCGGCGCAGGCCGCGGCGGTCAGAGGACGTCGTGTGGTGTGGTTCATGCCCCACACCCTCGCCCAAGAAGGCAACGGGGACAAGGCCTCTCGGAAGAAATTAGTCGACAGGCGCGCTGGACCCCGAGGGCGGTCAGCCCTACTGGTGCGCGTCCTCACCGGTATAGAGGGAGGTCTTGCTGGTCTCGGGGGCCAGGATCAGCGAGACGATGGTCAGCACCGACAGGCCCACGAGGTAGTAGCCCACCCACGCCACGGAGAAGTGCTGCACCAGCCACACGGCGACGAACGGCGTGAGCGCGGCGCCGAGGATGGCGGAGAAGTTGTAGGCCACTCCGGAGCCGGTGTAGCGGGTGTTGGTGGGGAACAGTTCCGGCAGCACGGCGGACATGGGGCCGAAGGTCAGGCCCATGAGTGCCATGCCGACGCACAGGAAGCCGAGCATGCGCGCCACGTCGAGCCCGTCGCCGGTGCCCATGGCCTCGGGGCTGAGCCACCAGCCGAACGAGAGGCCGAAGACGATGATGCCGGCGGTGGTGGCGATGAGCATGCGACGTCGCCCGAAGCGGTCGGCGAGGTAGCCGGCGAGGGGGATGAACGCGGCGAACAGCAGGATCGCGATCACCTGGAGGATGAGGAAGGACTGATAGCCGTAGCCGAGCCCGCCCACGTCCTCGCCGCCGATCGCGAACGACAGGATCCAGGTGGTCATGAGGTAGAACAGGCCGTAGGTGGCCAGCATGATGAACGTGCCGAGCAGAATCTCCCACCAGTTCTTTCGGAACACCTCGCCCACCGGGGACTTGACGCGCTCGTTCCGCGCCACGGCCTTGGCGAAGACCGGGGTCTCCTCGATCCGCAGCCGCACGTACAGGCCCACGCCCACCATCACGATCGACAGCAGGAACGGGATGCGCCAGCCCCACACGAGGAACGGGTCGGACAGTTCGGCCGAGGTGGAGTCGTAGGCGAACCAGGTGGTGAGCAGCAGGAAGATGCCGTTGGCGAGGATGAAGCCGAACGGTGCGCCGAGCTGGGGCCACATCGCGGCGAACGCGCGTTTGCCGGGCTTGGCGGTCTCGGCGGCCAGGAGTGCGGCGCCGGACCATTCGCCGCCCAGGCCGATGCCCTGGAAGAAGCGCATGATCGTGAGCATCGCCGGCGCCCACAGGCCGATCTGGTGGATGGTCGGCAGCAGGCCGATGAGGAAGGTGGCGATACCCATCGTGAGCAGCGCGCCGACGAGGGTGACCTTGCGTCCCAGGCGGTCGCCGTAGTGCCCGAAGATGATCGAGCCGAGCGGGCGGGCGATGAACGCCGTGCCGAAGGTGGCCATGGAGGCGAGCAGGGCGGTGCCGGCGTCGCCGCCGGCGAAGAACAGCAGGGGGAAGACCGAGACCGCCGCGGTGGCGAAGATGTAGAAGTCGTAGAACTCGATCGTGGTGCCGATGAGGGAGGCGAAGACGATCCGGCTCCGGGGGACCGGGGCGGTGGTCGCCGCCGTGGGCGGTGTGCCGGTGGGGTGCCCGGGGGGTGTGACGACGACGACGTCGTCGTCGTCCCTTCCCCGACCGGTACGCGGATCCGACGTTCTCATGGTCCTCCTCAGCGGCGGCGACCACGGACCCGGATCACGGGCGCGGCCTCGCCTGTCGTGGCGGGTGATGCCTGTCGCCCGGGCGGCGCTGTGGGACTGCCGGGCGGGCACCACAGTAGAAGATGATGTGTCGGCCGTCACACCGGTCACCCAAAGGCGGGCAGTTGGTACGGAATTGACCCGGATCCATCGACAGAACTGAGCACTGTGCACACCCCGCCGCCCTCTCGCCGCCTGGCTGCGGCGCGCCACCCCCGCCCCACTTCGCCCGCCCCTCCGTCCCACAGTCTCCCCGGTCCGGGCCCGGACGTGGATAAGCTACGACTTATCACGGCCGGCAGGGGTCGGTCGAGGTCATTTCCGGGGGAGCTCACACCTATGTCCATCACCTCACGTCTGGCCACCGCCGTCGGCGCCGCACTACTCGTCGGTACCGCGCTCGCGCCGACCGCCGTCGCGGATCCGCCGAACCGCACGCCGCACCTCGGCGAGGTCTTCGGCGGATACGTGCAGGGCGCGCTCGCGACGGGGCGTCTGGCCAGCCCGGAGGAGTTCATCACGCCCCTGACCTCCATCGCGCCCTTCTATGCCGAGCCCGCCCTGACCGGCACGGAGACCCCGGGCACCCTGCTCAAGGCGGAGAAGGTGGACGTGCAGTTCGCCGGCTTCCGGCCCGGGAACCTCGAGGCGTACCGGCTGATGTTCGTCACCACCACGCTCGACGGCCAGCCGGACATCAGTACGGGCTTCGTGATGATCCCCGTCGACGGCCGCCCGCACGCCGAGCGGCAGGTGGTGAGCTATCAGATGGCCAACGACAGCGTGGGCGCCAACTGCCACCCGTCCGCGATGTGGACGGGCTCGGACCCCATGGACGGGGCCTCCTGGTCGGCGCTGGGTCCGTTGGCCCAGATGTTCGAGCGCGGATACGCGGTGGTGATGTCGGATGTCGGCAACAACGGTGATCTGAACCCGCGCGGGGTGTTCGCCGGGAAGTACAACGCGCGCACCAACCTCGACGCACTGCGGGCGGCGCTCGACCCCGAGGTGACGGGGCTGTCCCCGGACGCGCCGATCGGCATGTTCGGCATCGCCGGCGGCGGCGTGGGCACCGGGCACGCGGTGGAACTGGCGGACGCCTACGCGCCGGAGCTGGACATCCGGGCCGCGGTGCTGGAGGGCATGGTGCCCGACTACCGCCGCTTCATCGAGATGGCCGACGGCTCGGTCGGTTCCGGCTTCGCCTTTGCCACCCTCCTGGGCCTGGAGCCGCACTACCCGGACATGCGGGTCAACGACCATCTGACCCCGCTGGGTCGGACGATCGCCGACCACTACCGGACGCAGTGTCAGTTCCCCGCCTACTTCTCGATGCCGCTGGTGCCGCTGGGCGAGCTGTTCGTCGGCGGGCAGGCACCGGCTCACATCGAGGCGTTCCAGCGCGCCTACGACGACAACCGGATGGGGCTCGGCACGCCCGCCCGGGACATCCGGGTACTGGTGGCCTCGTGCGGCGCCGACGACTCGTTCATGTCGCTGGTGCCGGCCGAGGACTCGCGGACCCTCGTCACACGCTGGCGCGAGCAGGGCGCCCGGGTGGACTACCAGCCCACCGACTGCAGCATGCAGAACATGGTGGGCAACCTGTACGGGTGGACCACCGACCTGTTCGGTATGCAGACCCTCGACTGGCTGGAGGCGCACCTGGAGCGCTGACCTGCGCCCCGTCCCGCCGGTCCCCCGTCCGGGCACCTGCGCTACCCCGCGATCCGCCCTCCGGATTCTCCCGCGCCCGCACGACCTCTCGATTCGCCCTTCGGATTCGCCCGCACCCGCGGGACCCCGCGAGTGAAAGGGATTCCGAAGCGCAAAACGTTACGGCTCGGGCCCGCCGGCGCAGTCAGTTCAGCCGGAGCCCGCTACGAGTCTCGGCCGGAGCCTGCTGCGAGTCCGTCGTGCCTACTGCGAGAGGAACTTGTTGACGAGCCGGGTCGCGAAGTTCGGCGAGAACTTGGAGATGTTCGCCAGCACGGTGGTCTGCAGTCCCACCGAGTAGGCGGTGCGACGGAGACGACGGTCGGTCGCGGTGGGATGGACTGATTCCCACACCTTGTCTGCGACCTGCTCGGGCGTGATCCGTACGCCGAGCGTCTGGGTGCTCTTGGCGTCGTTCTCGGCGAGGGCGGTCTTGGCCCACAGCGGCCAGATCCCCACCACCCGGATGTCGTACTTCTCCCATTCGAGTTCAAGCGCCTCCGTGAGTCCGCCGACGTAGAACTTGGACGCACTGTAGGTGGCGATGCCGGGCTGGCCGTAGATCGCGGACGCCGAGGCGATGTTGACCAGGTGCGAGCCGGGGGTCGCCTTGAGGTACGGGAACGCGGCCTGTGCACCCAGTGTCACACCGAGTACATCGATGTCGATCTGTGCCTTGACCGCCTCCGGGGAGATCTCGTCCAGGTCGCCGGCCACGAGGATCCCCGCGTTGTTGTCCAGCACGTCCAGTGTGCCGCCGGTGTGTGAGGTGAAGTCCTCCAGCGCCTTCACCCACTGGTCCGGCTCGCGGACGTCGAGCTCGCCGGTGATCCAGTCAGGATGCGCGGACTGCACGGCGGCCAGCGCGGTCGCGTCCACGTCGTACACGCCGACGGTCCAGCCTTCCCGGCTGAAACGCTCCGCGGTGGCCAGGCCGATTCCTGCGGCACCGCCCGTGATGAAGATCGATGGCATATGTTGCTCCCCCGTTGAGAAATTTCCCCTGCTCCGCCCAGGGTAACCGCTCCCGAGGACGTCTCGAAAGGGCGTGAACTGGGGCAATGCCGGAGGGAAGACGTGCCGCGAGCTGCACCACTCCCTCAGAAGGGGACGGCGGTCGCGATGACGTTGTCCCGGTAGGTGGCCCGGCCCTGGGCGTCAGTGGCGATCGGCCCGCCGCAGGTCACGAGGTACAGTCTCCGCTCACCGCCGGGCCCGTCGAAGACGCGCTCCGGCAGTGCGGCCTTGACGATCACTTCGAGGCCGACCACCTTCCACCGGGTACTGACGCCGTCTTCGGTCACGTAGACGGCGTCGCCGGGCTGGAGCTCATGCATCCGGAACAGTGAGCCCGCACCCTGATTCGCATCGTCCACGTGCCCTGCGATGAGCACCGCACCGTCGTGTGCGTCGAGCGGGGCAGATCCCGACCACAGGGTGAGTTCGTCCACGGCGGTGGGCAGCTCGAGGCTGCCGTCGCCGGCCAGGCCGAGCGAGATCAGGTGTCCCCGGGTTTCGATCGCGGGGATGAACAGGGAGTTGTCCCGGAGCTCAGGGGCGGGCGACTGTGGCCTTTCCGGGGAGTCTTCGGGATCTGGTACGCCCTCCGCTGTGAGCTCGAACGTCTGCTCCGGCATCGGAGCGCCCGAGTTCGGCGCCGTGCCCAGTCCTCGGACCAGCAGGGTGGCGCCCACGACGAGGCATACGAGCGCGATCAGGATCAGCAGGACGGTCCGGCCGCTCCGCCTCGGAGTCGATCGCTTCGTCATGTATCCATCCTCCCCGCAGTGGCGTCACGAGAAAGAGGTGGCCCGGGCCTTCTCGGCCCGGACCACCCCTGTCATCTAGAACGTCTGGTCACGCCAGGTTCTGGATCTAGTTCTTGCCCGCAGCACGACGGCGGATCGCGAGGTAGAACGCACCGCCGGCAACGCTGAGCAGCGCGAGTCCGGCCAGCACCTGCGGCGTGGTCGAGTCCGCGTTGGCGCCCAGACCGGCGTCGATCTTCCCGCCCTTGCCCGCGGCTGCGACCTGGGCAGCACCGCTGCCGCCCGTGGCACCCGTGGCACCCG
>CAYFRF010000098.1:0-9535 GCA_964345415.1 uncultured Microbacter sp. | reverse complement strand
CTACCGAGGACCGTCAATCGGACCTGTCGACCACCCCGGTACGTGCGCACCGGCCACGGGCCAGGCTATCAGGGAAAACATGCCCGGTCACCGTGGCGCACGGGGCGGGCTGCCCCCGCACGCGGTCCCGGCGCCCCCGCGAGTGGCTCCGGCACCCCCGGGAACCCCGACCGGCAGAAACGACGATCCCCGCCCTGGCGACCAGGACGGGGATCGGGAAGCGCTGCGGTGAGCGGGGCTCAGCGACGCAGGCCGAGGCGCTCGATCAGCGAGCGGTAGCGCGCGATGTCGACCTTGGCGATGTACTTGAGGAGACGACGACGACGACCGACCAGCAGGAGCAGGCCACGACGCGAGTGATGGTCGTGCTGGTGGTGCTTGAGGTGCTCGGTGAGCTGCTCGATGCGCTTGGTGAGCAGCGCGATCTGGGCCTCGGGCGAGCCGGTGTCGGACTCGTGGACGCCGTACTCGGCGAGGACGGCCTTCTTGGCCTCGGTGCTCAGTGCCATGGTGACTCCTGGTTGTTCCAGTCCGCGATTACATGGACCCCGCCGCCGCGGACCGCAGCTGGGCCGAGGGGAAACGATACCAGCCGGGATGCCCGGTCCCCCAATCCGGCGACCGGTCCGCCACCGCCGACGGTCAGCCGGCGAGCACTTCCCGGGTCCGGGCGACGTCCTTGCCCATGGCCACGAGCAGCTCGTCGACGGACGAGAACTTGACCATGTCCCGGACGTGGTCGACGAAATCGACCGCGGCCAGCCTGCCGTAGAGGTCGGCGGATTGGTCGAGGACGAACGCCTCGACGCTGCGGGCGGTGTCCCCGAAGGTCGGGTTGGTGCCCACCGAGATCGCCGCCGGGTACCGGCGACCGGGCACGATCGTCCCGTCGACGGGGGCGTCGTCGAGGACGGTGAACCAGCCGGCGTAGACACCGTCGGCCGGGATGGCCGTGTACTCGGGCAGGCCGAGGTTCGCGGTGGGGTACCCCAGGTCCCGGCCCCCGCGTCCGGCACCGTGGACCACCGGACCGCTCACCCGGTGCGGGCGGCCGAGGATCTGCGCGGCCCCGGCCACGTCCGCCGCCGCGAGGAGTCGCCGGATGCGGCTGGAGGACACGCGTTCGCCGCCGACCTCGAGCAGGTCGACCACCTCGCAGGTGATCCCCCGTTCGGCACACAGTTCGGCCATCGTCTGGGAGGTCCCGGTGGCGCGGCGTCCGAAGGTGAAGTTGCGCCCCACCGTGACGGCCCGGCAGTCAAGTCCGTCGACCAGCACGCTGTCGACGAACGCGGCCGGCTCCCAGGACGCCATCTCCCGGTCGAAGGGCAACGCGAACACCGCGTCCACGCCGAGCTCCCCGGCCAGCTGCGCCCGCCGTTCGAGCGGGGTGAGGACGAACGGGTGGGTGCCCGGCCGCACCACCTGGACGGGGTGGGGGTCGAAGCTCACCAGCACCGGGTCCGCGCCGAGTTCCCGGCCGAGCTCGACCGCCCGGTCCACGAGGACGCGGTGCCCCCGGTGGAGGCCGTCGAACACGCCGAGCGCGACGGAGGAACCCCCGTCAGGGATCACGATCTCGTCGAACGTCCGCCACAATTGCACGGCGACCACCTTACGCCCGCCCGTCACAGCCCGGCCGGGCGCATGACCACCACGGGTGCGGCACGTCGTCCGGACTCGGACAACAGCGCCGCCACCCGTCCGTCGGGGCCGACGGCCGCGACGACCCCGGTGTCGCCGCGGGCATCGATCCACTGCCCGTGACGGAGTCCCTCGGCCTGCTGCGCGTCGATGTCCCGTCGGGGGAACGCCGCCAGCGCGGCGGCGTCGAGGTCGAGGGAGAGTTCGGGGCGGTCCTCGAGTTGCGGCAGGGTGCGGGCCACGTCGAGGCCGAACGGTCCGACGCGCGTGCGCCGCAGCGCGGTGAGATGCCCGCCCACGCCGAGCGCCGCACCGAGGTCGCGGGCGAGCGCGCGGATGTAGGTTCCGGTGGAGCAGTCGACGACGACGACGAGGTCGATCACCTGCCCGGTACGGACCCGCTCGAGCACGTCGAAGCGCGAGACCGTCACCCGACGGGCCTTGAGCTGGACCTGTTCGCCCGAGCGGACCAGGTCGTACGCGCGCCGCCCCTTCACCTTGATCGCGCTCACGGCCGAGGGCACCTGGTCGATCTCCCCGGTCAGTGCCGCGACCCCGGCGTCGATCGCCGCATCGGTCACCGCCGAGGCGTCCGCGGTGCCGGTGGTCTCGCCCTCCGCGTCGTCGGTCGTGGTGGTCTGCCCCAGACGGATGGTGGCCTCATAGGACTTCGTCTCCAGGGCGAGCTGGCCGAGGATCTTCGTGGCGCGCTCGATACCCACCACCAACACACCGGTGGCCATGGGGTCGAGCGTGCCGGCGTGGCCGACCTTCCGGGTCCCGAAGAAGCGTCGGAGGCGGGCCACCACGTCGTGGCTGCTCATGCCGCCGGGCTTGTCCACCACGACGAGGCCCGGCTCGGGAGCGGGGCGGGGATCAGGTCTGCGGGATGTCACGTGTCCACGCTATCGACCCCGGGCCGCCGGAGCACGATCGCGGAGGCCACGAAGCCGCCCCGGACCACCCATCGGCCGTCGAACGTGAGCAGATCCGGTCCCCCGTCGACCGCGTGGGCGTCCACCAGGATGCGCGAATGCAGGCTGCCGGTGATCACCGTGTCGTCGTCGTCATCTCCTCCTGCGCCGGCTCGGGACCGGCGCGGCGGGTCCGGCACCAGGGTGATGTGCGCGTCCTCGAACCCCAACCACCGACGGGTGAGCGGGAACCAGGCCTTGTACGTGGCCTCCTTCGCGGTGAACAGGAGCTTGTCCCAGTGCACCGACCCGATCTCGGCGCCGGCCGCCCGCACCCACGCCGCCTCCTCCGGCAGCGAGACCACCTCGAGCACCCCGTCGGACAGTCCCTCGTGCGGCTCCACGTCCAGCCCCACCGACCTGACCCGGTCCGCGGGGGCGAGCGCCGCCGCGCGCAGGCCGTCGGTGTGGGTGAGGGTGCCCACCACCCCCGGCGGCCACACGGGCATGCCCCGACCGCCCCGCACGATCGGCCCCGCCGGGACCCCCAGGCGCCCCATGGCCTCGCGCGCACACGCCCGCGCGTACGCGAAGTCCGCGCGTCGCCCGGCGACCGCGCCGGCGATCTGCTCTGCCTCGACCGGGTGCAGCGCCGCGAGCACGGCGGCCTCGTCCAGGCCCAGTTCCCCGTCGGTCACCGCCACGACCTCCGGCGGCAGGATCTCGTGGATCACCGGTCCTCCTCCAGGTATGGCCCCGACTCCCCCGGGCCGGCGATCCGCGGCATCCCCGAACCGTCCCGGACCCACCGGATCTGCGGCTCCTCGGGAACCGGCAGGATCTGACGCGCCAACGGTGTGGGCCTGCCCCGCCCGTTCCACTCCCGCGGATAGCCGAGGGAGACCTCCTCGAACCGCACGGCGTCGTGCACGGTGGTCCGCGGGATGTGGAGATGGCCGTACACGCACGCGGCCGCCCGGTAGCGCCGGTGCCAGTCCGCGGTCTGGTCGGTGCCGCACCACAGCGCGAAATCCGGATGCCGCAGGACGCGGGTCGGGTCCCGCAGCAGTGGCCAGTGGTTGACCAGGACGGTGGGGTGGGCCGGGTCGAGCCGAGCAAGCTTCGTGGTGGTGCTGACCAGGCGGTCCCGGCACCACGCGGCCGCGTCGGGGAACGGGGCAGGGTCGATGAGGAACTCGTCGGAGGCCACCACCCGGCGCTCGCGCGCACCCGCCAGCGCGTCGGCCCTCACCTGGCCCGGGACCGGGGTCCACGAGTAGTCGTAGAGCAGGAACATCGGCACGACCCACGCCGGGCCGCCCGGCCCGGTCCACAGTGGGTACGGGTCCTCCGGGGTCAGCACGCCCAGGACCCGGCACTCCTCGACCAGCCGGTCGTACTTCCCGGTGGAGGTCAGCCCCTCGTCCTCCCGCCCGATCCACAGTTCGTGGTTGCCGGGCACCCACACGACCCGCTCGTAGCGTTCGGCCAGGCGCGCCAGCGTGTCGCGGACCTGCGAGACCTTCTCGGCCACGTCCCCGGCGACGATCAGCCAGTCCCCGGGGTGCTGCGGGTGGAGCTCGTCCAACACGCCTGCGTTGCCCCGGTGCCCGACGTGCAGGTCCGAGACGGCCCGCAGACTCGGACCGACGCTCATCGCCCCTCCTCTCCCGCGGCCGGCGCGGCGGGCGCGGCCCCGGGGGCCCGCTCACCCAGGACCATCCATCTGTCACCACGTACCCGGATCGCCACGGCCACCAGCCGCATCACGACGAAGACCCCCATCCCCCACCAGATACCCACCAGGCCCCAGCCGAAATGACGGGTCGCGAGCAGGACCGGGAGGAAACCGCACAGCGCAGCGATCACCGTCGAGGTGCGCAGGTATGCGGCATCACCCGCCCCCAGGAGCACACCGTCCAGGCCGAACACGACGGCCGCGGGGATCACGACCACCGACATTCCGACCAGCGCGACGACCAGTCGGCCTGCCACGTCGGGTTCCCCGGCCAGGCCCGCCGCGATCTGACCACGCATCAGCACGGTCACCACGGCGAGCACCACTCCCAGTCCCAGGGACCACAGGACCACCGCGCGGGCCAGCGCCCGGCCGTGCGCCGCCAGGCCCGCACCGAGCGCCGCCCCCACCAGGGACTGCGCGGCGATCGCGACGGAGTCCAGCACGAGCGCGTACAGCGCCCACAGTTGCTGGGCGAGGTGGTGCGCCCCGAGCGAGGCGACGCCGGCGGCCGCGGCCGCGGTCGTGGCCACGGCGAACGTGATCTGGAACGACGCCGTCCTGATCACCAGGTCCACGCCCATCCGCAACTGACTGACGATCACCGCCCGGCGGGGGCGCAGCGAACCCGCGTGCTCGCGGGCGAGCGCCACGAGGAACCCGCCGGCCATGAGGGCCTGTCCGGCGAGGTTCGCCCACGCACTCGCGACGAGTCCGAATCCCGGGAACGGGCCCAGCCCGGGCACGAAGACCACGCAGCCGACCGTCGAGACCCCGATGCCCAGGGTGACCAGGACCAGCGGCGTGCGCATCCGCTGGATCCCCCGCATCCACCCGTGTCCCGCCGAGGCGATGAGGATGCAGGGGATGCCCCACACCGCGACCCGCAGCCAGTCCGCGGCCCGGTCCGCCACGACGGCATCCGAGGCGAGCACGGTGGTGAGTGGACCGATCAGTGCCAGCACCGCGGCCACGACCACAGCTCCCACGCCCAGGGCGATCCACGTCGCCTGGACGCCCTCGGCCACCGCGTCACCTCGACGACCTGCCCCGTGCAGGCGCGCGGCGCGGGCGGTGGTGCCGTAGGAGAGGAAGTTCATCTGGGTGCCGAGCACCAGCAGCACGAGTGCGCCGACCCCGAGGGCCGCCAGGTCCTCCGGACCCTGCCTGCCCACCACGATGCCGTCGACCAGCAGATACACCGGCTCCGCGGCCAACACAGGCAGGACCGGCAGGGCGATCGACCACAGGCGGCGGCCGAGCTCGCCCACGCCCACGGCCGGAGGTGGGACACCGGCGCCCGCGGAGGCCCCGACCGGCTCCGCACCCGCCGGCGCCGTCCCCGCTCCGCCGGACTCGGGCCCGCGCTCAGCCGAGGAGCTCACGAACCCTCGCTGTGACGTCGGCGAGGTCGCCCCGGACGGTGCATCCCGCCGCGGCCGGATGCCCACCGCCCCCGAGCGCCATGGCGACAGCGGAGACGTCCACGACCCCCTTGCCGGGGCCTCCGTCCCTGGACCGCAGTGACACCGACCACTCCCCCGGGCTGAACTCCTTGAGCAACACCGCCACACAGGCCTCACGCACACTGCGCAGCGGGGAGACCAGCGATTCGATGTCCTCCTCCGCGGCAGCGGCGATCACCTCGTGGGGGACCGCCAGCCACACCGAGCCGCGCCCCCCGACAGCCTCGGGCTCGAGACGGACTCCGCGCAGGAGGTCGCCGAGAACGGGAAGCCAGGAGAAGGGGTGCGCGTCCAGGAGCGCGTAGGTGAGCCTCGAGGTCTCCGCGCCGGCCGCGATCAGTGCACTCGCCGTGTCGTGGGCGCCGGATCCGCCCCAGCGGAACGCCCCTGTGTCCGTCACCAGACCCGCGTACAGGCTCGCGGCGATCTCGGGATCGACGAGATACCCGCCCGCTCGCAGGATCTCCAGGACGAGGGAGGCGGTCGACGCGGCCCCCGGATCCAGGAGCATGTGGCTCCCGAACCCGGGATTGGAACCGTGGTGGTCCACCACGAGGACCTCGGAGGCTGCCGACGCGAGGTGCTCCCAGTCCCCGACCCGGTCCGGACTCGCGCAATCGAGTGTCACCACGAGACCGTCGTGGGCGGGCACGTCCGACAGCGGGACAACGAGTTCGGTCCCCGGGATCACCCGGAGTGCCTCCGGCACCACGCCCGGGTCGAACGAGTGGTGGACGGTCGCGCCTGCCCCCCGGAGCGCCCTGGCCAGGCCGGCGGAGCTGCCCAGTGCGTCCGCGTCGGGACGCACGTGGCAGAGCAACGTCACCTCCCGGTGCCGTGCCAGTACCTCCGCCGCGCCCGCCGCGTCGACAGGTGTGGTCACCGGTCGGTGTCTTCCGGAAGCCCCTCCTCGGGCCGTCGGTACGGGTCCTCGTCCCCGGCCGGGCGGGCACCCTCGGCGGCCCTGCGGACCTCTTCGTCGCTCGCCCGTGCCTTGGCCAGCAGCTCCTCCATGTGGCGGGCGGCATCCGGGACGGAGTCCAGGACGAACGTCAGCTCGGGCGTGAACTTGACGCCGGTCTGCTTGCCGACCATCGTCCGCAACCGGCCTTTCGCCGCGGCGAGTGCCTCCTCCGCAGCCTCGAGATCCGGTTCCTCGTCGAGGGTCACACCGCGGACCGTGTAGTACAGCGTGGCCACCCTGAGGTCGGGGGTGATGCGGGAATCGGTGATGGTCACGAACTCCAGCCGCGGGTCCTTGATCTCATGGTCAAACGCCGTGGCGACGATCTCTCCGATCCGCTTGCCGAGCCGCCCCGCGCGTCCCTTGCCTGTCATGGCGATCCTCCTTGACGTGGTCCGGCCCGTTGTCGGGCGCGACCGCACTTGTGAACCAGGATGCCGCGGGGGCAGGCCCGTTGTACACGGAACCTGCCCCCACGATCTTGTCCGGCGACGTCAGTCGCGCGGCTTCTCCACGAGCTCGTAGGCCTCGATGATGTCGCCGACCTTGATGTCGGAGTACGACACCGTCAGACCACACTCGAAGCCCTCGCGGACCTCGGTGGCATCGTCCTTCTCGCGGCGCAGTGACGTGATGCTCATCTCCTCCTGGACGACGTTGCCGTCGCGGATGAGACGCGCCTTCGCGTTACGCCGCATGATGCCGTCGAGCACCATACAACCGGCGATGTTGCCCACCTTGGAGGAGCGGAACATCTGGCGGATCTCCGCCCGACCGAGCTGCTTCTCCTCGTAGATCGGCTTGAGCATGCCCTTGAGGGCCGCCTCGATCTCGTCGATCGCCTGGTAGATGATCGAGTAGTACCGGATGTCGACACCCTCGCGGTTGGCCATCTCGGTGGCCTTGCCCTCCGCGCGGACGTTGAACCCGATGATCACCGCATCCGACGCAGCCGCCAGGTTGACGTTGGTCTCGGTGACCGCACCGACACCACGGTCGATGACCCGCAGCTGGACCTCGTCGTCGATCTCGATCCCCATCAGGGCCTCTTCGAGGGCCTCGACGGTACCGGAGTTGTCGCCCTTGATGATGAGGTTGAGCTGGCTCGTCTCCTTGAGGTGCGAATCCAGGTCCTCGAGGCTGATCCGGCGACGGCTCCGTGCGGCCAACGCATTGCGCTTGCGCGCGTTGCGACGGTCCGCGATCTGCCGCGCCGTGCGGTCCTCGTCGACCACCATCATCGTGTCGCCGGCACCACAGACGCTGGTCAGGCCGATGACCTGGACCGGACGCGACGGTGCCGCCTCCTCGATGTCCTCGCCGTGCTCGTCAACCATCCGACGCACACGACCGTAGGCGTCGCCGGCCACGATCGAGTCGCCGACGCGGAGGGTTCCGCGCTGGATGAGCACGGTCGCCACCGGGCCGCGGCCACGGTCGAGGTGGGCCTCGATGACCACGCCCTGTGCGTCCATCTCCGGGTTTGCACGCAGGTCCAGCGCCGCGTCGGCGGTGAGGACCACGGCCTCGAGGAGCGAGTCGATGTTGAGCCCCTGCTTGGCGGAGATGTCGACGAACATGGTGTCGCCGCCGTACTCCTCGGGCACGAGACCGTACTCGGTCATCTGGCCACGGATCTTGTCCGGCTGCGCGGTCTCCTTGTCGATCTTGTTGACCGCAACCACGATCGGCACGTCTGCGGCCTGGGCGTGGTTGATCGCCTCGACCGTCTGCGGCATCACGCCGTCGTCTGCCGCGACCACGATGATCGCGATATCCGTCGACTTGGCACCACGAGCACGCATGGCGGTGAACGCCTCGTGACCCGGGGTGTCGATGAACGTGATGGTCCGATCGATCTCGTCGACCGGCACGGTCACCTGGTACGCACCGATGTGCTGGGTGATGCCACCGGCCTCGGCCTCTCCGACCTTGGCGGAACGGATGCTGTCGAGCAGTCGCGTCTTACCGTGGTCGACGTGGCCCATGACGGTCACGACCGCCGGGCGACGCTCGAGCTCGTCCTCGCCGCCCTCGTCCTCACCGAACGAGAGGTCGAACGACTCGAGCAGCTCGCGGTCCTCGTCCTCTGGGCTGACGACCTGGACCTTGAAGCCCATCTCCTCGCCGAGGAGCTGAAGGGTCTCAGGGGACACCGACTGGGTGGCGGTGACCATCTCGCCCAGGTTGAACAGCGCCTGCACGAGCTGCGACGGGTTCACGTCGATCTTGTCCGCGAAATCGCTCAGGGAGGCACCCTGTGCCAGCCGCAGGACCTGCCCACGGCCGTCGGGAAGCCGGACGCCGCCGACCTCCGGTGCCCGCATCGAATCGTATTCCTGACGCTTCTGCCGCTTCGACTTGCGACCGCGCCGGGGGGCGCCGCCGGGACGACCGAACGCACCTGCGGCACCGCCGCGACCACGACCGCCGCCACCGGGACGACCGCGGAAACCGCCGCCACCCGCAGCCGGGGCACCGCCGGTGCCACCGGGACGGAAACCGCCGCCACCCGGGCGACCACCCGGACGACCGCGCCCGGCGGCCGGACGGGCCACCTGGCCCGGCATCTGGCCGGGGCTCGGCCGCGGGGGCATGTTGCCCGGGCTCGGGCGGGGACCGCCCTGGCCCGGTGCACCCGCACGCTGGGGCGGACGCGGACCGCCCTGACCGGGCGCGGGACGTGCCCCACCCGGACGGGGACCGGCCTGGCCCGGGCCGGGACGGGGGCCCGCCTGGCCGGGACCGGGACGCGGTCCCGCCTGCGGACGGGGCGCCGGGGTGGTGCCACTCGAATAGGGGTTGTTAC
>CAYFRF010000097.1:2232-9738 GCA_964345415.1 uncultured Microbacter sp. | reverse complement strand
GCCTCCGTCGCAGCGGGCGTGGTGCTCTCGGAGTTCGCCCGTCAGCGACGCGTCGCAGCGCGCTGAGGTAGCCCCCACTCGGCGAACGCCGGGCGCCTCAGGCGCGGGGACGGTGGGGTGAGCGGCACCGGTCGAACGTCGACCGGGCGTCCTCCCACGTCTCCTCGCCGTAGTAGAGGTGCCCGGCGATCATGTACAGCCCGGCCAGCCGCTGATAGGTCCACGCGCGGTCGAGGAAACCCGGGTCGAGGTGGCCGACGTACCGGGCCAGGACGTCCTCCACGAAGCGTGCGCCGTACGCGTACAGCTCCGCGAAGTCGATCGCCGGGTCACCCAAGCACATGTCCGTGAAGTCGATCAGTCCCAGCCTGCCGGGCGAGCCGGCGGTGGCGGGGACACCGGCGGACGATCCGTCCGCTGCTGCTCGGCCGCGCTCCCAGTACAGGTGCCGCGGGTAGATGTCGTAGTGTAGGAACACCCGGGGCAGCAGCGTGGACTGCAGCGCGGCGACCTCGTCGCAGATCTCCCGGGCCGTCCGCATCTCGTCGTGCGTGAGGACGTCGGGCATGTTGTTCTCGACGATCCCGCGCACGAAGTCCAGGTTCTCCGGCTGGTACGAGTGCGGGACCAGGTCCATGGGCGGTGCCGTGGTGTCCTGGGCGTGCAGCGCCGACAGGAGCGCCCCGAGCTGCGCGGCGAGTGTGGTCTGCTCACGCGGCGGCAGGCTGTGCAGCAGCTCGGGGGTGAGCCGGTCGCCGCGCACGAGCGGATAGCCGGCGAAACCGATCCCGTCCGGGACGTGCGTGTAGCGCGGGAGCGCCGCATCGACGTTCCCGGCCAGGTGCTCGAGCACCGCGATCTCGGTGGGCAACTGCGCGAGCGCCTGCTCGTCGGAGGGGAAGCGGAACACCAGGTCACGGTGCCCGAGGGCGTCGGCGCCGCTGCAGCCACGGCAGATCACCACGACGTGGTCCCAGCCCTCGAGGATCCGCTCGATGGACTCCCAGCGCAGGGTGGGGAACGCGGCGTTGATCGCCGACAGCTCGTCCGGATGGGCGGCGGGGCCGTGGGGTGTGGATCCGTGGGGCACGCCTAGACGGTAGCTGTCCTGCCCGTAGGTGATCCGGCGGAGGTCACAATCCGGCACCCGGGCTCGGGCCGACCTCGCCCAGCCGAGATTCGCTACCCCGCCTCGACATCCGCTACTCCCGTGGGGGTAGCGAATCCGCAGGCCGGGTAGCGGATCTGGGGAGTGGGGAGGGGGGACGGGCGGGCCGGGCGGGGGCGGGTCAGCGGCGCAGGGCCGCCACGCCCCTGCAGGCGAGGTAGATCACGAACGAGATCGTGGTGACGAACACTGAGACCGGCACGCCGGGAGCCAGGGAGAGCAGCATCCCGCCCACCGCGGCGATCTCGGCGAACAGGATCGTCAACCCGATCGCGCGCGCCGGGCTCGAGGTGACCGCGGCCGCGGCGGCGGCCGGCGTGATGAGCAGGGAGAGCACCAGCAGCGCGCCGACGACCTGCACGGCCTGCGCGGCGGCCAGGCCCACGAGCACCGCGAAGATCATGTTGATCGCCCGCACGGGCACACCGCGCGCCTCGGCCACCTCGGGATCTGCGGAGGAGAACACCAGCGGCCGGTACAGCGCGACGAGGGCCGCGCAGATGATCGCCGCGACCACCGCCATCTGCACCACGCCGTGCTCGGACACGCCCACGATCTGCCCGGTGAGCAGGGCGAACGCGGTGCCCGACCGGCCGGGGTAGAGGTGGATGAACAGCACGGCCAGGCCGAGCCCGAACGCCAGTACCACGCCGATCGAGGAGTCGCGTTGGGAGGCCCGTGAGCCCATGATCCCGAACATCAGGGCGGCGATCACCGAGCCGACGATCGCGCCGAAGCCCAGGTTGAGCCCGAACAGCAGCGCGGCGGCGGCGCCGGTCAGGGCGAGTTCGCTGGCCCCGTGCACGGAGAACGACATCTGCCGCATGACGATGAACGGCCCGATCGCCCCGGCGAGCAGCCCGAGCAGGGCGATGGCGATGAGCCCGTAGAGCACGAAGTCCTGCTGCAGCAGGTAGGCGGTGACCTCGGTGTCCGCGAGGGAGCGGCCGATCTCGAGCAGTCGGTCCATCAGTGCGCTCCGTGTCCGTGGTCGTCGTCGTGATGGTGGTGTCCGGTGGACCAGGGTTCGGCGACGAGGTGCTGGGTGTCGCCCACCACGACGATCTGGCCGCGCACCCGCAGTACCTCGACGGGCGAGGAGTACAGGTCGGACATGACCTCGCTGGTGAACACCTCGTCGGGCGTGCCGATGCGGTGCCGGCCGTCGACGATGTAGAGGACCCGGTCGACCATCGGCAGGACCGGGTTGATCTCGTGGGTGACGAACACGATCGCGGTGTCGTCCTCGCGGCGCCGGTGGTCGAGCACGGAGGCGACGGTGCGCTGGCCGGTGAGGTCCAGGCTGAGCAGCGGCTCGTCGCACAGCATGACGCACGGGTCGCACGCGATGGCCTGGGCCACGCGCACGCGCTGCTGCTCGCCCCCGGACATGCGCCCGAGGGGTTTGTCGGCGAGTTTTCCGGCCTCGAGCCGGGCGAGGGAGTCCTCGACGATGCGTCGTTTCGCGCCGCGCCTGCCGGGCCATCCGGGGCCCCAGCGGGTGCCGTCGATCCCGAGGCTGACCAGGTCGCGGCCGCGCAGGGTGATGCCGGGGTCGAACGCGCGCTGCTGCGGGACGTAGCCGAGGTGGGTGCCGCGGTCACCGGGCGCGCGGCCGTCGACCAGCACCGTGCCGGAGTCGGGCCGGTGTTCGCCGAGCAGGACCTTGAGGAGGGTGGATTTGCCGGCGCCGTTGGGGCCGAGCACGGCCACGAACTCGCCGGGCTGGATCTGCAGGTCGAGGTCGCGCACGAGGGTGCGGCCGCCGCGCGAGATGGTCACGCCGTCGAGCGTCACGACGGGGCCGGGGCCGGGGACGCCGCGCTCGTGGTCCTCGTGGGGGAGGGGGCCGGGCGCGTGGCCGGCGTCAGGGCCAGTGTCAGTGTCAGTGCCCACCGTGGTCCTCCGGGTCGGCGCCCGAGAGGGCGTGGGTGAGGGCGTCGACGATGCCGCGCATCCAGGTGAGATAGTCGGTGCCGTCGGGGAGGGTCTCGGTGAGGTCGACGACGACGACGTCGGCCTTCTCCGCACCGGCACGGACACGGGCGCTCACGGCGGTCTCGGTCTGGGAGTTGTAGGCCAGGAACGCGACCCGTCGATCGTCGATCAGGTCGAGCAGGGCGGCCAGGTCGGCGGCGGCCGGGTCGGTGTCGTCCTCGACGGAGGAGAGGAATCCGCGCGGCGTGAGGTCGACCATGTGCGCGGAGTCGAACAGGTGCGCGCCGATGCGCTCGGTCTGGGCGTACGGGAAGTGGCCGCGGTCGTGGATCGCGTCGAGCTGCTGCTGCATCGGCTCGAGGGCCGCACCGAACGCCTCGGCGTTGGCCCGGTACTCGCCCGCGTGCTCGGGGTCGATCTCGGAGAGCTCCTCGGCGACGCGCCCGGCCACGGCGGCGGTGGTGGGCAGGCTGAACCAGACGTGCTCGTTGGTGGCGGAGTCGTGTGGGTGACCGTGGCCGTCGGCGGAGTTCTCGTCGTCGTCGTGGTCATGGTTGTGCTCGGGTGCGGCCTCGCCGGTGACCTGAGCGTACTCGTCGACGCCCCGGACCACCGGCACGTCCCCGGCGCTGGCCAGGGCGAGGTCGACGAACGAGTCGTACCCGCCGCCGTTGTAGACCACCAGGTCCGCGGTGCCGACCTTGGCGGCGTCGGCCGGGCTGGCCTCATACGAGTGCGGGTCGGCGGTGGGGTCGGCGATCACGGCCTCGACCGTGGCGTTGCCGCCGGCGACCTGCTCCACGATGTCGGCGTAGACCGACGTCGAGGCCACCACGGAGGGCAGGTCGGAGGAGGGGGCACTGTCGCTGCTGCCGCAGGCGCTGAGGAGGGCGCCGCCGAGGAACGCGGCGGCGGCGAGAACGGACACACGGGCGGGGAGGGTTCGGGTCACGTCGGACACTCTCGGTAGATAATGGGAACCGTTGTCGTTAAGTATACGACGGTGTCCGGGAGAGGTCGCAGTCCAGGTCTGGCTCAGAAGAGTTCGGTCTTCTCCCTGGACATGGACGCGCCCGCTCCGGTGGCGCTGTCCCAGCAGGTCAGGCCCGTTTCCTCGGACAGGCAGGCGAAGGTGCCGTGATACACGGTGTCGCCGTAGTCCACGATCTGGGGAGTGGTCTTGTCGTCAGCCCCGAAGGCCATCGGCATCCAGGCCCCCGGGTCGCTGCTGGCGTCCATGCTGGCGGTCCCACCGCGGACGTACACCGTGTCCACGGCCCCGCCGATGCGCTTCGACCCGTACGGCTCGTCCTGGTTGTAGCTGCTGATCCCGCAGCGCAGATACTCCGGGTAGATGCCGCACGAGATGTTCTTCGACGGCGTCTGGAAGACCGCGACGCCACCGGAGTACGGCTTGACGGTCCTCACGGGTGTGGCGTCGGCGGGGATGCCGCCCCCGACGCCCGGTGCACCGGAGCCTGATGTGGAACTGTTGCCGCCGGCCGCGGATCCGTCGGGCAGGATCCCGGGGACATCCGGCAGGTCCCCGGTCATCGTCACCTCGCCGGTGGAGCTGTCCCACGTGAACCGGGACCGGGACTCCCCGGTGTGGCCCGCGTTGCTCTCGCCGGGCTCGGCCCAGTACCACGTCACCTCGATCGTCGAATCGTCGATACGGGAGACGTCGGGGCCGAAACCGTAGGACTCTTCGGTGGCGGTGCCGACGTACTCGCCCTCGTGGAACAGCATGATCTGGAACGGCGAGGACGAGGAACCGTTCTCGATCGTCACGCGGATCCACGACAGGGGCAGGCAGGGGTCGTACCCCTCGACGGACGCCAACTCCGTCGACCACGGCCAGCCCTTGACCTCGGGGACCTCTCCGATCCACTCCTCCAACGCCTCCGTGCCGGTGAGGGCGGCACACGAGGCACCGTCCGACGACGTCCCGTCGACGGCTGAGGGATCGGGCGCCGCCGAGGTGGCCTGATCATTCCCGCATGCGGAGAGGAGGAGGCCGGATGCGGCGATGAAAGCCGCGAACGCCGTTCTTCTGCGCGCAGAGCGGTGTGTGGTCATTGTGTCCCTCTTCTGTGGGCGGTCCTGTGACAACACTCTTATCAAGGTTCAGCCGCGCAGGTCGGCGAGGGTGCCCAGAAGTCGCACCACGGCGGCGATGTCCGCCACCCGGTGCCCGGCCGCGGTGGGCCCGTCGCCCACCTTGATCCCCACGTCCTGGGGGCGCAGGCGGGCGAAGCCGCGCTCGTCGGTCACGTCGTCGCCGAGGAACAGCGCCACGTCGGCGCCGGTCTGCTCCACGAGCCGCTCGATCGCCGCGCCCTTGCTCGCCTCGCGGACCGCGATCTCCACGACGTTCTTGCCCTCCGTGACGAAGGTCCCCTCGAGCGTCGCCGGGCCGGCCATCGCCCGGGCCGTGGCCCGCTCGCGGGCGGCCGGGTCGGCGACCGGACGGACGTGCAGCACCGCCGCCGTGGGCTTGGATTCGACGTGCGCCCCGGGGGTGTCCCGGACGATCTCGCCGAGCTCGGCGTGCAGGCGGGCCAGGAGCGCCTCGTCGTCGTCGTCAAGTGGTTCGTCGAACCCACCCTCCCACTCCGACCCGTGGCTGCCGACCAGCACCACGGGGGCGGTGGTGCCACTGACCTGCGCCAACGCGGCGCGGTTGCGGCCCGACAGGAGGGCGACCGTCGTGGCGGGGAGCCCCGCCAGGCGCGCCAGGGCCTCGACGCCGCCGGGAGCGGGCACGGCGCTGGCGGGATCGTCGACGAACGGGGCCAGGGTGCCGTCGTAGTCGCAGGCCACCACGAGGGTCGGTGCGGCGGCGGCGCGGCGCAGGGCGTCGGCGAGGTCAGGGGTGAGATCGGGCGAGGAGGTGGACGACATGAACCCACGATAGTGGCGGACCACCTGCTTCCCGCCGGCATCGGAACTAGAGCACTCCGGCGGCACGCAACCCGGCTGCCTGCTCCTCGGTGATCCCCAACTCGGCGAGCACCTCGTCAGTGTCGGCGCCCCGGTCCCTCGGGCCGAACCGCACCGCCCCCGGCGTCTCGCCGAGCTTCACCGGGATACCCACGCTCCGGTAACCGTCGCGCTCGACCACCATCTCCCGGTGGATCACCTGGGGAAGCGACATCGCCTCGCCGACCGTGTTCACCGCCCCGGCGGGGACACCCGCTGCGCGACACAGGTCCGACAACGGTTCCCGGTGCACCGCCCCCACGATGTCGGCGAGGATCCCCCGGAGCTCCGCGGAATGGGCCAGACGATCGGAGTTCGACACGAAACGCGGGTCCTGCGCCAGATGGCCCACCCCCAGCGCCGTGGTCAGCGACCGGAACTGGGAGTCGTTGCCGACCCCGATGAAGAACGGCCCGTCAGCGCACTGGAACGTCTCGTACGGGCAGATGGTCGGGTGGGCGACGCCGGTGCGGGGCGGGGTCTCCCCGGTTGCGAACCACTTCCCGACATGGGGATGGAGGATCGAGACCGCATTGTCCAGCAGGGCCAGGTCGACCAGCTGCCCGCGCCCGGATTTCTCGCGGGCGTGCACCGCCATGAGGATCCCGGACAGGGCGTTGAGGCTGGTGATGATGTCCACCAGCGGGATGCCGATTCGCATCTCGGGCCCGTCGGCCTCACCGTTGATGCTCATGAGGCCCGACAGCGCCTGCAGGACCGCGTCGTAGCCGGGGGCGCCGCCCAACGGCCCGTCCACCCCGTACCCGGTGATGCGGCAGTGGATGAGCCGGGGGAACTCCTCGGCCAGCACCTCGTCGGACAAGCCCCACCGGTCCAACGTGCCGGCCTTGAAGTTCTCCAGGACCACGTCCGCATCCGCCAACATGCGACGCAGCAGCGACTGCCCCTCCTCGGTGCGCAGATCCACACTGATATTGCGCTTGTTGCGGTTGAGGCCGTCGAAATAGGCGCTGTGCCCGGGTTTGACGAAGGGCGGCCCCCACCAGCGTGTGTCATCGCCCGCAGGCGGTTCGACCTTGATCACGTCGGCGCCGTGGTCGGCGAGCATTTGTCCGCAGAGCGGGCCGGCGAGGACCCTGGACAGATCGACCACCTTGAGGTCGACGAGGGCGCCGGTACGCGGGAACACATCAGTCATGAGTCACTCCTGTGGGAAAGGTCGTGCGGATCCGGAAAAGAGGGTGGAGGGGCGGGCGCCGCCCTGACCCGGCCGAGTTCGGTGAACGGGTGGCGTCGCAGAGAGGACGTGGTGCTCACCGCCGAGGCGGCGGTGAGCGCGCCGGAGAGCAGGAAGACGCTGCCCGGCCCCCAGACCCCTGCCAGTGCCCCGCACCAAGCGGGACGAGGACCTGGGCGGCCCGGTTGCCGGTCAGTCGGAGCGACAGCGCCGCCGCACG
>CAYFRF010000097.1:0-2132 GCA_964345415.1 uncultured Microbacter sp. | reverse complement strand
CCGCACGTCCCCTCCCCGGTAGCGACAGCGCGAACGGCAGGGCCACGAGGAACGCGGCGGCCATCACCGCGAGAGCGGGTCCGGTCTCCACGATCCCGCCCACCCGGCCGTGCTCCAGCAGCACACCCATCACCGGCGTGCCCACCGTCTGACCGAGGGACACCGCCAGGGTGAACATCGCGAAGCCGTTGACGTGCCGCTCCCGGTCGGTCAGCTCCATCACGAAGCCCTGGGCCCCGATGAGGGTCATCACCTGCCCCAGCCCCATGACGGTGTTCGCCACAGCGAGCACCGCGATGGTCGGTGCCACCGCGGCCAGGGCGACGGCCGCGGCGGAGAGTGCCGTTCCGGACACCAGGACCCGCCAACTCCCGGTGCGGTCGACGATCCGACCGAAGTAGAGCGCGAACAGCATCGGCAGCAGCGCGAACGACGAGGCGACCAGCCCGACGGTCACAGCATCGCCGCCCAGGGCCAGCACCCGGTAGGAGACGGCCACCCGCACGGCGTCATACGCGCCGTTGATGAGCACGGCCGCGATGAACAGGCGTGCGAGTGGGGTGAACACAGGTGTCTCCGACTTCCTACCGGGTGGGGTTCAGGCCCCGGTGACCCGGTCGAGCCAGGCGGCCGCAGCGTTGTCGACCGGCCGCCCGTCGACGATGAGCGGCCACGCCCCGTCCATTCCGGCGGCCACCGCAGTGCTGCTGAGGTGGTCCTCCCAGAAGGCGGCGGAGCCGAACTCCGAGCGCCACTGCAGAGCCGGCAGGGTGAGCCGGTGCAAGGTGTGCTCGTGGGTGGTGCCGATGGCGCCGTGGACCTGGTGCGAGTTACGGACGGACACGCCGACGGCCTGGGAGGCGACGCTGCGGGCCACCGCTACGCGGAACGTCGACAGCTTCCCGGCCAGGTCGTGGAGGAGGGCGTCGGCCAGTGCTGTGTCCACCGCAGCCCGTGCGAGGACGGACTCTGCAGCGGTGTCCACGACGAGGTTCTGCACGGACTGGAACTTGGCGAGTGCCCGGCCGAACTGGTTGCGCTCGGTCGTGTGGGTGATGGACGAGGCGACCATCCCGTCCATGGCCCCGGCCGCCTGGACCGCACGGGCGAGCGCTCCGGTGAGGACGTACTTCTCGACCGCGGCGGTGGGCACGGCGGACCACGAGGTGTCGGCCGGGAGAGTGACCGACCCGGTGGGCACGGCCGAGATCCCCTCGGTGGCCTGGATGTTCAGGTCGGAGGTCGGGATATCGGCGAGTTCGAAGCCCTCCGCCGCGCGGCGCACGCAGACCACCGAGGCGGTGGTGCCGGCCCAGGGAACCCGGTGGGCGGAGCCGTCCGCGCCGAGGACCGCGACAGTGGCCGTCGCCGAGGAGTGGTCGTCGAGTCCGGCGGCCCGGCGGAGGGGGCCGGCGAACAGGTCGGTCTCGGCGTACGGGACTGCCACTCCGGCGGCGGCGAACGTGCGCAGCAGGGCTGCGGCCTCGGTCCATCCGGCGCCGCTGCCCCCGTGGCTCTCGGGAGTGGTCAGGCGGGCCAGTCCCACCTCGGCCAGGGTGTCCCAGACCGCCTGGGGATCGGGTTCGACATCGGCCCCCGAGTGCCCGGAGACGATGTCGTCCATGAGGGCCTGCAGGTCGGGGTCGACGGTCAGGTCGACGGTGGAGTCGGTGGTGGTCATCAGCGCATCCCCAGTCCCCGCGCGATCACGCCGCGCAGAATCTCGTTGGTCCCGCCGCGGAGCGTGAACCCCGGACGCTGGTGGAGCCCGGCACGCAGCAGGGCGTCGATCTCGTCGGGCGCGCCCGTGACTTCGTCGCCCAGGCGCTGGGAGACCATGTCGACGATGTCGCCTTCGGTAGTGGTGCCCAGGAGTTTGACCAGGGCGGCGGAGGTGTCGGCCTGCTCGCCACGCTGCAGGGCGCCGGCGATGTTCTGGCTCAGGGCGTGGAGCCCGGCCATGCGGGCCACCGAGCGTCCCAGGTCGGTGCGCTCGGGGAGGCGTCCGTGGTGGATCGCGCCGATCTCGGCGGCCAGCAGGCGGAACGAGGACAGGAATCGTTCGGGGCCGCTGCGTTCGAACGCCAGCTCGGAGTTGACCTGCTCCCAGCCGTTGCCGAGCGTGCCGAAGA
>CAYFRF010000096.1:0-9812 GCA_964345415.1 uncultured Microbacter sp. | reverse complement strand
AGTGCAGGTCCGCGGCGAACACCAGCATCGTCTGGGCCTTCAAGGTGGAGACCGGGAACATGCGGACCAGGTGACTGGCGGCCATCACCTCCGGATCAACCACCGTGAACCCGGGGCGATCCGGGTCAGCGGCACAGTCAGGATGGTCCAGACACTCGAGCATCAACTGATGCGCCGCCACCAACCGCTCGCCCGCGGCGCGATTCTCCGCCTCCCACCCCGCACGAGCAGACGCCGCCGCGGCGGCAACCCCCGACACCGGCCCCGAACCAAAGGGGGAGGGGCCGAGCGAGAAAGGGCCGTGACTGTTGAACATCCGCCGACCAATGGGTTGCTTGTTCGGTATGTCGGACTGTCGCTCGCAGAAGCTGCCCGACATCGTGGGAAGGGAAGGTGAAGGAGGGAATCGGTAGGGGGCAGTAGAGGCGGCGGGAGCGGCGGAGCCAGTGGTCGTGCAGCGGGGGTCGCGGCTGTATCGCGGGGCTGGGACATGCTCGGAGCATGCCCGCGGGATACGACAACGCGGCACGGCAACGCCGGACGGTAGCGCGGCGCGGCGCCCCGCCGGAGGGGCTGGTAGGCGATGCTGGGGGACCGCGCAGGCAGAGTCCTTGGGTGGGTGAGAGGTGGCCTCGGGCCACGCGCGTCCGTCAGTGCCGGCCGCGGGCCGCCCGGCTCGGTCAGCGTCGGCCGCGGGCCTCACGGTAGATCTCGACCAGCGAGTCGGTGGACGAGTCGAAGTCCAGGTGCGGGTGCGTCTCGGAGGTCAGGGCAGCGAGCAGCTTGCCGGCCTGCTTCTTGCCGAGTTCGACGCCCCACTGGTCGAACGCGTTGATGCCCAGGATCGCGCCCTGGGTAAACACCATGTGCTCGTACAGTGCGATGAGCTGGCCGAGAACCCCGGGGGAGAGGGAGGGCGCGAGAATGGTGGTGCTGGGCCGGTTGCCGGGCATGACCTTGTGAGGGGCCAGTGACGGGTCGACGCCGTCGGCGAGGACCTCCTCCTCGGTCTTGCCGAACGCCAACACGCGCGACTGCGCGAACAGGTTGGCCATGAGCAGGTCGTGCATGGAGCCGATGCCGTCGGGAGTGGACAGGTCCGTGGCAGGACGGGCGACACCGATGAAGTCGACAGGGACGAGCTGCGTGCCCTGGTGCAGGAGCTGGAAAAAGGCGTGCTGGCCGTTGGTGCCGGGCTCGCCCCAGTAGATCTCGCCTGTGGGGTAGGTGACGTCCGTGCCGTCGAGCCGCACCGACTTGCCGAGCGACTCCATGGTGAGTTGCTGCAGGTAGGCAGGGAACCGGGACAGGTCCTGGACGTAGGGGATGACGGCCTTGGACTGCGCCCCGAGGAAGCAGGTGTACCAGATACCCAGCAGCGCCATGAGAACCGGAGCGTTGTCCCGGGGTGCCTCGGTGGCGAAGTGCAGGTCCATCGTGTGGAACCCCTCGAGGAACTCGACGAACGCCGCCGGCCCCACCGTGAGCATGACTGACAACCCGATCGCAGAGGGGATCGAGTACCTGCCGCCGACCCAGTCCCAGAACTCGAACATGTGCTCTGCGTCGATCCCGAACGCGGCGACCTCGTCGGCGGCGGTCGAGACGGCGACGAAGTGCGAGGCGATAGCGTCCTCGGAACCGAGCGCCTCGATGAAGTGGCGGCGCGCGGCGTGCGCGTTGGCCATGGTCTCCTGCGTGGTGAAGGTCTTGGAGGCCACCACGACGAGGGTGGTGGCGGGATCCACCACCGCGAGGGTCGCCGCCAGATCCGCGGGATCGACGTTCGAGACGTGGTGCGCACGGATCCCCGCCGTGTGGAGGGGGCGCAGGGCCTTGTCGACCATCACCGGCCCCAGGTCGGAGCCGCCGATCCCGATGTTGATCACCGTGTCGATGCGGCGGCCCGTGTGGCCGCGCCAGTCGCCAGACCGGACGCGGTCGGCGAACGCCGTCATGCGGTCGAGTACAGCGTGGACGTCGGTCACCACGTCCTGGGTGTCGACGACGAGCTCGGCACCGGCCGGCAGGCGCAGCGCCGTGTGGAGGACCGGCCTGTCCTCTGTCGTGTTGATGTGGTCTCCCCGGAACATGGCCGCCCGCTTCGCCGGCAGCTGCGCGGCCTCGGCAAGCTCCGTCAGGGCGGACAGGATCTCATCGGTGACCAGATTCTTGGACAGGTCGATATACAGGTCTCCGGCCGTGATCGAGAGCCGGTGTCCACGCTCGGGATCCTCGTCGAACAACTCGCGCAGTGACACCTCGCCGATGGAGGCGACCAGATCCTCTACATCCGTCCACTGAGCTGTTCTGCTGATGTCCGTCATGCCTCCGAGATTACGGGAATACGGGTACCGCGCCCCGCGTTCCAGAGACGTGACCCCAACAGTTCATCCAGAAGACCGGGAACACCCGTCAGCGACCTCCGCGCCCCTTCCTCCCCTGGCAGTGCAGGTCGAACGCCTGGTGGAACTCGACGTCCCCGGGATGGCCGGGATCACCGCCGATGACCTGCGGGAGCTCGCCAGCACCTCAATCGCGGGCGCTCCACCCGCCAGAGCCTCGGTGGACGGTCGACCGGTGGGGGCGGACGCCCGCGGGCCACTGCTCGTCGTGTCGCCGTCACTGGTGCCGACGGAGCGACTGGCGGGACTCATGCGGAGAGAAGGGAAGGCCGGCTTCGTCGTCGTCGACATGACCGACCTGGGGGACTTCACACCCACCGACGACACCCACGTACCCGACGCCCAGCTCTACCTGGCCCACGACGTGACCCGTGGCGACGACCTGCGGGGGTGGGCCCCCACCGACGCCCACCCCGAACTGGTCGCGCGCGGCCGCACCCCACTGACCATCGCCGAGGGCGTGAGCTGGCTTCTCCAACAACCCGAGACGCTCGAACCGGGTGCGTGCTTCATGTGCATCAGCTCCCGCAAACGCAAAGACGCCGGCGGCCTCGACGCCCGCACCCCGGCACTGTGGATCAGCGGCGGCACAGGACGCGACGGCCGGGAGAACAAGGGCGCACCCAAGCTCGGTTGGTGCTGGGCGGGAAACCATCACACCTGGCTGGGGATCGCCTCCGCAGCCGGGCGGTCCTGACCTCTGTCGGTCGGAACTACTGCCCCAGCCGGCCGCGGCCCAGGCGCAGGAGCATGCCGGCCAGGGTCTGCCCCTCCTGGCCCAGGGACGAGAAGCGCTCGTACACCTTGAGCTCGCGCGTGTGGACCAATTTCGTCCCGCCCGACTGCATCCGGGTCCGGCCGATGCGCTTGGAGATCTCGCTGCGACGCTGGATCGACTCGAGGATCTGGGCGTCCAGACGGTCGATCTCCAGGCGCAGTTCCTGGATCTCGGCCTCGGACAGGGGGTCGTCGGTGCCGGCGGGGTCGGTGCTCATGGGAGGAATTATCCCACTGCGCCCCGCCACCGGTGCGGGTGCGTCTAGTGTTCCCCCGTGGAAAATTTCAACACGCTCCTCGCCGACATCGGATCGGTGATCTGGGGCCCCTTCGTCCTCATCCCGCTGCTGCTCGGCACGGGCCTGTTCCTCACGGTGCGTCTGCGGATGCTGCAGTTTCGCAAACTGGGCCCCGCACTGCGATTGGCCCTGATCAAACGTAAGGACGACGGCGGAGCCGGCGACATCTCCCAGTACCAGGCTCTCACCACCGCGCTCGCCGCGACCGTCGGCGTGGGCAACATCGTCGGCGTGGCCACGGCGATAGCTCTGGGCGGCCCCGGCGCGCTGTTCTGGATGTGGATCACCGCGCTGCTGGGCATGGCGTCCAAGTACTCCGAGGCATTTCTCGGCGTGCGCTACCGGGTCACCGACGCGCGCGGCGAACAGTCCGGCGGTCCGCAGTACTACCTGCACCGTGGTTTCACGGAGGTCTTCGGTCGCACCGGAGGGCGGATCGGACTGGTCATGTCAATCGTGTTCGCGGTGTTCGCCGTGCTGGCCAGCTTCGGCATCGGCAACATGACGCAGGGCAACGCCGTGGCCACCCAGATGGAGAACTCGTTCGGGGTTCCCCACATCACCACCGGCATCATCCTGTTCGTTCTCACCGGTGCGGTGCTGCTCGGAGGCATCAGGTCGATCGGCCGTGTCACCGCGGGATTCGTACCGCTGATGATCCTGCTGTACGTCGTCGGCGGCATGGTCGTGCTGGTGGTCAACGCCGACCAGATCCCCGGCGCGTTCGGCCAGATCTTCTCCGACGCCTTCACCGGCACCTCCGCGGTGGGCGGTTTCGCCGGCTCGGCCATCCTGTACGCCATCCAGATGGGCGTCGCGCGCGGCATCTTCTCCAACGAGTCCGGCATGGGGTCGGCGGCGATCGCCGCCGCCGCGGCCAAGACCTCCCACCCCACCCGGCAGGGGCTCGTGTCGATGACGCAGACCTTCATCGACACGATCATCGTGGTGACCTTCACCGGACTCGTGCTGGTCACCTCCGGAACGTGGCAGGAGGGCGGGGATCGTGCGGGCACCATGACCGCCGACGCGTTCGCCGGGGCGATGCCCGACGGCGACAAGCTGGTGGCGGTGTCCATCGCGTTCTTCGCCTTCTCCACCATCCTCGGCTGGTCCTACTACGGTGAGCGCTGCATGGAGCGGCTCGTCGGCACCCGCGGCGTGATCCCGTACCGGATGGTCTTCACCTGCGTGGTGTTCATCGGTGCGGTCACCGAGCTCGAGGTGGTGTGGAACTTCGCCGACGTGATGAACGGGCTCATGGCGATCCCGAACCTCATCGGCCTGCTGCTGCTGTCCGGGCTGATCGTGCGGGAGACGCGCCGGTACCTCGACAATGATCCGAGACTGACCGCCACCGCCGCGCAGGTGGAAGAGTTCATGGAGACCGGTCGACGATGAGGCCCGGTGTCGGATCCGCTGGGTAGATTGGACCCACGATGACCGACACCGCTCCCGCCTCCGCCTCCGCTCCCACCTCTGCGACCGCCTCTGCCCGGCCCACGTCGCCGCTCCTGGAGGGACTCAACCCCCAACAGGCCGCCGCGGTCGTGCACCGCGGCGGTCCGTTGTTGATCGTGGCCGGTGCGGGCTCGGGCAAGACCAGCGTCCTCACCCGACGCATCGCGTACCTGCTCGCCGAGGGCGGGGCACACCCGGGCCAGATCCTCGCGATCACGTTCACCAACAAGGCCGCGGCGGAGATGCGGGAGCGCGTGTCGGCACTGGTCGGGCCGCAGGCCGAGCGGATGTGGGTGGCCACGTTCCACTCCATCTGCGTGCGGATCCTGCGCGCCCAGTCGGCACTGCTCGGCACGCGTAACTCCAACTTCACGATCTACGACTCGGACGACTCCCGCCGGCTGCTGGGGATGATCGCCAAGGAGCAGCAGCTCGATGTCAAGAAGTTCACGCCGCGCATGCTGGCCTCGGTGATCTCGGGTCACAAGAACGAGCTGCGGGACCCGTCCGAGGCGATGGACCGGGCGCTGGAGGACTTGGACCGGACCGCGCAGACCGTGGCGGCCGTGTACGCCGAATACCAGGCGCGTCTGCAGTCGGCGAATGCCTTCGACTTTGATGATCTGATCGGGGAGACCGTCGCGCTGCTGCGCGCGCATCCGCAGGTCGCCGCCTATTACCGCCGTCGGTTCCGGCACGTCATGGTGGACGAGTACCAGGACACCAACCACGCGCAGTACGTCCTGGTGCGCACCCTGGTCGGCGGGGCGTCGGGCGAGGGCGCGGGTAGTGGAACCGGGAGCGACGACGACGAGGTGGGCGTGCCCCCGGCCGAACTCTGCGTGGTGGGTGATGCGGACCAGTCGATCTACGCGTTCCGTGGGGCGACCATCCGGAACATCGAGGACTTCGAGCACGACTACCCGGATGCGCGGTCCATCCTGCTGGAACAGAACTACCGGTCCACACAGACCATCCTGTCGGCCGCCAACGCGGTGATCGCCCGCAATGCCGGGCGACGGGAGAAGAACCTGTGGACGGCCGAGGGCGCCGGCGAGCTGCTGGTGGGGTACGTCGCGGACAACGAGCACGACGAGGCGCGGTTCATCGCCGGCGAGATCGACCGGCTGGTTGCTTCCGGGGACCCCTCCTACTCGGATGTGGCCGTGTTCTACCGCACCAACAACTCCTCCCGGGTGATCGAGGACGTGTTCGTGCGGCTCGGACTGCCCTACAAGGTGGTCGGTGGCACCCGGTTCTACGAGCGCAAGGAAGTGCGCGACGTGGTGGCCTACCTCAAGGTGCTCGCTAACCCCGACGACGCGGTGGCGTTGCGACGCATTCTCAACACCCCCCGCCGCGGTATCGGCGACAGGGCCGAGGCCTGCGTGGTGGTGCACGCGGAGCAGCGGGGGATCGGTTTCGGCGAGGCGCTGCGCGATGCCGCCGAGGGGAAGGTGGCGTTGCTGCCCACGCGTTCGGTCAAGGCAATCGCCGGGTTCGTGTCGCTGCTCGACGAGCTCCGCGGTCGACTGGACGGTGACGGGCACGCCGGCGGTGAGGGCTCGGTGCCCGACGTGGGCGAGCTGGTCGAGGCCGTGTTGGACCGGACCGGTTACCGCGCGGAGCTGGAGGCGTCCAACGACCCGCAGGACGCCGCACGTCTGGACAACCTCAACGAGCTGGTGGGCGTGGGCCGGGAGTTCTCGTCCGAGGCCGCGCTGCAGGCCTCGGCGCGAGAGCAGGGCTTCGGCCCGGACGCCGGTTCGGAAGAGGCCGAGGTGGACGCAGACCTGGACGAGGGTCTGGCCGAACCCGGCTCTCTCGCGGCGTTCCTCGAGCGGGTCTCGCTGGTGGCCGATGCCGACCAGATCCCCGAGGAGGACGAGGGGCAGGTCACGCTAATGACCCTGCACACCGCCAAGGGACTGGAGTTCCCGGTGGTGTTCCTCGTCGGTATGGAGGACGGGTTGTTCCCGCATATGCGGGCGCTCGGGGATCCGGCCGAGCTGTCGGAGGAGCGGCGCCTGGCCTACGTCGGCATCACCCGTGCGCGCAGGAAGCTGTACCTCTCGCGCGCCATGATGCGCTCGTCGTGGGGGCAACCCATGACCAACCCCGGCTCGCGCTTCCTCGAGGAGATCCCGTCCGAGGCGATCGAGTGGCAGCGTGAGGAGCCCGCCGGGGGGATGGGCTTCGGGGACGAGGACTCGTACGCGCCCCGCCGCCGCTTCGGGGGTGGGGGTGGCGGCTACGGGAGCAGCGGATACGGCGGTGGCTATTCGGGCGGTTCCGGCGGCTCCGGTGGCGGTTTCGGCGGTCGCGGCTCCCGGTCCGACGACCGACCGTCCGGGATCCCTCGCGCACGGTCGTCGGCGCCAGCTCTCGAGCTGGCCCCGGGGGACCGGGTCACGCACGACAAGTACGGTCTCGGCAAGGTCTTGTCGTGCGACGGCAGTGGGCCTCGCGCCACGGCGACCATCGACTTCGGGGCCTCGGGCAAGGTGCGACTGATGCTCATCGGGGGCGTGCCCATGCAGAAGCTGTAGCCGCCACAGGGCTGAGGCACCAACGCAGGCGGGCCCCGGAAGAGTTCCGGGGCCCGCCTGGGAGTCTGTGGTTGGTGTAGCGCTGTGGGTGGTGTAGCGCCGTGGTTGGGTGTACCGCGGCGGCTGGTGTCAGCTGCCGAACACCCCGTGGGAGTGGTCACTGTGGTCCTCGCTCGAGCCGACGCCGGCACCGATCAGTTCGAGGCCGTGCTGGGCGAACCACAGGATGGGGTCGATCTTCTGGCCGTCGACCTCGACCTCGAAGTGGAGGTGCGGGCCCGTGGAGAACCCGAGGGAACCCATTCCGGCGATCTTCTGGCCGGCGGTGACGCGGTCACCCACGCTCACGTCGAGCGTCTGCATATGGCCGTAGGTGGTCATCACGCCGTCGTCCGACATGATGCGGATCCAGTTGCCGTAACCCTGGGCGGGACCGGAATCGACCACGGTGCCGTCGGTCGCGGCGAGGATCGCGGTGCCGGGAGCATTGGCGATGTCGATACCGCTGTGGAAGCTGCCCCAGCGCATGGCGAAGGGGGAGGTGAAGGAGCCGACCGCCGGGATCACGATCTTGGGGCGGCGGGCCTTCTCTTCCTCGATCTCACGCTGGGCGTTGATCTCGGTGCCCGCGTAGAGCATCGCTGACTGGATGCTCTCGTCGACCGCGGTTCCGGCGGAAGCCGGGACCACCACGGGCGCGGGCGCCGACGGGGTGGCGGTGGCGCTCGTGGAGGGCGCGGCCGGGGTGGACGTGGAGGGGGCTTCGCCGCGGTGGGCGAGGAGGGCGATGTCCCCGGCTTCGGTGGCCTGGGGTGCCGAGTTGGTCAGTGCGGATCCGGCAGAGGCGGCGGACACCGCGGCTCCGGCGGCGACGGCGAGTACCGCGGCGCGGCCACGCAGTGCGGCCGGAGGGGCGGGCACCCGGTGTCGGCCGGGGCGGGTGGCGCCGGTCGGGGGGATAACGACGGGAGTCGCCTGCCTTGCTGGATGCGACTCGTTCACCGTCGTCGTTTCCTCTCTGCCTCTGCCTGTCCGTGCTCGCGTCGTAATCGTTTCGTGACTAAGACCTGGTCCAAGGTAACGGATGTGCAACGGCGCCGCAACGTCCACCTCGACCGCGCGGCGGGGAGTGGGTCACAGTCGTGTGACTCGAGTTGCCAGTGGGCCTGTGGGTGTCGGGCGGGGAGTGAGGGGCGGCCGCGACGGGGTGCGGCGCCGGCGGGCCTGTGATCCGTCACACTCCGCTACCCCCAGGGTGCGACGGGCGACACAGTTGGCGCTTAGGATGAGGGATGACTCGGCTTCACAAAACAGTGCCGGGCGAATCTACACGTCAAGATGGTGAGCTGATGGATCTCTTTGAATACCAGGCAAAGGCTCTTTTCGCGAAGCATGACGTGCCCACCACCCCGGGGCGCGTTGCAGACACCGCGGAGGAGGCCGAGAAGGTTGCGGCCGAGATCGGCAAGCCTGTCGTCGTCAAGGCGCAGGTGAAGGTCGGCGGTCGCGGCAAGGCCGGCGGCGTGAAGCTGGCCGAGGATGCCAAGGAGGCCCGTGCCCGGGCCGAGGACATCCTGGGCCTGGACATCAAGGGCCACATCGTCAAGAAGCTCCTCGTGGCCGAGGCCAGCGACATCGCGGAGGAGTACTACATCTCCTTCCTCGTCGATCGCGCCAACCGCAACTACTTGGCCATGTGCTCGGTGGAGGGCGGCGTCGAGATCGAGCAGGTCGCCGAGGAGACCCCGGATCGTCTCGCCAAGATCAACATCGACCCGACGGTCGGCGTCGACGTGGCCGCGGCCCGTGAGATCGCCAAGGCCGGTCACCTGCCGGAGGAGGTGCTCGACTCCGCCGCCGTGACGATCGCCAAGCTGTACGAGGTGTTCGTCAAGGAGGACGCGAGCCTCGTCGAGGTCAACCCCCTCGTCCGTACCCCGGACGACCGGATCCTCGCGCTCGACGGCAAGGTCACCCTGGACGAGAACGCCGAGTTCCGTCACAAGGACACCTTCGAGGACTTCGCCGACGCGGGCACCACTGATCCGCTCGAGCAGAAGGCCGCGGAGAACGACCTCAACTACGTCAAGCTCGACGGTGAGGTCGGCATCATCGGCAACGGTGCCGGTCTGGTCATGTCGACCCTCGACGTCGTCGCCTACGCCGGCGAGAACCACGGCAACGTCAAGCCCGCCAACTTCCTCGACATCGGTGGTGGCGCCTCGGCCGAGGTCATGGCCGCCGGACTGGACGTCATCCTGGGCGACCCCCAGGTCAAGAGCGTCTTCGTCAACGTCTTCGGTGGCATCACCGCGTGTGAC
>CAYFRF010000095.1:0-10055 GCA_964345415.1 uncultured Microbacter sp. | reverse complement strand
ACACTGGAGGTCGCATGACGACGAGGTCGGCGGTGACGCTCTCGCATCTCGACGCGCTCGAGGCGGAGTCCGTCCACATCTTCCGCGAGGTAGCTGCGCAGTTCGAACGCCCGGGGATGCTCTTCTCCGGCGGCAAGGACTCCGTGGTGATGTTCCACCTCGCCCGCAAGGCCTTCTGGCCGGCACCCATGCCGTTCCCGCTCATGCACGTCGACACCGGGCACAACTTCGACGAGGTCATCGAGTACCGCGACCGCGTGGTCGAGGAGACCGGGGTCCGGCTCGAGGTCAGCTACGTCCAGGACGACATCGACGCCGGCCGCGTCGTGGAGGAGACCGGGCCCGGCACCAGCCGTAACCGCCTCCAGACCACCGCACTGCTGCGCGGCATCCAGGAGAACCGCTTCGACGCGGTCTTCGGCGGTGCCCGTCGCGACGAGGAGAAGGCCCGCGCCAAGGAGCGCGTCTTCTCCTTCCGCGACTCGTTCGGTGCCTGGGACCCCCGCGCCCAGCGCCCCGAACTGTGGAACCTCTACAACGGCAAGCACCGCAAGGGCGAGCACATCCGTGTCTTCCCGCTGTCCAACTGGACCGAGCTCGACATCTGGCAGTACATCGAGCGCGAGAACATCGCCCTGCCCCCGATCTACTACGCGCATCAGCGTGAGGTGATCGAGCGCGACGGCATGTTGCTCGCCAAGACCCGCTTCCTCGAGACCCTCCCGGGCGAGGAGGCCCGCACCGAGCTGGTCCGCTTCCGGACCGTCGGTGACGCCACCTGCACCGGCTGCGTCGAGTCCGACGCCTCCGACAACGCCGCCGTCGTGGCCGAGGTCGCCGGCACCCGCGTCACCGAGCGGGGCGCGACCCGCGCCGACGACCGCATTTCCGAGGCCGGCATGGAAGACCGCAAGAAGGAGGGCTACTTCTGATGAGCACCGCCACCGCCGAACCCGCCACCGACTACACGACCGGCGACGCCGTGCTGCCCGAGGGCCACACCATGGCCGAGAACGCACAGCTGCTGCGCATCGCCACCGCCGGCTCCGTCGACGACGGTAAGTCCACCCTCATCGGTCGCCTGCTGTACGACTCGAAGGGCATCTTCGAGGACCAGCTCGCCTCCATCGAGGCCACCTCGGCCAATCGCGGCGACGAGTACACCGACCTGGCACTGCTCACCGACGGACTGCGGTCCGAGCGCGAGCAGGGCATCACGATCGACGTGGCGTACCGCTACTTCTCGACGCCCCGGCGGAAGTTCATCATCGCCGACACCCCGGGCCACGTGCAGTACACGCGCAACATGGTCACCGGCGCCTCCACCGCCGACGTGGCGATCATCCTCGTCGACGCGCGCAAGGGCGTCCTCGAGCAGACCCGCCGCCACGCCTTCCTCTCCGCGCTGCTCGGCATCCCGCGCCTGGTCGTGGCGGTCAACAAGATGGACCTGGTCGACTACGACGAGGCCACCTTCGAGGCCATCCGCACCGAGTTCACCGACTTCGCCGCCAAGCTCGAGGTCCACGACGTGACCTTCGTGCCGCTGTCCGCCCTCAAGGGCGACAACGTGGTGGACAAGACCGACACGATGCCCTGGTACACGGGCCCGTCGCTGCTCGACCACCTCGAGAACGTCCACATCGCCTCGGACCGCAACCTCACCGACGTCCGCTTCCCGGTGCAGTACGTCATCCGTCCGCAGCGTTCCGACGGCCTGGACCACCGCTCGTTCGCGGGCACCATCGCCGGCGGCATCATCAAGGTCGGCGACGACGTGGTGGTCATGCCCTCCGGTCGCGAGTCGACCGTCAAGGCGATCTGGGGCCCCGGTGGCTCCGAACTCGATGAGGCCGCCTCGCCCGCGGCGGTGACCATCGCGCTCAACGACGAGATCGACATCGTCCGCGGCGAGATGATCGCCCGCCCCGGCAACCGCCCCCACCAGGGCACCGAACTCGAGGCCATGGTCTGCTGGTTCGCCGACGACGCGGACCTGACCACGGGCAAGCGCTACATCATCAAGCACACGACCCGCGACACCAAGGCCGTGGTGACCGGGGTCGAGTACCGCCTCGACATCAACACCCTGCATCGCGACCCCGACGCCACCGATCTGGAACTCAACGAGATCGGTCGCATCGGGCTGCGCACGCAGACCCCGCTGATGTATGACCCGTACCGCCGCAACCGCGACACCGGCGCGTTCATCGTGGTGGACGAGATCACCGGCAACACCGTCGGCGCCGGCATGATCATCGGGCCGGCCACCACCGGATCCAACGTGGTCTGGCACGCCGGTACCGTGCAGCGCGGCGACCGCGGCCAGGGCCGCACCCTGTGGCTGACCGGACTGTCCGGCTCGGGCAAGTCGACCATCGCGTCCGAGGTCGAGCGGCTGCTCATCGAGTCGGGCCATCCGGCCTACATCCTCGACGGCGACAACCTGCGCCACGGCCTCAACGCCGACCTCGGCTTCTCGGCCGAGGACCGGGCGGAGAACATCCGCCGCACCGCGGAGGTGGCCGCACTGTTCGCCGACGCCGGCGTCGTCGTCGTCTGTTCTCTCATCTCGCCCATGCGCGCCGACCGCGACGCGGCGCGGGCGGTCCACGCCAAGGCGGATCTGCCGTTCACCGAGGTGTTCGTGGACACCCCGCTCGCCGAGTGCGAGGCCCGCGATCCCAAGGGCCTCTACGCCAAGGCCCGTGCCGGCGAGATCCCGGAGTTCACCGGTGTCTCCGCCCCGTACGAGCCGCCGCTGACCCCTGACCTGCACATCCGTCCCGAGGACGGCACCGCGGAAGAGGTCGCGCAGCGGATCGTCAGCACCCTGCTGGGGATCTGAGGCTGTGCCTGAGGCCCTCTGGACCTACGATTCGCTGGGTCTCCTGGTCGTCAGCGCCCTCATCGGCGTGGTGATCGGACTGACGGGGATGGGCGGCGGCGCACTCATGACGCCGGCGCTCATCCTCTTCGGGATCCCGCCCACCGCGGCCGTGGCCAACGACCTGGTGGTCAACGCGGTGAACAAGGTCGTCGGTGCGGGCGTCCACTGGCGGCACGGCAAACCCAACCTCAAGATCGCTTTCTGGCTGATCATCGGGTCGGTGCCCACCGCCTACCTCGGCGCCTGGCTGGTCCACGCGATCGGCGCCGAGGACGTGCAGGGTCTGCTCAAGAAGGCGATCGGGGCGACGCTCATCGTGGCCTCGACCGCCTACTTCCTGCGGGCGTTCTTCGAGATGTCCGGCAAGATCCGCACCGGTGACGACCCGGATCCTCCGGTCAAGCCGCTGCTCACGCTGCTGGTCGGCGTGATCGGCGGTCTGATGGTGGGAATCACCTCGGTCGGCTCGGGGACCGTCATCATGATGTGCATCATGCTGCTGTACCCCACGCTCGCGGCTCTGCGGTTGGTCGGGACCGACCTCGTGCAGGCCGTGCCGCTGGTGATCGCCGCGGCCATCGGGCACGTCATGGTGACCGGCGTCGACTGGGGACTGCTCCTGCCACTGCTCGTGGGCGGTGCCATCGGTACGTTCTTCGGCTCGAAGTTCGCCGGCCGTATCCCCGGTGGGCTCATCCGCCGGGGCATCACGATCGTGCTCGCGGTGACCGCCTCGGCCATGCTGGGCGCCCCGCCGTGGCTGATCGCGGTGATCGCGCTCGTGCTGGTCGTGGTGGGGCCGCTGGTGTGGCGGCAGCTCGTGCGCCGGTTCTCGGTGCACCAGATCACGGTCGACCTCTCGAAGGTCTGACCAGCCGCCCGGGCGGGCATCCGCGCGAGCGCCTGCGCGCCCTCCTGCCCGGCCGGGCGCGTGGGCATTCGCGCGAGCGCCTGCTCGCCTCCGCCGATGAGTCGTTGCGGCAGCGGTGTGTGGCCAGGTCCCTGGGGCGATGCTGCACGGATCGACTCGAAGGTGAGGGGGTTTAGCGGGGCTCCCAGGCGTCGGAATCGAGGGTGAGTTCGTGCACGGCGTCAGGGAGGTGTCCCGAGGCCAGATCGGCGATCGTCACCGCGTCCATCACCCGGCGCAGGGCCGCGCGCGAGGCGATCCACACGTGCTGGAGCACGGCCGCGCGGTCGTTGTACTCGACCGCCTCCGGACGCACGTCATAGACGCTGACCAGCGGCCCGTCGACCGCGCGCAACACGTCGGCGACGGTGATCGACTGGGGGTCCCGGCTCAGGAACCACCCGCCGGTCTTGCCGCGGCGGCTGGCCACGATCCCGGCCCGGCGCAGGTCGGACAGGATCGCCTGGAGGAAGCCGTGGGGGATGTCCTGGAGACGTCCCAGCTCCTCGGCGCTGACCGGGTTCTCGCGGGGGTCATCGTCGGGATTGCCGTCCCTGGCCGCGGCGAGTTCGACCAGGGCGCGCAACGCATAGTCGGACTTCGCGGTGACCCTCATGCGCACCAGTCTCCCAGACCCTCGGAGCTCCCGGGTGAGGGGACTGTGGCGCGGGTGGGGGCTGCCGTTCCCGGGCGAGGGGCTGGCCTCCCGGGTGAGGGGACTGTTGCGCAGCGTCAGTGGGTCGGTGTCTGCGCGGGCGCATCCGTCGGGGCGCCCCCGGTGTCGGTGGGGGAGGGGTGGGTGTTGTTGTCGTCGTCGGGGTGTTCTTCTCCCGCCTGCGACTCCCGGACCCGGACGCGCCGCTCGGCACGCACCGCCCACACGATCCCGGCGATCCACGCGACGGCCAGCACGACCAGGATCGTCGCGAGCACGGCGGTGGACGCGTCGGCCCAGATCAGCAGCGTGCGGGAGTTGGTGAGCACGATCAGGCCGCCGGCTGCGGTGCCGAGCACCCGCGCGGGCAGATGCTTGACCAGCCACGCCGCGATGGGCGCGACGATCACACCGCCGATGAGCAGTGCCAGGGCGTAGCCCCAGTTGATGCCGGCCGCGCCGAGGCCCACGAGGAAGCCGGCCGAGCCGCCGACGGCCACCACGAACTCCGAGGTGTCGATCGAGCCGACCACCTTGCGCGGCTCGACCCGACCCGAGGACAGCAGCGAGGTGGTGCCGACCGGGCCCCATCCGCCGCCGCCGAGCGAGTCGAGGGTGCCGCCGACCAGCCCGAGCGGCACGAGGAACCCGCTGCGGACGCGGCCGCGGAACTCGGGCCGCCGCCCGCCGAGGGCGAGGAAGCGGTACAGCACGTACAGGCCCAGCACGAGCAGGATCACGCCGACGACCGGGGTCGCGGATTCGGCGGGCAGGCTCGAGAGGATGGTCGCCCCGGCGAAGGCACCGATCGCGCCGGGGACGGCGAGGATGCGCACGATCCGCCAGTCCACGTTGCCGAGCTTGTGATGCGAGAAGCCGGAGGCGAGGGTGGTGCCGATCTCCGCGAAGTGCACGGAGGCGGATGCGGCGGCGGGGGCGATGCCGGCCGCGACCAGCAGCGTCGTGGAGGTGACGCCGTAGGCCATGCCCAGCGATCCGTCGATGAGCTGGGCGATGGCGCCGACGACGCCCAGGACGATGAGGGTTCTCATGACTGCTCGGACTGCTCCCGGATCGATGTCGAGTGTTCGGATTAAGTCGAGTGAAATAGTAGACAAATATAGACCGGGCTGTCTAGCGGCGGATTCCCGGCGGTGCACGAGTGGAACTCGACAACTGTCAAATACGGCCGCGACGTGCGGTCCCGCAAGTAAACTCCGCCCCATGACACAAGCCCTCACCGACCAGCAGCTCGCGGTCGACCTGGCGGCCGACGCCGGCCGTCTCCTCGTGGAACTGCGCACTTCCGGCCCGACGGGTCGTGAGCTCGGCGATCTCGGCGACCGCAACGCCAACACGCTCCTGCTCGAGCGCCTCGCCGCCGAGCGTCCGGACGACGCGGTGCTGTCGGAGGAGTCGAAGGACGATCTGGCGCGGGTGGACGCGGACCGGGTCTGGATCATCGACCCCGTCGACGGCACCCGCGAGTACGGCCTCGGGGACCGGCCGGACTGGGCCGTCCACGTGGCCCTGTGGGAGCGCGGCGGGGACCCGGCGCGGGCGCGGCTCACCGCCTCAGCGGTGGCGCTGCCGGCACTCGGGGTCGTGTTGGGGGTCGACGACGACGAGGTCTACGCCGCGCCCGTGGGCAACGGCGGGGTCGACGGAGGGGGGCTGCTTCCCCCGAGGTCGGATGACCGGCCGCGGATCGTCCTCTCGGCGTCCCGCCCCCCGGCGTTCGCCGATGCCGTGGCGGAAGCGGTGGGCGGGGATCTCGTGCCGTTGGGTTCGGCCGGGGCCAAGACGGCCGCGGTGGTGCGCGGGGAGGCGGACGCCTACATCCACGCCGGTGGCCAGTACCAGTGGGACTCGGCGGCGCCGGCGGGCGTGGCGCTCGCGCGCGGGTTCGTCGCGCTGCGGGTCAACGGCGACCCGCTCGAGTACAACGTGGCCGACACGTACCTGCCGGACATCATCGTGTGCCGCGCAGACCTCGCGGACCCGATCCTCGCGGCGATCGCGGCCGTCGACGGCTGATCTCCGCGGCGACCGGTCGGCCCGTCCGGTGCCGACGGGGTACGGTGCGGTCGTGGCCGATCCCCGAGATACTGAGTCTCCGGACGGGAGTGACCCTGCGCCACCGGGTGCGTGGTGCTCGAAGGCGGCGAGGTGGTGGCCCGCCTCCGCCGGATCGGCAACCACCGTGTCTCGCTGGACTCGGAGCCGCCGGCCCGCGGCGAGTTCACCACGTCGCTCACCGCGGTCACCGGTCCGCGGGTGCAGCTGCGGGCCGGCGCCTTCTCCACCGCGATGCGACAGGTGACGTTCCGCGAGGGCCCGGAGCTCGTCCACTTCGATCCTCCGCCCGGCTCGACGGCGGAAGCGCGGTTGGAGGCGATCGCCGCCTCTCCGTGGAAGCGCGTGGCCTACCCGCTGGCGGCGGGGGTCGGGAAATCCGGCTGGGCGATCGCGGCCATCGTGCTCTTTCCGCTGTTGCGCCCGCTACTTGATCCGGTGATCGACTGGATCGCCGAGCGGATGCCGGACATCGACATCCCCTGGCCCGACATCTCGCTGCCGAGCATCCCGTGGCCGGACGTCACCCTGCCGTCGATCAACCTGCCTGCGGTGGACCTGCCCGGCTGGGTGGAGTTCCTGCTCGAGTACTCGAAGGTGTGGGTCCCGCTGCTGATCGGCGTGGCCCTGGCCGGGGTGCGGGGCCGGGATGCGACGCCGCCGTGGGTGTCAGGGGCTCGCGGTCAGTGGGTCACTTGGCGGTGACCAGGGCGCCCGCGATGGCGAGCATGAAGATGTCCTTGGACAGGGACATGCCGTCCTGGCTGGGCCGGATGCCGTCGGACTCGGTCATGGCCGGGTTGCGGAAGTACATCGACATCAGGCCGGCGGAGAACACACCGAGCGCGGCGCCGGACAGCTTGTTGGAGACGACCGGCGCGAGCAGGGCGGCGCCGATGCCGATTTCGGAGTAGGCGACGAACTTGCCGAACGCATCCGGGGACATCTTGGTGACGGCCGGCACGCCGGTGGCGGCGAAGCCCTGCAGGCCCTGCGCGGCCTCGGTGGGCATACCGCGCTTACCCAGTCCGGAGTTGAGGACGAACGCGCCGGTGACCCCACGCAGGATGGCGTTGGACAGGCTCATGAAATACTCCTAGTGGTCGGGGCGGGAAATGTGATCACCACACCATGTTGGTGACGCGACATCAATCAGGGTAGCGCACGCGCACGCTCACGCACTCCCGCGGGCCGCCACTGCGACACAGCCCACACCGCCGACGTGGCGGATGCGCACGGGGCCCGACGGTGGAAAGGTCGCATAGTATGAGCATGAGCACCAGCCACCCCATGGCGGACAAGCCCGACCCGGGCACGGACCCCGACGAGGGCAAGCCGGCCTCGCCCACGGCCCTGACCGGCGCGGCGTGGAAGATCGGGATCAAACGGGCCGTGGGCGAGTTCTCCCGCGACCAGTGCACCGACCAGGCCGCCGGCCTGACCTACTTCGCGGTGCTGTCCCTGTTCCCGGCACTGCTCGCCGTGGTCTCTCTCCTCGGCGTGTTCGGCCAGGGCCAGGCCACCGTCGACGCGGTGATGGAACTCCTCGAGGGCGCCGCCCCCGAGGAGACGCTCGCCGCCCTCCGTGGCCCCATCGACACCCTCGTCAACACCCCGGCGGCCGGGTTCGCGCTGGTCGCCGGTATCGCCGGTGCCCTCTGGTCCGCCTCGGGCTACGTCGGCGCGTTCGCCCGCGCCATGAACCGCATCTACGAGGTGGAGGAGGGGCGGCCCTTCTGGAAGCTCAAGCCCTCCATGCTCCTGCTCACCGCCGTGATCGTGGTGCTCATCTGCATCGCGGGACTGCTCCTGGTGATCAGCGGTCCGATCGCGGCCTGGGTGGGAGACCTCATCGGCCTCGGCGCGACCGCCGTCACGGTGTGGGACATCGCCAAGTGGCCGGTGCTGCTGCTCGTCGTCGTCGTCATACTCGCCGTCCTGTACGGCTTCGCACCCAACGTCCGGCAGCCGCGGTTCCGGTGGATCTCGGTCGGCGCGCTCGTCGCACTGGTCGTCTGGGCGGCGGCCACCGCGGCGTTCGTGGTCTACGTGACCAACTTCGGCAGCTACAACGCCACCTACGGCTCCCTCGCCGGCGTGATCATGTTCCTGCTCTGGCTGTGGATCACCAACAACGCCTTCCTGTTCGGCGCCGAGGTGGACGCCGAGATCGAACGCGCCCGCGAACTCCAGGCCGGCCTGCACGCCGAGGAGAGCATCCAACTCCCGCCGCGCGACACGGCCGCCAGTGACAAGGCCGCGGCCAAGCGGCGCAAGACCCTCGACGACGCCGCCGACGTGCGCCGCGAGGCCCAGGCGGAGCAGGCCCGCACCCGCGCCTGACCGACGCCCGGGCGCCCCACGGCCGTGCGTCCCTGGGTTCGGGACCTCCGCGGGCGCGGCAGACCGACGCGGCGCACGGCACCGGCCACAATCGGGGCATGACCTCCGCCGGCGCCGCCCAGCCCCTCCGTCGACGCCTGCGCGTGGTGTGGCTGGTGCTCACCCGCTCGATCTCGGAGTTCCTGCGCGACCGCGGCCCCGACCTCGCCGGCTCCCTCACCTACTACGGCGTGCTCTCGCTGTTCCCGGCGCTGCTGGTGGTGATCTCGCTGCTCGGCGTGTTCGGCCAGGGCTCGGCGACCGTCGACACGGTGATGGGCATGCTCTCGGACGTGGCGCCCGAGGAGATCCTCGACCCGATCCGCGGGCCCGTCGAATCGCTGGTCACCACACCCGCCGCAGGGGTCGCGCTGGTGGTGGGCACGACGGTCGCGCTGTGGTCGGCGTCGCGGTACGTGTGGGCGCTGGGCCGCGCGATCAACCGGGTGTTCGGGGTCGAGGAGGGGCGCCCGCTGTGGCGGGTCCTGCCGGCGGGACTCGGGCTGACCGCGCTGCTCATCGTCCTGGTGGCCTTCGGCGGGATGGCACTGGCGTTCACCGGGCCGGTCGCCGAGACGGTGGGCGGCTGGATCGGGCTCGGCGAGACGGCGGTGACCGTGTGGGAGATCGCGATGTGGCCGGCCTCGCTGGCGACCGTGGTGCTGGCGCTCGCGATGCTGTACCGGTTCGCGCCCAACATCTCCGGGCGGCGTTTCCACTGGGTGACCCTCGGCGCGGCGGCGGCGCTGGCGATCATCGCCGTGGCCACGGCGGGCTTCAGCTTCTTCGTGGTGAACTTCAGCAACTACAACCAGGTCTACGGCTCGCTCGCCGGCGTGATCGTCTTCCTGCTGTGGCTGTGGCTGGTCAACATCGCCGTGGTGTACGGCGCGCGCCTGGATGCGGAGGTGATGCGGGTGCGGCAGCTGCGGGCGGGGATCGACGCGTCCGAGTCGATCCGGGTCACCCCGCGGGACTCGCGCGCGATCACCACACGGGAGCGGCGGCGCGCGAAGATGTTGGAGGAGTACCGGGGGCTGCTGCGCGAGACCGCGGAGGTGGGCGCCGGGCGCGTTCCCAGGCCGGCTCCGGTGGCGGTTCCAGGCCCGGACGAGCCGGTTCCCGGGCAGATTCCCGGGCAG
>CAYFRF010000094.1:5245-10199 GCA_964345415.1 uncultured Microbacter sp. | reverse complement strand
GGGCAGGGGCGAAGCAGAATCTGAAGGGCAAAACGCGCGCGGGGCGGGGCCCTGCAGCTAGCGCCGGCTGGAGACCACCCAGCCGATGGCGGTCCGCATCCGCCGCGCGAACGTCCCCGGCTGCGAGGCGCACACCGCGTGCCCGGCCTTGATGGGGAACACCGCACTGTGCGGCAGCAGGTCCGCCATCTCGTCCTGGATCCACTCGGGGAACGCGATGTCGCGCGTGGTCTTGACGATCGCCACCGGCAGGGTCAGCTCGTGCAGCCACGAGGTGGAGTTGAACCGCCCCACCTCGCTGATCACCGTGCGGTGCGCATCGAGCGAGACCGACGCCAACTCCCGCAGCGCCCACGCCGTGGGGCCGGGCACCTCGTCTGCGATCTCGCGTGCGAGCTCCACCGGCACCGCGTTGAGCAGCGGGGCACTCCGCGTGAACCCGCCGAGCGTGACCTTCTCGATCACATTGCGTTCCGCGCCGGTGCCGGTCGCGGCCAACACCAGCCCGCCGAAGCGCGACGGGTCCTGCCGGGCGGCGAGCTGGGCGACGATCCCGCCCATCGAGTAGCCGCCCACGACAGGCCGCTCCAGCTCGAGGTGGTCGGCGACGCGCAGCACGTCGTCGCCGAGCGCGGCGAAGCTGAACTCCCCGGTGTGGCCCATGCCGTGATGCCGCTGGTCGTAGGCGATGAGCCGGTACTCGCCGCGCAGCCGCTCGAAGGTCTGGTACCAGTTGAGCATCCCGGTGGCGGCCATGCCGTGCAGCAGGATCACCGGCTCCAGATGCTCCTCGCCGGTGTCGTAGAGCCGGGTCACCACGTCGTCGGCCAACGTCGCCACGCGGCCCGGCGGCAGCAGCGACATGTCCGGGGCCATGCGGGGCAGCCGCCGTGCGGCGCGGGGCAGCGCGGTGAGCCGGTTAGCAGCCATGTGGACCTCCTCGCAGACGTGTCATCGATTGTCCGTCACGACGGGCCGTCCCGCAGCACCCTTCCCGGGCTCAGCCGGCGGTGACGAGCCCCTGCTCGACGAGGAAATCCCTCGCGACCAGCGCGGGGTCCTCGCCGTCCACGTCGACGCGCATGTTGAGATCCACCATCACCTCGTTGGTGAGGAGGTCCACCAGCGGCGCCAGCACCTGCTCGATCTGGGGGTGCGCGTCCAGGTAGGCGCCCCGCACCACCACGGCGAGGTTGTAGACGGGGAAGAACCGCTGATCGTCCTCCAGAACCACCAGGTCCAGGCCCTTGATCCGGCCGTCGGTGGTGTAGACCTCGCCGAACGTGCACTCCCGGCCCACGGAGGTGGCCTGGTAGATGATGCCCGCCTGCATGATCGGGGTGGGCACGCCCGCGGCGTCGAAACCGTAGGCCTCCGCGAGTCCGGGCCAGCCGTCCCGGCGCACCGAGAACTCGGTCTCCATGCAGGTCACCGCTGCCTGCGGGTCGGTGCGCACGAGCTCGGCGTACTCGGAGAACGTGCGCACCCCGGTGGCCTCGGCGGCGGGCCGGTTGAGGGCGAACGAGTACGTGTTGTCCACGGTGGTGGGGGGTAGCCAGCGGATGTCGTGCTGGGCCAGGTCGGCGTCGCGGACCGCCTCCCACTGCCCCTGCGGGTCGCGGACGGGTTCGTCGTTGCCGAGGTAGCTCATCCAGGCGGTGCCGGTGTACTCCATGCCGATGTCCACCTGGCCGGTGATGAGCGCCTGCCGGAAACTGTTCGAGCCGGCCAGCGACGACATGTCGGACACGTCCATCCCCGCCGCGGCCAGCAGGAACTCGACGAGGTAGCTGGCGATCACGCCCTCGGTGAAGTCCTTGCCGCCCACCGTCACTCGCACGCCCTCGAGTTCGGGGACCGTGCCCTGGGGGCCGGGGCCCACCGGGAGAGGGATCGAGCCGCCGTTGTTGAGCCCGCACCCCGTGACCACGAGGACGACGACGACGAGCTGCGACAGCAGTCGCCGGACCGCGGACGGTCTGCGGGATGGGGCGGCCGGGGGCGTTCCGCCCGGGGCCGTGGTGCCCGGGGGTGTGGCGGTCGCCCGGCTGGCGGTCATCGGAGCCCCTTCGGGTTGAGCAGCGCTTCGCCGACCGCGCCGAGCCAGTCCACCAGCAGCGCCAGCGCCACCGCGAGGACGGCGCCCACGACCATCACCTTGTAGTCCTGCAGGCGGTAGCCGGTGTCGATGAAGATCCCCAGCCCGCCGGCGTCCACGAGGAAGCTCAGCGTGGCGGTCCCCACCGCCAGCACGAGCGTGGTGCGCAGTCCGGCGAGGATGAACGGCACCGCCAGCGGCAGTTCCACCACGCCCAGGACCCGCGGCGCGGACATGCCCTGGCCGCGGGCGGCGTCGATGAGGGCGGGGTCGACGTTCTTGATCCCCACGATGGTGTTCCGCAGCACCGGCAGCAGCGAGTAGAACGCCACCGGCAGCACCCCGATCCAGAAGCCGGTCCGGTTGGTGACCAGGAACAGCAGGACGAGCAGGCCGATCGCGGGTGCCGCCTGGCCGATGTTCGCGATCCCGATCGCCACCGGCGCGAGGAACCGGGTCCGCCGCCGGGTGAGGAGGATCCCCAACGGCACGCCCACCGCCACCACGATGAGCGTGACCGTCACGGTGATCTGCACGTGCTGCAGCGTGCGCTCGGTGATGGACGCCGCGTTGAGCGAGGCCGCCTGCGTCTCGGACAGGGGAGTGGCGAACGCCCACCACAGCACCCCGACCACCGCGATGACCACCGCGGCCGGCTGGATGAACAGCCGTGCGGTGTCGCTCCGGGCCAGGGTCTCGGTGGCGGTGGGGGTGCTCATGACACGCCGCTCGACTCGTCGTGGCTGTGCCGGTGGTGGATGCGCCGCAGCTCGCCCACCAGGTCGTCGATCCCGATCGTGCCCCGGTACACGCCGTCGCGGTCCACGACCACCGTGGTGGCGCTCGCCGTGGACAGTAGCCCGTCCAACGCCTCCTGCAGCGTGGAGTCCACGGTCACGGTGCCGCTCACCGGCAGGCCGCCGGAGCCGAGGTCTCCCATCCCCGCGACCCGGTCGCCGCGAACCCACCGCAGCGGCCGGCCCACCTCGTCCAGGACCACTGCCCACTCGTCGCTGGTGCCGCGCAGCCGGCCTGCGAACTCGGCCGGGGACTCGGAGGTCCTCGCCGTCGTCGTCGTCCCCAACTCCACGTCCCCCACCCGCCGGAGGGTGAGGGTCTTGAGCGCGGCATCGTCCCCGATGAACCCGGCGACCGTCTCGTCCGCCGGATTCGCCAGGATGGCCTCGGGGGTGTCGAACTGCAGCACCGACGAGCCGGGGCCCAGCACCGCGATCCGGTCGCCGAGCTTGACCGCCTCCGAGAAATCGTGGGTCACAAAGACGATCGTTTTGTGCAGCTCCGACTGCAGTCGCAGCAGCTCGTCCTGCAGGGACGCGCGCGTGATGGGGTCCACCGCGCCGAACGGCTCGTCCATGAGCAGCACCGGCGGATCCGCCGCGAGCGCCCGCGCCACGCCGACCCGCTGCTGTTGCCCGCCCGACAGCTGCGCCGGGTAGCGGTTGCGGTAGTCGGCCGGGTCCAGGCCCACCAGCTCCAGCATCTCGTCCACCCGGGCGCGGATCCGGGGCTTTTTCCATCTGAGCAGGCGCGGCACGGTGGCCACGTTCTGGGCCACCGTCATGTGCGGGAACAGCCCTGATGCCTGGATGGCGTAGCCGATGCTGCGGCGCAGCGTGTCCGCGTCCAGGCCCCGGTTGTCCTGCCCGTCGATGGTGATGGTGCCGGAGGTGGGCTCGATGAGGCGGTTGATCATGCGCATGGTGGTGGTCTTGCCGCAGCCCGACGGGCCCACGAACACCGTGGTGCGGCCCGCGGGCAGCTCCAGCGAGACCCGGTCCACGGCGGGGCGGGACTGGCCGGGGAAGACCTTGGTGACCTCGTCGAGGACGATCGGGACGCCGGACAGGGTCGCGTTCCCCGTGGGCGCTGAGGTACTGGTGGGTCCTGAGCTGCGGGTGGTCACTGGTTCCCCCTGATGGTGAGTCGGCCGAGCAGGACGAGCAGGGCGTCCAGGATCAGAGCGAGGACGACGATGAGCACGGTCGCCGTGAGCGCCATGGGCAGCGCGGTGGGCGTGCCGACCCGCGCCAGGGCGGCGAAGATGAGGTTCCCGAGTCCGGGCCCCTTGACGTAGGCGGCGATCGCGAGGATCCCCATCGACATCTGTGTGGACACCCGGATCCCGGCGAGGATCGACGGCCACGCCAGCGGCAACTCGACCCGCCCGAGCACGCCGATCCGGCTCATCCCCACCCCGCGCGCGGCGTCGACCGTGGCGGCGGGCACCGCGTCCAGTCCGACGATCGTGTTGCGCAGGATCGGCAGGACGGCGTAGATGACCAGCGCGGTCATGGTGGGCAGCACGCCCAGCCCGAGCAGGGGGATGAGCAGGCCGAGCAGCGCGAACGACGGCACCGTCAACGCCGTGGCCGCGAGCCCCATGGCCACGGCCGAGCCCGTTCGACTGCGGTAGACCGCCACCCCCACCGCGACGGAGAGCACCGTGGCCAGCAGTACCGCCTGCACGGTGGCGCTGACGTGCTGCCAGGAGTCCGTGGCGAGCTGGACCCGGCGGGTAGAGAGGAAGTCCATCAACGCGGTCATGGCATCTCGGTTCCGTCATTTCTCCGGCGGTCGCCGGGGCGCCGGCACGGTGCCCCGGGTGCTGGGCTCACGGTAGCCCCTCCGGCATGTGTAGAGGGCCGGGTTCGGGGGATCCGGTCGGCGGGCGCCGTGGGGCTGGGGCACGATGGACGCCATGACCCCACGGCCCTCCCGCTCCCTCGGTCCGGACCAGATCGAGCGCCTCGACGAGCTGCTCGCCGCCAGCGCCCGCATCGCGCGCCGTCACTTCCACGGTGACCTCGCCGCTCTCGCGGCCGCCGACAAGAACGC
>CAYFRF010000094.1:2132-5145 GCA_964345415.1 uncultured Microbacter sp. | reverse complement strand
CGCCGCCGCCCCGACGGGCGCGGTCCCGGCCGGCGTCCACCGCGGCTACGACCCGGTCACCGAGGCCGACCGCGCGATCGAGGAACTGCTGCGTGCCGGCATCACGGCGATGCTGCCGGGCGACGGCGTGGTGGGCGAGGAGAACGGCCGCAGCGGCCCGGCGGAGGCGGCCCGCACCTGGTACCTGGACCCGATCGACGGCACCAAGGCCTTCCTCACCGGCATGACGGGCTGGGGCACGCTCGTCGGCGTGGTGGAGGACGGCCGCGCGGTGGCCGGGTGGATGGACCAGCCGGTCCTGGGCGAGACGTTCTCGGCCGTGGGTGGACGCGCGGTGGTGCGGCGCCCCTCCCCGGACGGCGGAACGGTGCAGATCTCCGACCTGCACACCTCCGGCTGCACGGAGCTCTCCGAGGCGATCATGTACACCACGCATCCGTCGATGTTCGGCGATTCCGGCGAGGTCCGCGACCGGTACGACGAGCTCGGCCGCCGCGTGCGTCTCCAGCGTTTCGGCGGGGACTGCTACGCGTACTGCATGCTCGCCGCGGGCCGGGTCGACCTGGTGGTGGAGTCGGACCTCAACTCGTACGACATCGTGGCGCTCATCCCGATCATCGAGGCCGCCGGCGGCGTGATCACCGGGCCCGACGGCCGTCAGCCGCTCGAGGGCGGCACCGTGGTGGCCGCCGCGACGCCCGAGCTGGCCGAGCAGGCGTGGGCGGTGCTGGGCCGGGAGTGACTGGGCCGGGGATGACCGAGCCGCTGTTCGGCGTGCACCGCGAGCCCACGATCCTCGGCCCCGGCGCGGTCCACGTGCCGGACTGGATGAGCCGCGAGCAGCAGGAATACCTCCTCCGGGCGTGCGTGGGCTGGTCGGCGGTGCGCGCGCCGCGCACGATCGTGCTGCCGGGCGGGGGCCGGATGTCGGTGCGCACGTTCAGCCTGGGGCGCGGGTGGTCGCCCTATAGATACGACGACGACGAGGCCACCCCACCCCTGCCCGAGTGGCTGCTGCGGGCGGCCCGGTCCGCGCTGGTCGCGGCGGAGGCGGTCGATCCGCGGGTGGCGGGAGCGGATGGCCCGGAGGCAGCGAGGGCAGTATCAACGGAAGGGGCAGGGGCCTACACCCCGGACGCGGCACTGGTGAACCTCTACGGGCCGGGCTCGACGATGGGCCTGCACCAGGACCGCGACGAGGCCAGCCCCGCGCCGGTGGTCTCGCTCAGCCTGGGCGATGCGTGCACGTTCCGTTTCGGCACGCCCGAACACCGGGGCCGCCCGTACACGGATGTGCGGCTGGAGTCCGGTGACCTGGTGGTGTTCGGCGGCCCGTCGAGGATGGCGTTCCACGGTGTGCCGAAGGTGTTCGACGGCACGGCTCCGGCGTGGTGCCGGGAGGTGGTGGGGGCGGAGCCCGGGAGGGTGAACATCACCCTTCGGCGAACCCGCCCCGACACCGCGCCTAGTCTGGGTCCATGAGCGCGAGTGTGAGTGCCCCTTCATCGTCCGGTCGGACCCGGGCCGTCCTGTGGATCGCCCTGGTGGTGGTCCTGGCGGTGATCGCGGCGGTGGCGACGGTGGTCATCTCGCAGAAGACCTATCCGCCGGCCGAGCGCACGGTGAGCGCCAAGACCCAGGTCGCGGCCGGGTCCGAGTACGTCGATGAGCAGGCCGGGCTGACCTTCCGGGTCCCGATGGGGTGGCAGGCCGAGTCCGGCGCACTGCTGTTCGGGTCGACCATGCTGGTGCCCGAGATGGTGGTGCCCGAGGATGCGGAAGCGGCGGATGCGGAAGCGGAGGCGGCGGAAGGGACCGGCCTGGTCTTCATCGGTGCGTTGACCCCGGAGATGCTCGGCGGCGCGGACCCCACCAACGAGGAGGCGGCCTGGTCGCTGGCCACGGGCATCGGCCAGGCGCTGCTGCCCATCCCGGCGCAGCCGGTGGACGAGCAGTCAGTGGAGTTCAGGAACCGTGTCGGCGACGGCGTGGCGGTGTCCGTCCGGATCCTGCCGCTGATCGAGCAGCCGGTCGTCGGCCCGGAGGGCGCACTGATCTATTCGGCGGTCGTGGGCGAGGGCGACGAGCGTTTCTGGCTCACCTACGTCGGGGTCCCGGGCGACGGCAGCACCACCTCGCCGGACGCCGCGTGGGCTACCGAGATCATCAAGCGCTTCGTGGCTGTCGGCTAGCGCAGCACGCGCCCCGCACGAAATGAACCGCGCCCGCCCGGGGATCAGCCCGGGCGGGCGCGGTCGTGGTGCGCCAGGGGTGGTGGCGCAGGCTCAGTGGGATCGGGCCGGTGTGGCGGCCGGATCAGTGACGGGCCGGATCAGAGGGTGGTGACGACCTCGTCGTACTCCAGCCGCGGGAGACGGTCGAACCAGGCGCCCTCGGCGGCCGGCTTGCCGATGTTCACGGCGACGAGCACGCGGTGGCGGCCGTCGGGGAAGAACTCCTTGGAGATGGCCTCGGCGTCGAACCCGGTCATCGGGCCGGCGGCCAGCCCGGCGGCGCGGATGCCGAGGATGAAGTAACCGATCTGCAGGCCGGCGTTGAGCTCGGCGGTGCCGACACGCGCCTCCTCGGAACCGGCGAACAGGTCGCGGGCACCGGGGAAGTGGGGGAACAGCTTCGGCAGCTCGTCGTGGAAGTCCACGTCGGCGGCGAGCAGCGCCACGGCCGGGGCGGCGGCGGTCTTGGCCTGGTTGCCCTCGCCCATGAGCGGGATGAGCCGGGCCTTGGCCTCCTCCGAGCGGAGCACCACGACGCGCAGCGGCTGGTTGTTCATCGAGGTGGGCGCCCACTTGACCAGGTCGTAGATGGCCTGGAGCTGCTCGTCCGTCACCGGCTCGTCGGTGAAGGCGTTGGCGGTCCGGGCGTCACGGAACAGCAGGTTCTGGGCGGCCTCGTCGAGGGCCAGGGCGGTCCGGGCATCCAAAGAAGTTGTCATGCCACCTATAACGGACCGCCGGTCCGGGAAGATTCCCGAACCGGCAGTGATCCTCGCCAC
>CAYFRF010000094.1:0-2032 GCA_964345415.1 uncultured Microbacter sp. | reverse complement strand
GGCCGCTTGCGCGTGAACCCCACCACCGGGTTGCCCCCGGCCAGCCCCTCGACCGGCGCGACCATCCGTTCGACCTGCGTCCGCGCCTGCTCGGAGACCGGCGTGGCCGGATCCAGCACCGACATGTACTCCTTGTGCTCGGCGAGCGCGTCCACCGCCGCCTCGACGAACCCCGAGACGTCCACGTAGTGGCTCGGCTGCGGATCGGACTCGAACCACATCTGTGGGCGCCCCTCCCGGGAGTCCACCCCGACCGCGGCCACCAGGTCGTCATAGGCGGCGCCCACGGCCGCGCCGAACTCCATGTGGTCGGACTGGTTGGGGTGCCCGGGCGCGAACTCCGGGCCCGAGTACAGCGACACCACGATGTCCGGCCGGTGCTTGCGGATCGAGTCGGCGATCGCGTCCCGCAACGCGCCGTTGTTGACGATCCGGCTGTCGGGGAAGCCGAGGAACTCCACCGTGTCCACCCCGACCACCGCCGCGGAACGCCGCTGCTCCTCCTCGCGGATCGGCCCGGCGATCGACGGCGCCATCCCCTCGATACCGGCCTCACCGCTCGAGGCCAGGACGTACACCACGCTGCGGCCCTCCGCCGTCCACCGGGCCACCGCCGCCGACATGCCGTACTCCGGGTCATCCGGATGAGCCACCAGGACCAGCGCGCGGGTCCAGTCGGTGGGGAACGGCTCGGGCAGATCGGTCTGAGGGGCGTTGTCCGCAGAAGAGCTCATGCCCCCGAGTATGGCCGGATCGGGGGACGCTCGCTGGAAGTCGTGTCGGACCGCCGTCGTAGGATCACAACGAACTCGACGTCGTCGTCGTTGTCGTCGTCATATCTTTTCTTTTCGGTCTTATCCCTGGCTGATCCCTGGAGGCTGCTCGTGTCCGCACTGTTCCCCGACTACCGCCCGTCCTGGGAGACCGACGACCACCGGCTGCTGCGCGAACACGCCCGCGCCTTCTTCGCCAAGGAGATGACCCCCAACCAGGAGAAGTGGGCCGCGCAGAAGCACGTCGACCGCGAGACCTGGCAGCGCACCGGCGAGGCCGGCCTCATCTGCCTCGACATCCCCGAGGAGTACGGCGGCCAGGGCGGCGACCCGGGCATGGAATACCTCGTCACCGAGGAGCTCGTCTACTCCGGCGACACCGCGTTCGGCATGGGCGTCGGCTCCACCATCACCCCGCACTACATCGCCAAGTACGCCACCGAGGAGCAGAAGAAGGCGTGGCTGCCCAAGATGTGCTCCGGCGAGTGGATCTCGGCCATCGCCATGACCGAGCCCGGCGCCGGCTCCGACCTGCAGGGCGTCCGCACCACCGCCCGGCTCGAGGGCGACGAGTACGTGATCAACGGCTCCAAGACCTTCATCTCCAACGGCGGCTCCGCCGACTTCGTGGTGGTGGTGGCCAAGACCGACCTGGACGCCGGCCACAAGGGCATGGCCCTGTTCGCCGTCGAGGCCGACACCCCCGGCTTCGAGCGCGGCCGCGTGCTCGAGAAGATGGGCCGCCACGGCGCCGACACCGCCGAGCTGTTCTTCAACGACATGCGCGTGCCCGCCGCCAACCTCCTCGGCGGCGAGACCGGCCAGGGCTTCTACCAGCTCATGAACCAGCTGCCGCGCGAGCGCCTGGCCATCGCCGTGGACGCCCTCGCCATGGCCGAGGCCGCGGTCGTGGAGACCCTCGAGTACACCAAGGAGCGGCAGGCGTTCGGCAAGCCCGTCCTGGACTTCCAGAACACCCGCTTCGAGCTCGCGCACTGCAAGACGCAGGTCATGGCCACCCGCACCTTCGTCGACTACTGCATCGAGAAGGAGATCGCCGGCGAGCTCGACGCCGTGACGGCCTCCATGGCCAAGCTGCAGGCCACCGACATGCTGGACGACGTGGTGGACCGCTGCCTCCAGCTCTTCGGCGGCTACGGCTACATGATGGAGTACCCCATCGCGCAGAAGTTCGCCGGCGCCCGCGTCATGCGGATCTACGGCGGCACCAACGAGATCATGAAGGAGGTCATCGGCCG
>CAYFRF010000093.1:0-10537 GCA_964345415.1 uncultured Microbacter sp. | reverse complement strand
GCCGCCCTGTCCGCCTACCTCGGCGCCACCCCGCCGGGCGCGGCGGTCCTGTGGCTGGTGGTGATCTTCCACAAGGCGTCCATGACGATGACCGCCGTGCTCCTGCTGCGCCACGAGGTCACCGGAGCTCCCGCAGCTGCGGCGGCCGACGGGGCGATGGTGCTGGCAACGCTCGTGGCGCTCGGCCTGCGGGGGCCGGCGGCGCGGGCGAGCCGGGCCGCCCGGGACAGTGCGCGCGCCGCCCGCGCGAGATCACACGCCGCCCGGGAAAAATCGCCGACCTTCCGGGACAGAGCGCGGGACGTGCGGGATCAGCGGCGCGTCACGGCCCCGCTGGTGGGGCTGACATCGTCGTCGTCGTCGACCCCGTAGGTTCCCGGCGCGCGGCAGGCGCCCGGCGCCGCGCGCCTTCAGGCCCCGTCGACCCGTACCCGCACCGCGGCGGCCACAGGCGTGCCGACCTGTACCGACTCGCCCGCCAGGTCCACGGTGATGGTGCCCAACTCGACCTGCCGCGAGACCACGCGCAGCGCGGAATCGGGGCGCAGGCCGATCGTGTCGAGGTGGCGCAGGACGGCGTTGTCGCGGTCGGACACCCGCGTCACCACAGCCGTAGCGCCCTCGGGAACCGTGTCCAGCGGGGTGTCGCCGAGCGGGGTGACGCGGCCGTCGCGCGTGGGGATGGGGTCGCCGTGCGGATCGCGCCGGGGGTGGTCGAGGAACGCGTCGAGGGCGTCGACGAACCGGTCGGAGACCACGTGCTCGAGCGCATCGGCCTCGGCGTGCACCTCGTCCCACGGGTAGTCCAGGCAGCGCGACAGGAACGTCTCGATGATCCGGTGCCGCCGCACCATCGCCACCGCGAGGGAACGCCCGGTCGCGGTGAGCTCTACAGGTGCATAGGGGCGGTGCTCCGCCAGCCCCAGGGCCACGAGCTTGCGCACACCCTCACTCACCGAGGAGGGCGAGGCGCCGAGCCGCTCGGCCATCGCGCCGGAGGTCACGGGGTCGCCGCCGGCACCCAGCGCGTGGGCCGCCATGAGATAGCCCTGGATGGTGGGCGTGAGGTCAGCCAGGCTCAACGGCTGGTCGTCGGTCATAGCGCCATCATCCCCGATCGCCGTGCGCGCGCGCCCGCCAGCGCCCGCGGCACCACCCCGCGCCGCGGCGCGAACAACTGCGCGACCAGGAAGATCACCGCCTGGGTGAGCACCACCACGGGGCCCGGGGGCAGGTCGGCGTAGTAGCCGACGTAGAGGCCGGTCACCCCGCCCACCAGTGCGACGACGACGGCGAGGACCATCGTCCCCCGCATGGTGTCAGCAATGAGCTGGGCGGTCGCACCGGGGATGATGAGGGTCGCCACCACCAGGATCACGCCCACCGACTGGACCCCCGCGACGGTCGCGGTGGCCAGTGTCGCCAGCAGCAGCGCCGTGAGCCAGCGGGTGCGCAGCCCCAGAGTGTGGGCCTGGAGCCGGTCGAAGGCCAACATGATGAGGTCGCGGCGGAAGGCCAGCAGCACGATCACCGTGAACGCCGAGACGATCAGCACCTGGATGAGGTCGGAATCGCGGACGCCCAGCACGCTGCCGAACAGGATCGAGTGCAGGTCCTGTTGGCTGGGGAAGCGGGCGATGAGCACCAGGCCGAGGGAGAACAGGGCCGTGAACACGATGCCCATCGCCGCGTCCTCGCGCACGGTGCCGGCCTCGCGGACGCCGCCGATGAGCGCGACCGCGACCAGGGCCGCGAGGAGGGCGCCCACGGCGAAGGGGATGCCTGTCATGGCGGCGATCACCACCCCGGGCAGCACCGCGTGCGACACGGCGTCGCCCATGAGGGACCAGCCCATGTGGACCAACCAGCAGCTCAGCAGCGCGCCGGCGATGCCGGAGGCGGCCACCACGAGCAGGGCGCGGCGCATGAACGCGTACGACATCGGCTCGGTGAGGAGTTCGATCACGGAAGGGCCTCCTCGTTGGCGGTGTGCAGGTCGGTCCCGGCGGTGCGCCGGGCGTGGTCGGCGGTGTGCCGGGCCTGCTCGGCGGGCAGGCGCGCACCGAGCAACGTGGACAGGATCTGGGGCGTGGTGGTCTCGCTGACGGGGCCGTGGGCGAGCAGTCGCCCGTTGAGCAGGGCCACCGAGTCGGCCAGGCGCTCGACGGTCCCGAGGTGGTGGGTGGAGATCAGGGCGGTGTGCCCGGCGTCGGTGAGCTCGCGCAGGACGTCGATGTAGACCTCTTCGCTGCCGGCGTCCATGCCGTTGAACGGCTCGTCGAGCAGCAGCAGGTCGGCCTCCTGGGCGAGGCAGCGGGCGAGCAGGACGCGGCGGCGCTGGCCGCCGGAGAGTTCCCCGATCCGCCGGCCCGCCACGCCGCCGAGTCCCACACGGTCGAGCGCGTAGGCCACGGCCCGCCGGTCGGCGGTCGACGGTCGTCGCCACGGTCCGGTGAACCGGCGCCGGCCCTGCATGACCACCTCGGCGGCGGTGATGGGGAAGCGTGAGTCGAGCTCGTCGGCCTGCGGCACCGCGGCCACCCGGCCACTGCGCAGTGCCCGACGCACGGGCTCGCCGAGGACGCGGACGCTTCCCGCGGTGGGCGTGACCAGGCCGAGCAGGGACTGCAACAGGGTCGATTTGCCGGAGCCGTTGGGGCCGAGCAGCACGGTGATCTCGCCGCTGGGCGCGGACAGCGACACCGCGTCCAGGGCCCGGACCTGGCCGCGGTCGACGGTCAGGTCGGTCACCACCACGGCAGGCGATCCGAGGTGGGGCGAGTAGGGCAGTGGCTGCTCGGTCATGAGCTCAGCTCCCGGGTGATGGTGTCGAGGTCGTGGTCGAGGAGATCCAGGTAGGTGGGGACGGGGCCGTTGGCGGCGGACAGTGAGTCGACGTACAGCAGGCCCCCGAGGCGGCTGCCGGTCTCGGCGGCGACCTGTTCCATGGCGTCGCCGGACACGGTCGACTCGCAGAACAGGGCGGGCACATTGCGGTCGCGCACCTCGTCGATGAGGGCGGTGACCTGGCGGGGCAGGCCCTGGTTCTCGCTGTTGACGGGCCAGAGGTAGAGCTCGTCCATGCCGAGGTCGCGGGCTAGGTAGGAGAAGGCGCCCTCGCAGGTCACGAGGACGCGGCGCATCGAGGGGACGGTCGCGACCGCCTCGCGGGCGCGGGCGGCCAGGCTGTCGAGTTCGGCGATGTAGGCGTCGGCGCGGGCGGTGTACCCGGCGGCGCCGGCGGGGTCGAGGTCGGTGAGGGCGGCCGCGATCGACCGGATGTAGACGGCGCCCTCGGTGGGCGACATCCAGGCGTGTGGGTTGGGGTTGCCGACGGAGTTGCCGGAGCGGACGGGCAGGGGGTCGATCCCGTCGCTGGCCACGAGGTGGCGGGCGTCGGTGCCGTCGACGAACCGCAGGAGCCAGTCGTCGAGGCCGAGGCCGTTGCTCACCACGAGGTCGGCGCCCTCGACGCGTTTGAGGTCGCCGGCGGTGGGCTCGTAGTAGTGGACGTCGGCGCCGGGGGTGGTCACGGATTCGACCTGCACGCGGTCGCCGCCCACGACGCGGACCATGTCGGCGAGGATCGTGAAGGTGGTGGCCACGACGATCCGCTCGTCGGTGTCGACGAACTGCGGGCGGTCGTCGACGTCGCCGCCGAGGGACGCCGCGGGGCCGCAGGCGGCGAGCAGTGCGCACGCGGCGACCAGAGAGAAAAGGGCGACGACGACGAGCGCGCCACCGGCAACACGGCCACCCGCGGCGCGGCGGCGCACGGCGCGGCCGCTCACGGCGGGGCCACCCGAACGGTTGCGGGTGCCGAGTGATCGAGATTTCGGCATACCGAAACTCTAAGTCATAGTGCTGGGAATTTCACGTTTCCGGGTAGCCGAACTGTCGCCAGGCCTCGTAGACGGCCACCGCGGCCGCGTTCGACAGGTTCATCGAGCGGCGGCCCGGCAGCATGGGGATGCGGACCTTCGCGGTGACCCGCTCGTCGGCCAGCACGTCTTCGGCCAACCCGGTCGGTTCGGGTCCGAACAGCAGGACGTCACCGGGGGAGAAGCGGACTTCTGGCAGCGAGAGGTCGGCGTGCGCGGTGAACGCCCACACGCGCGCCGGCAGCAGTTTCCCGTAGGCGGCCTCGAGGTTCTCGTGGACCTCGACGTGCGCGAGGTCGTGGTAGTCCAGGCCGGCCCGCCGCAGGTTCGGCTCCGATAGGTCGAAGCCCATCGGCCCGGCCAGGTGGAGTTCGCAGCCCGCGCCCGCGGACATCCGGATCGCGTTGCCGGTGTTGGGCGGGATGCAGGGACGGTCGAACAGCAGGCGTACATCCGCTCCGGTCATGTCCGGCATTCTCGCAGTGCCGTGCCCGCGGGTCCGCCGGGGAGTGGGATACTGGCAGTCGTGACCGCGATCAAGCTGGACGGCAAGCTCACCCGCGACGAGATCGTCGCCGACCTCACCACGCGCGTGGCCGCGCTCCGGGACAAGGGCATCACCCCCGGGCTCGGCACGGTGCTGGTAGGTGACGACCCGGGGAGCCACTCCTACGTCAAGATGAAGCACCGCGACTGTGAGCAGGTCGGCATCGCCTCCATCAGGCGTGATCTGCCCGCCGACACCACGCAGGCCGAGCTCGAGGCCGTGATCGACGAGCTCAACGCCGACCCCGCGTGCACCGGCTACATCGTGCAGCTGCCGCTGCCGAAGCACCTGGACGAGAACGCGATCCTCGAACGCATCGACCCGGCCAAGGACGCCGACGGCCTCCACCCGGTGAACCTCGGCAAGCTCGTGCTGAACGAGCCCGCCCCGCTGCCGTGTACCCCCAACGGGTGTATCGCCCTGCTGCGGCGCTTCGATGTGGAGCTCGACGGCGCGCATGTCGTGGTGATCGGCCGCGGCGTCACCGTGGGCCGGCCCATCGGGCTCATGCTCACCCGTCGCAGCGAGAACGCGACCGTCACCCTCTGCCACACCGGCACCCGCGACCTGGCCGCCGAGACCCTCCGCGCCGACGTGATCGTGGCCGCCGCCGGCGTGCCGCACATGCTCACCGCGGACATGGTCAAGCCCGGTGCCGCCGTGCTGGACGTGGGCGTCTCTCGTCTCGACGGCAAGCTCGCCGGCGACGTGCACCCGGACGTGTGGGAGGTCGCCGGGGCGATCTCGCCCAACCCCGGCGGTGTGGGCCCGCTGACCCGTGCGTTCCTGCTGTCCAACGTGGTGGAGCGCTGCGAGCGGCTGTCCGCCGACGCGTGAGTCCCGTATGGCCCAGCCCGCCGTCCGCCGGAGCGTGAGGCGCCGCATGCCCGGGAGTCCTGGATGACGCGCCCCGCCCCCGACCAGCCGCGGCCCGGGCACAGCGACGCGAGGCCCGCGCGGACCCGGCCGGCGCGGCTGACGTGGGCGCAGGTGCGGGCCCAGTGGCCGCTCGCTCTGGTGCTCATCGGTGTGGCGGTGGCACTCGGCTTCATCGTCCTCGAACGGTGGCGGCGCGGCGCGTTCATCCTGGGCGTGGTGGCGCTGGCTGCGGCGGCGCTGCGACTGGTCGTGCCGGACGAGCGCGCGCGACTGCTGGGCGTGCGCTCCAAGCGCTTCGACGTGGGGTTCTACACCGCAGTCGGCGCGGTCATCCTGTGGCTGGCCACCTCGATCGACTCCCTCGGCACCGGCTGACCGCTCCCGGCTCGCGCTACCTTGCCCGCCCCACCCCGCGCGCTGCGTACCCCGCTCCACCCCGCGCGCTGCGTACCCCGCTCCACCCCGCGCGCTGCGCACCTCGCCCCACCCCGCGCGCTGCGCACCTCGCCCGCGCTGCCTATCGGATTCGTGGGGTCGCGCCCTTCCCGCCCGTGCTGCCTATCCGATGTCGCGCCACCTAGGAGATCCGACAGGTGGCGCGACATTGGATGGGTGGCGTTCAGCCGCCGGCGGCGCGGGCGACGGCGGCGCGGGCGGTGCCTCCTGCGGTGGCGCGGCTGTTCACGCGGCAGCGTGGTGGAACACCCGACTGAGTCGTGACGCGAGGTAATGGGGCTCCTCGACGTCGCGCCATCGCCAGTGGAGAACCCGGTAGCCGAGAGCCGTGAGTTCGGCGTCGCGGTCCTTCTCCATACCCAGACGGTGCCGTGTCTCGGCGGGGGTCAGGCCGTCGAAATACTTGCCGAAGCCGTCGCACTCGCCGATCACACCGAACTCGCGCCACAGAAAGTCCACGCGGGCGACCACGACGCCACGAGGATTGCTGATCTCGACCTGGGTTTCCGGTTCCGGCAGTCCGAAGTCTCGAAAGCTCAGCCGACTGAGTGTCTCCGCGACGCTCTCGCTGTTCCCGTCCACGAGGCTCATCGAGTGTCGGGCGCGTCTGATTCCGCGCCGGCCCGCGGACCTGCTCAGCGATGCCTCGATCTCCTCCAGCGTGACGATCCCGCCGTGCAGCGCAGCGTCAGCGACCGTCACACCTGCGTCTCTGTTCACCGACATCGCGATGTCGGTCACCGTACGCGCCGGAGTGGTGACCCGGAGGCCGTCGACGGTCATCACCTCGCCTGCCAGGTCCGGCACGGAGCGGAAGGCCGTTCGGCTGGAGGTGCGAGTTCGCGGCACGGGTCCCTCCTCGCTCACAGACACCTTCCGTAGCGGGAGACCCCAGTCCGGAAGTCCGTGGATGAGTGCCGCAGAAGCGTGGGAGAACACCGGAGAGTCCAGAGCGGCATCCGCCGCTAGTACCGATAACAGATGACGTTGACGCCAGTTGAGATCGCGTGCCTTCCCCTCGACGAAGAACCCGGGTCTGAGCCGGATGAGTTCCCCGGCCTTCACCGCCCGGCTCAGCTGGTAGGGCGTGACACCACGACCGAGCAACTGGTCGGTGGTGAGGATGAGTGGAATCAGATCGCTGAATTGGTCCATGGACATGATGATCGGCTCTGCCCAGCCGCGAACACGGCTCAGCGACGGCCTACGACGCTTACCTGTGGAGAAGGCCGGGCCTGTGGACAACAGGCAGGCCGTGGGCCGGGGTCCCAGGCCTCAGCAGCGCAAATAACGAGGCACGCTCAGCGAGTTTCGACGATCAGGCGCGGCATATCCCGGTGGCAACGTGCGAAACCTATTCGATGTCGCGCAGCCCACGCGATCAGACAGGTGTCGCGACATCTGATGGGCAGCGCGGGGGATGGCGGCGCGGGGGAGGGCTGCGCGGGGGATGGCAGCGCGGGGGATGGCTGCGCGGGGGAGGGCTGCGCGGGGGAGGGCTGCGCGGGGGAGGGCTGCGCGGGGGATGGCGGTGCGGGGAGGGACGCGTCAGCGCAGGCGCAGCGGCACGCCGTCGCGCACATGCTCGCGGACATCGTCCAAGGTCAGCAGATAGCCCATCGCCACCAGCACGCAGAGTGAGAACACGGTGCCGACCACCGAGATGAAGTTCAGACTGTCCAGCATCATCCGGGCCAGCGAACTCAGGGTCAGCAGCGTGGCCCCCGCACCGATCACCACCCGCGCCGACGAATGGGCACGCCACAGCAGCACCGCTCCGACGATCAGCAGCAGCCCCAGCACCAGCGACGACACGGCCGAGATGACCAACGGTCCGAAACCGGAGGTGTCGCTGCCGCCCGTCGCCGTGGCGGTCAGCCCGAGCACGGTGGCGAACCCGATCGACAGGCCGATGATCCCCAGCCCCGCCGACAGTCCGACCAGCGCCATCGCGGCGGGTCGGGGAGTGTGATCCGAATCGTGGTCGAGGTAGTGGTCCGGGTCGTGAACGAGGTCCGGGTGGACGGTCTTGTCGTCGTCGTCGTGGTTGTGGTTCTCCGCGTCGCGGCGCGGCTCCGGCACGCTCACGCCAGCCCCCGCGCACGCTCGGGCGTGTCCTGCTCCGACAGTTCCATGGTGCGGGCCAGCATGGGACCCACCACGTCGTCCTCGGTGAGGAAGCCGTCGTGACCTGCGGGACTGTCGATCACCACCAGCGGATCAGCGCCCGGCAACAACTCCGCGAGCTCCTCCTGCTGGCGCAGCGGATACAGGCGGTCCGTCGTGACGCCGCCGATCACACACGGCACCGGACAGTCGCGCAGCGCCGCCTCGACGCCGCCGCGGTCGAGCCCCACGTCGTGACGGTTGAGCGCATCGGTGAGCAACACATAGGTGCAGGCGTCGAACCGGGACACGAGCTTGCCGGCCTGGTGATCGAGATAGGACTGCACCGCGAAGCGGCCCGAGATCGACAGGTCCTCCGCGCGCGGGTTCTCGCCCGGCTGCGGCCGGTTGGCGAAACGCTCGTCCAACTCCAGCTCGCCGCGGTACGACAGGTGCGCGATCCGGCGGGCGATCCCCAGACCGGTCACCGGCGTGCGGCCCGTCCCGTGATACCCGCCCTGCTGCCAGTGCGGATCCGAGGTCACGGCCATGATCTGCGCGGTCTGGATACCGATCTGATCGGCCGACGCCCGCGCACCCACCGCGAGCACGCACGCGGCGCGGACCCGGTCGGGATGGGTGATCATCCACTCCAGCGTGCGCGCCCCGCCCATCGACCCGCCGATCACCGCGGCCCAGCGCTCGATGCCCAGCAGGTCGGCGAGCATGCGCTCGGAGGTGACCATGTCCCGCACCGACACCGCCGGGAAACGCGCACCCCAGTAGTGCCCGTCAGGATGCAACGAACTGGGGCCGGTCGACCCGCGGCACCCACCCAGGACGTTCACGGACACCACGCAGTAGCGGTCCGTGTCCAGTGGCAGACCGGGCCCGACGAGCCCGTTCCACCAGCCCGGGGTGGGGTGCAGCGAATCAACCGGCCCCACGACGTGCGAGTCGCCGGTGAGCGCGTGCTCCACGAGCACCACGTTCGACCGGTCCTGGTTGATCCGCCCCCACCGCTGCACCGCGAGCGTCACCGCCGGGAGGACGACACCCGTGACCAACGTGACATCGCCGATGGCGACGTGGCCGAGGGTGCCGTCACCCGGAGGCAGCAGCGCGAGCGGATCGGAGGAGGAAACCATGGGGACTGCGGCTCAGGAGATCGCGGCGAACCCGAGCTCGAGGTCCCCGATGATGTCCTCGAGGGCCTCGATACCCACCGACAGGCGGATGCTCGAGATGGTCACGCCGGCCTTCGCGTTGGCCTCCGGGGTGCCCTGCGAGTGCGTGGTGGTGGCCGGGTGGCTCACCAGCGACCGCACGTCACCGATGTTGACCAGGCACGAGTGCAGCTTGAGCGCGTCGATGAACGCCCACGCCCGCTTCTTGAGGTCCTCGTCGGACGCGCCCTCGGGTGCGGTCAGCTCGAACGTGACGATCGCGCCGGCGCCCTTGGGGGAGATCTTCTTCTGCAGCGCGTTCCACGGCGAGGACGCCAGGCCGGCGTAGGAGACCGACGCCACGTCGTCGCGGGCCTCGGGCCACTCGGCGATCGCCTGCGCGTTGGACACGTGACGCTCCACCCGCAGGCTCAGCGTGTCGATGCCCTGGGCGATGGCCCACGCGTTGAACGGGCTCGGCGCGGCACCGGTGTCGCGCAGGAGGGTGACGCGGGCCTTGAGGGCCAGCGCCGGAGCACCCAGGTCGGCGTAGACGGCACCGTGGTAGGCCGGGTCCGGGGTGGTGAAGGACGGGTAGAGGTCCTCACCGTCGCGCTGCGCGCGCCAGTCGAAGGAACCACCGTCGACGAGGACGCCGGCGAGCGAGGAACCGTGGCCGCCGAGGTACTTGGTGGCGGAGATGACGACGACGTCGGCACCCTGCTCCAGGGGACGGACCAGATACGGAGTGGCCGTGGTGTTGTCCACGATCAGCGGCGCCTGGTTCCGGTGGGCGATCTCCGCGATGGCCGGGATGTCCAGCACGTCGTTGAGCGGGTTGGAGATCGTCTCGGCGTAGAACGCGCGGGTGTTGGGCCGGACAGCGGCCTGCCACGACTCGGGATCGTCCGGGTTCTCGACGAACGTGGTCTCGATGCCGTACTTGGGCAGGGTGTGGCGCAGCAGCGCATCCGTGCCGCCGTAGAGGCGCGGCGAGGCCACCACGTGGCCACCGGCCTGGACGATCGACTGGATGGCGGCGGTCTCGGCGGCTTGGCCGGAGGCGAACATGGTCGCGGCCACGCCGCCCTCGAGCGAGGCGATGCGGTTCTCGACCGCGGCGACCGTCGGGTTGGTGATGCGCGTGTAGATGGGGCCCATCTCGGCCAGCGCGAAACGGTTGGCAGCCTGCTCGGCATCCGCGAACACGAACGAGGTGGTCTGGTAGATCGGCAGGTTACGGGCGCCGGTCTCCGAATCAACGGGCTGGCCTGCGTGGATCTGACGGGTCTCGAACGCCCAGTCGGGATTGCTGTTGTCGTACGTCATAGGGGCCTGGCCCCTCCTCTCATCGAAAAGGGTCCGGCCGCTGCTAGAGCATTACGGACCCGCGCTTGCCTGCCACCGTATGTGGTGTGGGCCAGGTCGTCTCCCGGGGCACCCCACCGCGGTGGAGGGTTGCCGTCCAGCGAGCCGGGGCTTTCCGCTGGAACTCATGACCT
>CAYFRF010000092.1:4370-10602 GCA_964345415.1 uncultured Microbacter sp. | reverse complement strand
CAGAGCTGAGCACCTCGTGCACAGCCGACGCGGTCTTGCTGCCAGACGACCCGTGCGACCCGGCGTGCGCTGCCGGCGCCCCCACCGCGAAAGCCGCGCCGGCAGCCAGCGCGGTGGCGCTACCTGCAGCGAGCGCCTGCTTCAACCTGGACCGCATGATGCTCCTCGAACTACTGGACATCGGGCATCCCTCCTCCTCGCGCCCCGGCGCAGCGCCCCCATCGATGCTGCGTCGGGATGTTCACATCGACTTTTCGTTAGTCGACACTTATCTAGCCACAGACTTTTTATCCAATCAACTTGGACGCTCTACCTGATAAGCGTGGCGAGCGCCCCCCTTTGAGCGATTCCGAATTAACTCTTTCACCACCGCCAGAGGGACACTTCGAATGTGAACGGCACTTAGTTTGGTGAGCCAGTGCGAGATCGCGGGCGAAAGATCCGAGAAAAATCATGAGAAAGCACGACGACATCTCCCCGCCGACAGCACAGCGCGTGTGCGTGGACCGGGCTCTCGTTGTCGTCGTCGTAATTACCTACCGGAACCCGAGCTCCTGCACCCGGGGCCGCGACCGGCCCGTCAGCTTTCCCCGGTGTCGTCGACCTTCGACGAGGCGATGCCGCCCCCGTACACGCGGTCTATCGCGCGGCGGCCGTACACCCACCGGTCGGTCGCGCTGAGTTGCGAACGGCGGTCGCCGAGGATGTGCATCCCCCACGAGAACAGGGTGGCCACACGATTGCGGAACCCGATGAGGAATGCCAGGTGCACGACCAGCCACAGCACCCACGCGATGAAGCCGTGCAACTCGAACCGGCCGATCTTCACCACCGCGCTGTAGCGGGACACAGTGGCCATGGAGCCCTTGTCGAAATACTTGAACGCCGGCCGGCCCGAGGACGACTGCTTCCCCTGCGCCTCACGGGCGACCTGCTGTGCGACATACTTGCCGCCCTGGATCGCGACGGGCGAGACGCCCGGAAGACCGTCCAGGCTCATCATGTCGCCGATCGCGAAGATCTCCGGATGGTCGGGCAATGAGAAGTCCTTGCCCACCAGGATCCGCCCGGCGCGGTCGACCTCAGCGCCGGTCTGCTCGGCGAGCATCCTGCCCAACGGACTGGCCTGGACCCCCGCGGACCAGATCTTGCACGCGGCCTCGATCCGACGGGTGGTGCCGTCCGCGTACTTGACCTCGACACCTCTCGCGTCCACGTTGGTGACCATCGCGTTGAGGTGCACCTCCACCCCGAGCTTCTCCAGGCGCTCCTGCGCCGCCCTGCCGAGCCGCTCGCCGAACGGCGGCAGCACCGACGGCGCCGCGTCGAGGAGGATGATCCTCGCGTCGGCCGGGTCGATCCGGCGGAAACTGTTCTTGAGGGTGCGATGGGCCAGCTCACCGATCTGCCCCGCCATCTCCACACCCGTGGGGCCACCACCCACCACGACGAAGGTGAGCAGCATCTGACGCTCCGCCTCGTCCTCGGTGACCTCGGCCAGCTCGAAACTGCCGAGGATCCGGCCGCGGAGTTCGAGGGCGTCGTCGATGGTCTTCATGCCGGGGGCATAGCGCTCGAAATGGTCGTTCCCGAAGTAGGACTGGTTGGCGCCGGCCGCGACGATCAGCGTGTCGTAGGGCAGGTCGAAGTCGATGTGCCCGGCCACCGCGTGAACGGTCCGTGCGGCCACGTCGATCCTGTCCACCTCGCCGAGGGTGACCGTGATGTTCTTGTGGTCCCGAAGGACCAGTCGGGTCGACGGCGCGATCTCGCCGACCGACAGGATTCCGGTGGCCACCTGGTAGAGCAGCGGCTGGAACAGGTGATGGCCGGTTTTCGCCACCATCGTCACGTCCACGTCCGCCTTGGCCAGGCGTTGCGCAGCGGCGAGCCCTCCGAAGCCCGAGCCGATTATCACGACGCGGGGCCGACGGGCGGCAGGCCGGACGCCTGCATCCTGACTGTTCGCTGCCTCCATCACGGGACTCCCGTCCTGAGGTGTTCGCGCCTTGGACGTTACCCCCACACAGCCCGTTCCGCCTGACGTCTCCGCCTGCCCCTCACGCCTTCCAGGCCCCGCGCCCGCCGGTGCGGCGGTGCGGCGGTGCGGCGGGAGTACGCCACATCCCACGCGACCACGGCGACCGGAGCGAACAGACCACAGACGGTCCACTGCACCCCGGGCATCACGTCACGCCCCACCCGTGGCCCCGGGCGGTCGGCCGCTACAGGCCGATCTCCCGGTTCACCCGCATCAGCGTCCGCGCGAACCCGGCCAGGAAGTCGCTGCTTCGCCTCGCCGCCTGCTGCTCCACGAGCCCCTGCGACAGCTCCGCCGCCACCTCCGCGGCCCCGCCACCGGCATCGAGTCGGGCGACGGCGATCGCCGCCGCGCTGGCCTGCCCCTCGTAGAAGACGAGGTCGGGGAGGATCGCGTCGAGTGCACGGGACAGCTCGCCGGCGGGCCGCTCCTCGATCGCCGCGGCCACGGAGACCCGGTACTGCTCGAACTGGTCGCGACTCGCCTCGAGGTCGTGTCGCAGGGCGGTGGTGTCGGACATTCGGTTCCCTTCACGTGGCGTCCAGGCAGCGGTCCACCTCGGCGCGGATCAAGTGGCAGGCCTCCTCGGCCGGCACCGCTCCCACAATGACACGGAGCGTCAGCCCCTCGGACAACGCCGCCAACCGGAGCGCGTCCCGCCGGTCCTGTGCGGTCGGTTCGGGCGGCGCACCGGCCGCCCCCCTGCCCTCCCTGCCGCGCGCGCCCGCGACGAGCCCCGCGATGACCCGCGTGCGCTCGACCACCGCCTCCGTGACGATCGCCGCGATCCCGGGGCTGGAGACCGCCTTGGACTGGTATGCAGCCCACACCGACGCGCCCATCTTGAACTCGGCGGCGTCAGACATCGCTCCGATCAGAAGCGTCAGCAGTTCCTCGCGCGCGGTGTGTGGAGCGACGGACTCCTCGCGCGGGCCGTGATCGGCCACCGCCGAGGCCACCATCTGGCGGCACCCGTGCAGAACCAGCGCGTCCTTGGACGGGAAGTAGTGCTGGACGCGCCCCACCGAGACATCGGCCGCCTCGGCGACCGATCGGAACGTCACCCCGTCGATCCCCTGCTCGTGGATGACCTGCCACAACGCCGGGACCAACTCGGCCCGTCGCTCATCGTGATCGACAATTTTCGGCATGCCCCCCCTTTAAAATATGGACAACTTGCGAAACCATGGCGGTATGAATGTATTGCATCACGACGAGCCCTCCGAACCAGCTCCCACACGTCGGCGACGGTGGTCGCGACGCGCCCGCCGGCTCGGGATCGGAGTGGCCGCCTTGTTCACAGTGATCGGTATCGGGGCAACGTGGTCCTTCTTCTCCGGCGAACCCGGGGTGGGACACTTCCGCACCGCTGAAGGCCGCGACACCTATATGGAGGCGTACGCGGTTGCGATGGAGGAATTACCGGAGCCGACAGACGTGCACGACATCCGGACCAGCTACGGCACGATCCGGGTCTACGAGTGGGCCACGCCGGCTACCCGTGACAGCGCTCCGGTGCTCCTCGCCCCAGGCCGGGCTTCCGGGGTGCCGATGTGGGCGGAGAACCTTCCGTCACTGGTCGCCGAGCGCCGCGTGCTGGCCTTCGACGCGCTCGGGGATTCCGGCCTGTCGGAGCAGGTCGTCCCGTTCACGTCCTTCGCGGACCAGGCCCACCCGATCGACGAGGTGGTCGCGACACTGGCGCCCGGTGGGGTCCACCTCGTGGGTCACTCGTTCGGCGGTGCCGTCGCCGCCTCGTACGCCCGCCAGTACCCGGAGCGCACCCTCACCCTCACCCTGTTGGAGCCGGTACTCACGCTAGCCAGGCCGCCGGCAGGCCTGTTCTTCTGGGCGATGGTCTCGTCCCTGCCGCTCCTGCCGGATTCGATCCGCGAGACCGCCCTGGGAAAGATCGGCGGCATGGAGGAGCAGTCCGGGACGTTCGGAGACGATCCGATCGCACGCATGATCTCTGCGGGGACGAAGGGGTACCGGGCGACCCTCCCTCAACCGTCACCACTGACGGACGTGGAACTGGCACAGCTGAGCATGCCGGTCTACGTCGCGATCGCCTCCGACGCTTCCCTGGCCGGAGGCGAATCCGCTGCCTCTCGGGCCGAGCAGTTGCCCGAGTCGACCGTGCAGACCTGGCCGGACACCACCCACTCCCTGCCCATGCAGGCCGCCGGCGAGGTAGAGCCGGTGCTGGTGAACTTCTTCGAGGAGCACGAACGTCCCTGACGCCCGCCGACACGGCCGGCGCCATTTCGCGAATCCGCTGATGTCCGCCCCGATTGTGGGGCTAGATGGTGGTGACTCGCCTCGCGGCCCGGTGCCGCGAGAGGCGATGTGACGCCGACGGGTCTCGGGACGAGGGGATCGGAACAGCCGATGAACGACTCTGCACTGATCAGTGTTGGACTGCCGATCGCACTGGCCATCATCATGTTCGGCTTGGGCCTCTCGCTCACGGTGAACGACTTCCGCCGCGTCGCCAAGTCACCCAGGGCCGTGGTGGTAGCGCTGGCCCTGCAGATTCTCGTACTCCCGGCCGTCGCCTTCGGCCTGGTGGTGGCCTTCGACCTGAGCCCACTGCTCGCGGTGGGTGTCATGCTGCTCGCGGCTTCCCCCGGCGGCACCACCGCCAACCTGCTCAGCCACCTGTTCCGGGGCGACGTGGCACTCAACATCACCCTCACCGCGATCAACTCGGTCCTCGCAGCGGTGACGATCCCGGTGATCACCAACCTCGCGATCAGCTACTTCGACGCCGACGGCAGCCTGGGACTGCAGTTCGCCAAGGTGCTGCAGGTGATCGCGATCGTGATCATCCCCGTCGTGCTGGGCATGATCGTGCGCAGCCGGTCGCCCCAGGTGGCCCAGCGTGCGGATCGCCCGGTCCGGATCTTCTCGATCGCCGTCCTCGCGATCGTGGCCATCGGGGCGATCATCGGCGAGCGCGAGAACGTCCTCGAGTACTTGCAGTCCGTGGGCGCCGTGACCGGCCTGTTCTGCCTCGCCAGCCTGGCCCTCGGCTACTGGGTCTCCCGGCTGCTGCGCTTGGACAAGGGCCAGTCGATCGCCGCATCCATGGAGATCGGCGTGCACAACACCACCATCGCCCTGACCATCGCCCTGAGCGTGCTGAACAGTGTCGAGGTGGCGATCCCGGCCGCGATCTACTCGGTCCTCATGTACATCCTCGCCCCAGCCTTCGGGTTCCTCATCTCCCGAGGACATAGCGTGCAGCCGAATGCCGCCGCAGCGTCCGGTGCCACCTCCACCAGTCCCGCGAACTGACTGCCGGGCCGCGTTCCACAGGGGCGGGAGTTTTCACAGCTCAGTCCCCCGAAGCCCTTTTTTCGACGGGTGATGCAAGAGGCGTGGTCCATCCTGATTCGTGTCAACCGAACCAGGAAGGGGCACACGATGAATCACGAAACCATGCACGACCCGATGGGGAGACAGAACCTGCCACTCAGGCGGCTCTTCCCCCGCGCGGCCGAAGTGCTGGCACTAGCCGGGGTGGGACTCGGAGTGGGCTTCGGCGCCTACGAGGCCACTGCCACCGAGGTGCTGACGCCCGCCGACCGGCTCCCCTTCCTGGGGCCCGCCATCGGCGCGCTCCTGATGAGCCTGTTGATGCTCTGGGCACGGGATTCGCGGCTGACAGAACTCTGAGATGGTGCCGACCGCCTAGGGTCGGACGAGCATGGGACGAGACACCGATAGGTCACGCGAAGGATTACGGCCGTTGCTGACACAGGGGCTGCAACGGGTCACGAGATCGAGCGGAGCTCGTCGGAGACGGTCTGGCCTTGATCGGTCCAGCCCCAAGTAGTGGTGTGACTCGGTGGCCGTTCTACGTCCGTCCCGACACGAAGTCGGAGACGTTCTCGGCCCCCGAGCTGCACCACCTTATGGGGGGGCGCGACTTCCCAAAATCCCAAGATTTCGACCCCGGGCCAGACTTCTCGCGACAGACAGGCTCTGACAATCCCGCGGCCACACGGAGAAGCTTTCAGTTGATGAAGCCCGTGGGCAGCGGTCAGTGTTAGGCAGGTCGTTCCATTCGACCCCTCCGGCCACATCCGCCTCAGCCAGGATGACCTGAAGGCTCGGCTCCAGGTGGCCATCGTGGGAGTGGCGGGCGTGGCGCATCCACGCTGTCTACCAAGCATGAACTCGTCG
>CAYFRF010000092.1:0-4270 GCA_964345415.1 uncultured Microbacter sp. | reverse complement strand
ACTCGTCGGAGTTGCACCATCGACGTCTCTGACAGATAGCGGCGGGAGACCTGCCATTCGTCGTGCTGGTCGATCACCACCGATGTCGCCAAGCGCAGGAACGCGGCCGGGTTCGGGAAGATTTCCACGACGTCCGCTCGACGCCTGATCTCCTTGTTCAGGCGCTCAATCGGGTTGTTAGACCAGATCTTTTGCCAGTGCCCCTGGGGGAACGCGGTGAACGCCAAGACGTCCGTCTTGGCCTCGCGCATCATGGCGGTGACCTTGGGAAACGACTCCGCGAACGTGGCAGTGACCTGGTCCCACTGCTCGGCCACTTCGCCCGGGTCGGTGTGGGCGAAGATCGTTTTGACCGCAGCCGTCACCGCGGGGGAATGCTTGGAAGCCACGGCCCCGTGCAGGTTGCGCATGAAGTGCACGCGGCACCGCTGCCAGGAGGCGCCGACGAACTACTGCGCCACAGCCGCTTTCAAACCAGCGTGAGCATCGGAGATGACCAGGTGAACCCCGGTCAGACCGCGTGCCTTGAGCGAGCGCAGAAAATCAGACCAGAACTCGAACGATTCACTGTCACCAACGGCAGTGCCGAGCACTTCGCGGGTGCCGTCGATGGAAACCCCGGTGGCCACGACCAGGGCGTGGGAAACCACATGCGCCCCGATACGGACCTTGCAGAAAGTGGCATCAGCGAACACGTAGGGGAACTCGGTGTGGGTCAGCGTCCTGGTGCGGAACTGCTCGACCTCGGCGTCCAGGTCGGCGCAGATGCGGGAGACCTCCGACTTGGAGATGCCGGTGTCCACGCCGAGGGCGCGGACCAGGTCGTCCACGGCTCTGGTCGAGACGCCGTGCACATAGGCCTGCATGATCACCGCGTACAGGGCCCGATCGATCCGCCGACGGCGCTCGAGCAGCGCAGGGAAGAACGATCCTGCCCGCAGCTTTGGAATCTGAGCCTCGATGTCTCCCACCGGGGTTGAAATCGTCTTCCGACGGTGCCCATTGCGGTGGGTCGTGCGTTCTGAAGTGCGGTCATAGGGTCCGGCGCCGATCTTCGCCGCGGCTTCGGCCTCGATCAGCGCCTGCAGGCCGGCCCGCACCAGCTCGGCGAACATCGCCTGCGGATCGGCGGCCAGCAATGCGTCAAGCTGGGCGTGTACGCCAGAATGGGACTGGGTCATCGCGTGGTGTGTCCTTTGCTGTGAGCTACTTGGCGGTAACTCATTGACCACTACGCGATGGCCCGCCCTTTGAAGCGGACCGCCACACCTTCGTCAGCCAGAACCCCGGCCCCGAAACCCCACCACTCCACGGGACTTTCCCGGACCAAAGTTGAGGCACATGGTCACGTTCAGCCCGCACGCGTACCGGTACTTGATCGCACAGCGCCAAAGAAATGCCGCCGAAGGCGACCATTGGCAACACCGGCGGAGACAGAAGTTGGCTAGACGACGGAGACGATGATGATCAGTGTGTGCACGAGAGTCACTCCAAGGGCGACGATTACCCGGCGGGAGTAGGCCTCGCTCACCCCACCTGTCCCGGGCGCGACGCTGGGTAACGTCGGTGAACCAGACGCGCCGGAACCCCTGCAGCTTCGCTGCACGCATCACGGACTCCCTACCCGTGAGCGATTGTCACCCACGATCAGTGTCCCGCACCACAGGTCAGGCTCAACTCAGTCCAGGCCGTTTGATTGGACCGGCGACACATAGTGTTAGTATCTTTCGATGAAAATACGGGTGTCGCTACTATTCTTGGCCAGTGCTACTGCGTTTTTGGCGGGCTGTGGAGCCGACGAGGCGACGGTATCCGCCCAGTCTGACGATGTGAACACGGCGCTTCCCCGAGAAGGTATCCAGTCACCCACTGCCCCAGACGCCGTACTGTCGATCAGCCACATCGGATCGTGCGCTGACGTCGAGCCAGTGATGGCCCCATTCATCACGGGACTCGTGGAGATGGAAGGCAACTCCGTTGACGAGTTCGGCGTGTCGTGTACTTGGACGATGGCCGAAGGAAACACTGATTGGTCTAACGCGCGCGAGGTCAGCCTTGGCATCACTCCCGTGTATGCCGGGGATCCCAAACCAAGTGTTGCTGAATTGCAGCAGGTCTTGCCTGGGACTACAGAGGTGACTAGCGACTGGATCTCGAGTCACGATGGGGTCGCCTACGAGACTCGCATGGGTTCAAACGTGATCGGCGCGATTGTCTCGACCGTGTGGACCCCCAGTTTCCAGGTCAGCGTCAGTGGCGGAGCCTGGGAAGGTCACCAGACGCTCGATGGCAACGCCGCGGCACAGGTCACCCAGCAGATCTTTGGATAAGCCCGACACTGGCCGAAGAGGCGGAGAAAATCGGCATCACCACCGGACACCGCGGACACAACAGCGACCCCCTATGCGGCATCCGACAGACCTTGAACACTCGAGCCAAACTACTCTCCGGCAAGCAGAAGACCCGACTGTGAAAGGGGTTCGTCGCTCACGAGACACGCGCAACGGCGGTGGTCATATACCGCGTCTACCAGCGAATCATCACCGCCTTCCAGGCTTCCGGCCGCGGCGAGGGCAAGATCGCGATGTACAAGCTCCTGCGCTCGACCCGCGCCGACGAGCCCGGGCGTGAGGAACGAACTGGTGACAGGTTCGGTTTAGGCCGCGAGTGTGAGCGGCTCGGTTAGCTTGGCTTCGAACTCGATGGGCGTCAACCCGCCGAGGTTGTCCTGTGCTCGCTGGCGGTGGTACTTCCGCTCGATCCAGACCACGATGGCCAGGCGCAGCTCCTGCTTGGTCGCCCACCGCTGCTGGTTGAGCACGTTCGTTTGAAGAAGCGACCAGAAGCTCTCCATGGCCGCGTTGTCCCCGACCGCACCGACTCGGCCCATCGATCCGACCATGTCGTGACGGCGCAGCTCGCGAGCCATCGCGCGGCTCCGAAATTGGCTGCCTCTGTCGGCGTGCAGGATGCATCCGGCGACGTCACCACGTCGCGTGACGGCGTTGCGTACGGCATCGACGGCGAGCTTTGCGGTCATCCGATCCGAGATCGAGTAGCCAACGATCCGGTTGGAGAACACGTCCTTGATCGCGCAGCAGTAGAGCTTGCCTTCGCTCGTCCAATGCTCCGTGATATCCGTGAGCCAGAGCCGGTTCGGCGCATCGGCGCGGAACACCCGCTGCACGTGGTCGTCGAACACCGGCGGGCCGGCCTTCTTCCCCTTCCCGCGCCGACGGCGCTGTGCGGACGAGAGGATCCCGGCCTGCAAGCACAGCTTCCACGCCGTCCGCCGACTCATCCGCCATCCGGATCGCCGCGCCTCGTCGGCGAGGTATCGGTAGCCGAACGTCGGGTCCTCGTGGTGCGCGTCGTGGAGCGCGTTGATCCGGTGCGCCCGAAGCACGTCCGCGTCCCGGATCGTGTCGTTGCGCCACCGGTAGTAGGGCTGACGGGCGAGCTTGAGAACCCGGCACGCGACACCGTCACGGGAATCCCCGCGTCGGCGAGCTCAGATACGAGCGGGTACGTCATTTTGGGGAGCCACCGAGTTTCAGATTCGCCTGCGACAGATACGCCGCCGCCCGCCGAAGGACCTCGTTCTCCTGCTCGAGGAGGCGGATCCGCTTCTTCAGCTCCCGCGCCTCAGCTGCGTCCGCCGCGGTCTGACCGGGACGGTTGCCTTCTTCGACATCGGCTTGGCGGAGCCAGTTCTGCAGGGTCGCTTCGCTGATGCCGAAGTCGGTCGCGATCTGTTTGATGGTGACGCCGCTCTCACGACGTCTGGCGACCGCGACGACGTCCTCGCGGAACTCTCTGGGATAGGGACCGGGCATGATGACATCCTCCCCGCCAGCGCCTCCCGGCACTAACGATCAGTTGTCACCGATTCGTTCCTCACGCCCATTGTTTCTTAATTACACTGCGTTCTTCGCTCTACTAAAACCTCAGATGCCGCCGTCAGTGGCTGCCCTCGTTCAGAACTCCAGGAGGGCCTGATGAACCCACACTCCCGCCAAAACAGCCACGTCTAGTCAATCAGACCGGTTCAGCTACCACTCCTCTGCCTGCCCCGTCGTCGGCGCTTCAGGTGACAGAATCAGATAATTCTGAGCAGTCCCAAACATTTCCTTCCAAACGGCCCCGAAATTCCGGAATCCCAACTTTCGTCTTGCGCGGCAACAGCTTCTGGTCTCTCACTGTCGGGGCGCGCATCAGCTGAGCGGTCCGCAAGGTCGCTTCCGCTCGAGCGATGACAGATTCCTGCGAA
>CAYFRF010000091.1:0-10636 GCA_964345415.1 uncultured Microbacter sp. | reverse complement strand
CCGACGCGGCCGGCGCGGGAGGCCAGCGAGTTCTCGTCGGCGGCGGTGGTGACGGCGCCGAAGTCCTCGCTCGCGGCGAACACCGTCGTGGGCACGACGTCGGCCTTGAGGTAGGCGAACATCGGCCGCAGGGCGTAGTCGATCGCCAGGGAGTGCCGCGCGGTGCCGCCGGTCGCGCCGAGCGCCACGGGGACGCCGGCCAGGGTGCCGGGCTCGACCACGTCGAACAGTGCCTTGAACAGGCCCGAGTACGACTGGTTGTAGGTCGGGGTCACCGCGATCACGCCGTCGGCGCGGCCGATCTCCTCGAGCGCCGCCTTGAGCTTGTCGCCGGGGAACCGGGTGAAGGTGGCGTCCACGACCTCGTGCGCGAGCTCCCGCACCTCCAGGACCGTGACGTTCACGTCCCGGCCGTGGCGCGCGAGCGCGCCGGTGGTGGCCTTGGTGAGCTGGTCGGCGAGCATCCTGGTGCTGGAGGGGACCGAGGTTCCGGCGGCGACGACGACGAGGTTCAGCGGCCGTCCACCAGTGGGATCTGTGGCTGGGGTGGTCACTTGTTCTCCTTCCCGGCCTGCGAGTTCTCCAGGCGGGTCTCGTTGCGCCGGTCGCGGGCCAGTGACTGCTCCTGGGCCCGCTGGCCGCCCTCGGCGGTGAGGCCGGTCCAGTTGTCGCCGGTGCCGAAGCGGTAGGCGTCGTTGTAGGCGGGCTCGCCGGCCTCGGCCAGGGCGGCGTCGCGGGCGGCGACCCGGGCTGCGTGGGTGGGGCCGTCCGGCACGTGGGCCGGGCGCAGGGCGTCGAGCTCACGCCGCAGGACGGGCACGATCTCGGTGCCCAGGATCTCGATCTGCTCCAGGACCGTCTTGCGGGGCAGGCCGGCGTGGTCGATGAGGAACATCTGACGCTGGTAGTCGCCCACGTGCTCACGCATGGTCATGTAGCGGTCGATGACCTGCTGCGGCGAGCCGACCGTGAGCGGGGTCTGCGCGGTGAAGTCCTCCATCGACGGGCCGTGACCGTAGACGGGCGCGTTGTCGAAGTAGGGGCGGAATTCGTTGACCGCGTCCTGGCTGTTGGCGCGGGCGAAGAACTGGCCGCCCAGGCCGACGATCGCCTGGTCGGCGCTGCCGTGGCCGTAGTGCTCGTAGCGGCGGCGGTACAGCCCGACCATCCGCTGGGTGTGCTCCTTGGGCCAGAAGATGTGGTTGGCGAAGAAGCCGTCGCCGTAGAACGCGGCCTGCTCGGCGATCTGCGGGGAGCGGATCGAGCCGTGCCAGACGAAGGGCGCCACGCCGTCCATCGGGCGGGGAGTCGAGGTGAACTGCTGGAGCGGGGTGCGGAACTTGCCCTCCCAGTCCACCACGTCCTCGTGCCACAGGCGGTGCAGCAGTTCGTAGTTCTCGATCGCCAGCGGCAGGCCCTGGCGGATGTCCTGGCCGAACCACGGGTACACCGGGCCGGTGTTGCCGCGGCCCATCGTGAGGTCGACCCGGCCGCCGGCCAGGTGCTGGAGCATCGCGTAATCCTCGGCGATCTTCACCGGGTCGTTGGTGGTGATCAGCGTGGTGGCCGTGGAGAGGATGATCTCCGAGGTCTTGCCGGCCACGTATCCGAGCGTCGTGGTGGGGGAGGAGGTGACGAACGGCGGGTTGTGGTGCTCGCCCAGGGCGAAGACGTCCAAGCCCACCTGCTCGGCCTGCACCGCGTAGTCGATGATCGCCTCCAGCCGCGCGTGCTCGGTGGGTACCGCGCCCGTGACCGGGTCCGGGGTGATGTCGGCGATGGTGAAGATTCCGAACTGCATGGTGATGGCCTCTCGTTTTGTGTCTGCGTTGTCTGGGGCGTTGGCTTCACTCTAACTTGCTGACATGTCAAACAAAAGTGTTCCGGGGTGCATTCCCGCCCACTCTGGCCCCGCATCCGCTCCCGCTCCCGCTCCCGCGTGTGGAGTCGCTGCGGCAGGCATCGGCGCGGAATTTCCTGGGCAAACGCTGCACGGAACGACTCGGCAGGGAGTGGGTGCGACGACCGAGCGGGCGTTCTGTTATGGTGTCGGGCATGTCGAACGCTCGCGCATATTGGCGCTTTATGTGGGCTCCGGGTGGAGCCCGCGCCGCGAGCGCACGCGTCCGCTAGATCGGGACGTCGACACCCGGAGCCCAGAGGCGGTGACCAGTCAGGTCGCCGCCTCCCGCCATTTACCCCAGGCGGTCCGGGTGTCGACAAGGGCACCAGCAGATCACGGCACCCGGCCCGCCACCGCCAACACCAGGAGTGCACTGCCGTGACCATCACCGCCGGGAACCCCACTCAGACCGCCGACCGCCGGGTCCTGTCCTACTCGCCGCTGCCTACCCCCACCGAGATCCTCGGCGAACTGCCTCTGGGCGAGGCCCGCGAAGCGCTCGTCGAGCGCAGCCGCGGCGAGGTCGCCGACGTGCTCGCCGGCAAAGACGACCGCCTGCTCGTGGTGGTGGGTCCGTGCTCGGTCCACGACACCGAGGCCGCACTCGACTACGCCGCACGTCTCGCCAAGCTCAACGAGGAGCTCGCCGAGGACCTGCTGATCGTCATGCGCGTCTACTTCGAGAAGCCGCGCACCACCGTCGGCTGGAAGGGCCTGATCAACGACCCCGCACTGGACGGCAGCTACGACATCCCGCGCGGCCTGCGCACCGCTCGCAAGCTGCTGCTCGACGTGCTCGACCTGGGCATGCCGGTGGGGACGGAGTTCCTCGAGCCGACCAGCCCGCAGTACATCGCCGACGCCGTCTCCTGGGGCGCGATCGGTGCCCGCACCACCGAGAGCCAGGTGCACCGCCAGCTGGTGTCGGGGCTGTCGATGCCGGTGGGCTTCAAGAACGGCACCGACGGCGAGGTGCAGGTCGCGGTGGACGGCTGCCGGTCCTCGGCCTCGCGCCACGTGTTCTTCGGCACCGACGCCGAGGGCCGTGCCTCCGTCGTGGAGACCGCCGGGAACACCGACTGCCACGTGATCCTGCGCGGCGGCACCACTGGGCCGAACCACGACGCCGAGTCGGTGGCCGCCGCCGTGGCCTCGGTGGCCAAGGTCGGCCTGCCCGGCCTGGTGATGGTGGACGCGAGCCACGCCAACTCGGGTAAGTCCCACGAGCGCCAGGCCGAGGTCGTGGCCGGGCTCGCCGAGCGGATCGCCGGCGGCGAGAAGGGGATCTCCGGCCTCATGGTGGAGAGCTTCATCGAGGCCGGCGCCCAGTCCGTCGAGGCCGACGAGCTCGTGTACGGCCAGTCCGTCACCGACGCCTGCATCAGCTGGGACACCACCGACGAGAGCCTGCGCCTGCTCGCCGACGCCGTCCGCAGGGGCCGACGCGGATGACCCGACGGTGGCCGAGGCGGCCCAAGGTGAAGGGGGCGTCGCGCGGTACTCTTTCCCGCGTGGACGCCTCCTCCCCCCTGTACTCGTTCTACGAAGCGCGACTGCGCGCCTCGCTGGACGAGTCGAGGCTGCCCCGCCACATCGCGGTGATGGCCGACGGCAACCGGCGCTGGGCGCGCGAGGCAGGGTTCACCGACGTCAGTCACGGGTACCGCGCCGGTGCGGTCAAGATCGCCGAGCTGCTCGGCTGGTGTGACGAGCTGGGCGTGGACGTGGCCACGATCTACCTGCTCAGCACCGAGAACCTGGGGCGCGACTCCGGTGAACTGGACGAACTGCTCCAGGTGATCGCCGATGTGGTCGACGAGATCACCGGCCCCGACCGGAACTGGGAGGTCCGGATCGTCGGCAGGCTCGAGATCCTGCCGGAGTGGATGGCCGCGCGGCTCCGGGCAGCGGAGGAGGTCAGCCGCGGCAGGCCGGGGGTCAAGGTCAACGTGGCGATCGGCTACGGCGGCCGGCACGAGATCGCCGACGCCGCCCGCGAACTCGTGGCCCAGCTCATCGATGAAGGACTCACCGGCCAGGAGCTCGTCGACGGGATGACCGTCGAGGCGATCGGCGAGCACCTTTATACCTCCGGTCAACCCGATCCGGACCTGGTGATCCGCACCTCCGGCGAGCAGCGGCTCTCCGGCTTCATGCTGTGGCAGAGCGCCTATTCGGAGATCTGGTTCACCGAGGCGTACTGGCCCGAGTTCCGCCGTGTGGACTTCCTGCGCGCCCTTCGCGACTACGGAGCCCGCAACCGGCGCTTCGGCCACTGATGGCCGACTCGCCCACGCCCACGGGCCCGGCGGGCACCGAGCTCCCGGGATCGTTCACTGTCCGTGCGGTCTGCGTCGTGGACAAGCTGCTCACCGTGCCCGGGCGCGTGGGGGTCTCTGCGATCGACAAACGGCCCGTCGACGGCCCCGTCCAGGTGCGCACGCTCGGCCTACACGGCGACATCCAGGCCGACCGCGAACATCACGGCGGTCCGTGGAAGGCCGTCTACGTGCTCTCGGACTCCGACGTGGCGCAGTGGGAGCCCGAGTTCGGCGGGCCGGTGCCGTTCGGGTTCTTCGGCGAGAACCTGCGCGTGTCCGGGATCGACACCTCGCAACTGCAGATCGGCACCGAGCTGGAGGTGGGCCGCGGCGGGCTGAGGCTGCAGATCACCACGCCGCGCATCCCGTGCCAGACCTTCGCGCACCGCGTAGGCAAGCCGAAGTGGGTGCGGCGCTTCACCGAGGGCGGCCGGCCGGGCGCGTATGCGCGCGTGCTGACCGCCGGACCCGTACAGGCCGGGGACGAGATCCGGGTGGTGACCGTCCCCACGCACGGTGTCACCATCGGACGGGTGTTGGACGGGGTCGACGACGACGAGGCCCGACGCCTGCTGGCCGAGTTCGACCTCGCCGATCTCGCCCCGAGCCTGGTCCGCAAGCTGGACCCCGCCACGGACGTCAGGCCCGTCGACGCCGACTGATCCCGCGGTGCCAGGTCTGCCGGCTCCGCGTGATCCACGGGGTCAGGCTCGCAGGTGTTCCCACACGTCGCCGGCGGTGCCCCAGATCTGCGCGGCCTCGGGGTGGCCGACATCCGGGAGGCGGAACGACCCGGTGCCGCCGGCGGAGGTGGCGAACAGCGTCACCAGTCCAGCGCGGCGCTGGAACGGGGTGCGGCGGATGTTCCAGCCGAGGATCCCGTCGCGGGTGAGCACGTCCGTGCGACGCAGCACCGAGCCCTTGCGCAGGGTCACAACCTGATCAGAGACGGCGTGCCCGAGTCCGCGGGAGTTGTCGACCGCCACCCACCCGGCGACCGCCCCGGAGACCGCAGCGACGGCGACGGGCACCCACCACAGCCACGACCACACCAGTGCCGGCACGAGTGCGATCGCGGTGAGGGCGGCGGTGGCCAGCAGCGCGCGCCGGGCTCGTCGTCGTCGCGCCTGGAGGGGGTGGGGGCGCAGCTGCGACGCCCCGAGGAGACCGGGTCCCAGGACAGTCTCCGCGACGCCGACCGGCACCCCGCGCGGCGCGGCCGGCACCAGGGCGGGGCTCGGCTTGGTCTTGCCGTCCTCGTCCTTGCCGATCCCCACCCCGATCGCCACCACGTCCAGGCGCGCGGCGCCCAGCAGGCGGAATCCCGGCGGTTCGTACAGCGTCATCCCGCGGATACGGCTGCCGTCGAGCGTCGTGTGCCGACCGACCAGCAGGCCGCGGCGCATCTCGAGCGAGCCGTCCCGGCGGTGGTCCAGTCGCATGGCCCACCAGGTCTCGACGAAGATCACCGCTGAGACCACGGCCCCGACGGCGAGGATCGCCACGAGCGCTGCCACGACCAGCAGCGGGACGGGAATGTCATGGACGCGATCCCACACCCAGCTCAGCATTTCGGGCACGGTGCCGAACCAGTCGGCGACCTGGAACACCAGGCCCACCGCGATCAGGCCGAAGAGCGGGGTCATGAAGCTGGCCGGGGCGTAGCGCACCCACCCGGGATCCACGCGGGCGATCTCGTCCGACTCGGCCGCGGCGCTCCCGGCCAGCAGTCGGCGGCGCAGGTCCTCGGCCACCTGACGGTTCAGGGCGCCCAGGGTCAGACGCGACCCGTCCGTCTCGCCGCTGGACAGTTTCACCGTGGCGATGCCCATCCGCCGTTGGACGAGGTCCGCGGAGATCTCCACACTGCGCACGCGCGCGGTGGCGATGCTCGTGGTGGTGCTCGCCAGGAAGTGCACCCGGCGTTCGATGCGGTGCGGGTCCACGCGGTACCGGGTGACCGCCAGGCGGATCGCTTCTCCTATCGCCGTCGCCGCGGTGCCCAGGACGAGCCCGCCCACGCTCCACAGCAGGATCCACCCGGCGGCCAGCCCGCCCAGGGCCATGCCGATCGCCGCCGGCACTGCCGCCGCGGCCAGGGCCCCGGCGGCCAGGATCGTGCTCGCGGTGACGGTCCTGCCGTCCAGGCGCTGCCAGTCCGGTCGCCGCGGGTCCTGAGGTGACACCCCCGGCTGAGGTGCGTGGCCGGTCATGTCGCGTCCCTCTGGTCGCCCTCGGCACGCAGGGTGAGACGCTCGGCGATCTCCTCGGCCAGCGCCGCGTCGAGTGAACGGATCCGGACCGCGCCCTTCGAAGATGCCGTGGTGACCACCACCGTGGCCAGCCCGAACAGCCTTTCCAGCGGGCCGCGCGTCTTGTCGACCGTCTGCACCCGCGACAACGGCGCCGCCCGCCACTCCTCCCAGAACAGGCCGCTGCGGCTGTAGACGGCGGTCTCCGTCTCCTCCCACCGGTGGATCGCCCACCGCACCCGCGGCAGCCCGATGATCAGCGGGATCGACACCACCACCCACACGACCGTCAGCCCGAGCATCCAGGGGCCGAGGAACAGTGTCGAGACCAGGAACACCAGCGCAGCCCCCACCGTCCACAGCGCGACCTGCGTGGTCCACCAGGCACGACACCTCGGATCGACATGCTCGCGCGGCGGGCGCAGACCCAGTTCGGTCTTTCCGTACGAGGCGGTCGGAGCGGACCCGGGCGGCGGCGTCGACGAGGAATTCACGGTATCCAAGTCAGGCGCCATGTGCGACGCTAGCGGCATGAGCCTCATCGGCTGGTACCGGGCCACCGGGGCGGACCTGCCCTTCGGCGACCCCCTGCCCGCACACGGCGTGGCCATGGAGGGCTACTTCCTCCGGCTCACCGACCGCGAGCGCGGCCGGGTGGTGATCGCGTTGATCGGGGTCAACCGGGGACCCGCAGGCCAGTGGGCCACCCTCGGCCTGGCCTCCGACGAGGTGGCGCTCTCCCGGGCAGACGGTGGGTCCGGTGGGGCCGGCGACGAACCGACCTCCGGTGCCGAAGCAGGAACGTCGGCGGTGTCGTCGTCGACCTTCTCTTCTCTCCGCCTGGCCGCCGCGCCCCACGGCTGGGCGCACCCGCTCCGGATCGGGGCCCGCTCGGCCGACCTGTTCGAGTACCGGCGAGACGGGATCCGCGTGGACCTGGGCGAGGGCGCGCGGCTGCACGTGGACATCACCGACCCCGTGGACTGGCCGCACGCGCTGGTGGGCGGGTCGAGCCTCTTCCAGTCCGTTCCCGCGCTCAACCAGTACTGGCACCCCTGGCTACTGGGCGGCCGAGCGCACGGCTGGGCCGAGCTCGACGGTCACCGCTGGGAGTTCGACGGTGCGGAGGTGTACGGCGAGAAGAACTGGGGCGCAGAAGGATTCCCCGACTCGTGGTGGTGGGGGCAGGCGCAGGCCTTCGCCGAACCCGACACCTGCGTGGCGTTCGCCGGCGGCCAGATCCACTCCGGGCCGCTGCGCACCGAGGTCACCGCGCTCGTCGCGCGGCTGCCCGGAGGTCGCGTGGTGCGGCTCGGCAACCCGGTGGTCTCGCCGGTGCGGGCCGAGGTGGGGGACGAGACCTGGGAGTTCGACGGTCGCGGCTACGGCTGGCGGATCCGTGTGGAGGGGCGGGCGCCGCTGGACCGCGCGCACGTGCTGCCGGTGCCGCTGCCGTCGCAGGGGCGGAACTCGGCCGGGTCGATCGAGCACCTGGCCGGGGAACTGGACGTGCAGGTGTGGCGGCACGGGCGGTTGGTGTGGTCGGACCACAGCGCGCTGGCCGCGCTCGAACACGGCGGACTCGAGCGGGCCGAGGCAGAACTGCGGCGGCGCGGGGTCCCCGAGGGGGAGACCGGCGCGCCGCCGCTGCGGTAGAAGGGGGCCAGGGGTGGCGTGGGGCTCAGCCCAGCGGGGTGTCCCGCCGCAGGATCAGATAGCCGAGCAGCGCGGCCACCACGGACACGCCCAGCAGGTACCCGGCCCCGGTCAGGGCGGTCTGACGGAGGAACCACCCGCCTATCGCGGACCAGCCGGCGTTCTGCACGATCAACAGAACGATGGCGGCGATCACCGCGAGCAGGACGATCAGCAGGGTCCAGAAGCCCAGCAGTGACACCCGGCGGAAGACGGCGGCGAACATGAACGTCACGATCATGACCGCGAGCGCGAGCGAGCCGGCCAGCAGGCCCGCGCCGAGCAGGCCGTTGCTGCTCGTCATGAACGGGGTGTCGAACTGGTAGGCGTGGATGCCGAAACCGTTCGTGACCCGCTCGATCCAGGCCGCCAGCGTGTAGGCGGCGCCGAACCCCACCGCCACCGCCGCGAACGCGGAGTACGCGCCCACCACGAACGTGCGGCGACTGAAGCTCAGCGCCATGGCGAACGGCAGGGTCTGCGTGACCGTGTAGGCGGCCATGAACCCGAGCGTCCACACCGCGGCCTGGGAGGCGCCGCCGTACATGGGCTGCTCGGCGGCGACCCGCCCGTCGATCGTGGCGTGGATCCACAGCGTGATCCCGACCGCCACCGCCCACACCAGCAGGAACACAACCGTCGGGACGATGATGAGATTGTTCGGGACGATGAACTGCAGCCGGAACGCGGCCGGGATCCGGGTGGCCCACGAGGTGGGGCGCGGGTGTGCGGCCACAGGGCCGTCGATGGTCATGGTGGTCATGATGCGACCTCCGAGTCGATGAAGCTCAGGCGGGTGGGCGGGGTCGGGGTTGAGGGTGTTGTCGTCGTCGTCCGGTTTTTCTCGTTCCCTTCGGTGCCCGACGTGAGGTGGACGATCAACTGCTGCAGGGACACCGGCAGCACCTCCACGCCGCGCTCGCGGGCCCGCTGCTCCTCGTGCGGCTCCAACGCGCCCAACACGGTCGTGCGGGACAGTCGGCCCAGCGACTCGGTGTGCAGGACCTGCCGGAAATCCGCCAGCTCCCGCACGGCGTCCGCGGCGCCGATGAGCGTCACCGCACGGCCCCGGAGTTCGTCGGCCGGCTCGTCGAGCAGGATGCGTCCCTGGTCGATCAGCACCACGTTCTCGATGAGGTGGTCGATCTCGTCGATGAGGTGCGAGGAGAGGACGATGGTGCGCGGGTGTTCGGCGTAGTCCTCGAGAAGCCGGTCGTAGAACATCTGGCGCGCGACCGCGTCCAGGCCCATGTAGGGCTCGTCGAAGAACGTCAGCTCGGCGCGGGAGGCGATCCCGATGATCACCGCGACCGCTGAACGCTGACCCCGCGACATCTTCTTGATGCGCGTCTTGGCGGGGACCCGGAAGTCCTCGGCCAGGCGGGCGGCGAGGTCGGCGTCCCAGTTGGGGAAGGCCATCGCCGCGGCCGCGAACGCGTGGCGGGCGAAGGAGTCCTCGATGTACTTCTGGTCCTCGCGGACGAAGCAGATCCGCGGTAGCACCTGCTCGTTCTCCTGCGGGCGCTGGCCGAACACGCTGACCTCGCCCGCGGTGGGCCAGTCCTGACCGGACGCGATGGACATGAGCGAGGTCTTGCCGGCGCCGTTGCGGCCGAGCAGGCCGTGGATGACGTCTGCTTCGAACGACACGGTGATCGAATCGAGTGCCGTGGTGGACTTGTGTCTGCGGGTGAGATCGGTGATTTCGATGGCGTTGGTCATTCCGCCGCCTCCTTCAGCTGGCTGTGGTCGGTGGTGGTGCGGATCAGGTTCACGACGTCCTCCGGGCTCAGGCCGATGGCGCGGGCCTCGTCGAGCATGGGGGAGAGGTAGCGGTCCGCGAACTGCTGCTGGCGTTCCGCGCGCAGCAGCTCTCGTGCGCCCTCCGCGACGAACATCCCGAGGCCTCTACGTTTGACAAGGATCCCGCGGTCGACCAGGAGGTTCACTCCTTTGGCGGCGGTTGCGGGGTTGATGCGGTGGAAGGCCGCGAGCTCATTTGTCGACGGGGCGCGTTCGCCTTCTGCGAGCGAGCCGTCCAGGACCGATGTCTCGACCTGTATGGCGATCTGCACGAAGAGCGGTCTGCCTTGGTCCACTGGCGTCGCCCTCCCTGGGTTGGTTGGTCGGTTAGTTACTCCACTAGTGAACCATTTGGGCGAGTTGGGCGTCAATGGGTGTGGCGGTGGGACTTCTGGCGTGCTCCGATGGGCCCGGGTTTCGGTGCCGGATGTGGCCGATTTCGGCGCTGAGGGCGATCGTTGAGTCGTTGCGGCAGGCCCGCGGTCGGTTTCTCCTGGGGTTTTGCTGCACGGGACGACTCCTCGGGCGCGGGGCGCGTGGCCCGGGGCGCGTGCGGTGCGGTGTGGTGCGGGAGCCGGTGCGGCCAGCGCGCGTCAGATCTTGCGCAGCCGCAGCCGCTGAATCGAGTGATCGGAGGTCTTGCGCCGCACCAACGTCGCGCG
>CAYFRF010000090.1:5273-10762 GCA_964345415.1 uncultured Microbacter sp. | reverse complement strand
GACTGGGGGCTGATGATCTACGACGAGGTGCATCTTCTGCCGGCGCCCGTGTTCCGGATGACCGCGGATCTCCAGAGTCGTCGTCGTCTCGGTCTCACGGCGACCCTCGTCCGCGAGGACGGGCGCGAGGGCGACGTGTTCTCCCTCATCGGCCCCAAACGCTACGACGCGCCGTGGAAGGACATCGAGGCGCAGGGCTGGATCGCGCCCGCCGACTGCGTGGAGGTGCGCGTGACGCTGACCGAGAACGAGCGGATGATGTACGCCACCGCCGAGGCCGAGGACAAGTACAAGCTGTGCTCCACGGCCCGCACCAAGATCCCGGTGGTCAAGAAGATCCTCGCCAACCACGCCGACGCGCCTGCGCTGGTGATCGGCGCTTACCTCGACCAGCTCGAGGAACTCGGCGAGGAGCTGGACGCGCCCGTCATCCAGGGCTCGACCTCCAACAAGGAACGCGAGAAGCTGTTCAACCAGTTCCGTGCCGGCGAGATCAGCACGCTGGTGGTGTCCAAGGTGGCGAACTTCTCGATCGACCTGCCCGAAGCCAGTGTCGCCGTGCAGGTCTCCGGAACGTTCGGCTCGCGGCAGGAGGAGGCGCAACGGCTCGGTCGGCTGCTGCGGCCCAAGGCCGACGGCGGCCAGGCGCACTTCTACTCGGTGGTCGCCCGCGACACCCTCGACGCCGAGTACGCCGCCCACCGGCAGCGGTTCCTCGCCGAGCAGGGCTACGCCTACCGGATCGTGGACGCCGACGACATCCTCGGCCCGCCCCTCCCCGAGGTCGGCTGAGGGCCGGGGTCGGCTGAGGCCCGAGGTGGGCTGAGGACCCCGCCCGGATCCCCCAGCCCGGGCGGGCCTGGGATACTGGCGGGCATGGCCGCCGACGGTAAAGCCCGCAAGAAGAAGTCCAGCACCAGCAACGCCCGCCCCGCGAACGCGGGCAGCAAGCGCGGCGGTGCGCCCCGCGACCCGCACACGCAGTACCGGCTCGCCCAGATCCCCGTCGACGACGCCTGGGCCCGCAAGCACAACCAGAACCTCGGCGAAGTACGACGCCTGCAGGTGTCAGCCGGCATCCTCGGCGTGATCGTCCTGGCCGCCGGCGCGGGTGTGCTCGTCTCGTCCGGAATGGCCACGTGGGGCTGGATCGTGGGCGTCATGGCCATCGCCTTCGCGATCGGCTGCCTGGCGATGATCTTCTACATCCCCCGCCGCATGGGCTCGGTCCAGTCCACCTACGACACCTCCGAGCTCATCCCGGCGGTGATCGCGGAGGTGCGGCCGCGCGGGGTGACCCTGCTGGCGCTGGCCGACCAGGCCGTCGAACGCTCCGCCGGCGGCATCCCCGTCCTGGTGGCCCGGCCCTGCAACCCGATCGAGGGCATCCCCTCGAAGGTCGGAGAGCGCGTGCCGTGCGTGGCCGTGGTGGGCAACCGCAGTGCCCGCGGCCGCGACAACCTCTACCAGTTCGTCTCCCCCATGCCGGTGGCGTGGGCGACCCCGGACAAGGCCGTCTGGAAGGCCGCCGCCAAGCAGATCCCCGAGGGCGAGTGGGAGACGCTGCGGCAGAACATCGACCGCGTCAAGGACGTGTCCGCCGAGGTCACGCGGATGCAGCCGCTCGACTGAGGCGGCGCGAGCCCGCCGCGGACCCCCGGCCGCGGCGAGACCGGCGCACCGCGCTCAGCCCCCCGCCCCGCTCAGGCCCGCTCGGCCAGCACCTCGGTCGTGTGCTTCATCAATGAGCCCAGCCGCATCCGCTCGGGGCAGCTCACCGGGACGTCCAGGTCGACCAGCGGTTCGGCGGTGACCGGCCCGACGCACAGCGCCACCACCGGCCCGCGCAGCGCCGCGAGCAGCTCGTCGTGCACGCCGATCGCGCGCGCCCGCTCCAGCACCGACACCACCGCCGGTGCCGAGGTGAACGTCACCCCGTCCACGTCGCGGCGCGCGATGGCCCGCACGAGCTCGTCCAGCGCGTCGAGGTCCTCGGGCAGCTCCCAGCGGTAGATGGGCAGCTCCACCACCTCGGCGCCGGCGGCCCGCAGCCCGTCGAGCAGCTCGGACATGGGGTTCCACTCCGAGCCGGTGCCCTGGACCTGCACGCCCACGGTCAGCCCGTCGACGCCGTGCTCGAGCAGCATCTGCAGCAGTTCGGGGCTGGCCTCGCTCACGGCGGAGGCGTACTCGCGGAAACCCGCACCGCGGATGGCGCCGGTGGTCTTGGGGCCGCGCGAGTACAGCGGGATGCGCGACATGAGCTCGCGGATCTGCTCGGCCACGCCCCACTGCTCGCAGATCTCCAGCCACCAGCGCACACCGGGCGCGGTGGTGAGGACCATCAGATCGGCGGGTGCGCTGAGCAGCCGGTCGGTGGCGGCACGCACGAGCTGGTCCTCGGACAGGTGGATGGTGCTGATCGCCGGCACGTGCAGGACGGTGGCGCCGCGGCGTTCGAGGATAGTGATCTGCTCCTCGGCCCGCCGGGCGGCGGTCACCGCGACCGTGCGCCCGCGCAGGGGCTGCTCGGTGGTGTCGACGGAATCGGGGGCGTCACTGTTCTCGGTCACTGCTCCATCATGGCCGACGCGCGGGCCAAAAGCCGCCTCACCAGCGCGCCGCGCGCCCCGGTCCGCCTCGCCGCGCGCCCGCGATCCAGCGCGCCGCCCGACCCTCACCCGGCCGCCGCCCGCGTGTGAACTGAACGTCACAGCCCCGTGATCCGCCGCCACGCCGGCGCAACACGGTCTTCCTAGCCTGATCCGCACAGGCCCGAAGGAGGACTCGCCATCATGACTGAGCACATCGTCGTCGTCGGACACGGGATGGTCTCCCACCGCTTCGTCTCCACCCTCGGCACACGCCACGCCGACGCGGACCTCACGGTCACGGTGATCGGCGACGAGGCCGACCCCGCCTACGACCGCGTGGGACTGTCCGCGTACGTGGGCGAGTGGGACCGGTCCGCGCTGCACCTGGACGACGCCCGCCACACCGCCGACCCGCGGGTGACCGTCCGCTCCGGCGTGCGGGTCACCGCGATCGACCGCCCCGCGCGCACCGTCACTCTCGATTCGGGCGAGACCGTCGGCTACGACACGCTGGTCCTGGCGACGGGCTCGTATGCGTTCGTGCCGCCGGTGACCGGCCGTGACCTGCCCGGATGCCACGTCTACCGCACGCTCGATGACCTGGACGCGATCCGCACCGACGCCGAGCTCGCGGGCCCCGGGGCGCACGGGGTGGTGATCGGCGGCGGGCTGCTGGGCCTCGAGGCCGCCAACGCGCTGAGCCTGCTGGGCCTGCGCCCGCACGTGGTGGAGCGCAACGACCGCCTCATGCCCGTGCAGGTCGACGGCCGCGGCGGCGCGCAACTCGTCTCCCTCATCCGCGACCGCGGCATCGCCGTGCACCTCGGGGTGACCGAGACGGTCATCGAGCCGGCCGCCGCGGGGCTCACCGCCGGAGCGGGGCGCGGCGGGGTGCGGGTGTCCCTGAGATATGACGACGACGACAACGCCACCACCGTCGACGCCGCACTGGTGGTGTTCTCGGTCGGGGTACGCCCACGCGATGAGCTGGCCCGGGAGTCCGGACTGGATCTGGCCGAGCGGGGCGGCGTGCTCACCGACCGGACGTGCCGCACCTCGGACCCGCACGTGTGGGCGATCGGTGAGTGCGCCGCGATCGAGGGCACCTGCTACGGGCTCGTCGGGCCGGGCTACGCCTCGGCCGAGGTGGCGGCGGCCCGGATCGTCGGCGGGATCGCAGCCGGCGCTGCTCGCTATGGCGCGGCCGGTAGCTGCTCCGGCGCAGACGGCGGGCCCGAGTTCACCGGCGCCGACCTCGCGACCAAGCTCAAGCTGATGGGCGTGGACGTGGCCAGCTTCGGCGACGCCCACGCCGCAACGCCCGGCTGCCTCGAGGTGGTGGTGGACGACCCGATCGCGCAGACGTACTCCAAACTCGTCATGAGCGCCGACTCCCAGACTCTGCTCGGCGGGGTGTTCGTGGGCGACGCGGGCCCCTACCAGCTGCTCAAGCCCCTGCTGGGGCGCACGTTGCCGTCGTCGTCGCCCCTCTCTCTTCTCACCCCCGGTTCCTCGGGCGCGGACGGTGTGGGCGTGGACTCGCTGCCCGACGACGCCCAGATCTGCTCCTGCAACGCGGTGAGCAAAGGCGAACTGCGCGAGGCGATCTGCGGCGGCGCGTGCGATGTGGCCCAGCTCAAGGCCTGCACCCGCGCCGGGACGTCCTGCGGCTCGTGCCTGCCCCTCATGCGGCAGGTCCTCGAGGCCGAGGGCGTGGAGCAGTCCACCGCCCTGTGCGAGCACTTCGAGCAGTCCCGCTCAGAGTTGTTCGAGATCGTCACCGTCACCGGGATCCGCACCTTCGCCGGGCTCATCGCCCGGTTCGGCCGCGGCTCGGGCTGCGACATCTGCAAGCCGACCGTCGCCTCCATCCTCGCCTCCACCAGTTCCGAGCATGTCCTCGACGGCGACCGGGCCGCCCTGCAGGACACCAACGACCACTTCCTGGCCAACCTGCAGAAGAACGGCACCTACTCGGTGGTCCCGCGCATGCCCGGCGGCGAGGTGACGGCCGAGCAGCTGATCGTGATCGGCGAGATCGCCCGCGAGCACGACCTGTACGTCAAGGTCACCGGAGGCCAGCGGATCGACCTGTTCGGCGCCCGCGTGGACGAGTTGCCCGCGATCTGGAAGCGGCTCGTGGACGCCGGCATGGAGTCCGGGCACGCCTACGGCAAGTCACTGCGCACGGTGAAGAGTTGCGTGGGGACCTCGTGGTGCCGGTACGGGCAGCAGGATTCGGTGGGGATGGCCGTGCAGCTGGAGTTGCGGTACCGCGGGCTGCGGGCGCCGCACAAGATCAAGATGGGCGTCTCCGGCTGCGCCCGCGAGTGCGCCGAGGCGCGCGGCAAGGACGTGGGCGTGATCGCCACCGAGACAGGCTGGAACCTCTACATCGGTGGCAACGGCGGTGCCACTCCCCGCCACGCGGTGTTGCTGGCCGGCGATCTCACCGACGACCAACTCATCCGCTACATCGACCGGACCGTCATGTTCTACATCCGCACCGCCGAGCGCCTGCAGCGGATCGCGCCGTGGCTCGAGGCGCTCGAGGGCGGGATCGACCACCTGCGAGACGTGGTGTGCCGCGACTCCCTGGGCCTGGCCGCCGAGCTCGAGGGCCGCATGGAGGCGCACGTCGCCGGGTACGTCGACGAGTGGTCCGCCGTGCTGGATGATCCCGCCAAGCTGGAGCGGTTCGTCTCCTTCGTCAACGCGCCCGGCCAAGCCGACCCGACCGTGCAGTTCGAGCAGCGCGACGGCCGCAAGGTGCCCGTCCTGCTCGGCTCGCCCGCCATGCCGGCGCGGGTCTGAGCGGTGCTGCCCCCGACTTCGCCATCTCACTACTCACTGAGGAGAACCACCATGACCACGTTCCTGCCCCGCACCGCCGCT
>CAYFRF010000090.1:3591-5173 GCA_964345415.1 uncultured Microbacter sp. | reverse complement strand
GAGTCACCCCGCGTGAGGTCGGCCGGCGAGCCCGGTGATGCGCCCCGGGCGCACCGCCCCTGCGCTCTCTGCCAGCCCTGCCCTGGTGGGGACTTTGGTGGGGACTTACGCGCCATCTGTGGACCACATCGGGCGCGCAAGTGCGCCACAAAGTGCACGCAAGGCGCGTAACTCAGGCCCGGCGAACCACGGGGCCGACGCGCTCAGGCGGCGCGGGCGGCGCGGTTGGGGCGGTTGGCGCGGGCTGCGCGGGTGGCGCGGGAGGTACGGGCAGCGCAGGCGGAGCGGGCAGCGCGGGCAGCGCAGGCGGCGCGGGCGCGGATCAGGTGTTGAGGCGGTAGCCGCGCTTGACCACCGTGTTCACCAGATTCGGTACGCCGAGCGCCCGGCGCAGGCGCCCCATCGCGGTCTCGACCGCATGCTCGTCAGCGCCGGCACCGGGCAGCGCCGCCAACAGGTCAGCCCGGCTCACGCACGCACCCGGCCGACGGGCGAGCGCACGCAGCAGCGCCACCTGGGCCGGAGACACCGCGACCAGCCGGCCGTCGAGCAGGACAGCGCCCGCACACACCGAGAGCTCGTGGCCCCCGACCAGAATCGGAGCAGTCCGCACGGTGATCTCCTCGGTGGCGTGGCGCATGAGCGAGCCGAGCCGCATCCGCTCCGGCATCGTGAACGCCACCCCGAGGTCGGCCAGCGGAGCCGCGGTCACCGGGCCCACGCACAGCGCCGCGACCGGGCCGTTGAACGCCGCCAGCAACTGGTCGTGAAGTCCCATCGCCGCGGCCCGTTCGAGCACCGACACCACGGCAGGTGCGGAGGTGAAGGTCACGCCGTCCACCTCCTCGTTCGCGACGACCCGGACGAGATCGTCCAGCGCGTCGAGATCCTCTGGCGGCTCCCACCGGTAGACGGGCACCTCGATCACGTCGGCGCCCGCGGCCCGCAGCCCGTCGACCAGCGTCGACATGGGACTCCAGCCCGAGCCCGCCCCCTGCACCTGGACGCACACCGTCTGCCCGGACACCCCGCGCGCCAGCAACATCTCCAGCAGCTCTGGGCTGGCCTCGGTCACCGCCGAGGCGTGTTCGCGCAGGCCCGCGGCCCGGATCGCGCCGGTGGCCTTGGGGCCGCGCGAGTACAGCGGGATCCGGCTCATCAACTCCAGCAGGGCCTCCGCCAGTCCCCATTCCTCGCACACCTGCAGCCACCACCGCAGGCCCGAGGCGGTGGTGAGCACCATGACATCGGCCGGGGTGGCCAGCGTCCGCTCGGTGGCCTGGCGCACCACCTCGTCCTCGGCGATGGGGATCATCCGCATCGCCGGCGCGTGCAGCACCCTGGCGCCACGACGCTCGAGGAGGGTGCGTTGCTCCGAGGCGCGGCGGGCGGCGGTCACCGCGACGGTCCGGCCGAGCAGCGGCGTGTCGGTTGCTGCGTCGAGGCCCGTCTCACGTGCGTTGTTCACGCCAGCATCATGGCTGACCAGTATTTCCGTGGTGTTTCTCCCGGGTGACCGGCGGTGGTCGCCAGGGCTGCCCTGCCGATCACACGGCGCCGCGAGCGGGTCGCGGTGGCTCAC
>CAYFRF010000090.1:0-3491 GCA_964345415.1 uncultured Microbacter sp. | reverse complement strand
TCACACGGCGCCGCGAGCGGGTCGCGGTGGCTCACCCGGCGGCCCGGAGCCAGCCGCAGATCCCGTCGACCGCGGCGACACACCCGCCACAGCCGGTGCCGTCGCGCGTGTGTTCGGTGAGCTCCGCGCGGCCCCTGGCCCCGTCTCCCCACGCCGCCACCAGGTCGCCCTTGCTCACCCCGTTGCAGCGGCACACCACCGCGGAGGCGGGCATCGTCGCCGGGGTGGCCGCCGACGCGGACTCTGCGCGTCCGAGGATCACCGACACCACGTCGTCGGGCACCGGCAGCGCACTCTCGTAGAGCTGGGTGAGCATCCCCACCGGCTCGGGATGGCCCACCAGGACCGCGCCCACCACCCGGCCGCCGGCCACGTCGACGCGCGCATACCTGCCGCGGGCGGGTTCGCTGATGGTGGTGGAGTCCACGCCGTCACCCGCTGCACCCAGTGGGTCTCACCGCACCGCGGCGCCCTCCCCGATCGACTCGACCGCCGGCGCCCCGCCCGCGGAGGCCCGCAGGTACACGGCGCGGGTGATGATCGCGGCCACCACGTAGAACGCGGCGAACACCACGAACGCCGCGGTGGCCGAGCCGGAGGACTGGTAGGAGGCGCGCAGGGTCATGTTGATGAGGAAGCCGCCGAACGCCCCCACCGCGCCGGCCACGCCGATGAGCGCGCCGGAGTGGGCCCGCGACCAGGCGGCACGTGCCTCCGGCGCCAGCCCGCGACTGTGACTGCGCGCCTCGTACACCGACGGGATGAGCTTGTACACGGACGCGTTACCCACCCCGGTGAGCCCGAACAGCACCAGGAACGCGGCGAAGAACAGCACCAGCGCGGCGCCGGAGAGGGTCCCGTCGCCGGTGGACTGCACGACCGAGGTGTAGATCAGGGCGAGCGTGGTGACGGCCATGCCGCAGAAGGTGACCAGGGTGACGCGGGCGCCGCCGAAGCGGTCGGACAGGCGGCCGCCGGCCATGCGGGTCAGCGAGCCGAGCAGGGGTCCGAGGAAGGTGATCTGCGCGGCGTGGAGGGCCGCCTGGCCGGGGGTCTGGCCGTTGCCGACGAAGGTCATGGTGAGCATCTGGCCGAACGCGAACGCGAACCCGATGAACGAGCCGAACGTGCCGATGTACAGCAGGGACAGCACCCAGGCGTCCTTGTCGCGCACCAGGTCCTTCATGCTCTGCACGTCAACGGTCTGGTCGGCGAGGTTGTCCATGCGCAGGGCGGCGCCGATCCCGGCGATCACCAGCAGCACCAGGTACACGGCGATCACCCAGTGCGGCGAACGGTTACCCGCGAGGGCGATCACCACCAGCCCCACCACCTGGATGGACGCCACGCCCAGGTTGCCGCCGCCGGCGTTGAGGCCGAGCGCCCAGCCCTTCTCGCGTTGGGGGAAGAAGGCGTTGATGTTGGTCATGGAGGAGGCGAAGTTGGCGCCGCCGAGCCCGGCGAGGGCGCCCACCACGAGGTACATCCACAGGGGCTGGCCGGGGTTGGCCATGATCAGCAGCATCGCCCCTGACGGGATGAGCAGGACGAACGCGGAGAACATGGTCCAGTTGCGGCCGCCGAACACGGCGGTGGCCAGGGTGTAGGGGATCCGCAGGAACGCGCCGGTGAGGGTCACCACGGCAGAGACGAGGAACTTGTCGGGCGCGTCGAGGCCGTAGACGTCCTCGGGCATGAACAGCACCATCACGGCGAACAGGGTCCAGATGGAGAACCCGACGTGCTCGGCGAACACCGACCACACCAGGTTCCGCCGCGCCACCGCCCGCCCGCCGGACTCCCACTGCTCGGTGTTCTCCGGGTCCCAGTTCTCGATCACGTGCGAGCGCGCCATGGGCTCACTCCCCTCAAGCTGCACGGATGCCCCCGCGGCACCTCACTCGAGACCACCGTAGGGAGCGCCTGTTTCCCCTGCACTTCCGGCCGTGACATGCCGGTCACGGGGTTCTCACCGCGGGTTCTGCGCGCAGTGAGGGGATGTGCGCGTCGGCCGACCACTAGCCTTGGGGCTCTGTCCGTCCCGTGTTGTCCCGCCTGAAAGGACCCCTGCTGTGCCGTTCCCCCTGGATGTGCCCGAGTCCGTGTTGCGCCGCCGGCGGAGTGAGAAGTGGCAGGCGTACCCGGAGGATGTGTTGCCGATGTTCGTGGCGGAGACGGATGTGTTGTTGGCGCCGGCGATCCGGGACCGGTTGGCCGCCGCGGTGGCCGACGGGGACACCGGTTATTTCGCGGAGGTGGAGCGGTTCGCGGCCGTGTGCGCGCGGTACTACTCCCGCTTCGGGTACGAGGTGCCGGCCGGGTCGGTGGTGCCGGTGAACGACGTGGGTGTGGGGGTGCGCGAGAGTTTGGCGCGGGTCCTGCCGGTCGGCGCCGGGGTGGTGTACACGCCGCCGGTGTACATGCCGTTCGGGCCGTGGATCCGGCGGGTGGGGATGTCCCCCGTTGCGGTGCCGTTGATTGATCACGACGACGACGAGCCCCACCTCGACCTGGCCGGCATCGAGAAGGCGTTGGCGGACGGGGCTCGGGCCGTGTTGCTCAGTCACCCGCACAATCCGACGGGTGTCCTGCACAGCCGGGGGGAGCTGGCGGAGCTGGCCGAGCTGGCGGCGCGGTACGGGGCCGTGGTGGTCTCGGACGAGATCTGGGCTCCCCTGACCATGCCGGGCGTGGATTTTCATTCGTTCCTGGCGGTGTCGGAGACGGCCCGTGAGGTGGGGCTGGCGATCTCGTCGGCGTCCAAGGCGTTCAACCTGGCGGGGCTCAAGTGCGCGTTCGTGGTGAACGGCAACCCGGAGCGGTTCGTGGTGCGCCGCTCGGCGCTGTCGGGCGCGGTGGGCCACCTCGGTGCCCTGGCCGGGGAGGCTGCGCTGACCGAGTCGTTGGACTGGTTGGAGCAGCTGCGGGCCGCGCTGGCCTCGAACCTGGACCTGATGGAGAGGCTGCTGGCCGAGCACCTGCCGAGGGCCCGCTGGCGCCGGCCGGATGCCGGGTTCGTGGCGTGGATCGATCTGCGCGGCTACCCGGGGCTCGGCGACAATCCGGCCGCCGCGTTCCTCGAGGAAGGCCGGGTGGCGCTGAGCCCGGGTCCGGCTTTCGGCTCGGAGGGCAAGGGCTTCGCCCGCGTGAATTTCGCGTGCTCGGAGGAGCTCCTCACGGAGGCCTTCACGCGCATGGGAAAGGTCGCTGCGGCCCGAATCTGAGACGACCCTGACCCTGCGGCACCGCGGGCCAGAATTCACTTACAGCCGCTACCAGGGCCTTCGAAGAGTGCGCCCCGTTAACACTTAGCCAAGCCTAGCCTTTCCTGACGGCCATACATTAAGGTTAGGCTCGCCTCGCTTAGGGCATGCTAACTCCGTTCGCATCAGGCGCACGGATCGACTCTTCGAAGGACCTGTCTTCATGTCTCTCACCGGCTCACGGCGCATTGCCGTTGCCCTGTCCTCCACCGCCATGCTGGGCCTCTC
>CAYFRF010000089.1:8275-10854 GCA_964345415.1 uncultured Microbacter sp. | reverse complement strand
TTGGTGACGCATCAATTAAAAACGATGACGACGACGACAACGACCCCCCACCCGCCGACCGTAGGAGTCCTCATGGCAGACGAGACCGAGTTCATCGCAGCGAAGAACGCCTCCACCGACGGCGAGTTCGTCCGCGACGCCACCTACATCAACGACCGCGTGGTCAAGCCCGGGACGGTCGAGGGGCTCGAGGTCGGCGGCGGCCCGGTGGGGGAGAAGGTCGGCGAGATGCTCTGGCCCGTGGAGGCCGGCCGCTACCGGCTCATGGCGGCCCGCGCCTGCCCGTGGGCCAGCCGCACCATCATCACCCGCCGCCTCATGGGGCTCGAGGACGCGATCTCCATGGGGCTGGCCGGTCCGACGCACGACATCAACTCGTGGGTCTTCGACCTCGACCCGGACGAGAAGGATCCGGTCACCGGCCTGCACCGGCTCCAGGAGGCGTACTTCAACCGGATCCCCGACTACCCGCGCGGCATCACCGTGCCGGCCCTGGTCGACCTGCCCACCACCGCGGTGGTGACCAACGCCTTCCAGAAGCTCAACTTCGACCTGCTCAGCGAGTGGACCGACTTCCACCGTGCCGGCGCGCCGGACCTGTACCCGGAGGCGCACCGCGACGAGATCGACGAGCTCGACTCGTGGATCTACCCCACCGTCAACAACGGCGTGTACCGCTGCGGTTTCGCCGCCGACCAGACCGCCTACGAGGTGGCCTATGACGAACTGTGGGCCTCGCTCGACCGGCTCGAGGAGCGGCTGACCACCCGGCGTTTCCTGGTGGGCGACACGATCACCGTCGCCGACATCCGCCTGTTCACCACCCTGGTGCGCTTCGATCCCGTCTACCACGGGCATTTCAAGGCCAACCGCTCCAAGATCACCGAGATGCCCGCCCTGTGGGGCTACCTACGGGACCTGTTCCAGACGCCCGGCGTCGGCGACGCCTGCGACTTTCCGCAGGTCAAGGAGCACTACTCCGACGTGCACCGCGACGTGAACCCCACCGGTGTGGTGCCCAAGGGGCCCGCGCTGGCCAACTTCCTCACCCCGCACCACCGCGAGCAGCTGGGTGGCCGCCCGTTCGGCGACGGCACCGCGCCCGGCCCGATCACCATCGCCTCGGAGCAGGTTCCGGCCGGTCACGGCGTGCAGTAAGGGCGGGAGTAGGGGGTAGCGGCGCCGGTGAGCGCCTAGACTGGCTCCTTGTGACCCCGACGCCGCCTGCGATCGGTCGCTACCGCCGTAGCCTCCGACAGTTCATCATGTTCGGGATCGTCGGCGGCTCCGGGATGGTCGTCAACATGATCGTCACGGTCGTGATGAACAAGGCCAACGGCGGCACCCAGAACGCGCAGGACATCCTGTTCCCCATTGCGGGCACGGACTTCAACTTCCGCTTCACCACGCTGGTGTGGATCGTCGCGTTCCTGGTGGCGAACCTCTACAACTTCCTGCTCAACCGGAACTGGACGTTCGGCAAGGGCCGCAAGGCGCCGTTCTGGCACGAGTTCTGGCCGTTCCTGCTGGTCGGGTCGGTGGCGGCGGCCGCGGGCATCTTCATCAAGCTGGCGTTCACCAACCCCACCAGTCCGCTCTACCTGCCCGAGCCCCTCTTCCACGAGGACGCGGGCATCAACTCGCGGGAGTACTGGAGCCAGTTGCTGACGATCGTGGTGACGATGCCGATCAACTTCGTCGTCAACAAGCTCTGGACGTTCCGCGCGGTGCGTAACCGGTACCAGGAGCGCTCGGCGGAGGCCCCGGCACAGTCGGGGACTGAGGCACCGGCGGCGGACCCGGTGAGTTAAGGGGCGCGCCGTGGAGTCCTCGCCGCTGCTGTTGTGGTTCGACCTGATGGGCGTGTTCTTCTTCGCCCTGTCCGGCAACCTGCTGGCGGCGCGTAAGGACATCGACATCACCGGCGGGCTCGTGCTGGGCCTGCTGGCCGGGCTCGGCGGCGGGATCATCCGCGACGTCCTGCTGGGTGTCACGCCGCTGGCCCTGGCCAGGCCCGTCTACCTCATCCCGCCGGTCGTGGCGGCGGTGGCGGTGTATCTGCTCGGCCCGATGGTGCACCGCGTCAAGGCCCTCATCGTGACCTTCGACGCCGCCGGTCTGGGGTTGTTCTGCACGTTCGGTACCGCGCGCGCGTTGACCTACGGGATGCCGGTGGCCTCGGCGATCGGGCTGGGCGTGGTAACCGCGGTGGGCGGCGGCCTGATGCGGGATGTGGTGGCCAACGAGATGCCGGCGGTGTTCAGCGGGTCGAACCTGTATGTGGTGCCGGCGGCCACCGGTGCCGCGCTGACGGTGGTGGCCGTGTCGACCGACACGTGGGGGCCCATTACGGCGACCGCGTTGGCGGCGTTCGTGTTCGCCTTCCGGATGGTGGCGTGGTGGCAGCAGTGGAGCGTCCCGGCGCAGATGCGCGGCTGGACGGTGCGGGACCTGGATGTGCTGCGCCGCCGCGAGAGGTCGGTGTACGGGCGCCCCTCGCGGGGCGAAGACCACAACCCCGACGACGACGACAACACCGCCGGACCGGATCCCCGCGGTGAGGCCCGACCCGACTCCCG
>CAYFRF010000089.1:4389-8175 GCA_964345415.1 uncultured Microbacter sp. | reverse complement strand
CCCGACTCCCGTCCCGATCCGGACTCCCGCCCCGGCCCCGACTCAGACGACCGCCGGTAGGGTATCCCGGTGCAGTATTACCTCAGTCTGCTGGGATTCGCGGCGATCGATTCGCTCAACCTCCTGGCGTTTGCCGTCATCGCGGGGCTGTGGCTGACCGCCGCCAGTCGGGGGTTGCCGTTCGCGCCGCGGGCCGCGCGCTTCACCGGCGGTGCCTTCTGCGGGATCGTGGCGCTCTCGCTGGTGTCGGTGTGGGTGATCGGCAACAACGAGGAGTTCGTCCGCAGCCTGTTCTACAACCTGTGGGCGATGGTCGTGGTGGGTGTGATCGGCCTGGTCATCACGGTGTTGGGCCTGCGGGCGCCCGCCGGGAAGGCGGAGGAGGCGGTCGAGGCGCCGCTCGCGCAGAACGTGCTGCAGAAGTTCGGGATCGTGGCCACGGGCATCTCGCTGGGCATCATCCAGTCCGGTACCTCGGCGCCGTTCGCGGGCGGCATGGTGCTCATCTCGCTGCACCACACGCCGGCGTGGGTCAAGGTCGTGCACATCGTGATGTTCGCGATCGTGGCGATCCTGCCCAGCGTCGCGCTCATCATCACCCTGTCGCGGGTGCCGTCCGGCAGTATCGGCGCCGCGACGCGCCGCATCGACAGGTTCCTGTCCTTCGGCCGCGTCGCCGGCCGGGTGCTGACGCTGGTGGTGGGCGTCGCGCTGGTGCTGGTGGCGGCGGTACGGATCGTGCAGCTCACCGGGCTGCTGTCGTAGATCCCGCCTAGTCTGTCGGCAGCCACCGCACGGGTGGTATGACAAACAGACGGAGAACCCCCATGCAGAACGCAACGCAGTCCCAGGACCTCACCGCTACCAGCGCTGTCGGTGCAGCCGCCGCCTCCACCGCGGGGATCGGCACGGTTGGGATCGGCACAGTTGGGATCGGCACGGTGCTGTGCGAGGACGGGCTGAGGCGCCCACCGTGGGCGGCCACGGACCCGCTGCTACGCGAGTATTACGACACGGAATGGGGCATGCCCGTCCACGACGAGGCGGGCTTGTTCGAGAGGCTCGTCCTGGAGGGCTTCCAGTCGGGCCTGAGCTGGGTCACGATCCTGCGCAAACGCCCGGCGTTCCGGGAGGCGTTCGCCGGGTTCGTCCCGGACGAGGTCGCCGGGTTCGGTGAGCAGGACGTGGCCCGGCTGATGGACGATGCGCGGATCGTGCGCAACCGACGCAAGGTCGACGCGGCCATCGCCAACGCCCGGGCCACGGTGGAGTTGCGCTCGGACGGCGGGCTGTCCGAGCTCATCTGGTCCTTCCGGCCGGAGGCCACGCCTGAACCGCAGGTCATGGAGGAGGTGCCCACGCAGTCGGAGGAGTCCAAGGCCCTGGCCAAGGAGCTCAAGCGCAGGGGCTTCAGTTTCGTGGGGCCGGTGACGGTCTTTGCGCTGATGGAGGCGATCGGCGTGGTGGACACCCACCTCATGGATTCGCACCGGCGCGGGTCGTCCGGGGTGTGGCCGCACTAGGTGGGATGAACGGCGGCGCGAGCTCAAGCGGGCAGCGCGGTCAGTTTCCGGGCGGCGGCGGGCAGATCGGGGAGTGGGGCGGCCAGTGAGCCGGCGTCCTCGACCTGCCCGGTGACCGGCCCGCCCGTGCAGACCGTGATGCCGCGGAGCCGGGCCATCCGCTCGAGCGAACGGTCGAGTTCGTCGCGGTCCAGCCTGCCCTCGGCGAGGGCCCGCTCGGCGGTGTCCAGGACCTGGCCGAGGCCGGCGGTGGTGATCCACAGCGGGGAGTCGGCGCCGGCGGCGAGTGCCTCGGTCACCGCCTGGGGGAGCGGGACGGAGTCGGTGATGGCCCGCATGCCGGACAGGTCGTCGGTGAAGATCGGCCCGTCGAAGGCGGGTGCCCCGTAGCCGTGCCCGTCCCGCAGCAGCTGGTAGGCGGCCGGCGAGAGGGAGGCGGGCTGGCCGGGTGCGGTGAGTCCGGCGGACTGCTGGTGCCCGAGCATCATGGCGGCACCCGGGGTGGCGGCCAGGTCGGCGAACGGGCGCAGGTCGCTGCGGATCAGCTGCTCCAGCGGCGGCACGGTGACCGCCTGGTGGTGGCTGTCCCCGGAGGAGTGGCCGTGGCCGGGGAAGTGCTTGAACACCGGGGTGATCCCGGCGTCGAGCAGTCCTGCGGCGAACGCCCCGGCGTAGCGGGTGACGAGGGCGGGGTCGGGGGAGAAGGAGCGGTCGCCGATCACGGCCTGGTCGGGCTGGTCAGACACGTCCAGAGAGGGGGCGAAGTCCACGGTCACGCCCATGTCGCGGAGGTATTCGCCGCGGACGCGGGCGGCGTCCCGGACCTGCTCGGGGGTCATGGTGGCGGCCATGACCCGGGCAGAAGGCAGGGGGCCGGCGTAGGGGGCGATGCGGGAGACCCGGCCGCCCTCCTCGTCGATCGCCACCAGCAGGGGGAGCGGGGAGTCGCGGTGGAGCCTGTCGAGCCCGTCGCCGGCCACCACTTCGCCCACCACGTTGCTGCCGAGGAAGATACCGCCCACGCTGTGGTCCAGCACGGCCCGGCGGGCGTCCTCCACGGAGCTCACACCCACGGTGAACAGCTGGGCGATCCGCTGCCGCTGGGTCAGGTCGTCCAGGGGTGACTCACAGGGCGGGGCGGGCGGTTTTGCGGCGGATGTGGTGTCGGCCGGGGTTGAGCCGGCTGCCGGTGATGCCGCCGGTGATCCCGCCGGGGACTCGGTCGGTGACGCCGCCGGCGAGCTGATCGCTGCGGCGTCCTGATCCGCGGGGCCGGTGGTGCCGCAGCCGACCAGCGCGACGGCCGTGACCACGCAGGTCAACGACAGGCGGAACCGGCGGAGGAGGGGCACGGACTCCAATGTATCCGCCGTTCGCGCAGTCGCCGCATCGGCGAGAGATCGTGTACCCGGCAGCTACACGGGCAGGTCGCGCCGGGCGGCCTCTTCGGCACACCGGATCGCGTCAAGGCTGTCGATGCCGTTCAAGACAGCCTCTCGCGCGAGGGCGGTTCGGTTCGGTGCATCCAGCTTCATCAGGGCGGATTCGATATGGCTCCGAGCCGTGCGGACCGAGATCCCCAGTGACTCACCGATCTCGTCATTGGTCCAGCCGCGCGAGAGCAGTCCCACCACGTCCAGCTCTCTGGCGGTCAGGTGATCGGTCGGGGCGATGCGCGTGAGTCGCACGAGTACGCCGTCGCGGGTGGTCGCGGTGGTGACGGACCACCAGGATCCGTCGCTGCCCCGATGCCGGAACTTCAGACCGGTCTGGGGGCGCCGATGCAGTTCACCGAGACGGACCAGTTCCCGGGTGGTGAGCGGGGAGTCGGCGAGGCGGCCGACGCGCGAGGCGACGGTGTCCCCGGACACCCAGATGACCAGGTCCGCGGGGTCGCAGGGCAGGTCTGGTCGCGGGGCGGCCAGTGTGGCCAGGTCGCCGGCGAGCATCGTGAGCGCCAGCCGGGACTCATTGTTCAGCGGGCGCCCGTGAAGCGAGCTCAGGGCGAGGAAACCGGGACCGCCCACCGCGTCGGGGCCGCCGAGCGGAAGCGTCAGTCCCTCGTGGAAGCCGCAGGGTTGGAGAGCTTCCGTGTACGTGCGGGACGCGCGGAAGTCGAAGGGCAGGTCGATGAAACGTCGTGCTGCGCGCCGTTCGATCGCATAGCGGTGAGCCGGGCACTGGGTCGCGTAGGTGGTGGAGATGAACTCCACTGCTCGACTCGGGTAGTCGAGGTTGACCAGGACCGGGTGGCCTTCCCCGG
>CAYFRF010000089.1:0-4289 GCA_964345415.1 uncultured Microbacter sp. | reverse complement strand
CTCGAGGCCACGACGTGGGCGTGCGTGCAGTACGGCAGGAGCCTCACGGCGCTGGATATGGCCGTGGCGAATGCGACGTTCAACTCGATCTGCCGTGAGGTCGGTCAGTTCTTCCAGAGCTACGACGTCCTGCTCACGCCTACGACAAACCATCCGGCGATGGAGCTGGGCTACCTGGACGCGGACGCGGACCTCGACGCGATGGGGTGGACGCAGCGGATCTTCGACGCGTTCTCGTTCACTCCGCTGTTCAACACGACGGGCACCCCGGCGATCAGCCTTCCTCTCGCGGAGTCCAGCCAGGGACTGCCGATCGGCGTCCAGCTGGCCGGCCCGATGTGCTCGGAGTCGATGCTCATCCGTCTGGCCTCGCAGCTGGAGACGGCGATGCCCTGGGCCGACCGTCGACCGGGAGTGCACGTGACAACTGTGTGATTAGTGCAGCGCGCAGCTCCCGGGCCCACCACCCGCTCGTTGCCGACGTTCAGTTGCCACCGTTCACCCGCGCGACACCCGCGTGTGTGAGCGTGGGCGGGTGAACTCGACACTCGATCGACGCCTCGGGCTCGGCGACGCCGTGGTGGTGGGCCTGGGCGCCATGATCGGCGCCGGCGTGTTTGTGGCCTTCGCGCCGGCCGCCGCGCGTGCGGGGGAGCTGGTGTGGGCTGCGCTGGCGGTGGCTGCGGTGGTGGCGGTGTGCAACGCGCTCTCCTCGGCCCGGCTCGCGGCGCAGTTCCCGGCGGCGGGTGGGACGTACGTCTACGGCCGCGAACTGCTGGGCCCGCTGCCCGGGTTCCTGGCCGGGTGGGCGTTCATCGTGGGCAAGACCGCCTCGTGCGCGGCCATGGCGCTCACCGTGGGCCTGTACCTGTGGCCGGAGCGCGCCCACCTGGTGGCCGCGGCGGCGGTGATCGCGCTGACGACCCTGTCGGTCGCCGGGGTGCAGCGCACGGCCACCGCGTCGAAGGTGCTGGTGGGCGTGGTGCTGGCGGTCCTGGCGGTGTTCGTGCTGGCCGCGTGGATCGGCGGGGCGGGCGCGGGAGCGGATGCCGGCGCTGGCGCAGAACTGGTGGGTGGTGCGGGCGTAGCGGAAGTACTTGGGGACGACGACGACGGCTGGCTCGCACGCACACTCGGAGTGTTGGGTGGGGCGGGGTTCTGCTTCTTCGCGTTCGCCGGATACGCGCGCATCGCCACGCTGGGCGAGGAGGTGCGCGACCCGGCTCGGACCATTCCCCGGGCGGTCGTGATCGCGATAGCCGTGGTGATCGCGGTGTACGCACTGGTGCTCGCGGCCGTGATCCACGTGCTGGGCGTGGACGGCGTGGCGGGCTCGCAGGCGCCCGTGCTGGATGCGGCTCGGGCGCTCGCCGGCAGCGGGTCCGGCGGCGGGGTGGGCAGTGTCGGGGTGGGGAGTGGCTGGCTGGCTCCGACGGTGCAGGTCGCAGCCGGGATCGCAGCGCTCGGCGCCCTGCTCGGCGGCATCCTGGGTGTCTCGCGCACCACCCTGGCCATGGCCCGGGATCGGCGCCTACCCACCCGGCTCGCGGCGGTACACCCCACCACGCGGACGCCGTACATCGCCGAAATCTGTGTGGGCGTGATCGTCACCGTGATCGTGTTGGTGGCCGACGTCCGGGATGCGATCGGCTTCTCGTCCTTCGCCGTGTTGTTCTACTACCTCGTGGCCAACGCCGCCGCACTGCGCCTGGACCGCGCCAGCCGGAGACTGCCCGCCTGGGTGCCGGTGCTCGGCGCGGCGGGCTGCGTGGTGGTGGCCGGGAGCCTGCCGTGGCGGTCGGTGGCGGGGGGTGTTGTCGTCGTCGTCATCGGGGCCTGTGTCTACGCGGCGACCCGACGCGGCGTGGTGCCACCGGAATCGTGGTCCGGCCGGGCGTAACGTCGGGGACATGACCGACGCCCAGCTGCCCGCCCGCCTGCTCCCGTCGCATCTGCGCCGCCCCGTGATCGGCGCGCCCATGGCCGGCGGGCCCACCACCCCCGAGCTCATCGCGGCGGTCGGCGCGGCCGGCGGGCTCGGGATGATCGGCTCCGGCTACCTCGACGCCGCCGCCACCCGCGCCGAGATCGCCCGCGTCCGGGAGCTCACCGACGCCCCGTTCGGCGTCAACGTCTTCCTGCTCGACCGCGACGACTCCGACGCCGCCCTCGACGCCGACGGCGGGGCACCGGGGCTCGAGAGTTTCGCCGCCGCACTGGAACCCGTCGCGGCCCGGCTCGGCATCGAACTGGCCTCGGACCCCCAGTTCTCCGACTTCGACCAGGACGCCACCCTCGCCGCGCTGGTCGAGGAGGCCGTGCCCGTGGTCTCGTTCACCTTCGGCATCCCCGCGCCCGAGGTGGTGCGCTCGCTGCAGGCGGTGGGCTCGGCGGTCGTGGTGACCGTCGCCGGTGTTGAAGATGCGCGGCGCGCCGTGGAGGCCGGGGCGGACTGGCTGTCGGTCCAGAGCGCCGAGGCCGGCGGGCACCGCTCCACCACCACCGTGGGCGAGGAGCCCGACGCGGTGACCACCGTCGAGCTGGTGCGGGCCGTGCGGGCGGCGCTGCCCGAGGTGGAGTTCGTTGCCGCCGGCGGGATCTCGACGCCCGAGGACGTGGCGGCGGCGCTGGAGGCGGGCGCGAACGGCGTGCAGCTGGGAACGGTGTTGCTGCGTACGCCGGAGGCCGGCACGAGTGCGCTGCACCGGGCGGCGCTGGGGGATCCGCGGTTCACCGAGTCGCGGCCTACCCGCGCGTACACGGGCCGGTACGCCCGCGCGCTGGTCAACGGGTTCGTGGCCGAACACCACGACGCCGCCCCGGCCGCGTACCCGCACCTGCACGTGCTCACCGGACCCATGCGCAAGGCCGCCGCTGCCGCCGGCGATATGGACGTGCCGCCGCTGTGGGCGGGCTCGCGCTGGCGCGCCGCCGATGCGTACGCCGACCGGCCGGCAGCCGAGGTTGTGGCCGAGCTCTGGGACGGGGCCCGGTAGCGCCGGCGAAGCCGGTCCTCGCTGGCGACAGTGCCGCCAGCGAGGGGGCCGGATCAGGAACCGAGGGTGAAGAAGATGCCCGCCACGTTCTGGATGAGCTGGGCCGGCATCAGGCTGATGTAGTCAACCGTGGCCGAGCCGACCTCCGGGGTCGCGATGACAGAGCCGAGGGCGATGTTGCCGATGATCTCAGAGATCACTGAGGGGTTCCTTTCGAGGGGGACGACATGGGGATGTCGTCCATATGGCCCACCAGGACTGGTGGGTGGTCCAGATGAGGACCGTTAAGACGTATATAGGAACCCGAATAGGGCTGTGCCGCCGCCCCCCTCTGAGAAGTGTTGGCGGAGTCGATGTTTCCGCACGTCACACGGGGTGGTGCGCGGAGGGGGGCCCGCTCGGTAGTGCCGGGCGGGAAGGGGTCAGGCGGCGCGGCGCTCGGCCTCGGCCGCGATGTCGGCCAGGTCCTGCACCATGGCCTTGCGGGTGGCGTTGAGGGCGACCTTGTTCATCACGCCCATCACCACGCGGGACACTGCCGGGGCGTGGGCGGTTTCCGCACTGAAGTGCATGAACAGGGTGGTGCCGCCGTCGGGGTCGGCGGTGAGCGTGAACACGGTCTTGTACTCGGTCCCGCCGCTCTCGGCGACGACCGTGGTGGAGTGCGGTGCATCCGAGGTCTGCACCATCATCTCTTCGGTCGACTTCATGCCGAACATCTTGCGGGTCTCCCGCCAGCGCAGGCCCGGCTCGTACTCGCCAGCCGAGAGTACCTCGACGGACTCGACACCGCTCAGCGTGCGATGCGCATTGGGGACATCAGTGAGGACCGACCAGACGGTGGCGGGGTCGGCGTTGATGTGGCGCGAGAGATCGAGCTGCATGCAGGCCAGTGTAGTGGGAGAAGCGCCCTGCACGAGGGCGGAAGACGTCGGGCTGAAAACGGCGGGCGGGAAATGTCGGGCTGGAAATGCGCTGCGTCGACACCCACGGGGAACGCGAGTGTCGACGCAGCGACTTTTTCTTGATCAGCGGACGCACCACCTGTGTCCGGGCTGACGATCAGGAGCCCCACCAGAACAGCTGGACGGCGATCGGCCTGAGCACCCCGCCCAGGAAGTCGAACGGGGCATTGGCGAGTGCGGAGCCTGTGTTGAAGTGGGTCGAGCCCCACGCGAGCTGGCCCAGAATCCTGGAGATCATGACGGTTCCTTTCGGAGGGAGACGACGCGGGTCGCGCCGCTGTGCTGTTCCGCCGAGACGTGGCGGCGAGTCCCGCTGTGGACTCGCTCA
>CAYFRF010000088.1:0-10967 GCA_964345415.1 uncultured Microbacter sp. | reverse complement strand
CGTGTTCGCCCGTCGCGAACGCGGGTGAATCGGGCACCCGGAACACTTGAGTGCTGGCACTCTCGCGTATAGAGTGCCAATAGGCATGGACCCCGGCTGCGTCACCCGCGACGACGCTCCTCCGGAGCCGCGCCCCCTGAACACATCAGCCATCTACACACGGAGGATCCATCGTGGCGATCAAGCCGCTTGAGGACAAGATTCTCGTCGAGGCCACCGCTGCCGAGACCACCACTGCGTCCGGCCTCGTCATCCCGGACACCGCCAAGGAGAAGCCCCAGGAGGGCACCGTCGTCGCGGTCGGCAAGGGCCGCTTCGACGAGGACGGCGACCGTATCCCCATGGACATCAAGGAGGGGGACAAGGTCATCTACTCGAAGTACGGCGGCACCGAGATCAAGTACGAGGGCAAGGATTACCTGATCCTCTCCTCGCGCGACGTCCTCGCGGTCATCGACTGACGTGAGCTGCTGCACCCCGCCCCGACGGCGCCGGCACCAGGCCGGACCCGCCGGGGCGGTGGTGTCTCACGCCCGCTGACCAGTTCGTTCCGACCACCCTCTTCTTCTTCCTTCCAGGAGTTGCATCCATGTCCAAGTTGATCGCGTTCGACGAGGAGGCCCGCAAGGGCATGCTCGCCGGTGTCGACGAGCTCGCCGACACCGTCAAGGTCACCCTCGGGCCCAAGGGACGCCACGTCGTCCTGGCCAAGGCCTTCGGCGGCCCGACCGTCACGAACGACGGCGTCTCCATCGCCCGCGAGATCGAGCTCGAGGATCCGTTCGCGAACCTCGGCGCCCAGCTGGTCAAGAGCGTCGCCACCAAGACCAACGACGTCGCCGGCGACGGCACCACCACCGCCACCGTGCTCGCCCAGGCCCTCATCCGCGAGGGACTGCGCAACGTGGCGGCCGGCGCCAACCCGATGGCCATGGGTAAGGGCGTCGAGAAGGCCGCCGCCGCGGTCGTGGAGTTCCTCCGCGCCGCCGCCACCCCCGTCGAGGGCACCGAGGCCGTGGCGCAGGTCGCCACCGTCTCCTCGCGTGACCCCGAGATCGGACGCATGGTCGCCGAGGCCATGGACGCCGTGGGCGTCAACGGCGTGGTCTCCGTCGAGGAGTCGCAGGGCCTGCACACCGAGGTGACGGTGACCGAGGGCATCGCCTTCGACAAGGGCTACCTCTCGCCGTACTTCGTCACCGATCCCGACGAGCAGAAGGCCATCTACGAGAACGTCCTGATCCTGCTCTCGCGCGAGAAGATCAGCTCCCTGCCGGACCTGCTGCCGCTGCTGGAGAAGGTCGCCGAGACCGGCAAGCCGCTGCTCATCATCGCCGAGGACGTCGACGGCGAGGCGCTGTCGACCCTGGTCGTCAACTCGATCCGCAAGACCCTCAAGGTCGTCGCGATCAAGTCCCCGTACTTCGGTGACCGCCGCAAGGCGTTCCAGGACGACCTGGCGATCGTCACCAAGGCGCAGGTCATCAGTCCCGACCTGGGGATGAAGCTGTCCGAGTGCGGCCTCGAGGTCCTCGGCCACGCCCGCCGTGTGACCGTCTCCAAGGACGAGACGATCATCGTCGACGGCGACGGTGACCAGGCTGACGTGGACGCCCGCGTGGCGCAGCTGCGTCGCGAGGCCGAGGCCACCGATTCGGACTGGGACCGCGAGAAGCTCGAGGAGCGCATCGCCAAGCTCGCCGGTGGCGTGGCCGTGATCCGCGTGGGTGCGGCCACCGAGACCGAGCTGACCGAGCGCAAGCTCCGCGTGGAGGACGCCGTGAACTCGGCCAAGGCCGCTGTCGAGGAGGGTGTCATCGCCGGCGGTGGCTCCGTGCTCGTGCAGGCTGCCGCCTCGCTCGAGAAGCTGGCTGCCGACACGGCCGACTCCGATGAGGCCGTCGGCGTGAACGTCGTCCGCAAGGCGCTGTCCGCCCCGCTGTACTGGATCGCCGCCAACGCCGGCGAGGACGGTTCCGTGGTTGTGAGCAAGGTCTCCGAGCTCAGTGCCCGTGACGGCTATGACGCCGCCATCGACGAGTACGTGGACCTGATCGACAACGGCATCATCGACCCGGTCAAGGTCACCGCCTCGGCCGTCGTCAACGCCTGCTCGGTGGCCCGCATGGTGCTGACCACCGAGACCGCGATCGTCGACAAGCCCGTCGAGCCGAGCGCCGAAGCGCACGCACACCACGGTCACTCGCACTGATCTGGTGAGGTTTACGGGCCCCGTCCCCCGAGTAGTCGGAGGGCGGGGCCCGATGCCGTTCGAGGGCTGTTGTGTGGTCCCGTGACACCCCGAACGGTTACGCTGGGCGCTCAGCAGTACTCCTACGACCCAGGGGTCACGCGCCTCACACGGGCGCGAGGGGCGTCGCATGTCCCTCGCTCCCGAGCGTGCCCCCGCCGCGACCTGTGTCGCGTCCCCGAGAGAAAGGCCGTGCCCCGTAACACATCCGTGTAACGAGTGGGCCCCCGAATTCGATGACAGGTACAGCAGACGAGTTGGAACTCGCCGTAGCCGCAGCGGTCAAGGGAGATCGCACCGCGGCGGCGCGTGTGCTGGAACTCGTACAACCCGGTGTGGTGCGGTATTGCCGTTCCCGCGTCGGCGGCTCGGAGAGAGCCAACCTGTCTGCTGACGATGTCGCCCAGGAGGTACTGATCGCGGTGCTCTCGGCTCTGCCGGGATATCGGGATCAAGGACGTCCCTTCATGGCCTTCGTGTACGGGATCGCGTCCCACAAGGTCGCGGACGCCCATCGGGGCGCGGCACGGAACAAATCCGATCCCGTGGAGTACCTCCCCGAGGTGCTCTCCACCGACACAGGGCCGGAGGACCACCTCCTCGACGGCGAGGTCTCGAGAGCCGTCAAGCAGCTCCTCGAGACCCTGCCGGAGAAACAACGGGAGATCGTCCGGCTGCGAGTGGTGGTCGGACTGTCCGCGGAGGAGACCGCCGAGATCGTCGACAGTACGGCCGGAGCCGTGCGCGTCGCCCAACACCGTGCGATGAAGCAACTCCGGGCGAGGATCGAGAAGGACGGAGAGGAGCGATGGCGATGAACGACGACGATGTCGACCCGGGCAGCCGGGCCGATGACGCCTCGCTCGGCGCGCATGACGTCGACCCCGCTGAGGTCGCCTATGACGACGAGCTCCTCGATCTTCTCGGCAGTGGCGGGCGTCCCGCCGGTGATGACCCGCTTCTCAAGCTGCTGGCCGACTGGCGCGCCGAGACGGGGGCAGCCGAACTGCCTGCGCTCCCGAGCGCGGAGGAGATCGAGGTGGCGCTGGCCCCCAACGTGTCGCTGCTGCGGCCGCGCGGGGGACTCTCACGCAAGGGCGACCACCACCACGGCAAGCGGCCCGCCCTGTGGCAGGCGGTCACCGGAGCCGCGGCTGTCGCCGCGGTGATCGTCGGCGGACTGTCGGTGGCGGCGCACAGCGCGATGCCCGGTGACCCGCTGTGGGGCGTCTCCAAGACGATCTTCTCGGACCGTGCCGGAGAGGTGGAGCTGGTCAACAACCTCAGCGAATTCCTCGCCGCTGCCGACGCCGCCGCCCGCGTCGGCGACCGGGGTGAGGCGGAGCGACTGCTCGACGAGGTGAGCCAGCGACTCGACGAGGTCTCGAACGCCTCCGAACGAGTGGAGCTGATGAAGCGTCGTGACGCGATCCGGCGTGACCTGAGCAGGGTCACCCCCAGCGCGGTGCCCTCACCCGCCCCGGCCCCGGAGCCCGCGCCCGGGACCGCGACACTGGTGCCCGGAGCACCGGTGCCGGTACCGACGAACCTGGTCCCGCCGGCCGCACCGGGAATGCCGGTCATCCCGTTGCCGCTGGACGGACTGCGGATCTCCACGACCCTGCAGATCCCGATCGACACGCAGCGGATCCAGGACTTCCTGAGGCCTACGACCGGCCAGCCCACGGACGAGCTGGACGAGGACAAGCTCATGCAGCAGCAGCCCTCGCCGAGCCAGACCACGGTCACACAGGTGCCCACCTCGACGCCCAAGCCGCCCTCCGGCGACGAGGCGCCCACGCCCACGGTGACGCCGACCAACTAGCCGGATCCACGAAGGGCCCGCTGATCGCCAGCGGGCCCTTCGCTGTATCTGTTCTCGATTGCTCCCGTACTCCCGGGTACCTGCGCTTGCCCACTGCTCGCTGGCCGCCCCTCCCGCTCCGTGCTGCGAGCTCCTCGCACGTTCCGCACCGGCTCGCGGCGGCGGCGGGGTTGCGCTTCGTTTGCGGTGCGGATCGGGTGCGTAACCCCGGCGCGGTGCGACGGATCGGATGCGTAGGTGCTTGGCGGGTGCGCAGGGGCCGGGACGGGCGGGGTTGGCCGGGCCGGGCGGGGTGGGAAGGCCGCGCGGGAGCGGAAGACACAGAACGGCCCCCGCGCCTCGGGGCGAGGCCGGCGGCGCGTGGGTCAGCGGCGCCAGTTGAGCTTGCGCGGCGGACGCATGGCGCGGACCGCGTCCGCGTAGCCGCGGCAGTACTCCCACGTCACGTAATCGTCCGGGATCGGATCGAAGGCGGGCTCGTGGGGGAGCAGCGAACCGTCCTCGAGCAGCTGCATGAGGTTGGCGCGGAGCATGTCCCACTCGTGGTAGTGCTCCTCGTCGCAGTCCTCGCACTGGACGGCCACGCCCTTGACCCCGACAGGGGCCAGCAGGCGGCGGAACTCCGCGAGGTCCGCCAGGTCCTCCTCGATGGCCAGCCGCTCCTCCGGATCGAGGGGGCCGGCAGGGAACTCGCCGTCCACCGGGTCGAATTCGGCCAGCTCGGCGGCCGGATCGTCCGGGTCGCCGGCGAACGGGTCGGGCGGCATACCATGCCGAAGGGGATCGTCCACGCCTCCACCGTACCCGTGACCGTCGGCACCCGGGAGTGCCGGCGGTCACGCACGCGGGGTCGACGGTTCCAGCCCCGGGCCCCGGAGACACTATCCTCGGTAGACGAGCACCGAGACGACCTTCAGGAGGACGGCATATGAGCGAGTCGCATGGCCCCGTGCGCACCGGCGGCGACGACCCGACAAAGGTCGCAATGGTCGGTCTGACCTTCGATGATGTGCTCCTCCTCCCGGCCCCCTCCGAGGTGGTCCCCAGTGAGGTCGACACGAGCACCCAGCTGACGCGCGAGATCACCCTGCGCGTTCCGCTCATCTCCTCGGCGATGGACACCGTCACCGAGGCCCGCATGGCGATCGCCATGGCCCGCCAGGGCGGCATCGGTGTCCTGCACCGCAACCTGTCGATCGCCGACCAGGCAGCCCAGGTCGACACCGTCAAGCGGTCCGAGGCCGGCATGGTCACCAACCCGGTCACCTGCGCCCCCTCCAACACGCTGGCCGAGGTCGACCAGCTGTGTGGTCGTTACCGGATCTCCGGCCTGCCGGTGACCGACGAGCGCGGCGAACTGGTGGGCATCATCACCAACCGCGACATGCGCTTCGAGGTGGACAAGTCCCGCCGTGTCGACGAGGTCATGACCCGCGCGCCGCTCGTCGTGGCCCGCGAGGGCGTCACCGCCGAGGCCGCGCTCGGCCTGCTGCGCCGCCACAAGATCGAGAAGCTCCCGATCGTCGACGGTGACGGACGCCTGACCGGCCTCATCACCGTCAAGGACTTCGTCAAGACCGAGAAGCACCCCGACGCCACCAAGGACGCCGACGGCCGCCTGCGTGTGGCCGCCGCGATCGGCACCGGTGAGGACGCCTGGCAGCGTGCCGGCGCACTCGCCGACGCCGGCGTCGACGCCCTGGTCGTGGACACCGCCCACGCCCACAACCGCAACGCCCTCGACATGGTGGCCCGGGTCAAGCGCGAGCTCGGCGACCGTCTCCAGGTGATCGGCGGCAACCTCGCCACCCGCGGCGCAGCCCAGGCGATGATCGACGCCGGTGCGGACGCCATCAAGGTGGGCATCGGCCCCGGCTCCATCTGCACCACCCGGGTCGTGGCCGGTGTGGGCGCCCCGCAGATCACCGCCATCCTCGAGGCCTCCGTGGCCGCGAAGAAGGCCGGCATCCCGGTGATCGCCGACGGCGGCATGCAGTACTCGGGCGATGTGGCCAAGGCGATCGCCGCCGGTGCCTCCGCCTGCATGTTCGGCTCGCTGCTGGCGGGCTGCACCGAGTCCCCCGGCGAGCTGATCTTCGTGGACGGCAAGCAGTACAAGGTGTACCGCGGCATGGGCTCACTCGGCGCGATGCGCGGACGCGGCAAGCCCGGCGCCGAGCAGTCCTTCTCCAAGGACCGCTACTTCCAGGACGACGTGCTGTCCGAGGAGAAGCTGGTGCCGGAGGGCATCGAGGGCCGCGTGCCGTTCCGCGGTGACGTGGCGCAGGTCCTCCACCAGCTCAACGGCGGACTGCGCGCGGGCATGGGCTACACCGGCTCCGCCACCATCCCCGAGATGAACCGTGCACAGTTCGTCCAGATCACGGCGGCCGGCCTCAAGGAGAGCCACCCGCACGCGATCCAGATGACCGTCGAGGCACCCAACTACAACGTCAAGGACTGAGGCCGCCGTGCGAGATGTCGTTGAGATCGGCCTGGGCCGCGAAGCCCGCCGGATGTACGGACTGGGCGAGGTGGACCTCGTCCCGGCGCGGCGCACCCGCAGCTCCAAGGAGGTGTCCACGGCCTGGCAGATCGACGCCTACCAGATGGGCATCCCCGTGATGACCCACCCGACTGACGCGGTCGTCTCGCCGTCGTCGGCAGTGGCGTTCTCCAACCTGGGCGGACTGGCCGTGCTCAACGGCGAGGGCCTGTGGGCCCGGCACGCCGACCCGGAGGCGGCCATCGCCGAGCTGCGCGAGATCGCACTCGACGACGTCACCGGGCACCGCGCCATCGCCCGACTGCAGGAACTGCACCGGGCGCCCATCGACCGGGACCTGCTCGCCGCCGCCGTCCAGCAGATCCGCGATGAAGGCGCCACCGTCGCGGTGCGGGTCTCGCCGCAGCACGCCCGCGACCTCACCCCCGGCCTGGTCGCGGCCGGCATCGACCTGCTGGTCGTGCAGGGCACCATCATCTCCGCCGAGCACGTCAGCGGGGAGGACGAGCCGCTCAACCTCAAGGACTTCATCGGCGGCCTCGACGTGCCCGTGATCGCCGGGGGAGTGGTGGACTACAAGACCGCACTGCACCTCATGCGCACCGGTGCGGCAGGCGTGATCGTCGGCAACGGCGGGGTCGACGGGGTCACCACCTCCGGTGCGGTCCTCGGCATCGAGGTGCACATGGCCTCCGCGATCGCCGACGCCGCCGCCGCCCGCCGCGACTACCTCGACGAGACCGGCGGACGGTATGTCCACGTGATCGCCGACGGCGACATCTACACCTCCGGCGACATCGCTCGCGCCGTGGCGTGTGGCGCCGACGCCGTGGCCCTGGGCCCGCTGCTCGCCGGGGCCCTCGAGTCCCCGGGCCGTGGCGTGTACTGGGACTCCGTCTCCGCGCATCCCAACATGCCGCGCGGGCACGTGGCCGAGATCGACGACGAGACCGCGCTCGCCCCGCTCGCCGAGGTCCTGGAGGGGCCCGCCAGCGTCCCCGACGGCACCCGCAACCTCATGGGCGGCCTCCGCCGGGCGATGGCCAAGTGTGGCTACACCGACGTCAAGGGCTTCCAGAAGGTCGACCTGTCGGTGCGTGCCTGACCGACCCCGACCGACCCCACGCACCCCGCTGGCCGCTACGGCCCGCGGGGTGCGGTCGTTTGGTGGGGGCGTGGACGCGTGAGCGGCCGGACCGCGGGGTGCGGTGATGTGGGAGACGAGTGAGCAGGAGTGCGGAGCGCGGCGATGAGCGGAGCGGGACAGGCCGTGGAAAATGCCTCCGAACTGCGGGTGAGGAAGGGTTACCTAAATATGGTCGCTCGTCCAGTTGCCCGGAGGGTGACTGACAAAAAGTGACTTACTGTCGAGTAGGTTCTGTGGTGAACCGGTAGTACTGTGATCCACACCATCGACTTCAATCGGGAGATCGCCACCATGTCGTCGTCGTCGTCAAATTCTTCTTCCCCCGCGCCGGGTAGCACTGCGGCACCCACGCCCACCGACACCGACGTGCTCGTCGTGGGCTCCGGCTTCGGCGGCAGCGTCACCGCCCTGCGCCTCACGGAGAAGGGCTACCGCGTCACCGTGGTGGAGGCCGGCCGACGGTTCCGCGACCAGGACTTCGCCAAGACCTCCTGGCGCCTCAACAAATTCCTGTGGGCCCCCAAGCTCGGCCTGTTCGGTGTCCAGCGCGTCCACATCCTGCGCGACGTCTTGGTCATGGCCGGCGCGGGCGTCGGCGGCGGCTCCCTCAACTACGCCAACACCCTCTACAAGCCCTCCGAGCCGTTCTTCAAGGACACCCAGTGGGCCCACATCACCGACTGGGACGCCGAACTGTCCCCGTTCTACGACCAGGGCCGCCGCATGCTCGGCGTGGTGACCAACCCCACCCACACGCCCTCCGACACGGTCATCAAGGAGGTCGCGCGCGACATGGGCGTGGAGGACACCTTCGTCTACACCCCCGTCGGCGTGTTCTTCGGCGAGAAGACCGGCGGCCGGGGCAAGCCCGGCGAGACCGTGCCCGACCCGTTCTTCGGCGGCGTCGGCCCCGACCGCACCGCCTGCATCGAGTGCGGCGAATGCATGACCGGCTGCCGCCACGGCGCCAAGAACACCCTGGTCAAGAACTACCTCGGCCTCGCCGAACGCGCCGGCGCCCGCGTGCTCGACCGCACCACCGTCAGCGACCTCCGCGAACGCGCCGACGGTACCTGGGAGGTTACCCTCGAACGCACCGGCGCCTGGACCAAGCGGGGTAAGCGACCGCGGACCACGACCGCCGCGCACGTCGTGGTGGCCGCCGGCACCTGGGGCACCCAACACCTGCTGCACTACGCCAAGGACGCCGGCTCCCTGCCCCGCCTGTCCGACGCGCTCGGCACGCTCACCCGCACCAACTCCGAGTCGATCCTCGGCGCGATGGGCGACAAGTACATCCCCGAGCGCGACTTCTCCGAGGGCGTGGCCATCACCTCCTCGTTCCACCCGCGCCCCGACACGCACATCGAACCCGTCCGCTACGGCAAGGGCTCCAACGCGATCGCCGCCCTGCAGACCCTGCTCACCGACGGCAAGGACGGCGTCCCGCGCTGGCTGCTGCTGATTCTCGAGATGCTCCGCAACCCCCTGCGCGCGGCCAAGATGTTCAACTACCGCCGCTGGAGCCAGCGCACGGTGATCGTGCTGGTCATGCAGAACCTCGACAACTCGTTGCAGACTTTCGTCAAGCGCCTCGGCCCGTTCAAATACATCACCAGCCGCCAGGGCCACGGCGAGCCCAACCCCACCTGGATCCCCAAGGGCAACGAGGCGACCCGTCGCCTGGCCGACAAGATCGGCGGCACCCCCGGCGGCACCGTGGGCGACATCTTCAACATGCCCATGACCGCGCACTTCCTCGGCGGCTGCCCCATCTCCGACTCGCCCGAGACCGGGGTGGTGGACCCGTACCACCGCGTGTGGAACTACCCGACCATGTCGATCGTCGACGGCTCCGCGATCTCCGCGAACCTCGGCGTGAACCCGGCGCTGAGCATCACCGCGCAGGCCGAGCGCGCCATGTCGATGTGGCCCAACAAGGGCGAGGCCGACCCGCGGCCTGGGCAGGGTGAGGCGTATGTGCGGGTCGCGCCGGTCGCGCCCGCCGCGCCGGTCGTGCCGGAGGCGGCGCCCGGTGCACTGCGACTGCCGATCGTCGGTGTGAGCTGAGTTAGCTTTGCGCGAAATCCGCTACTCCCGCTTCGGATCCGCTACCCCTGTGGGAGTAGCGGATCCGGGCGGAGGGTAGGGACTTTTCGGTTCTGGGGGAGCGTGGTGCCGTGGTCGAGTACGACGACGACGACGTGGCGCCTAGACTCGACGCCGTGGCCGAGAACGCACAGAACGACTCCCAGCAGATCGCCGAGGCGGCGGCACCGCGACCGGTGCTCGTCGTTGACTTCGGTGCCCAGTACGCGCAGCTCATCGCGCGGCGCGTCCGCGAGGCGCACGTCTACTCCGAGGTGATCCCGCACACCGCGACAGCCGAGGAGATCCGGGCCAAGAACCCGGTCGCCCTCATCCTGTCCGGCGGGCCGTCCAGCGTGTACTCGGACGAGGCGCCGTCGTTGGACCCGGCCGTGTTCGAGCTGGGACTGCCCGTGTTCGGCATCTGCTACGGCTTCCAGGCCATGGCGCGTGCGCTCGGCGGCGAGGTCTCCGAGACCGGCAACCGCGAGTACGGCCGTACCGACGTGACCGTGACCGGCGGTGTGCTGCACGCCGGGATGCCCGAGCACCACCCGGTGTGGATGAGCCACGGCGATGCCGTGACCGCCGCCCCCGAGGGCTTCGAGGTGACCGCCTCCTCGGCCGGCGCCCCGGTCGCCGCCTTCGAGAACGTCGAGCGCCGCATGGCCGGCGTCCAGTACCACCCCGAGGTGCTGCACTCGCCGCACGGCCAGCAGGTGCTCTCGCGGTTCCTCACCGAGGTCGCCGGGCTCGAACCGTCGTGGACCGCCTCCAACATCGCCGAGCAGCTCATCGAGGCCGTGCGCGAGCAGATCGGTGAGGGCCGCGCGATCTGCGGCCTGTCCGGTGGCGTCGACTCCGCCGTGGCCGCCGCGCTCGTGCAGCGCGCGATCGGTGACCGGCTCACCTGCGTGTTCGTCGACCACGGTCTGCTGCGCGCGGGGGAGCGGGAGCAGGTCGAGACCGACTTCGCCTCCGCGATCGGTGCCCGCCTCATCACACTCGACGACTCCGAGGTGTTCCTCGGCCACCTCGACGGCGTGACCGACCCCGAGACCAAGCGCAAGATCATCGGCCGCGAGTTCATCCGCTCCTTCGAGCGGGCCGTCGCCGAGGCACTGCGCATCCAGGGCGCCGAGGGCTCCGA
>CAYFRF010000087.1:3460-11144 GCA_964345415.1 uncultured Microbacter sp. | reverse complement strand
TGCCGCAGATCCTCATCAACGTGCCCGTCGAGGACAAGGCCGCCGTGGCCGCCTCCGGAGTCGTCACCGACGCCGTGGCCGAGGAGGAACTCAAGCTCGGCGCGACCGGGCGGGTGCTGCTGCGCCCCTCGGGGACCGAGCAGCTCGTGCGCGTGATGGTCGAGGCGCAGGACCCCGACCTCGCCGGGCAGGTGGCCGAGCGGCTCGCGCAGGTCGTCGCCGCGGTCTGACCCGCCCCACAACGAGGGCCGGCCCGGGCTCTGGGAGCCCGGGCCGGATCGTGTGTGCAGCGGCTCAGCCGCCGGTGAAGCCCTTCACCAGCTTGAGCAGGGGCGGGGTGGAGGGCACGAGCTGATCGGCCTCCTCGGCCAGCATCTCGTCCGTGACCACGACGGTGTCCTTGAACGACGCCTCCGGGTCGGCGAATGCGCCGTAGGCGGCCTTGTCGTCGTCGTCACCAAGAACCGCCAACAGGTACCCCGCCAACAACGGCCGCACCGTGCGCTGCGTCCGGCGATCCGGATCCGCCAGCCCGACGGCCGGCACCCACGACTTGCGCTCCACCAGGCCCGTCTCGATGGCCTTGTCCAGCCGGCGGTGCACCAGCTCGCCCCGCCACGCCTCCTGCAGCGCGCGGGCGTCCTCCGCGTGCACCCCGCCCGCCGCCGACAGCAGCAGCGCGGGGGAGTCGATCAGCATCGCCCGACCCGCAGCCGAGGGAACCGTGTCGGTGGGGAAGACCATCGCCACCGCGTCGATGTCCGTGCGCTGCGAGGCCAACAACGCGGCCACGCCGCCGCCGAGACCGTGCCCGGCCAGGGCGATCCGGCGCGCATCCCCGCGCACCCTTCCGCGGCCCAGGCGCGACTGCAGCAGGTCCTCGATCGAGGCCGACAGATGATCGGCGAACTGCTGGTGATTCGGCCGCCCACCCCGATCTGTCGCCGGGGCCACCACCACGAAACCCCACGACGCCAGATGCTTGAGCGTGTCCGTGTAGTACGCCGGAGACTTGGTCCAGTCGTGCGCCCACCCCACAACAGGGGCGGGGGAGGGGGCGTCTCGCGGGACGAACACCGTGCCCGGCGTCCCCGTGAACCCGAGATCACCCGTGTCCACCCCGTACGGACCGCGCCGGCCCAGCTTCGCGTGCAGTTCCTTGGTCTTCTTGGCCACGGCGCCAACAGTATCCCCTCCGGCAGGGCTGAGGTGACAGGCATCAACGTATAGCTGGCTACACTTGACGCCCATGTGCGGAATCGTCGGTTACGTGGGCCAGCAGGCCGCCCTTCCCATCGTCGTTGAGGCCCTGCGCAGGATGGAGTACCGCGGCTACGATTCGGCCGGTGTCGCGATCCTGGACGGCGCCGGAGGCTCCCGTGTCGAGAAGCGCGCGGGCAAACTCTCCAACCTCGAGGAGGCGCTCGCCGCCGACGGTGGAGTGGCCGGATTCCCCGGCACCACCGGCATCGGGCACACCCGCTGGGCCACCCACGGCCGCCCCACCGACCGCAACGCGCACCCGCACGCGGCCGGCGACGTGGCGATCGTCCACAACGGAATCATCGAGAACTTCGCGCCGCTGCGCGCCGAGATCGAGTCCTCCGGCGTGGAACTGGCCTCCGACACCGACTCCGAGGTGGCCGCGCACATGCTGGTGGCCGCCATGGCCTCCGGCCCCACCGCCGGCGACTTCGTGGCCTCCTGCCGCGCCGTCCTCGCCCGGCTCGAGGGCGCCTTCACGCTCGTGTTCAGCCACGCCGCGCACCCCGACGTGCTGGTGGCCGCCCGCCGCTCCACCCCGCTCGTGCTGGGCGTGGGCTCCGGCGAGATGTTCCTCGGCTCGGACGTGGCCGCGTTCATCGAGCACACCCGCGACGCCGTGGAGCTCGGCCAGGACAGCGTCGTGGTGATGCGGGCACACGGCTACGAGATCACCGACTTCGCCGGCGAGCCCGTCGAGGGCCGCGAGTTCCACATCGACTGGGACCTGGCCGCCGCCGAGAAGGGCGGCTACGACTACTTCATGCTCAAGGAGATCGCCGAGCAGCCCCAGGCCGTCGCCGACACGCTGCTGGGCAAGTTCCAGGACGGGCGGATCGTGCTGGACGAGCAGCGCATCTCCGACCAGGAACTGCGCGACGTGGACAAGGTGTTCATCATCGCCTGCGGCAGCGCCTACCACTCCGGCCTCGTGGCCAAGTACGCCATCGAGCACTGGACCCGCCTGCCATGCGAGGTGGAGATCGCCTCCGAGTTCCGCTACCGCGACCCGGTCCTGGACCGCTCGACGCTGGTGGTGGCCATCTCGCAGTCCGGCGAGACCGCGGACACGTTGGAGGCCGTGCGGCACGCCAAGGCGCAGAAGGCGCGCGTGTTGGCGGTGTGCAACACCAACGGTTCCCAGATCCCGCGCGAGGCCGACGCCGTGCTCTACACGCACGCCGGCCCCGAGATCGGCGTCGCCTCCACCAAGGCGTACCTCGCGCAGATCACCGCCAACTACCTCGTCGGCCTCGCCCTGGCGCAGGCCCTCGGCACCAAGTTCCCCGACGAGGTGGCCGCCGAGTTCCGCCAGCTCGAGCGCATGCCCGAGGACATCCAGCGCGTCGTGGACTCGCTCGAGCCGGTCCGCGAGATCGCGCGCGAGCTCGCCGACTCCAAGTCCGTGCTGTTCCTGGGCCGCCACGTCGGCTACCCCACGGCACTGGAGGGCGCGCTCAAGCTCAAGGAGCTCGCCTACATGCACGCCGAGGGCTTCCCGGCCGGCGAGCTCAAGCACGGCCCCATCGCCCTGATCGAGGAGGGGCTGCCGGTCTTCGTGGTGATGCCTCCCATCGAGGGGCGCGGTGTGCTGCACTCCAAGCTGGTGAGCAACATCCAGGAGATCAAGGCGCGCGGCGCCCGCACGATCGTGATCGCCGAGGAGGGGGACGAGGTGGTCAAGCCGCTGGCCGACTACTTCATCCCCATCCCGGCCTCCACCACGCTGCTGCAGCCGCTGCTGGCCACGATCCCGTACCAGGCGTTCGCGGCCGAGGTCGCCGCCGCGCGTGGGTACGACGTGGACAAGCCCCGCAACCTGGCCAAGTCCGTCACCGTGGAGTGACGCGGGACCGGCCAGGATAGAACCAGGAGGACGACGACGATGCTGCGCGCACATCCCGCCCGGACGATCCGCGCAGCCGAGGGCCCGCTCCTCGCGGCGGCGGAGGCGGCCGGGGACCCGGATGAGGTCATGCGTCGGGCCGCGGCCGGGCTGGCGCATCACACCGCGGCCCTGCTGCGGGAGCGGACGGGCGGGCTGTACGGCCGGACTGTGCTGTTGCTGGTCGGCAGCGGCGACAACGGCGGCGACGCGCTGTATGCGGGCGCACTGCTGCGGGGCCGCGGCTGCCGCGTGGACGCGGTGCTGCTCGACCCGGAACGTGCGCACGCCCGCGGGCTGGCCGCGCTGCGGCGGGCGGGCGGGCGGATCCACGCCGCGGATGCGCCGGGGTCTCCTCTGCCGGGGGCTTCTCTGCCTGGCGCGGGGGAGCCGGTGCCGAGGGCGGGGGGCTCCGGCCACACGGTGACGTTGCCCGTTCCCGTCCCTGACGTCGCCGTGGACGGCGTGGTGGGCCTCGGCGGCAGTGGCCCGCTGCGCGCGCCCGCCGACCGGATCGTCGCCGAGCTGGCCGCGGCCGGGGTGCCCTGGGTGGCCGTGGACCTGCCCAGCGGCGTGGACGCCGACACCGGCACCATCCACGAGGCGCACGTCCCCGCCACCCTCACCGTGACCTTCGGCGCGCTGCGTCGGGCCCACCTGCTGGCCTCGCAGGTGTGCGGCCGCGTCGAGGTGGTGGACATCGGGCTCGGGGCACTGCCCGCCGGGCCGCAGACCGTTCTCCGCCCGACCCTCGCCGAGGTGGGGCGCTTCTGGCCGGTGCCGGGGCCTGCCGACGACAAGTACACGCAAGGCGTGGTGGCGATCCGTGCCGGCTCCGAGCGCTACCCGGGCGCGGGCGTCCTCAGCGTTTCTGCCGCCGTGGCCGCCACGTCGGGGATGGTGCGGTACGTCGGCTCGGGCGCCGGGCCGGTGCTCGCGGCCCGGCCGGAGGTGGTGTGCCATCCGAGCGTGGCCGAGGCCGGTACCGCGCAGGCCTGGGTGGTGGGGCCGGGTGCGGGGACGGGCCGGGAGGCGATCGACGACATCGACGCCGTCCTCGCCAAGGGCCGCCCCACGCTGCTCGACGCCGACGCCCTGACCTGCATCGCCAGCCATCCTGTTCTGCTGCGCAGCGCCACCGCGCCCGTTTTGCTCACCCCCCACGGCGGCGAGTTCGACCGGCTGACCGGCGGCTGGGATCGCGCCGACCGACTCGGTGAACTGCGCCGGTACGTCGCCGGGCTGCGGGAGCGGGGGATCGAGGCGACGGTGCTGCTCAAGGGGCGGGTGACCCTGGTCGACGACGGCGAGACCACCTACGCCGTGGACGCCGGCTCGTCGTGGGCGGCCACCGCGGGCTCGGGCGATGTGCTGTCCGGGATCGCGGGCGCGCTGCTGGCCAACGCCGCGGCGGCCGGGGCTGGGGCCGCGAGCGGCAGCCCGGTAGGTGCAGAGGCCGGCACCGCGACTGGCCGGGACCGGTCGGTGGCCTGGTCGGCGGCCGCGGCGGCGATGCTGCACGGGCTGGCCGCCCGGGTGGCCGCGCACCGGAACGACCCGCGTCCGTCCGGACGGGCTCCCGGCGCAGGCCGGTTCGCTGCCGGCGAGGCGCCCGGCGCAGCTCAGGCAGGACCCGGCGCGCCGATCGGGGCCTCGGATCTGCTGGCTGCCGTGCCCGCAGCCGTTGCCGCGGCCCGATCCGCTACCTGACCCGCTTCCTGGCCCCGCCCGACCCGTCGCCCTGCGCTCTGCGGGGCAGCCGCGGGGGCCGGTTACTCATTCCGTGCCGCGTTCACCTATCGGATGTCGCGCCACCTATCGGATCTCGTAGGCAGCGGGGCATCGGATAGGCAGCGCTGCGCGTCTGCTGGAGGCGCGGACTGGACCGGGCCCCGACGCACCGATCGGGGCGTCCGGCCTGCTTGCTGCGGTGCGGCACGCGGTGTCAGTACTGCGGGGTGGTGAATCGCGACCTGCGGGCCTCTTTGGCAGAATTGACACAATGTCCCCGAATGTCCCGCCGGCCCCGTGCCGTGCCGAGATCGATCTGGACGCGGTCGAGCACAATGCCCGCGTCCTGGTCCGCGCTGCCCGCGGCGCCCGGGTCATGGCCGTGGTCAAGGCCGACGCGTACGGTCACGGCGCCGTCCCGGTCTCGCTCGCCGCGCTGCGCGGGGGCGCCACGGCGCTGGGCGTCACCACGATCGGGGAGGCGCTGGAACTCCGGGCGGCCGGCATCGGCGCCGAGATCCTGGCCTGGCTGTACCTGGCCTCCGACGATGTCCGGGCCGCGCTCGAGGGCGACGTGGACCTGGCGATCCCCAGCGCCGCCCACCTGGACACCGTGCTGCAGGCCGCGCGCCGCACCGGTAGAAGGGCGCGCGTGACCCCCAAGATCGACACGGGTCTGGCCCGTTCGGGCATCACGCTCGAGGAGTGGCCGGCGGTGCTGGATCGGCTTGTCGCGGCCACGGCCGGCGGCCTGGTCGAGGTGACGGGTCTGATGGCGCACTTCGCGCACGCGGACGACCCGGGCAACCCGGTGATCGACGAGCAGGTCGCGCGCCTGCACGAGTGTGTGGCCCAGGCCCGCGCCCGGGGTCTGGAGTGCCCGGTCAACCACCACGCCAACTCGGCGGCCACGCTCACCCGGCCGGACGACGGTTTCGAGATGGTCCGACCGGGCATTGCGCTGTACGGCCTGCACCCGGTCGAGGGGCCGCGGGACGAGGAGGTGGTGGATCCGGGCGCCGACCTGATCCCGGCCATGACCTTCTCGGCGGATGTGCTCATGGTCAAGCGTCTGGCCGCCGGTCAGGGCGTGAGCTACGGGCACACCTGGCACGCGCCGCACGACACGACGGTGGCCCTGATCTCGGCCGGGTACGCCGACGGGGTGTGGCGGCTGCTGTCGGGTCGGCTGGACGTGTCGATCCGGGGGCGTCGGTACCCGAACGTGGGCCGCGTCTGCATGGACCAGTTCGTCGTCGACCTCGGACCCGATCCGGACCGCACGGTGCGCGCCGGCGACACCGCGGTCCTGTTCGGCACCGGCGCCGACGGCGGCCCCACCGCGGCGGAGTGGGCCGCCGAGCTGGGCACCATCCACTACGAGGTCGTGACCGCCGTGCGCGGTCGCGCGACCAGGCACCACGTGCTCCGGGGCGCCCACGCCGCCGGGGCGACAGGGGGGATGTGAGATGACGGGCAACGCTTCGCAGGATCGCGACGCCGGTCGCCGCGGAGCGGACCGGGAGGTCACGGCCGCCGTGGAGAGCGACGAGAAATACGACGACGACGACATCGCCGCCGACCTCGAGGCCTCCGGCCGCCGCGGCAGGCCGAGACTCCGGTTCCCTCGTCGACCCACCCGTTCCACCACCCCGGCCGCTGTGGAGGTCCGGCCGCCGGATGTGCTGGGAGGGGACCCGGACGAGGTCGAGGCGGTCGCGGAGCAGATTCGTGCCCCCGGCGGGATCGCTGCCGGGCTGACCGCGCTCGGCGCCGCCACCCTCGGCTCCGTGGGCACACTCCTGCCGGGCCGGCGGGCCAACGACCCGTGGGCGGGGGAGGACATGTGGGAGCTGGGGGTGGACCGCGGCTCGATGGTCGCCGCCACCGACGGCGTCCCGCTGGCGGTCCGGGAGGCCGGACCCACGGATGCGCCCATGACCGTGGTGTTCGCGCACGGCTACACGCTGTCCATGGACTCGTGGCACTTCCAGCGTCGGCACTTGGCCGACCGCTTCGGTCCCGAGATCCGCATGGTGTTCTACGACCAGCGTGGGCACGGGCTCAGCGGCATGAGCTCGCGCAAGAACTCCACGATCGAACAGCTGGCCCGCGACCTGGGCACGGTCATCTCGGCCACCGCGCCGACCGGGCCGGTGGTGGTGATCGGGCACTCGATGGGCGGCATGACCGTCATGGGGTACGCCGTCCGCCACCCGGAGACGGTGCGCGAGCGGGTCCTCGGGGTGGGACTGGTGGCCACCGCGATGGCGGAGCTGTCGGAGTCGGGGCTGGGCGCGGTGCTGGACAGCAAGGCCCTGGCGCGCGTGGCCGGGATGGCCAGCCGTACACCCGGGGTGTTCACCAATGCCCGGCGGGCGCTGGGGGCGATCATCTCGCCGTTCATCTACGGTGGCTCGTTCGGCGACCCGGCCACCATGAGTCCCACGGTGGCCCGGTTCGTGGACAAGCTCATCGGCTCGACCGACGTGCTCACCATCGCCAACTTCTTCGAGACCCTCACCCAGCACGACGAGTCGGCCGCCATGCCGATCCTGCGGGACGTGCGCACCACCGTCCTGTGCGGGGACCGTGACCTGCTCACTCCGCTGGACCGGTCGGTGGACATCGTGGAGGAACTACCCGACGCCGAGTTCGTGGTGGTGCCCGGCGCCGGCCACATGGTGATGGTCGAGGACCCGGCGCACGTGTCCGAGGTGTTGGGCGATCTCATCGCCGACGCGATCGTGGAGTGGCGCGAGCGGACGCGCCTCGCCGAGGAAGCAGCGGAGGCGGCCGCCGCCA
>CAYFRF010000087.1:1465-3360 GCA_964345415.1 uncultured Microbacter sp. | reverse complement strand
GGCGGGCAAGGGCGGCTCGGGTCGCGGCCGCGCGAAGGCATCGTGACCCTGCAGGTTCCGGGCCGGCGCGAGCTGCCCACCGTCGAGGACACCCGCGCGCTGGGCATCGAGCTGGCCGGGCTCCTGTCCGCAGGCGACGTGGTGGTGCTCGACGGCCCCCTCGGCGCCGGCAAAACGGCGCTGACCACCGGCATCGCCGCCGGGCTCGGGGTGCGGGGCCGGGTCACCTCGCCCACCTTCGTGATCGCCCGACGGCATGCGCCCGCGGCCCCCGGCGGTCCGGGCCTGGTGCACGTGGACGCCTACCGGCTGCTCGGCCAGGATCCCGCCGGCGACCAGCCGACCCGCCGCGACCTGGCCGACGAGCTCGAATCCCTCGACCTGGACTCCGCGCTGGACAGCGACGTGGTGGTGGTGGAGTGGGGGGCCGGGTTCGTCGAGTCGCTCGTCGAGGCGCCGCTCGTGGTGACCCTGCAGCGCAGCGACACCACCGAGGTCCGTTCGGCAGCCTGGTACCGGGCCGGGGATCCGGCGGCACCGGCGGTACCCTGACGCTGTGCTGGTACTCGCCCTCGACACCTCGACGCCCGCGGTCACCGCGGGAATCTGCAGACTCGACCCCGCTGATATGGGGTCCGCGCCGGGCCACCGGATCACGACCCTGGCCCACCGCGTGACCGAGGACGCCCGCGCCCATGCCGAGCTGCTCACCCCGCACATCCTCGAGTGCCTGGACTCGGCCGGAGTCACCGCGGCCCAGCTCGACGCCGTGGTGGTGGGGGTCGGGCCCGGGCCCTTCACGGGACTGCGGGTGGGGATGGCCACGGCGGCTGCGTTCGGTGATGCGATAGGCGTACCCGTGCACGGGGTCTGTTCGCTCGACGGGCTCGCGGCCCGCGCACGCGCCGCGGGGGTGGACGGCGACGTCGTCGTCGTCACCGATGCCCGGCGCCGCGAGGCGTACCACGCCCGGTACCACGACGACGGCGTGCGGACCTCGGGCCCGATCGTGGGACCCGCCGCCGACATCGCGCTCGACGGCGCACGCCCGGTAGGCGACCCCGCACGCCTGGCCGAGATCCCCGGCGGCGTCGGCAGCGAGGGCTCGGGCGCCGACGGCTCCGGCTCCGGCGTCCCGGACGCGGAGGCGTTGACCTCACCCGACCCGGCCGGACTCGTCTCCGTGGCCGCCGCCGACCTGCTCGCCGGCACCCCGCCCGCCCCGCTCGAACCCCTCTACCTGCGGCGACCCGACGCCGTGCCGCCCCGACGCGTCGAACCGTCGCACGCCCTGCGCGGGGTGCAGTGATGACGGCGGCAGGCGGCGGCGTTCCCACCGGCGGCGCCCCCACCACCGGCTCCACCAGTGGTGCCTCCACCACCGGCGGCGGCGCGGCGGGCCCGCGCTACGGCTTCACCCCCACCGGGGTGCAGTACGGGCCGCTCGAGGCCGACGACGCCCTGCGCTGCGCCGAGCTGGACGCGGTGCTGTTCGCGGCGGACGGGGCGTGGTCGGCGCCGACGTTCCTCTCCCAGATCAGCTCCCGCCACAACACCTGCTTCGGCGCCCGGCTGGGCGGTGAGCTGGTCGGCTACGCGGTGCTCGCCTCGCTCGGCCCGGCCGGTGACCGCGAGTTCGAGGTGCAGACCATCGGCGTGGCGCCCGGGAAGCACCGGCTCGGGATCGGGCGGACGATGCTGCGGCAGATGCTCGACGTGGCCGACCGCGAGGGCGCGGACGTCGTGCTGGACGTGCGCACCGACAATCTCGCGGCCCGGACCCTGTACGAGGCGCACGGTTTCGAGATCGTGGGGCTGCGGCCGCGGTACTACCGGCCGAGCATGGCCGATGCGTATCTGATGAAGCGGCCCGGGCGGGCACCCGGTGCGGGGGC
>CAYFRF010000087.1:0-1365 GCA_964345415.1 uncultured Microbacter sp. | reverse complement strand
TCCGGCGCCGGACACGGTTCCGGCGGCGCGGCCGCGCGCGAGGACAAGGGAGAGGTGGGCGGCTCGTGACGACCGTGCTGGGGATCGAGAGTTCGTGCGACGAGACCGGCGTCGCCGTGGCGCGCATACACCCCGACGGGCGCGCAGAGCTGCTGTCGGACGTGGTGGCCTCGTCGATGTCCGAACACGCCCGCTTCGGTGGTGTGGTGCCGGAGATCGCCTCCCGGGCCCACCTCGAGGCCCTCGTACCCACCGTGCGCGCGGCGCTGGCCGAGGCCGGCATCGAGCGACCCGACGCCGTGGCCACCACCATCGGGCCCGGACTGTCCGGGGCGCTGCTCGTCGGCTCCTCCGGCGCCAAGGCCTACGCCGCCGCGTGGGGCGTGCCGTTCTACGCGGTCAACCACCTCGTCGGGCACGTCGCAGTGGCCGGCTTCGACGGCGGACCCCTGCCCGAGTGCGTGGCCCTGCTCGTCTCGGGCGGCCACACCCAGCTGCTGCACGTGCGTTCGCTCACCGAGCCGGTCGTGGAACTGGGCTCGACCGTCGACGACGCCGCCGGCGAGGCCTATGACAAGGTCGCCCGGCTGCTCGGGCTCGGCTACCCCGGCGGGCCGGTGATCGACCGGCTCGCCGCCACCGGTGACCCCACCGCGATCACCTTCCCCCGCGGCATGACCGGGCCGCGCGATGCCCGGCACGATTTCTCCTTCTCCGGCCTCAAGACCTCGGTCGCCCGGCGCATCGAGGCCGCCGAACGCGACGGCGAGCAGCTCGACGTGGCCGACGTGGCCGCCTCCTTCCAGGAGGCAGTGGCCGACGTCCTCACCATGAAGGCCGTGCGCGCCTGTACCGACCTCGGGGTGGACACCCTGCTCATCGGCGGGGGAGTGGCCGCCAACTCGCGGCTGCGCGAACTGGCCGCCGCGCGCTGTGCCGACGCCGGGATCACCCTGCGTGTGCCGCGGCCCCGGCTGTGCACCGACAACGGCGCGATGGTCGTGGGTGTGGCCGCGGCGCTGCTCTCGGGCGACGTGGCGCCCAGCCCCCTGACCGTGGCCGCCGACCCCGGGCTGCCGGTCGAGACGACGCAGGTCGTCTGAGGGCGGCTCAGGAGAGCGCTGCGCCCCACGGCGTTCCTCCCCTCGCCGCACCTCGCCGCGCCCACTGCGCCCCGTCGCACCCCGCCGCACCCCGCCGCGTTCCGCCCCTCGGATTGCGATCCGCGTGCGGGACCCCGCGAGTACCGGAGTATCCGGAGGGCGAAACGGGGGAGGGACGAAACGGGGGAGGGCGAAACGGGGGAGGGGCGTGTTCGCCCGTCGCGAACGCGGGTGAATCGGGCACCCGGAACACTTGAGTGCT
>CAYFRF010000086.1:0-11252 GCA_964345415.1 uncultured Microbacter sp. | reverse complement strand
CACCGGATCGAGAAGCGCACACCGTTCCTGTTCGTCATCGAGAGCATCTGGTCGTGGGCGATCCTCGCCGGGCTGCAGGTCGCCTGGTATTTCTGGGGCGAGAACGTGATGGGGTTCTGGAACTGGGTGGCGCTGGCCGTCACCATCCCGTACGCGTTCATGGCCATCGTGGTGGCGCCGTGGTGGCGGTACATCGTGGCGCGCTGGGACGTGTCGGACACGGCGGTGTGTTCACGCAAGGGCTGGTGGACCACGCAGTTCCGCATCGCCCCGTTGGTGCGCCTGCAGACGGTGTACACCACGCGGACCCTGTTCGAGCGGTGGTTCGGGCTGGCGACCGTCAACGCCTCCACTGCGTCCGCGCAGGGCACCGTGGAGATCCGGGGACTCAACGTGGCGGACGCCGAGGCGTTGGCGCAGCACCTCATCGCGATCGCGAACCTGGACTCGGAGGACGGCACGTGACGGACGGGTCCGTGGGGCGCGGCGAGGGGTCGGTGCCCGACCCGGCCTCCGGGGTGGTCACCGGTGTGGGGGACGACGACGAGGCCACAGTCTCCCACCCGGGTACGGACACCCGGACTGACGAGCCCTCCGTGACCGGGGCGGATCCCGGCGGGCCGGTGGCCGCCGGCGCTGCCGACGAGGCCTCCGCCGGGGCGGACTCCGAGGAGAAGGCGGATCCGGAGGCACCGTGGGAACGGCTGTCGTGGCGGATGCTGCTGGTCGACCCACTCGGCTCGCTCACCCGCCTGGCCCCGCTGTTCCTCATCTCGCTGTGGCTCGGGTCCAACCGCAGCAACTACTGGTTCGAGATCACCATCATCTCGCTCGTGGTCCTGGCGGGCGTGCTGCGCTGGCTGTCCACGAGCTACCAGGTCGGCCGGACCCACATCATCCTCAAGAAGGGGTTCTTCAGCCGCCAGGTCGTCACCGTGGCCCGCAACCGCATCCGCAGCGTGGACACCGAGTCCGACCTGTTCCACCGCGTCATGCGGGTCTCGATCGTCGAGGTGGGTACCGGCAGGGCTGATGGCGGCAAGTCCGGTGCCGAGCGTTTCCGCCTCAACGCGATCGACACGGCCCTCGTCGAGCCGCTCCGGGACGAGCTGCTCAAATACCGGCGCGCGATGGACCCCTCGCTGAACCTCGAGGACGAGGAGCAGTGGGGTTCCCGCTACGGCGAGGACATCGCCCGGTGGCGGGTCACCTGGTCACGCTTCGCGCCGTTCTCGTTCATCGGCTTCGGCGTGCTCCTGTCCATGTGGCTCATCACGTGGCAGATGGGCGACATGCACTCGCGCATCATGGATCTGGCGGTGGTCGAGGGAACGATCGACTGGCTCGACTCCCTCGGGGAACCCTTCGCCGTGATCGGCAAGGGCATCGCCATCTGGCTGGTGGCCGGGGTGCTGGCCACCATCACGTACGCCATCCGCTACGGCAAGTACGCCCTCACCGAGCGCGGGTCGGTGCTGTACGTGCAGAACGGCATCCTGCGGCGCAAGCACCAGGCACTCGACAAGGCGCGCCTGCGCGGCGTCGAGATCTGGGCTCCCGTCTACCTGCGCATGGTCGGTGGCGGGCGGCTCGAGCCCATCATGACAGGTACGAAGAAGGGTGCCGCGGCGTCGACCCTGCTCCCCCAGGCCCCGACCCGGGATGTGCACCGGGTGGCCACACGGATCCTGGGCGACGCGACCCCGGTGACCGTTCCGCTCCGGCGCCACCCGTGGAAGGCCGCCCGTCGACGCATCACCCGCGGACTCCTGCCGTTCTGGGTTGTGGCGGGCGTGATCATCCTGGTGCGCATCGACTCCGGTCCCTCGGCGGACGTCTGGGTGCAGTGGGGCATCCCCGCGGCGTTCGTGCTGTTCCTGCTGCTGTCCGTCGACCGGATCCGTCGGCTCGGCCATGCCCTGCTGCCGGATGTGCTGGTCACCTCGCACGGGTCCTGGAGTTCGAAGCGCACGGTGCTCGAGGCCGACGGGATCATCGGTTGGACCGTCAGCCAGTCGGTGTTCCAGCGTTCCGCCCGCGTCGCGACGGTCACCGCCGCGACCCCAGCCGGTGCCGGCGGCTACTCCGTGATGGACATGGACGCCGACGAGGTGTGGGCGCTCGCCGAGGCGCTCACCCCGGGGATCACGGACGTGTGGCAGTACGAAGGGGACCCCGACGCCGCGGGGCGGGCTTCACCCTCGATGGGGATCCGGCGCCAGTGATCGACCGTAGGCGGCCACCCACAGCGGGATGAGGCCGCCGAACACCAGTAGTGCGAAACCGCGCAGACCGATCGGTACCGGCATGTCGCCCCCCGGCCCGAGGTCGAGCGCGATCAGCGTGATGATGAACACCAACGGAGGGAAGGCCGCCACGGCCTTGCGGTCGGACCACATCGCGGCAACCCGGACCAGGATCAACGACCAGCCCCCGGCCAGCAACACGGTCATGGGGAACGGGACCGAACCCACCCACTGGGTGAGCCAGGCCGCCGCCAGCACGCAGCCGGTCGCCGATCCCACCGCGAGCAGGACCAGGGCCACCGCCAGCTCGAGGGTGGACACCGGCGCCTTCCCGGGCTCCGTACCGGCCGCGTGGGCGGCTCCCGCCACGGGGGCGCTCACCGTTGCTCTCCCATTCCGGTGAGCAGATGCGCGGTGCCCGGTCCGCAGCGGACGTACTCGCCGCTGGTCTCGTCGAGATCGTGACAGATGAACCATTCCACCTGTGCGACCGGCTGCAGCACCCCGTTGGTGAGGGCGAGGTACCAGGGTTCCCCTTCCGCCCCCTGCACCAGTTCGAGTTGGGTGGCGTGCCCGGTCAGGGCCTCGAGCTTGGCGGCGTACTGCGCATCGTCGAGCGGCACGCGGTGGGTGAGCTGACTGTCGGGGACCGAGGGGAGCTCGTCCGCCTCAGCGGCCCGGAGGTGGGCGGGCGGGTCGGGGTGGGTCCTGCTGACCTCGGACCTGGCGGTGACCGTCCAGGCGAGTCGATCCGGCCGGTGTGCGGAGTGCTCCACCGCCGCGTGCACGACCTCGTGGGCACGGATGTGGTCGGGATGGCCGTATCCCCCGCGGGGGTCGTAGGTCACCACGAGGTGGGGGCGGAACTCCTCGAGGGTGGCCACGAGTGCGTCCACCGCTTCCTTCCCCGACCCCACGAACGCGCGCGGGTGCTCGGCCGAGGGGGTGCCCGCCATGCCCGAGTCACGCCAGCGTCCGGCTCCGCCGAGGAACCGGGGCCGGCTCACGCCGAGGGCGCGAAGGGCTGTCGCCAGTTCGCCGATCCGGTACCCACCGAGCTGGTCCGCCCGGTCCGCGACCAGACCTGCGAACTCCTCCCCCAGCACCTCGCCCTCCTCGCCGAGGGTGCAGGTGAGGACGCGGACGTCTGCGCCGGAGGCGACGAGGGCTGCGATACTCCCCCCGGTTGTGATGGCCTCGTCGTCGGGATGGGCGTGCACGAACAGCACGCGTACCCCGTGTGCGGACGGGGCGTCGGGTGTCGGGGTCATCCGGATCTCCTCCAGGTGGGTGCGGTGGCGAAGAGGTCGGTGACGGTGCGGGGACGCTGCTCCGGCGGGGCGTCGTCCCCCGCGTGGCCTCCCGACAGGTCCACCCCGTCGTCGGCGAGCAGCATCGTCGGCCGCACGATCGGGACCCGCAGCGCCTCGCGGGCGACCAGTGTCCCTGCTTCCTCGAGGTCTACGGGACCCGCATCTGCCCCGATGCCGAGTGCGGCGTCGATCCGGGGATCGCACACGCCGACCACATCAGCCGCCCTCGCCGGGGCGTCGCGTCCGAGCGTGCGTGCCGGGGTGGTGGGTGTGGTGGTCGGTTCCGACTGTCGGCCCGTGCTCTCGGCTTCCCGCGTCGTCTGCCCGTCGGGGTTCTGCCCGGATGCGGGCGTATTCGACCGGGGTGGGATGAGGCTCGACACGGTGGTCCGGGGGCGGGTGGGTTCCGCCGCCGTGGCCCCGGTGGACTGGTCACCAGGAGAACAGGCGAATCTGGACACCGCGGACACCTCGGGTTGCCCCTGCGCGGGTTGCCAGCTCACCACGGCGTCCACCAGTCCGTGCGGGAGGGCGTCGGCGTACAGGCCGGTGGGGTTGAGCTCCCAAACGTACGCTCCGACCCCAGCCGCGTGGAGTTGGTCCGCCACGGTGTACGCGGCAGTCCGTGCGCGCTCGTCCGCCGCCTCGACTCCGAGGGTGACCGTCAGAGGCCCCCCTTCCCGGGTCCACTGCCCGTCCTCGCGGACATACCCGGCCGCAACCAGTTCGGACTCGGTGATCTCGGTGTCCGCGGACGCTGTGAAACCGGACTCTGCAGGGAACGGGTACGTGGTGACGCGGGGGTCCACCTCACCCGTGACGATCCTGCCCACCACCTCCGGGACCACGGCGGCGGCGAGCGCGCGACGAACCCGGGGGTCGGACATCGCAGGAGCGACGGTGTTGAAGCCGAGTTCGAGTTGCACGGAGGACTCGACGGTTGTCGTGCTGACCCCGGGCACCGAGGTCGACACGTCGGCGGCGACGGGGGTGTCCGCGACGAGCGCCACGACACCGGGGCCGGTACGCAGGGCCGCACCGAGTTGACCGGGTCCGCTGGCGCGACGGGCAACGATCTGGCCGAGTGCGGGGGCACTCGCCCAGTAGCGGTCATTGGGGACGAACTCGATCTCGCCCCGCCCCAGGTCAGCGGCCCTGATCATGAACGGACCTGCACTCATCACGGGCAGCCGGGCCATCGCGCCCTCGAACCCGTCGGGCGCGTCCTTGAGGATGTGCCCGGGCAGGAGAGCGGCGAACAGGGTCTGCCAGTGGGTCGGCTCGGAGTCGAAGACCACGTCCACGACCTTGCCGCCGGCACCGGAGCGGACGGCCACGATCTGCTCGTAGCCGGCGGGGTCCACCACTCCCGGCTGGGTGGTCATCTGACGCCACAGGTATTCGAAGTCCTCTGCGGCCACCGGCACGCCGTCAGACCACTGCGCCTTGGGGTCGATCGTGTACCGGATGGTCGCAGGCTCGCCGGACAGGGGCTCGGCGGACACCAGCAGGTCCCGGTTGAGGACAGGCTCGCCCTCCGGCCCGGTGACGAAGGCACTGGGCAGCAGTAGCGAGGCCACCAGGTCGGTGTCGACCCCCTGGTCGGAGAGGAGGTGCGGGTTGAACCCCTCCTCGACCCTGTCGAGCGTGAGGAGCAGCCCGCCCGCGGTGAGGCTGACGTCGGCGCCGTCGGCCCCTGTGTCGTCACCGCCGACCACCGTGGGCGGGGGCGGGTCAGCGACACACCCGGTGACGACGAGGGCGGTGCCGAGCGCGGCCAGTGCCGCGCCGGCGCGGCGGCGCGCAGACACCCCCCTCGTCGTCACGTGTGTCCCCCTACGGTCCGCCGTCTACTTGTCGCGAGCCTTGGAACGGCTGCGGGCCTTGGCCCGCTCGGTCGCGGTGAGCAGGACCTTGCGGACACGGATGGCTTCAGGGGCCACCTCGACGCACTCGTCCGCTGCACAGAACTCCATGGCCTCCTCCAGCGTGAGGCTCCTGTGCTTGGACAGCGTCTCGGTGGCGTCGGAGCTCGCCGCACGCATGTTGGTGAGCTTCTTCTCCTTGGTGATGTTGACGTCCATGTCCTCGGAGCGCGGGTTCTCGCCCACCACGACGCCCTCGTACACCTCGGCGCCGGGTTCGATGAAGAAGTCTCCGCGATCCGCAAGGCCCAGCAGTGCGAACGTGGTGGCCTTACCCGACCGGTCGGCGACCAGGGATCCGGTGTGGCGGGCGCGGATCTCGCCGGCCCACGGCTCGTACCCGGCGGAGACCGAGTTGGCGATGCCCGAGCCCCGGGTCTCGGTCATGAAGATCGTGCGGAACCCGATGAGGCCACGCGCCGGGACGGTGAACTCCATCCGGACCCAGCCCGAGCCGTGGTTGCTCATCTGCTCCATGCGGCCCTTACGCGCGGCCATGAGCTGGGTGACGGCGCCGAGGTGCTCCTCGGGCACGTCGATGGTCATGTGCTCGAACGGCTCGTGGAGCTTGCCGTCGATCGTCTTGGTGACCACCTGGGGCTTGCCGACTGTGAGCTCGAAGCCCTCGCGGCGCATGGTCTCGACGAGGACGGACAGCGCCATTTCACCTCGGCCCTGCACCTCCCAGTCGTCGGGTCGCTCGGTGTCGAGGACCTTCAGTGAGACGTTGCCGACCAACTCCTGGTCCAGACGTGCCTTGACCATCCGGGCGGTGAGCTTGCTGCCGCCGTTGCGTCCGGCCATCGGGGAGGTGTTGACGCCGATCGTCATGGAGATGGCCGGCTCGTCGACGACGATCGCGGGGAGCGGCACCGGGTTCTCCGGGTCGGCCAGCGTGTCACCGATCATGATGTCGGGGATACCGGCCACTGCCACGATGTCGCCGGCTTCGGCCTCCTCGGCCGGCACGCGCTCGACGCCCACGGTCTTGAGGAGTTCGGAGATCTTGACGGTCTTGGTTTCCTGTCCGCCGTCGGGAGTGTTGTGAATCCAGGCGACCTGCTGCCCCTTGCGGAGACGACCGTTGTGGATGCGCACCAGGCCGATGCGGCCGAGGAAGTTCGACGCGTCCAGGTTGGTGACGTGACCCTGCAGCGGTGCGTCGGCGTCGCCCTTGGGCGCCGGGATCACGTCGTACAACAGCTGGAACAGCCCGTCGAGGTTCTCCGAGTCCGGCTCCTGGCCGTTGGCGGGCTGCGTTGTGGACGCCTTTCCTGCACGTCCCGACGCGAACACGACCGGCAGCTCGAGCGCATGCTCGGCGGCAGCCTGGGCGGCCGGGTCCTCGAGGTCGGCAGCCAGCTCCAGGAGAAGGTCCTGCGCCTCTTCGACCACTTCGTCGATCCGCGCGTCGGGGCGGTCGGTCTTGTTCACCACGATGATCACGGGCAGCGAGGCGCTCAGCGCCTTGCGGAGCACGAAGCGCGTCTGCGGGAGCGGCCCCTCGGAGGAGTCGATGAGCAGGACGACACCGTCGACCATCGACAGCCCGCGCTCGACCTCGCCACCGAAGTCGGCGTGGCCCGGGGTGTCGATGATGTTGAGGACGACGTCCGCACCGCCCGCGCCGGCACCGGGGCGCCGAACCGCGGTGTTCTTGGCGAGGATCGTGATGCCCTTCTCGCGCTCGAGGTCGCCGGAGTCCATCACACGGTCGACCAGCTCCGCCCGTTCGTCGAACGCACCCGACTGGCGCAGCAGTGCGTCGACGAGGGTCGTCTTGCCATGGTCGACGTGCGCCACAATGGCGACGTTACGGAACTCGGTCAGGGCCATACGCTGGTTTCTCCCTCGGAGAAGTTCGGCGCCGGGGCGGCTCGAAGCCGCCGGGCGCATGACGGGAATCGGCGGAGAGGTTCCACGAGATCCACAGGCGCGTCCGAAAATAGTCCGCGCATGCGGATCCACATTACCCGTTGACCGCCTCACCCCTATATCCGCCGAAACCCGGCCGACGGGCGCCGTGGGCGTCCCCGAGCACGTCAGCAGCACCCGCGGACCACGCCGGAGGCCTACTGTGTTATTTACATCACCTGTCACATCTGTAACACTGGCCCCATATCCTGCATGCGTAGGCCTCCCCGAGGTCCCCGCATCCCGGGGCTTTGTGAGAATATCTAGCAGTCGACTGGTCGGCCCGCCGTCCGGTCCGCCCGCCTCACCCGAAGAATGGACTCGCCAGTGATCCGCCACTCGCTCAGGACCTCGTTCCGGACCCTCGGCGTCAGCGCCGTCGCCGCCATGGCTGTGGGCCTGGCCGCCCCGGCCACTGCCGGCGCCCAGTCACTCGATGAACTGGGCCGCCCGACCGAACCGGTCCTCCAGGCCATCGAGAACCTCGCCGAGCAGCAGTGGATCCCGGAGGAGACCCGGGGCACGATCCTGCGCCTCGTCGGCTTCTTCCGCGGCACCGGAGAGCCGGGGACCCCGCTCCCCGAGAACGGCCCGGTCATCGCCCAGTTCGCGTACCCGACCATCATGCAGAACTGCATCGGCGGAGAGCAGACCGCCGTGGGTGCCGCCACCGCGGTTCCCGGCCCGGCCGACCTCCCGCTGCCCGGCATCCCCGCCGGCCAGCTGGGCTTCATCTTCACCGCCCTCGGCACCGAGGGCGTCGCGGACCACCAGGTCCAGCCCATGACGGTGGACTGGATCAACATCCACAACGGCCGTCACGGCTCCACCACGCTGACCTACAACGGGATCAACGCGGACGGTCCGGCCACGCTCAACGGCGTGGCGGACACCGGTCCCGGCCATGTCCTGATGGTCCTGCAGGGCGGCGTCACCACCAACCTCGAGGACGGCGGGACCGCCAACTGCGTGCCCTTCCCGACCGTGGGGTCCGCCTTCGTCGGCTGATCCCCCTGCGCATGTCCTCTTCCGAAGCGCAGTCCCCAGGACTCCGCGACGCGATGAGCAAGGCCCGTCACGCACTTTCCGGTGACGGGCCTCTCGTCGTTCTCAGCGGGGCCGGGATGAGCGCCGAGAGCGGGGTTCCGACCTTCCGGGACGCGCAGTCCGGGCTGTGGGAACGCTATGACCCCACCGATCTGGCGACCCCGGAGGCCTGGTACCGCGACCGGGACATGGTCTGGGCCTGGTACCGCTGGCGGGAGCATCTGGTGGCCGGGGCGCAGCCCAACCCGGGCCATGTCGCAGTGGCTGATGCGCAGCGTCACCGCGACGTCGTGGTGGTGACCCAGAACGTCGACGACCTGCACGAACGCGCTGGCTCGACTCTCGTCCACCACCTGCACGGGAGCCTGTTCGACCACCGATGCGACAGCTGCGGCGCTCCTGTGCAGCTCGGGGCACCGCCCGCGGAACCTGTGGACCGGCTCGCCCCGCCGGCGTGCCTGCTGTGCACCGGGCGGGTTCGTCCCGGTGTGGTCTGGTTCGGTGAGATGCTCCCGTCCGCCCCGTGGGAATCCGCCGTGTCCGCGATCAGCTCCGCCGCCGCGGTACTCGTCGTGGGCACTTCCGGTCTGGTCCATCCCGCGGCCTCGCTCCCCGGCATGGCGGCCGAGGCCGGAATCGCTGTCGTGGAGGTCAACCCGGGCCCTTCGGGTCTCGGCCGAGAGGTCTCCGTCCACGTGCGAGCGCCGGCAGGTCAGGCCCTTCCGGCACTGCTCGGAGGCGAATAGCTGCCACAGGACCACCTTCCACGGGAGCGGCCCCGGGCCACCTCCCGACAAGATTCACGGACTGGGTCCATTGGACACTTCCTGACGCTAGCGTTCGATTTGCCGACATCATCGCCGTGATGTTGTCGCCCCGGCGAGCCGGGAGCCCTGAGAGAAGGGAAAATCGTATGTCAGGATCTTCTTCATCACCGTCGACAACCGCGGTTGTCGCCGCCGAGCTGATCGGCACGTTCTGGCTCGTGCTCGGCGGATGTGGCACCGCGGTGTTCGCCGCTGTGCAGATCGCCGCCGCGGACACGATGGACGTGGCTGTGGGCGTGGGCTACCTGGGAGTGGCACTGGCGTTCGGCCTCACGGTCCTCACCGGCGCGTACGCCGTCGGCCACATCTCCGGCGGTCACTTCAACCCGGCGGTGTCGGTGGGCGCCGCGATGGCCGGGCGCCTGCCCTGGGCGAAAGCCCCTGTCTACATCGTGAGCCAGGTGGTGGGCGGGCTCATCGCCGGCGCAGTCATCTACTTCGTCGCCAGCGGCAAGGAAGGTTTCGTCGCGCAGGGACATATGGCCGCCAACGGATACGGTGCCAACTCCCCCGACGGATACAGCCTGCTCGCGGCGGCCACGATCGAGATCATCCTCACCGCCATCTTCGTGTGGGTGATCCTCGGCGCGACAGATCGGCGGGCGCCGGCAGGGTTCGCGCCGGCCGCGATCGGCCTGGCGTTGACCCTCATCCACCTCATCTCGATCCCCATCACCAACACCGCGGTCAACCCCGCCCGTGCCACCGCTGTCGCCTTCTTCAACGGCGATGGTGCGCCCGGCCAGCTGTGGCTCTTCTGGTTGGCTCCGATCGTCGGTGCGCTCATCGCCGGCGCCCTGTACCAGCCGCTGTTCGGCGAGAAGTCACGAGCGGCCGTCGCGGCCTGATCGGTCTGACATGAATCAGGGCGGGCCCGCGGTGTTCTCTCCGCGGGCCCGCCCTCGTTGTTTTCCGGGGTCAGGCCAACGCCGGGATGACCTCACGTTCGAAGAGTTCGAGTCCGGAGGTGTCCGTGGCGATCTCCGGGAAGTAGAAGATCCCGTACCCCATTCCCAGCGCCTTGAGCTCCGTCAGCTTCTCCACGATCTGTTCGGGCGTCCCCACGGCCGGCAGCCCCTGGTAGGCACCGAGTTGACGGTCGGCTTCGTCCGCGCCCACATAGCGGGTCATGCGGTCGTGGAGAAAGGCCAGCCGGTCAGCCACCTCCCGCTCCGTTTCCCCGATCGCCACGTTGTAGTTGGCGGTCCGCGTGATCTCCGCCGGGTCGCGGCCGATGTCGGCGCAGTGCCCCCTCAGCACGTCGGACTTGTGGGCGAAGCCCTCCACCGTGCCGTCGAAGTTCGTGTAGTCGGCGTACCGGGCCGCGATACGAAGGGTCTTGCGCTCTCCCCCGCCGGCGATCCACATCGGGATCCCGCCTTCCTGCAGCGGCCGCGGCTGCACGATCGCACCATCCACCGAGTAGTGGCGACCCTGCAGAGAGACAACTCCGTCAGCCCAGGCGTCCCGCATGATCTGGACGCCCTCGTCGAGCATCCCGAGCCGCTCGCCCGCCCCGGGGAAGCCGAAACCGTAGGCGCGCCACTCGTGCTCGTACCAGCCGGCGCCGATCCCCATTTCCACGCGGCCGCCGGAGATCACGTCGACGGTCGCCGCGGTCTTGGCGAGCATGGCCGGGTTGCGGTACCCCATACACGTACACATCTGCCCGAGGCGGACCCTGGAGGTGGAGGCCGCGAGCGCCGACATGAGTGTCCAGGCTTCGTGCGTGGCCTCGGTGGCGGTGAGCGGGGCGGTGTGCATGTGGTCGTAGACCCAGACGGATTCCCACGCACCTCCGTCGGCGCGGGAGGCAAGGTCGGCGATCACGGGCCAGTGTCTGTCGACGGGGGTGTCCACGAGGTCGAGGCGCCAGCCCTGCGGAAGAAACAGTCCGAATCTCATATCGCCGACCCTAGTGGCGGGCGCCGCTCCCGGTGTGGTTGCGGCCGATCACGGTGCCGCGGTACGCCTGCCCCT
>CAYFRF010000085.1:0-11354 GCA_964345415.1 uncultured Microbacter sp. | reverse complement strand
CGCGGCGTTGAGGTAGCCGGGTCAGCCCCGCGGCGTTGAGGTAGGCGGGTCAGCCCGCGGCGGCGCCCGCGAGGACCAGGCCCAACCGCGCGGCGCAGTCGTGTTCCGCCGCGCGCACGTCGTGGCCGCCCGCGACGGTCGTGAGGTGTCGTAGTACGACGACGACGACGAGGTCCGCCGCCACATCCACCGACTCCCCGTCGGTCCCGGAGAGCGTCTCAAGCCGTCCCAGGGTGATACCGATCCGGCGGCGGGCGGTGTCGACGGCAGCGGTGAGCACGCGGTGTTCGGGGTGGTCGGGGTCGACGAGTCCGCGTGTGAGCACCGACCAGGTCTGCGGGCTCGCGGCCGCGGCGGCGGTGGCCCGGTGGGGCCAGTCCGCGGCCGGCTCGGCGGTGGGCGCGGACACCAGGTCGTCGACCAGATCACCGAGGGCCGCCGCGGCGTCGGCGGCGAGTTCCGCGGCCAGGTCGTCCACGGACTCGAAATGCCGGTAGAAGGCGGTGGGAACGATGCCGGCCTCGCGGGCGAGTTCGCGGACGACGAGACCCGCGAAGCCGCGCGCAGCCACCGCGCGGCGTCCCGCGTCGACGATGAGTGCACGGGTGTGCCGCTTCTGTTCCGCTCGCGATCTGGGGGCCGTCACGCAGCAGATCCTATCGACCTCCCAGCATCTTCGCACGTTCTCTGGCTTTCGGACCGGACTGACGACGTCGTCCGGGCGAGGCCTTGCCATTTCAGAGAACGGACGTACACTCAATCTCGTCCGGTGGTCGATCCGGACGGACGGCCCTCCCCAGCGACCGCACCCAGCCGGTGCGCGGCGCGGGATCACGGCAGGAGCGGCAACGTCCGACGGTGACCGGCCACACCGACCCACATCTCCACGGAGGTCCCATGACCGCTCCGACACTCCTTGAAAGCCTCGGACAGCACCTGTTCGGCGACAGCGCTCTGCACCGCGGCATCACCCGCACCCTCCTGACCCCGCACGCCCCTGAGCACTACGCCCGGTCGCTGGGCGTGCACCGGGCCGACGACCCGACGGGGGTGAGCGTCGTGTCGGTGGACCGTCCCGTCCCGGACGTCACCGTCCTCACCCTGAAACTGCCCGCGGGAATCGACCGTCCCGCCCCCGGAGCCGCGCTCGAGATCGGCGTGGTGGTCGACGGGGTGGTGCACCGGCGGCACTACTCCCCCGTCGACGCGGCCACCCGCACCGACCGGCTGGCGACCATCGCCGCTCGCCGGCACCCCGGCGGGCTGGTCTCTGAGCACCTGTGGGCGGAAGCGAAGGCCGGCATGCGGCTGCTGCTCGGCGCCCCCATCGGGGAGATGACGCTGCCTGAGCCCCGGCCCGGCGACATTCTGCTGGTCAGCGGCGGCAGTGGCATCACGCCGATGCTCTCGATCGCCTCGACCCTGGCGGCAGAGAGCCACTGCGGGGCCCGGGCCGGCGCGACCGGCGGACCGACGGGGCGGGTGGCGTGGCTCCACTACGCCCGTAGTGTCGAGGACGTACCGTTCCGGCGCGAGCTCGACGAGCTGTCTCGTGCGGGGATCGGGATCCACCTGGTCCCGACCGCCGCCGAGTCCACCAACACCGCATCGCCCACCCCGGAATCCCCCGCCGCTCAGCCCACGGCCGCCGCGGTCACCTCGTCCGGGCTGACCGGGCACCTGACGGACGCCCATCTCGAGACGGCCGCGCCCTGGCACGCCGGGGCCACCGTCTTCCTGTGCGGACCCGACGGACTGGCCCGCGGCCTCGAAGACACACTCGGGCCCGACCGGTTCGCCAGCGTCCTGCGCGAGCGCTTCACCGCCACGTTCGACCCGGTGCCGGACACCGACGGCGGCACCGTCACCCACCTGACCAGCGGCGTCACCGCCCACAATCCCGGAACCACCCTGCTCGAGGGAGCCGAGGCCGCGGGCCTGTCGCCCGTGCACGGCTGCCGCATGGGCATCTGCCACACGTGCACCGCCGTGCGCGTCTCCGGCGCCACCCGCGACCTGCGCACCGGGGAGATCGACTCCGAGCCCGGCTGCCGCGTCCAGATCTGCGTGACCGCCCCCGTGGGCGACGTCGAGATCGAGCTCTAGACCACCCGATTCCCACCGCCCGGTACCACCCCGGAAGGACACCCCACCATGGCACTTCTGAACCTGCCCAGCCTGCGGCCCGCGAAGCACACCACACCCGCCACCAGCTCCACACCGGCCAAGGCCCGGAAGAACGGCAAGCGAGCCGACGCGGCCGCCGCGCCGGAGCCCATCGTGCTCTCGGCCGAATCCGTCGAGGCCATCGGCCGCGAACTGGACGCGATCCGTGACCGTGTCGTCGTCGACCTCGGAACCGCCGACCGCAACTACATCCTCGGCGTGGTCCGCACCCAACGCCGCCTCGAGGTGGCCGGGCGCGGCCTGATGTTCCTCGGGTTCCTCCCACCCGCCTGGCTCGCCGGCGTGGCCGCCCTGAGCGCGTCGAAGATCCTCGACAACATGGAGATCGGCCACAACGTCATGCACGGCCAGTACGACTGGATGCGCGACGACATGCTCCACTCCACCAGCTTCGAATGGGACAACGTCTGCCCGTCCGACCAGTGGCGCCACTCGCACAACTACATGCACCACACCTACACCAACATCCTCGACCTGGACCGCGACATCGGCTACGGCCTGCTGCGGATGGAGCACGAGCAGCCCTGGAACCCGCTGCGGCTCGGCAACCCCGTGTACGCGTTCGCGCTGATGATGCTGTTCGAGTGGGGCGTCATGCTGCACGATCTGGAGTACGAGAACGTGCTCCGCGGCCGCCGCAAGTGGACCGACGTCAAGGGGCTCGTCACCGGCTGGTGGCGCAAGGTCCGCGGGCAGGTCGCCAAGGACTACATCGTGCACCCCGCCCTCACCGGCCCCCTGTTCCCGCTGACCTTCGCCGGCAACCTCACCGCCAACCTCGTGCGCAACGTGTGGGCGTTCTCGGTGATCTTCTGCGGCCACTTCCCCTCCGGCGCGCAGGTCTTCACGCAGGAGGAGACGGCGGAGGAGACGCGCGGCGAGTGGTACGTGCGGCAGATGCTGGGCTCGGCGAACATCTCCGGCAGCCCGCTCATGCACCTGGCCACCGGCAACCTGTCCCACCAGATCGAGCACCACCTGTTCCCCGACCTGCCCGCGCACCGCTACCCGGAGATCGCCGTGGAGGTCCGCCGGATCTGCGCCGAGCACGGGCTGCCCTACAACTCGGGGCCGCTGTGGAAGCAGGTCACCAACGTGTGGGTGAAGATGTTCCGGCTCGCCCTGCCCCTGCCTCCGACCCCGGCCGATGCGCCGGCGGTGGTCATCGAGCGGAGGAAGTCCCCCGCCGCCGTCTGAGGCGCGGGTACCTTCGGGTGCACCACGGACGAGAGGGGACGCATCCGATGAGCGACTTCGAGCGCAACAAGGACCAGATCCAGGCGGGCGTCCAGGCGGGCGCGTCGCTGGTCGGCCGCATCACGGTCATCATCACCGACGCGATCGGGGCGATCGCCCGCGAGGTGGGCGACTTCGTCACCGACGGCATCGAGATGCGGGAGGCCGCGCGCGCCGCCCGCCTGGACGAGCAGCGCGACGCCGAGGACGCCGACTGGCCGATCAACCTCGACGACATCGAGGACGGCGACCTCCAGGGCTGAGCACCCGCGCCTGCCGAGCCGCCGGGCCCGCACCCGCCAGGCCCGCACCCGCCGCACAACGCTGCCTATCGGATCACGCGCCACCCACCGGATCCGATAGGCAGCGCGCCATCCGATGGGCAGCGTTGCGGCCACGCAACATCCGATGGGCAGCGCTTCAACCATGCCCCCGCGGCAACGGCCATCCGGCCCACGAGAGCGCGTCCGCCGAACCGCGCGACCGACCCGATCCGTGGCCGGTGCACAGTGGCGCCCGCCACGGTGGCAGGATCGCTACCCGTGACGATCATCGCCGCCGCGGACGGCTCCGCCCTCGGAAATCCCGGCCCCGCAGGCTGGGCCTGGTACATCGACGACTCGCGCTGGCGCTGCGGCGGCTGGAAGCGTGGCACGAACAACCAGGGCGAACTCGCGGCTGTGCTGGATCTGCTGCGCCAGACCGCGCACGTCGACGAGCCGCTGCACGTGCTGTGCGATTCGCAGTACGTCATCAACTCCGTCACCAAGTGGATGGCCGGCTGGAAGCGCAAGGGCTGGAAGAAGGCTGACGGCAAGCCGGTCCTCAACGTCGAGGTGATGAAGGCGCTCGACGAGGCGATGCAGGGCCGCAAGGTCACCTTCGAGTGGGTCAAGGGCCATGCCGGCCACGCGCTCAACGAGAAGGCCGACGTGCTCGCCAACGGCGCCGCCAAGGCGCATGCCGCCAAGAAGCTGCCGGAGGCCGGTCCGGGGTTCCCGGGCGCGACCGCGGTCGGGGCGGGCGAGGATCCGTCGGTGCCGCCGCCGGCCACCGCGCGGGGGACGTCGGCTGCGCCGACGAAGAACACAACTACGACGACGACAACGAGGTCCGCCGCGGCCGAGCCCGACCTCTTCTCGTTCGACTCCCCCTCTTCCACCGGGGCTTCCGGTTCCCGGGCGGGGGCGCCCGCCGCCGGGCCCGCCATCGAGGAGCTGGTGGTGGATCTCGAGCGGGCACTGCTCACCGACGCCGTCCGCCGGGACCGGAAGCAGCTCACACGGTTGCTGGATCTGCGGTGGCGGCAGGTCGACCCGTCGGGCAGGACGTGGACGCGCCGCGAACTCGGCGACGCCGGGACCTCCCTGGCCGGTGTGGAGCTCGAGGTGATCGAGACGCGTCGCCTCTCCGACGACGTGGTGCTCCTGCTGTGGCGCGCGACCGGCCCGGGCGGCGCGGCGTCGTTGCACAGTTCGATCTGGCAGCGTTCGGGCGAGGACTGGAAGCAGATCTACCAGCAGGGCACCCGCCAGGCCTGATCTGCCCGGCGCCGATGTCCGGACACGCCACGGCGCCCCCACGCTTCCTGACGTGGGGGCGCCGTGGCGACGACAGCCGGGGCTGTCTAGAGGCCACCGAGGAGCAGGTGGAGAAGATCGCCGACGATTCCGATCAGACCGGCAACTAGACCCATGATGTGTCTCCTTAGAGGTGGCGGGATATACCGGCTCGTCAGGGGCGTTCCTGGCGAGCTGGGGCCGACTCTATGGGTGTAGTGTGACGCCGGTGTTTCGGTCTGCGTTTGAGTAGATGACGGCATTCGCAGCCATCTCCCCTGCGCTGCTCCGAGTCTCAGCCAGGCTTCGGAGCCGACCACCCGGTGCACCTGCGCGGGCACCGGGTTCGCATTCCACATCGGACGCGACGGCCATAGCGAGTCGCTACACTGCGCGACATGCTGCTCGCCACGCTGGTCGTGCTGGTGCTCTCGCTGGCCTGGTTCGTCGTGGCGATGGCACGGTCCCGCCGCTGGGCTGCGACACCCCGGTCACCGCGAGGTCGCGTGAACGGGGTGGCGCTGCCGGCCGCCCTCGCCGTGGCCGGCGTTCTGATTCCCCTCGTTGTGGCCATCGTGGACTCGGACGCTCCCGGCGAGACGGACTGGGTGGCGGGGTTCTCGGCACGTCCCTACGTGGCGCTGGTGTGCGGCGTGTGGGTCGTCATAGGAATCACGCTCGCCGTGACGCGGGTGATCGCGCTGCGGCGTGCCCGTGGGGCGGCCTCCCTCAGCCGCGGCGCGGCGCGGTGAAGCCGACCGCCTGGTACACCTGCGAGAGCACCGGGCTCGCCACTGCGCGCGCACGGTCGGCGCCGTCTGCCAGGATCCGCTCGAGCTCGGCGCGGTCGGACATGAACTCGTCGAAGCGGCCCCGCAGCGGGGTGACGAACGCCTCGAGCGCGTCGGCCGTGTCGGTCTTGAGCGCCCCGTACTGCGCGCCCGCCGCCTGGTAGTCGGCCACGATGTCCGCGATCGGCCGGCCGGTGAAGGCCGACTGGATGGCCAACAGGTTGGACACGCCGGGCTTCATCTCGCGGTCGTAACGGATGCTGTTCTCCGAGTCGGTCACCGCGCTCTTGATGCGCTTGGCCGACACCTTGGGATCGTCGAGCAGGTTGACGATGCCCTTCGGGTTCTCGCCCGACTTGCTCATCTTGGCGGTGGGATCCTGCAGGTCGTAGATCTTCGCCGAGCCCTCGAGGATCTTGCCCTCCGGCACCACGAAGGTCTTCTTGTAGCGGGAGTTGAACCGCATCGCCAGGTCGCGGGTCAGCTCCAGATGCTGGCGCTGGTCCTCCCCGACCGGCACCAGATGCGGACGGTAGAGCAGGATGTCGGCGGCCATGAGCACCGGGTAGGTGAACAGTCCCACCGTGGTGCCGTCGGTGCCCTGCTTGGAGGCTTTGTCCTTGAACTGCGTCATGCGCGCGGCCTCGCCGTAGCCCGTGATGCAGCTCAGTACCCACGACAGTTCGGCGTGCTCGGGCACGTGCGACTGCACGAACAGCACCGAGCGCGTCGGGTCGATGCCCAGCGCGAGCAGCTGCGCGCAGCCCCGGTAGACGCGCTCCCGCAGCTCCTTCGGATCCTGCCGAACCGTGATCGCGTGCAGGTCGGGGATGAAGTAGAAGGCGTCGTAGTCGTCCTGCAGGTCGACCCACTGCCGCACGGCACCCAGGTAGTTGCCGAGGTGGTACGAGTCGGCGGTGGGCTGGATGCCGGACAGCACGCGCTGCCGCTTGGCGGGAGCCTGCGACTCGGCGGGCCCTGCGGAGGCGCCGGTCTCGGGTGTGGGAGCTGCGGAGGAGGACTGCTCAGACATGGGGTCCATCATCCCACGGCATCCCGGCCTGCCGTCCGGCCCCTCACGCTCGCCGCCCCCCGCCTACTCCGCCGGCGGCGGGAACCCACCCGTGGCGACCGGGCCCCAGTCGTCGATCGTCACGCGGATGAGGCTCTTGCCCTGCCGGACCATCGCCTGTCGATACTCATCCCAGTCACCGTGTTCGCCGGCGACGCTGCGGAAGTACTCGACCAGCGGCTCCACGGCCTCGGGCAGGTCCACGACCTCCGCGGTGCCGTCGAGGTGCACGTACGGGCCGTTCCAGTCATCCGAGATCACGCACACGCTCACGGCCGGGTCGCGACGGATGTTGTGCACCTTCGCCCGCTGCGGATAGGTGGCCACCACGAGCCTGCCCTCGGCGTCGACACCGCAGGTCACCGGCGAGGTCTGGAGCCCACCCGAGGCGCGGCGGGTGATGAGGACGGCACGGTGGCGGGATGTGAGGAACTCGACGAGCCCGGCACGATCGGGGCGTTCGGCGGTGGCGAATTTCGTCATGGCCGCGAGCCTACGGACCTGCCCAGTGGGGTGCGCATCATTTCCGCGACGCAGAAGATGCGCACCCCCTCACTCCTCCGACGCCTTGGAAGCGCACCTGCCAACCGGGTGCGCATCCGGCCGGGGGCGCACCCGCGAGTAGGCCGCCCCGCCTCGGCCCGGCGCCCGACCGCGTGCCTGCAGTCCTACTCGTAGACGACCGTCACCGGCGCGTGGTCTGACCAGCGCATGTCGTAGGCGCTGGCACGGTCGACCCAGTCGTTGACCGCGCGGTCGCGCAGCCCGTCGGAGACCACGTGGTAGTCGATGCGCCAGCCCGCGTTGTTGTCGAACGCCTGGCCTCGCTGCGACCACCACGAGTACGGGCCCACCTCGTCGGGGCGGCGGTGGCGCACGATGTCGGTCCAACCGCTGCCGTCGGCGAACACGTCGGTCATCCACTCGCGCTCGTGCGGCAGGAAGCCGGAACTCTTGTGGTTGCCCTTGTGGTTCTTGAGGTCTTCCTCGCGGTGCGCGATGTTCCAGTCGCCGCAGATGATCATCTCGTGCCCGTCGCGGCCCTTGAGCTCGGCGGCGGTCTCGGCGAGGAACTCACGGAACGTGCCGAGGAAGCGGTCCTTCTCGTCCTGCTTGGGCGTGTTGGCCGAGCCCGACGGCAGGTACAGGCTGGCGACCGTGACCGTCTCACCGTCGACGGCACCGGGATACGTGGCCTCGATGTACCGGCCGGACTCCGCGAACTCAGGATCCCCGTAGCCGATCCGCACATCGGAGGGCTCGTTGCGCGACAGGATCGCCACACCGGCGCGGCCCTTCAGCGAGGACGGCGCCCCGATGAGATGCCATCCCGCGTCCAGTGCGGGCTGCAGCGCCTTGCGGGTCTGGTCCTCGTCGGCCCGCACCTCCTGGAGTGCCACCACGTCCGCTCCGCTGCTCTCCAGCCAGGGCAGGAATCCGAGGTTGGTCTCCGAGCGCTGCTTGACGGCGGCGCGGATCCCGTTGACGTTGACGGTGCTGACGGTAAGGCTCACGGCCGACATCGTAGCCATCCCGTCCGACACCGCGCCCCTGCCGGGAGGCGCGCGCTGAGCAGACGCCGGTGGTCGTGTGGTCTGGCCGCCAAGCGCGAGACCGCCGAGTATGGGGCCTACGCTCCTCCGGAGACCAGTCGAAGGCCACTTCGCGGTCGGCCCCCACCATTCGTGCCAGGCCCCGGAGTCGAGGGCCCCCCTGCCGGTCTGGCGACTACGGGTAGCTGGCCGAAGGTGAAGGTGTTGATGTCCTCGGGAGACAGTCCCGTGACGGAGGAGAGATCCGACACGATCGTCGGACCGATGATCTCCCGGGCCGCGTCGAACACCCTGGAACGGGGCCAGTGCATCGACGAATCCGGCTCAGACCGCCGATAACCGCGCGCCGACAGGTCACGGAACATCGAACTCGCCGATGACTCCCCGACCACGCCGGCCCGCCGGAGGCCCGACACATAGGCCATCGCGGAAACACCCCACTTCCGCTTGCCAGCGATGATCGTGTCCAGTCCGGCCGCAATCTCTCCTCCGCTTCGCAGCGTCATCGCTGGGAGGAGGAACTCGGACGCGAACGCATCAGCCTCCTTCTCCGACTCCACTGTCGGATACGGCTCTTGCGCGTGGAGAACGAGGTGGCCGAGTTCGTGCGCTAGATCGAAACGCGACCGCTCCGGAGTCTTGAGGCGCGAAAGAAAGACGTAAGGGTGTCCGTCTCTCCACAGGCTGAATGCATCGACGTCGGAGGACCTTCCCTCGAGGCCCATCACCCGGACACCGTGTGCCTCAACGAGTTGGACGAGGTTCGGAAGCGGTCCCGCCCCAAGTGCCCATGCCGACCGAAGAATCCGCGCGGCCTCTTCCGGCCCGACGCCCGCCTCCGACAGCGGCGGCACATCGACCCCGGGAAGGGACAGTCGCCCCGCGAGAGTTCGGTAGAACTCGATTCCCACCGTCCCGTCGCCTGCCGCAGCTGCCCGGGAGGAGGCCGACGCCGTCCGACGCGAGCGGAAGTGGACCTCAGCCTGCTCGACGGCATCCGGCTCATCCAGATCGAGGAATAACCGCGACACCCCTGTAACGGCCGCGAGTGCGTCCAACCGCCCCACCGGGACGTCTTCCGTCTCCCACGTCCGAACCGTCGAAACTGCGACCCCCACCGCATCCGCGAGCTCTCGCCGGGTCAGTCCTGCGCGCACCCGGGCGAGCGCCAGCCTGGAGCCGTCAGCCTTCTCCTGCGGCACGGATTTCGAACTCGACGTCGTCGAACGCAGAGACATCGGTCGTCCTTCCTGCCTCAGCCGGGAACAGTGCGGGGATCTCGATGATGGCACGGTCGCCCCACCTGGTCACCTTCCCACCCTCGATCTCCAGCGGGAGGGACACTTCGGCAAAACTCGCCTGCTGCGCAACGTCGTGCCGGTACAGCAGAATCCACGTCTGGCAGTCTCCGGTTGCCTTCCGGTTGGAGTCCACGTCGATGTCGAAGGCGAGTTGTATCTGCTGCCCTCGACCGGGCGCGTTGGAACGAACGTGTTCCTCCACCGCGCGGCCCTTGGGGTTGGACGTGGAGGGAGTCGACGCGAGCTGACCGGTACCCGAGTCGCCACTTGCCACAATCAGGCGCACCCGCCCATCTGGAGACATGATGGTGGGCAGATTCTGCTTGTCCGCCTGCTTCCACCCACTGGAAGCCAAGCTGGCCCGGAGCGAGGCGACCGTCCCCGCCCACGCGTAGAAACCTGGTGCGATCTTCGGCGCCTCCGCACCGAGGCGGAGCCCCTCGGTGAGACCGTCTCGCACTGCGTCGACCACATCGCGTTTCGAGATCCCCAGGGTGGCGAGAACTCCCTCCGTCAATTCTCGTCGGGGCGCGGTAGCAGCTGCGTTTTCCATGGTCAGCCTCCCTGTGCAGTGACGGAAGCCGATCTCCCCCGCCGGGTGGACACACCATCTCAGAGCCCTACGACATCTCAGCCCACCCGGCGCTCCTGCCGCCGCGCCGCCCAGACCGCCGCCACGAGGATCGCCAGCCCGGCGGCGGCGAGCGCCGCTCCGGCCACCGCGGGTGCGGTGTAGCCGAAGCCGAGCGCGATCACCACGCCCCCGATCCAGGCGCCGAGCGCGTTGGCCGCGTTGAGTGCGGAGTGGTTGAGCGAGGCGGCGAGGGTCTGCCCGCGCCCGGCGTGCCGCATGAGTCTGGCCTGCAGTCCGGGCACGAGCGCGGACCCGGTGGTGCCGACGAGGAACAGCCCGAGAACGGCGGTGATGGGATGGTACGCGGCCACAGCGAACACAGCGAGGATGCCGGTCATCGCCACGGCGATCCAGACCAGGCCGAGGTCCAGCGCGCGGTCGGCGATCGCGCCGCCGGCGATGTTGCCCACGACCATGCCGAGCCCGTATACCGCCAGCACCGCGGGCATCCAGGCCCGGTCGATGCCGGCGACGTCCACCATCGTCCACTGGATGTAGGTGTAGACGGCGAACATCCCGCCGAACCCGACCGCGGCCACCGCGAGGGTGGCCAGCACCTGTGGGCGCCCCAGGGCGGCGAGTTCCTCGCGCGCGCGGACGGTGACCCGCCCGGTGGGTTCGGGGACGACGACGAGGATCGCCACCACGGTCAGCAGGCCGATCACCCCGACCGCGAGGAAGGCCGCTTTCCAGCCGGCGGACTCCCCCAGCCAGGTGGCCGCGGGGACGCCGATCACGTTGGCGACGGACAGGCCGAGCATCACCTGGGCCGCGGCTCGGGCCTGCCGCCCGGGCCCGGCGAGATAGGCGGCCACGAGGGAGGCCACGCCGAAGTAGGCGCCGTGCGGAATGCCTGCCACGAACCGGGCCGCGACCAGCAGTTCGGCTGTCGGGGCGAAGGCGGCGGTGACGTTGCCGACGGTGAACAGCCCCATGAGCACCGTCAGCAGGGTGCGGCGTCTCCAGCGGGAGGTCCACACTGTCAGCAGCGGGGCGCCCACCACCACACCGAGCGCGTAGG
>CAYFRF010000084.1:0-11415 GCA_964345415.1 uncultured Microbacter sp. | reverse complement strand
GTAATCCCAGGTGACCGCGCCGCTCCGTAGGATCGGGGCCATGGCACGCATCGGCGCTCTCGAGATTCTCGACATGGTCCTCGACCCCGGCTCGTTCCGTTCCTGGGACGGAGCCCCCTTGCGGTCGGCGCAGGTGGACTCGGTGCCCGGCTACGAGGAGTCGCTGGAGCGGGCGACCGAGAAGTCGGGCGTGGACGAGGCCGTGATCACCGGTGAGGGCACGCTCGAGGGCCGCCGCGTGGTGATCATCGCGTGCGAGTTCGATTTCCTCGCCGGCTCGATCGGCATCGCGGCGGCCGAGCGGATCGTGTCCGCGATCGAGCGCGCCACGGCCGAGCGACTGCCGATCCTGGCCTCCCCCACCTCCGGCGGCACCCGCATGCAGGAGGGCACCATCGCGTTCCTGCAGATGGTCAAGATCTCGGCGGCGGTGGCCGAGCACAAGGCCGCGGGCCTGCCGTACCTGGTCTATCTGCGTCACCCCACCACGGGCGGCGTGTTCGCCTCGTGGGGCTCCCTCGGCCACGTCTCGGTGGCGGAGCCGGGCGCGCTCATCGGCTTCCTGGGCCCCCGCGTCTACGAGGCCCTGTACGACGCCCCCTTCCCCGAGGGTGTCCAGGTGTCGGAGAACCTCGCCCGCCGCGGGATGATCGACGGCGTCCTGCCACCCGAGGGCGTGCGTGACCTCACCGCCCGCGCGTTGCGCGTGCTGTGCCAAGATCCACCGTCCGACGACGACGACGAGCCCACCCCGCCCCACGGCCCGATTTCCGTCACCGACTCCGCGGACCCCTCGTCCGGCGAGCAGGCCGTCCGCCCGGACGCGTGGGATTCCATCACCCGGTCCCGCCGTCCCGACCGCCCCGGCGCGCGGGACTTCCTCGCACGTGTGGCCCCCGACAGGGTCCCGCTCTCGGGCACCGGCCAGGGCGAGGACAGTGGTGCGCTCCTGCTCTCGCTGGCCCGGTTCCGCGGCCAGTCGGCGGTGGTGCTGGCCCAGGACCGCGACGCGGAGACAGAGAAGAGCCCCCTCGGCCCGTCGGCCCTGCGTTCGGCCCGCCGTGGCATGCGCATCGCCGCCGAGATGGGCGTCCCGCTGGTCCTGCTCATCGACACCCGCGGCGCCGCCCTGTCCCGCGAGGCCGAGGAGGGCGGGCTGGCCGGGGAGATCGCCCGCAGCCTCGCCGACCTGGTGACCCTGCCCACCCCCACCGTGTCCGTGATCCTGGGACAGGGCACCGGCGGCGGAGCCCTCGCCCTGCTGCCCGCCGACCGGGTGCTGTGCGCCCACCACGGCTGGCTGGCCCCGCTCCCGCCCGAGGGCGCCAGCGCGATCCTCTACCACGAGACCGACCGCGCGGCCGAAGTCGCACGCTCCCAAGGAGTCACGTCCGCTGACCTGCTCGATGCCGGGATCGTGGACGTGATCGTCCCCGAGTTCCCGGACGCCGCCGACGAGCCCGACGCGTTCTGTGACCGCATGGCCGACGCCATCGCCACCGCCCTCGTCGAGGTGCGGCGGCGTCCCCCTGAGCGGAGGTATGCCGACCGGTTGTCCCGCTATCGGGAGCTCGGCGTGCCGTTAGAGTGAACACCGTCACAAACCGCCTTGGAAGGGGACCACGCGATGTCGGACACTCCCAGCACGTCCACCTACGCCACTGCCCACCGGCTCTCGATCACCGATCCTGACGCCTTCTGGCTGCCGATCGCGCGCGAGGAGATCGACTGGATCACCCCGCCCACCCAGGCGGTCGACTCCACCGAGGCCCCCTTCTACCGCTGGTTCCCCGACGGGGAGCTCAACACCTCGTACAACGCGATCGACCGGCACGTCGCCGCCGGCCGTGGGGACCAGCCCGCCTACATCTGGGACTCCGCCGTCACCGGCCGCCAAGAGACCATCACCTACTCGCAGCTCCTCGAGCAGGTCTCCGCCTTCGCGGGAGCCCTGGCCGCCGAGGGCGTGGGCAAGGGCGACCGCGTGGTGATCTACATGCCCATGGTGCCCCGCGCCGCGATCGCCATGCTGGCCTGCGCCCGCCTCGGCGCCGTCCACTCCGTCGTCTTCGGCGGATTCGCCGCCCCCGAGCTCGCCATCCGCATCGACGACGCCCGGCCGAAGGTCATCGTCACCTCCCACGGCGGCATCGAGCCCACCCGGAAGGTCCCCTACTTCCCGATGGTGGCCAAGGCGCTCGAGCTGACCAGCCACACCCCGTCCACGGTGATCGTGGCGCCGCGGCACGACGAGTTCCCCGACGAGACGTTCCCCGAGACCCCGGGAACCACGTGGAGCTACTGGGACGACGTCGTCGTCGACGTCTCCCCCGCCGACCCCGTGCCCGTGGCCGCCACCGACCCGCTCTACATCCTCTACACCTCCGGCACCACCGGCCTGCCCAAGGGCGTCGTGCGCGACAACGGCGGCCACGCCGTGGCCCTGGCCTGGTCCATGTGGAACATCTACGGCATCCGCCCCGGCGACGTGTGGTGGACCGCCTCCGACGTCGGCTGGGTGGTGGGCCACTCCTACATCGTCTACGCGCCGCTGCTCGTGGGCGCCACCTCGATCATCTACGAGGGCAAGCCCGTCGGCACCCCCGACGCCGGCGCCTTCTGGCGGGTCGTGTCCCAGCACAAGGCCGTCGGCCTGTTCACCGCCCCCACCGCCGTCCGCGCCATCCGCAAGGAAGACCCCGCCGGCGCCGAGGTGGCGGGGTACGACCTGTCCTCCATGCGCACCCTGTTCTGCGCCGGCGAACGCCTCGACCCCGACACCTACCAGTGGGCCACCGACAAGCTCGGCAAGCCGGTGATCGACAACTGGTGGCAGACCGAGACCGGCTGGCCCATCGCCTCCAACCTTCGCGGCCTCGACCCCATGCCCATCAAGGCCGGCTCCCCCACCGTCCCCGTGCCCGGGTACGAACTCGTGGTGCTCGACGGTCAGGGCAACGAGGTCCCCGCCGGCGAGGAGGGCAACCTCTGCATCCGTCTGCCCATGGCGCCCGGCACGCTGGCCGGACTGTGGAACGACGACGAGCGCTTCCTCTCCTCCTACATGTCGGCGTTCGCCGGCTACTACTCGACCGGCGACGGCGGGTACATCGACGCGGACGGCTACGTGTTCGTCATGGGCCGTACCGACGACGTGATCAACGTCGCCGGCCACCGCCTGTCCACCGGCGCCATGGAAGCGGTGATCGCCAAGCATCCCGCCGTGGCCGAGGCCGCCGTGATCGGTGTGAAGGACCAGCTCAAGGGGCAGCGGCCCGTCGGCTACGTGGTGCTCAAGTCCGGGGAAGTGCGCGACCCCGAGGAGTTGCGGGCCGAGCTGGTGAAGATGGTGCGCGACGAGATCGGCGCCGTGGCCACCTTCCGCGACTGCACCGTGGTGCAGGGCCTGCCCAAGACGCGCTCGGGCAAGATCCTGCGCAAGACGATGCGTCAGATCGCGGACGGCCAGACCGACGTCGCCGTGCCCTCCACCATCGAGGACCCGGCCGTCCTCGAGGCGCTCACGCCCTTCCTCCGCACCGAAGCCTGACCCGAACCCGGCCCGCCCCGCCTCACCCCACCCACCCCGGCATCCGCTCCCGCGCCTGCCCCAACCTCTGCGTCGAGTCGTTCCGTGCAGCGTTTCCCCAGGACAATTCCCTGGCGAGCCTGCCGGAGCGACTCAACACAGGGGCGAAACGCGAACTTGCCGGTTCCGCGAGTCCAGCGGGCGGCAAGTCGGGCACTCCCCCAGCACGTCTGCCACCACTTACGCTGGCCCACCGGCCTGCGCTGGCCCGCTGGACCGCTCGCCCAGCACAAGTACCCCTCAACCGAGCACCCAGCCAGCGCGGGTCAGCGAGCCAGCACGACTCAGGCGACTCACGCTGTCTCACTGCGCGCTCGGGTCCGGCAGCCGGTTCGAGGCATCCTGCAAATGAGTTGCGCGCCCACCGTCGACCACGATGGGCGCGCAACTGCTATCGAAACGTGCACGGCGGGCGCACACCTGCCGGCGAGGCCTCGGCGAGCTGCCTCGGCGAGGCCTCAGCGCACGCGGCGGCGGGTCAGCCCGCCGCGGCAGGGCTGCGGTCAGTGGGGCAGGGAATCCTCGTTGCCGTTGCACGAGCCGGCGAGGTAGGACGCCCAGGTGTCGACCTCCGGGTCGCACTCGACCATCAGCGAGTTCTGCGACCGGATGGGGCTGAAGATCCCGATCGCCGAGCGGGGGCCACGCTTGTTGACCGCGAACACGACCTCCTCGTCGCCGGGGATGAACTCGTTGAGCTGGTCGGCCAGGTTGTCGATCGCGTCGAAGTGGTGATCGGCCAGGTCATCAAAGCTGAGGTAGCGCGCACCGTTGAGGGTCTTGATCTCGGGCACAGCCGAGGCGGTGGCGGGGGCCGCGAGGCCGATGCCGGCAGTGGCGAAGGCGGTCGCAGACAGTACAGCGAGGGCGCGGCGGGCGGAGGGGATCATGGGGTCCTTTCCATAGCGACGGTGTGAATTACCGTCAATCAGGAGAACCTATCCGAACCGGCGACCTACGCGTGGGCTTTCACACGAAAAGGATCCGCATACTCCCATGTCAACGACGTTCGCCCCGCCTCCCGGGAGGGGAAGCGGGGCGAACGGAAGTACAGAGCCGGACGATCCAGCAGCGGCCGGACGAGCCGACCGTGGCCGCGCGACGCGGCCTACTGGTCAGGCGTCGAGCAGGTCAATCACGAAGACCAGCGTCTTGCCACCCAGCGGATGCAGCGCGGCAGAGGTGCCGTAGGCCTTGTGCGGCGGGATGACCAGCTTGCGGCGGCCACCCACCTTCATGCCGGGGATGCCCTCCTGCCAGCCCTGGATCAGGCCGTTGAGCGGGAAGGTGATGGACTCACCGCGATCCCAGGAGGAGTCGAACTGCTCGCCGTTCTCAAAGTCGACACCCACGTAGTGGACGGTGACGTTGCCGCCGGCAACGGCCTCGTTGCCTTCTCCGACCGTGATGTCCTCGGCGACGAGCTCGGTGGGCGCGGGGCCCTCCGGCATGTCGATCTCGGGCTTCTCCATGGTTTCTCCTCCTGGAGTCTCCGGTTTCCGGGCCGACGGGAGCCGGCCCGGGTCACGCTCCGGTCAGCGCTCGCTGATCGGGGTGAAGTTCCGCTCGGTCTGGCCGGTGTAGACCTGACGCGGGCGGTTGATCTTGGTGGAGGGATCCTCGCGCATCTCGCGCCAGTGGGCAATCCAGCCCGGCATGCGGCCGATCGCGAACAGCACGGTGAACATCTCCGTGGGGAAGCCCATGGCCCGGTAGATCAGGCCCGTGTAGAAGTCCACGTTCGGGTACAGCTTGCGCTCGACAAAGTAGTCGTCCGCAAGCGCGGTCTCCTCGAGCTTGAGGGCGATCTCCAGAAGCGGGTCGTTGCTGTTGCTCAGCAGCGCGTGCGCGTGCTTCTTGGCGATCGCGGCGCGGGGGTCGTAGCTCTTGTAGACGCGGTGACCGAAGCCCATGAGCTTCACACCGTCGACCTTGTTCTTGACCCGGTCCATGTAATCCGTGGCGTCGCCGCCCTCGGACTGGATGCGCTCGAGCATCTCCAGCACGGCCTGGTTGGCGCCACCGTGCAGCGGGCCGTACAGGGCGTTGATGCCGCCGGTGATGGAGGCGTACAGCGGCGCCTCGGACGAACCGACCATACGCACGGTGGAGGTGGAGCAGTTCTGCTCGTGGTCCGCGTGCAGCAGCAGGAGCATGTCCAGGGCCTTGACCACCTCGTCGGTGATCTCGTAGTCCGGGCCGAAGGTCATGCGCAGGAAATTGCCCACGTAGCCGAGCGAGGGATCGGGGTCGATCGCCTCGGCGCCGGCGCGGATGCGCTGGGTGGCGGCGGCGAGGGTGGGGCCGCGGCCGATCAGGCGGGCGGTGGCCAGGTCGACGGCCTTGGGGTCGTCGATGTCCAGGTCGTCCCCGTGGGTGCCGAACAGGCTCACACCGGCCGAGAAGACCGGCATGGGGTGGGTGTCCTGCGGGAAGGCCTGCAGCAGCGGCATCATCTGCGCCGGCAGGGCCACCTCGCCCAGGACCTTCTCGGTGAACTCGGCGAGCTGCGCCTCGGTGGGGTCCTCGCCGTAGATGAGGAGGTAGGAGACCTCGAGGAACGAGGACTTCTCCGCCAGCTGGTCGATCGGGTAACCGCGGTGGCGGAGGATGCCCTGGCCGCCGTCGATGTAGGTGATCGACGAGGTGCAGGAGGAAGTGTTGACGAATCCCACGTCCAGCGTGGTCATGCCGGTCTTGGCCAGCATCGGGCCGAGCTGGACGGCGTCGCTCCCGCAGGTGGCGTCGACGACGTCGAGTTCTAGCTCACCGCCGGGGTACGACAGTGTTGCATTGCGGTCCGAACCGTTCGAGCCTGCGGTCACGCGATTACCTCTCCGACGACTGGTCCCGGCGGCCCTGAGTCCCGCCACGAATGTGCTGTGCCACACCCTACCGTGACCCCTCACCCACATCCGAAGGGTGCCTGACCCTAATCCCCCCGAGGGCCCTCCGGGCGAGAACGGCGCGACTGCTCACGGCTGCAGCCGGACAACCGTCCAGACACCGTCTTCCAGGCGACATTCCACCCGGTCATGGAACCGATCGCGCCCGCCCTGCCAGAACTCCACCCGCTCGGGCGTGAGCCGGTAGCCGCCCCACCGTTCCGGCATCGGGATCTCGTCCACGCCCTCGAACCGGGCCTCCGCGTCTGAGTAGGCGCGCTCCAACTCCTCGACCGAGCCCGCCTCCCGCGACTGCTCGGACGCCCACGCCGCCACCTGCGATCCGCGGGGCCTGGTGCGCCAGTACGCGAGGGAGTCCTCCCGGCTCATCGGATGGCAGGGCCCCTCCAGGTGCACCTGCCGTTCGGCGACCAACCACGGAAAAGTCACGGACGCGAACCCCGAGGCCGCCAACTGGGCGCCTTTGCGCGACGTCGTCGTCGTGAAAAAACTCACCCCACGCTCGTCCGCGCCTTTACACAGGACGGTGCGCGTCGACGGACGCCCGTCCACGACGGTTCCCAGCACCATCGCGTTGGGTTCGCGCACCCCGCGGCGCCCGGCCTCGTCGAGCCAGTCGGTGAACAGCGGCAGCCACCCGTCGGCGAGGTGCGCCACGTCCAAGCGGGTGTGGAGGCCGTACCCGACGCGCATGGTGTCGAAGTCGGTTGGGGCCAGGACGTCGGTGGGCGCCGGGACGTCCGTGGGTGGCGAGACCTGCGCGGGCGCCGGGACGTCGGTGGGATTGTGGACGTCGGTGGGACCAGAGGCCTCGGGTGCGACGACGACGTCTTCAGCCGCCCGAGCGGGGTCGGATTCCTGCATGCCGTCCGACGCTACTCCGGTCTGTCGGGCCACCCGACTACGATGGACACATCCCATCCCACGACACGGAAGCGGCCCACGAAGCATGAGCGATCAGCTGCCCACCATCCCCGCCGACCTCAAGCCCGCCGACGGCCGCTTCGGCTGCGGTCCGTCCAAGGTCCGCCCCGCGCAGATCGAGGCCGTCGTCGCGGGCGCCACCTCCGTGATGGGCACCAGCCACCGCCAGGCGCCCGTCAAGGACGTCGTGGGCCGCGTGCGCGACGGACTGTCCACGCTGTTCTCGCTGCCCGAGGGCTACGAGGTGGTCCTGGGCAACGGTGGCACCACCGCGTTCTGGGATGCCGCCGCGTTCGGCCTGGTGCGCGAGAAGTCCCTGCACCTGACCTACGGCGAGTTCTCGTCCAAGTTCGCCAAGGTCACCGGTGGCGCGCCGTTCCTGGCGGATCCGATCGTCATCTCCTCCGAGCCCGGCACCGCGCCCGAGCCCGTGTCCGACCCGTCGGTCGACCTCATCGGCTGGGCCCACAACGAGACCTCGACCGGCGTCATGCTGCCCGTCACCCGCCCGGCGGGCTCGGAGAACGCGCTCATCGCGATCGACGCCACCTCCGGTGCCGGCGGCCTGCCCGTCGACATCGCCGACACGGACGTTTACTACTTCGCGCCGCAGAAGTGCTTCGCCTCCGACGGCGGCATCTGGGTGTCCATCATGAGCCCGGCCGCCCTCGAGCGCGTCGCCGAGATCGCGGCCACCGACCGCTGGTGCCCCGACTTCCTGTCGCTGCCCACGGCCGTGGACAACTCGTCCAAGAACCAGACGTACAACACCCCCGCGGTGGCCACGCTGCTGATGTTCGCCAACCAGATCGAGTGGATGAACGAGCAGGGCGGCCTCGACTGGTGCGTCGCGCGGACCAAGGACTCGTCGTCGCGGCTGTACGACTGGGCCGAGGCTTCTGACTTTGCCACCCCGTTCGTCGCCGAGCCGGCGCACCGCTCGCAGGTCGTGGGCACGATCGACTTCGACGAGAAGATCGACGCCGCCAAGGTCGCCAAGACCCTGCGCGCCAACGGCATCATCGACACGGAGCCGTACCGCAAGCTGGGCCGTAACCAGCTGCGCATCGGCATGTTCCCGGCCATCACGCCGGAGGACGTCACGCAGCTGACCCGCAGCATCGACTACGTGGTGGGCGAGCTGGGCTGATTCGCTGATCGCCGCCAGCACATCGGCGCGGGGCCGGGCAGCACGTCTGCCCGGCCCCGCCCCATTTCCACGCGCCCGCCCCGCACCGCCCGCCCCGCCCCGCACCCGCCCTCCCCGCGTTCGCCCGGCCCGCCCTCCCGGCCCTACTCCCCCAGCCCCGCCTCTGACTCACCCGCCCACCCCTGCTCCCCTCCCCACGCCCGCCAGGCCCGCATCGGGGCGCGGAGTCGTTCCGTGCAGCGTTATCCCAGACCGATCCCGCACGAGGCCTGCCGCAACGACTCAACGCAACGCCCCCCGGGCCCGGCGGTGCGCCCCACCTGCCCCACCCGGCACCGCACGGCGCGAGATGCGCGGTTTTCCGCAGCACGCCCGGCCCGTCCGCGCGCCGGGCGGCCTGCGCTGCCCTACGATGTGGTCCAACCCCTAGGCCCCGGTAGCCGGACCACACCAGCCACCCACGGGCTGAGAGGAGTCAGGAGGCGGCATGCGGAAGCTGAGGATCATCGGTGTGGACACCGAGTCATCGCTGGTCGAATGCGAGGCCTCCGACTCCGGCGAGAAGTTCTCCCTCCCGCTCGACGACCGATTCCGGGCCGCCGCCCGCGGCGAGTACATCCCGGCCGGAGGCGCCGACCGCCCGCCGGTGACCGGGACATTGCGTCCGCGCGAGATCCAGGACCGCATCCGCCACGGCGCCTCCCCCGAGGAAGTTGCCGCCGACGCCGGCGTTCCGCTCTCCCGCATCGAGGGATTTGCCATTCCCGTGCTGCTGGAACGCTCCAACGCCGCTGACCTCGCGCGCGTCTCGCACCCCGTGCTCTCCGACGGTCCCTCCCTCGACACCCTCGCCGACAAGGTGGACGCCGCCCTCGACCACCGCGGGGTCGACCCGGACCTCATCAAGTGGGACGCGTGGCGCGACCGCTCGGGCGGCTGGGTCATCTGCATCTCGTGGCCCGCCGGACTGTCCGACGACGCCCGCGCCACCTGGGCTTTCGAGCCCGACTCCCACGGCGGCTCCACCCGGGCCCTCAACGAGGAGGCCGAGCGGATCCTCGACCCGTCGCGCCCGGCCACCCTGCGCACGGTGTCCTCGCCGCCCCCTCAGCCCTCCGGTCCCCCGCCCGTGCGCGCGGTCCCGACGCTGGCCCCCGCGCCGTTCGACCAGTTCCACGAGTCGGCCCACGACGATGCCGGTCCGGCTCCCTCCGCCGGCCGCGCACCGATCACCGCCGTGCCCCCGGCCGCGCCCGCGGAAACCCCGCGTCTGGCGCCGGCCACCGGCACCGGAACCCCTGCCGCCGTCCCGCCCGCCTCACCCGCCTCGAGCACGCCTGCCGCGGTACCGCCGTCAGCCGTGACTCCCCCGGGCTCCCCCACCGATCCGCGCCCCGACGTCACCCGCGGCCCAGCCGATCCCCGCCCTGCCGCGAAGTCCGAGGACACCGTCGAGGCCGACGAGGACTTCCTCCAGCCCACCCCCACCGAGCCCGAGCGCAAGCCGTCCGCGCGTCGGCACCCGACCATGCCGTCGTGGGAGGACGTCCTGCTCGGCGTCCGGGGCAAGGACGACTGACACCCGCCATGGGCCATCACGTCGCCACGTTCTGGTACCTGTCCACCGACGACCCCGCCGAACTGTTCCGCTCCGGCGTCCCGTCTGATCCCGGCTTCGCCCGCAGACTGCTCTCGCGGCTGTACCCGAAGGTCACCGTCGCCTCGCTCGGCACGTTCCCGCTCAACCGCTCCGCTTCGGCCGGACCGGGCGAGATCTACATCGGCTCGTTCCCCGGACTCACCGTGCTCCAGACGCCGCTGGACGCGCCCGTGAAGCCGTCCGAGACCGACCCGGTGTGGATCACGCTCGTGAAGACGCCAGTGGTGCTGCAGTTCTCCCACGACTCCGACACCGGCGTGAGCGCCTTCGCCCGCTGGGAATCCGGGGAGCTCGTGCGCTCCTTCGCCGCGGCGGATGACCGAATTGTCGAGGACGAGGGCATGCCCCTGCCGTTCGAACGCCCGTATTGGGCCGGCGAGTTCCCCCTCGAGGGAGCCCACGACAATCCGTTGGCGTTGCCGTTCTCGTCGTCGTCGCTCCTTCATGCCGCTCACCGTGACTGGCTCGGTTTCGATCTCGAGCGCGGGGGCCTGGACGTTCCGGTCGACGGGTTCGCCACCGACGGGCGGCGCGAGGTCCGGCCCCACGTCACGCCCGGGCCCGCGCTGCACCTGGCCGACGGCTCCGGTCGTGCAGAACAGTACGCCGCCGCCCAACGCGAGGGTGAGTTCGACGGCGCCGATGACTCGAGTTATTACGACGACTACGAGCCCACCTCCTCCACCTCCCCGGCCGGTTCCCCGGGGGGCGGTCTTCGCGGTCTCGCCGGTGGGCTGGCAAGCCGGGTGGGCGATGCGGTGCGCAAGGGTTCGTACTCGATCCGGCGCGGGGCCGACCCCTCCGCACGCAAGCGCGGACGCGGCGAGGAGCCGCGGGGCGGGGGCCGGGAGCAGCAGTGACCGTTCTCAAGTCGATCCTGCTGTTCGGCGTCGCGGCGCTGCTGGAGATCGGTGGCGCGTGGCTGGTGTGGCAGGGCGTGCGCGAGCACCGGGGCTGGATCTGGATGGGGCTCGGCGTCGCGGCGCTGGGGGCCTACGGGTTCGTGGCGACGCTGCAGCCGGATGCGAACTTCGGACGGATCCTCGCGGCGTACGGCGGAGTCTTTGTGGCCGGCTCGCTGCTGTGGGCCATGGCGATGGACGGCTTCCGGCCCGACCGCTGGGACGTGGCCGGCGCGCTGCTGTGCCTGGTGGGCGTCGGCGTGATCATGTACGCCCCGCGCTGA
>CAYFRF010000083.1:0-11432 GCA_964345415.1 uncultured Microbacter sp. | reverse complement strand
GCCGCGCCGGTGATCAGCACACGGCGGGAGCCGGGCCCGCCGGCCGATGTCCTCGCCGCCCCGGAACTGCGTCGGACGCCGCGCGAGGTGCCGCGTCGGGAGAGGAAACTGGTCATCGGGGCAGGCCCACCTTGTCGTCGTCGTTCTGGTTCTCGAACGGGAGCACCCCGGCCTCGCCCTGGCTGCCGGCCTCGACCAGCGCGGTGGACAGCTGCACCGCCGAGTCGAACGCCATCCCGCGACGCTGGTCGCCGAACGCCAGCTCCGGGATCTCCACCAGGTAGTTCTGCACGTACCGCCACGGCCGCGCGTCGCCCTGCTTGGGGAACTTGTGGCCGTCGCGCTGGATGTAGCCGGCGTCGAAATCGAGCAGCAGCCGCTCGGCCGGCGACTCGGGCAGCTCCGGCGCGGACACCTCGTGGCCGCGCTTCCACAGCTTGACCATGTAGCGCGAGACCATGTCCGCGCGCAGGGTCCACGAGGAGTTGATGTAGCCGACGGTGAAGCTGAAGTTGGGCACGCCGGCGAGCATCATGCCGCGGTAGGTGGCCTGCGCCGGGATGTCGAGGTGCTGGCCGTCGATGCTCAGGGTGCCGCCGCCGAACGCCTGGAGCCGCAGCCCGGTCGCGGTGACGATCACGTCCGCCTCCACCTCTTCACCTGTAGTGAGGCGGATGCCGGTGGGTGTGAAGGTCTCGATGTGGCCGGTCACCACGCGCGCGCCGCGCTGCAGGGAACGAAAGATGTCGCCGTTCGGGGCCTTGCAGACGCGCTGGTCCCACGGGTTGTACGGGGGCGTGAAGTGCTCCTTGATCATCTGCTCGGAGATGAAGCGCCGCTGCATCGCCCGCAGGGCGCGCTTGAACAGCCACGGCGCCCGCTGCGCCACCACGAACTGCGCCATGTCGCGCGCGCCGTGGTTGAAGCGCGCCACCCGGTAGGCCAGCGGCCCCGGCAGCAGGCGCCGCCACACCGCGCTGATCGTGTCCTTCTCCGGCAGCGGCCCGATGTAGGTGGGGGTGCGCTGCAGCATCGTCACCTCGGCGCCGAGCTGTTCCAGCGCAGGCAGCAGGGTCACGGCGGTGGCGCCGGAGCCGATCACCACGATCCTGCGGCCCTCGTACTCCATGTCCTCGGGCCACTGCTGCGGGTGGAGGATCTCGCCCGCGAAGTCGGCCTCGCCGGGGAACTCGGGGCGGTAACCCTCCTCGTGCGAGTAGTAGCCGGAGGCGTAGTGGACGCGGCGGGACCAGACGATCCGCTCGGTGCGTGCCCCGTCCGGGCCCTCGCCGACGCAGGTGATCCGGTACATCCGGCGCGCGCTGTCCCAGTCCGAGTCGGCGATCCAGGAGCGCAGGTACAGGCGTTCCAGCGCGCCGGCCTCGCGGGCGGTGCCGCGCACGTACTCCTTGATGTCGGCGCCGCCGCCGAGCGTGGAGTCGTGCGGCCAGGGCCGGAACGGGAAGCCGAAGGTCGCCATGTCCGAGTCGGAGCGGATGCCCGGGTAGCGGAAGGTGTGCCAGGTGCCGCCCAGGTCGTCGTGGGCATCGTGGATCTCCCAGTCCCAGTGCGGGAACTCGCGGTTGACGTGGTAGGCGAGGTCGATCCCCGAGATCCCCGCGCCCACGATCAGCAGGTCCAGCGGGGCCTCGGGGCTGGTGCCCGGCCGCTGGCGACTGTCGGTGGAGGTGCTCATGTCCAGTACCGTAGCCGCGTCGCGCCGCCGCAACTTGCCGTAAAGCGCCAAGAAGTTGAGATTTCGCGCCACCTGCCACAGGATCGGCGCATGGCATACATCCGGTCGTCGGGCCTGCGGGGCGTCCGGCAGGTGGTCACCGAGCTGGGTGGGGACGCCGACGACCTGGCCCGGCGTGCCGGCCTGCCCACCGCCGCGCTGGACAGCGACGAGCTCCTGGTCGAGGACATGGGCATCGCCCTGCTGCTGGAGGTCGCGGCCGCCGAGTTGGACTGCCCGGACCTGGGCCTGCGGGTGGCGCAGCTGCAGGACCTGGACATGCTGGGCCCGGTCGCGGTGGCGGTGAAGAACGCGCGGACCACCACCCAGGCGCTCGAGATGACCTCCAAGTACCTGTTCTTCCACTCGCGGTCGATCGAGATCACGGTGGTGGAAGACCCCAGGGGCGACGACGACGTGCTGGGGGTGCGCTTCGGGTACCGGGACGCGGACCAGGTGGTTCCCCCACAGGCGGTCGATCTGGTGCTGTTGTTCCTGCACCGCGCGATGCAGAGTGTGCTGGGGCCTGACTACGGACTGCTGTCGGTGGAGTTGCCGAACGAGTTCACCGCCCCCGAGGAGCTGTATGTCGAGTTGTTCGGGGCGCCGGTGAACGCCGCGACCCCGGGCGCGGTGCTGCGCGTGCCGTCGGCACTGCTGGGCCAGCCGATCTCCGGCGGCGACCAGACGCTGCAGCAGCTCGCGTTGCGCTACCTGGACCAGCACGTCCCGGCGGACGTGCGGGGCTACGCCGACCACACGCGGGCGCTGCTGCAGCAGTCCCTGGACACCGGCACCTCCTCGCTGGCCGAGGTGGCCGGACTGCTCGCGGTCTCACCGCGGACGTTGCAGCGGGAGTTGGCCAAGGAGGGGACGAGTTTCGCGGCGCTGCGTGACGAGGTGCGACGCGAGGTCGCGGCGCGGCTGCTCACCACCACCGAGATCCCGCTGTTCCAGGTGGCCTCCGCGATCGGGCTCGGCGACGCCACGACGTTCAGCCAGTACGCGCGGCGCTGGTGGGGCATGACGGCCCGCGAGATGCGGCACGGCAGACGCTCCGGCGCCGAGGTGGGAGACTGGAAGGCATGAGCGCGAGCCCCTCCCCCGACCCCCTGGCCCTGCTGCGCCTGGGCCTGGGCCCGTCCGGCGAGGCGGATGCCGACGACCCGATCCGGGAGCAGATCCTGGACGCGGCCACGGCGCAGTTCCAGAGTGTGGGGATCGCGCGGTCCACGATGAACGACATCACGCGGCGGGCGGGCCTGGCGCGGATGACCCTGTACCGGCGCTTCGCCAACAAACAGGAACTGGTGGAGGCCACGCTGCTGCGGGAGACGGCGTGGTTCCTCGCCGACCTGCAGCGGGAGATCGACGCGCACGAGACGGTGGAGGACAAGCTCACCGAGGGTTTCGCGTTCACGGTGGAGACACTGCGGGACCACGAGTTGCTCAACCGGCTCCTGGAGACCGAGGCCGAGTCGACGGTCCCGCACTTCACCGTGCAGGGGGCGCCGCTCATCACTGCCGCCGCACACTTCCTGGCCGGGGAGATCTCGCGCAGCGTGCCGGACTCGCGCAGTCACGAGGAGCTGCTGGTGGTGGCGGAGGTGACGGTCCGGCTGGTCATCTCGTTCGTGCTGACCCCGTCCATGGTGATCGACCTGGACGACCCGGAGGTCTCCCGGGCGTTCGCCCGCAACCACCTCGGCCCACTGCTGGGGCCGACCGCGTTCACCGAGAAGCCCTGACCAGCACATAGCCGCCCTTCCCGTCGCGATCTGTTGACGAAATGCCCCTCCGTGTCTAGCGTGAGTGACAAATAGATCGCGGATGTCACTCTGTAACCATCCCGGTCTGGTTCCCACGCTCCCGGCCCGCCGGGCCGCGACCGGAAGGATGAACAGTGACCGCTGTCGCCCCCACCCCCGCCGCCTCCACGCAGGAGTACGAGGACACGCTCCGGCGCCTGTCGGACGCCTCGGTGCACCGCAGCTTCGACCCGTTCAAGGACATCCCCTGGGACCATCCGGACTTCGCGGTGGACCCCACCGACGAGCGCTGGATCCTGCCCGCCGGCATCGATCCGCTCGGCGGCCACCCCTGGTACAAGTCGCAGCCGATCGAGAAGCAGATCGCGATCGGCCTGTGGCGTCAGGCCAACATCATGAAGGTCGGCCTGCAGTTCGAGAACATCCTCATCCGCGGCATCATGCAGTACGTCTTCAAGTCCGAGAACGGCTCCGCGGAGTTCCGGTACCTCACCCACGAGGCCACCGAGGAGTGCCACCACACGCAGATGTTCCAGCAGGGCGTCAACCGCATCGGCGCCGACGTTCCGGGCATGCCGCGCTGGCTGCGGGCCATCTCGCCGATCATCCCCATGGCCGCGGGCCCCTTCCCCGTGGCGTTCTTCATCGGCGTCCTGGCCGGCGAGGAGCCGATCGACCACACGCAGAAGCAGGTCCTGCGCAACTCGGACTCGCTGCCGCCGGTGCTCTCGCGGATCATGGAGATCCACGTGGCCGAGGAGGCCCGCCACATCTCGTTCGCGCACACCTACGTGGCCCGCAACGCGCCCAAGCTGTCGCGCGGTCAGACCATGGCCGTGTCGCTGCTGTTCCCGGTGATCATGCGGATCCTGTGCGATGCGATCCTCAAGCCCACCTCGGAGTTCAAGGACGCCTTCGACATCCCGCAGGAGGTCGTGGACGAGCTGTACTGGGACAGCCCCGAGTCGCGCCGTTTCCTGTCCGACCTGTTCAGCGACGTGCGGATGCTGGCCGAGGAGTCCGGGCTGATGAACCCCATGGCCCGCCGGGTGTGGAAGGCCCTGAAGATCGACGGTCGCCCCTCGCGGTTCCGCGGTGAGCCGCCCGTGACGTTCGCCGAGTAGGACGAGCGAGTAGGACGAGGAGGAGCACGCCATGCCGCACGTCGTCACCCAGGCCTGCTGCGCGGACGCCGCGTGCGTCCACGCCTGCCCGGTCAACTGCATCCACCCCACGCCCGACGAGCCCGATTTCGGCACGGCGGAGATGCTGTACATCGACCCGGTGTCCTGCGTGGACTGCGGCGCGTGCGTGGGCGCCTGCCCGGTGGGGGCGATCGTGCCGCACACCGAACTGGCCCCGGAGCAGGAAGATTTCCTGCGGATCAACGAGGTCCTCACCGACAACAAGCGCCCCTCCCGCCCGCAGGCCCGCGTCCCCGCGTTGGTGCGCCTCGGACCCACCCGCTCGACACTGCGCGTGGCCGTGGTGGGCGCCGGTCCGGCCGCGCTGTACGCCGCCGATGCACTGCTCCGGCAGGAGGACGTCGAGGTGACGGTGTTCGACCGGCTGCCCGTGCCGCACGGCCTGGCCCGTCACGGGGTGGCGCCGGACCATGTGGACACCCGCGGCGTGGCCGAACTGTTCCGGGCCATCGCCGGCGAGCCGGGCTTCACCTACCGGCTGGGCGTCGACGTGGGCACCGACATCTCGGCACAGGAACTGGCCGAGCACCACCACGCGGTGATCTACGCGACCGGCGCCGGAACCGACCGCCCGCTGGGCATCCCCGGCACCGACCTGCCCGGCAGCACGTCCGCCACAGAAGTAGTGGCCTGGTACAACGACCACCCCGACCATGCGGACACCCACATCCCGCTGCACCACGAGCGGGCGGTGATCGTGGGCAACGGCAACGTGGCCCTGGATGTGGCGCGCATCCTCGCCACCGATCCCGACCGCCTCGAGAGCACCTCGATCGCGCGGCACGCTCTGGGCGCGCTGCGCCTCAGCCGCGTCCGCGAGGTCGTGGTGCTGGGCCGGCGCGGGCCGCAGCACGCGGCGTTCACCCTGCCCGAGCTGGTGGGACTGGCGGCGCGGGAGGACATCGATCTGCGTGTCGAGGCCCCCGACGGGATCGACACGGATGCCGCCGACACCCCGCAGGGCCGCCTGAAGCTGGAGTACCTGGCGCGCATCGCCGCACGGCCGGAGGAGCCGGCGGAGGCGAGCGGGCGGCGTCGCCGGATCGTGCTGCGCTTCCAGACGGCGCCGGTGGAGGTGGTGGGTTCCGGCGAGGTCACCGGCCTGCGGGTCGTGCGCACCGAACTAGTCGACGACGACGTCGCCGGCGCACGCACCCGCGCGGTCCCTGTGCCCGGCTCCGAGGAGATCATCGAGGCCGGTCTCGTGCTGGCCTCGGTCGGCTACCGCGGTGTGCCGCTGCCGGGTGTGCCGTTCGACGACGCCACCGACACCATTCCGCACGCCGAGGGTCGGGTCCTGGACTCCCCCGGCGGTGAGCCCGTGCCGGGCCAGTACGCGGTGGGCTGGATCAAGCGGGGCCCGCGCGGGTTCCTCGGCTCCAACAAGACGTGCGCCCGGGAGACCGTCAACGCGCTGCTTGCCGATGCGAACGCCGGCCGCCTGCCCGCCCCGCGTTCCGCTGCCGACTTCGCCGCGCTGCTGCGCTCCCGCACCGAGCGGTTCCCGGCCCTGTCAGGAGCCTGAGGCGGACACACCCGGGCGGTTGAGCCCTGCGGCCATCCAGTCGACCAGGTCCGCAACGTACTCCCCGTGCTGTGGGAACGCGTCAGGGTCGCTCTCCGCACGGACCGCCAGCTCGGCGGTGACTGCCACGACGAGTTGCCGCACCCGGTGCCGTGCCATCTCCGTGCCGCACCGTCGCGCCGTCTCGCTGACCAGGACCTCGATCTGGTCCTGGAGCGCGGTGCCGCTGACCGGCCCGGCGGTGACGGTCCGACCGACCTCGGTCAGCGGCCCCACCTGGGCGATCACCCGGAGGGTGCAGCGTCCCTCTTCATCGAGGAGCAGATCCGCGAGCGGCGCCACCACGGCGCGTACCGCCTCGGGCAGGTCGGGCGGGTCCGTGCGCCAGCGCGCCAGGTCGGCCCGGCGCTCGTCCTCCATCCGCGTCACGCCGTCGGCGAGGATCTGCGCGAGCAGGCCGCTGCGGGAGCCGAAGTGATAGTTGATCGCCGAGTCGTTTCCCTGCCCGGCGTCGGCGATGATGTCCCGGACCCGGGCCGACTGCCAGCCCTCGTCCGCGAAGCGGCGCAGTCCGGCCAGGTAGAGGGTCCGGCGGGTGTCGGCGGAGGTGCGCGGCATGGGCCGAGTCTAGGCGGATCCGGCCCGACCCCTTTCCCTGCATTAACAGTAGGTGTTAAATGACGCCATGTCCGCCCAGACGCCCTCCGCAGCCACTGCCCGGCCCGTCCCTCCCGCGCCGACCACGGCGACGGCCGACGTGTTCGACCCCCTCGACCCCGCACACCTCGCCGACCCGTACCCGGCCTACCGGGCCCTCCGCGAGACCGACCCTGTCCACCACCACGTCGGCGACGGCACCGCTGCCCGCCCCGACTTCTGGGCCCTGTCCCGGTACGCGGACGTCGACGCCGCGGTCACCGCTCCAGACCTCTTCTCCTCCGCCAGCGGTCTGACCTTCTACCCGGACGAGATCGCCGCGCTCGGCCTGGCCCCGACCATCGTGATGATGGATCCGCCCGAGCACTCGACCAAGCGCCGCCTGTTGGCCAGGGCCTTCTCGCCGAAGCGGGTGGCCGCCACCGAGCCGGTCATCCGCGAGTTCGTGCGGGGCCGCCTCACCGACCTCAGCACGCGCTACTCCGCCGGCGAGTCCGTCGACCTCCACCGCGACTTCTCCTCGCAGGTGCCGACGTTCGTGCTCGCGCACCTGTTCGACCTTCCGGAGGCCGACCGCCCGCTCTTCGACCCGTGGGTCACCGCGCTCACCTCACTCCAGGAGGAGGGCTTCCGCCCCGAGGGCCTGGCGGGCGACGCCGTCTCGGCGGTCGCGGCGATGTTCGAGTACTTCGGGGCGCTCATCACGGAGCGTCGTGCGGCCCCCGGGGACGACCTCATCTCGGCGCTCACCCGGGCCGAGATCGATGGCCATACCCTCACCGACTGGGATGTCCTGGGGTTCTGCTTCGTGATCGTCGCCGGCGGCAACGACACCACCGGCAACCTCATCTCGCACACCGCCGCCCTGCTCGACCGGCACCCCGACCAACGCGCGATGCTCGCCGCGGACCCCGGCCTCATCCCCGGCGCGCTCACCGAATGTCTGCGCTTCGAGTCCAGCGTGCAGGCCCTGGCGCGGACCACCACTCGTGACGTGACGATCGAGGGCACGACGATCCCGGCCGGGGAGAAGGTGATGATGCTGTACGGATCGGCCAATCGCGACGAGCGCCACTACGGCCCCACGGCCGGGCGGCTCGACATCACCCGCGAGGACACCGGCCACCTCGCCTTCTCGCGTGGTCCGCACTTCTGCATCGGCTCGCACTTCGCGAAGCTGCAGGCCCGGATCGCCGTGGAGGAGCTCTACGCCGCCCACCCCCAGCTCGGCGTGGACCACGACCGAGCCGTTCGGGCCCTGTCCCCGTTCACCCGCGGCTACACCTCGTTGCCGGCCACGAACCTGTCGGCCCCGTCCTGAGCCCGAAGCGTTCCCCCGAGGACGTCCCGGGCGACCGCGCGGCTCAACGGCCGTCAGGTCCCGCAGTAGGTGACGTGCGGCGCCGCGCCCACCGGCGCGGGTTCGGTGTACCGCCCCAGGCCGGCGCGCTCGGTGTAGGGATCGGTGACGACCGCGACGAGTTCCCGCAGCGGCCCCAGATCGCCGGCCGTGGCGGCGTCCAGCGCCTCTTCCACCAGGTGGTTCCGCGGGATGTAGACCGGATTCACCGTGGCCATGACTTCCGCTGTCGGAGAGAGTGCCCGCCACCGGGCGAGCCAGGCATCGACCGGCCCCTCCCCCGCGGCGGGGTCCACCTCGCTGCAGGCCCCGCCCGGCGCCGCGGCGAACAGCTCGCGCAGCCCCGACTCGTCGCCGCGAGCCGCGGAAGTGAGATGGCGGAAGAAGTTGGTGAAGTCGACGCGCGTGCTGGTGAGGATCGCCAGCAGGTCCTCGATGAGCACCCGGACCGTCTCGCCGTCCGCGCCGGGCCTGCTATCCGTGCCTGCGGCGGTGTTCGTGCCGACGTCACCGGAGGGGATCCCGAGCTTGGCCCGCATCCCCGCCACGAACGCGCGCTGGTACTCGTCCGGGAAGGTGTCGAGCAGCTCGGTGAGCAGTCGCACCGCCTCGTCCGGGTCCGGATCGACCAACGGGATGAGCGTCTCGGCGAACCGGGCCATGTTCCACTGCAGCACCGGCGGCTGGTTGGCGTAGGCGTAGCGGCCGCCGGTGTCGATCGAGCTGAACACGGTGGCCGGGTCGTAGGACTCCATGAACGCGCACGGGCCGTAGTCGATGGTCTCGCCCGAGATGGTGGTGTTGTCCGTGTTCATGACGCCGTGGATGAACCCGACGAGCATCCAGTCCGCCACCAGCAAAGCTTGACGACGCAGCACGGAGGCGAACAGTTCCAGGTAGGGGTTCTCCGCGTGCGCGGCCTGGGGGTGGTGCCGGGCGATGGCGTGGTCGGCCAGTCGCTGCAGGACCGTGTCGTCGTCGTTGTCGTGGTTTTCAGCGGCGCCACCGGCGCCGGCGGCACCGTCCCCCGCACCGTCCTCGCTGTTCGCGGCGAGGGCCCGCGCGTACTGGAACGTCCCCACCCGCTCGTGGCCGGCCGCCACCCGGGCGAGCACCGCGCCGGGCAACGGCTCCTCGCGGTAGACGGTGTTGCCGGTCGCGGTGACCGCCAGCGAGCGCGTGGTGGGGATGCCGAGTGCGTGCATGGCCTCGCTGATCACGTACTCGCGCAGCATCGGCCCCGTCGCCGCCAGACCGTCCCCGCCGCGGGCGAACGGGGTGCGGCCCGAGCCCTTGAGGTGCAGGTCGCGGCCGTCTGCGAGCTCGCCCATCAGCAGTGCCCGCCCGTCGCCGAGCCGGGGCGAGTAGCCGCCGAACTGGTGGCCGGCGTAGGCCTGCGCGACCGGGGTGGCGCCCTCGGGGACGTGGTTGCCGGTCAGCAGCCGCGCGCCCTCCTCGCCGCGCAGGTAGTCGACGTCGAGGCCCAGCTCGGCGGCGAGCGGCTCGTTGAGGACCAGCACCTCCGGCGCGCTCGCCTCCGCGGCGCGCCACGGCACCGCCAACTCGGGCAGCGCGGTGGCGTAGCGGGTACCGAGACGCGGCGCGGTGGACTGCGGGGTGCTCATGCCCCGACGATACGGATCGCCCGCGCACCCGACGACCGCCGCCGGACGCGCGGGCCGTCAGAGCAGCCCCGAGAGCAGCCGGAACGCGTTGTCCAGGTACTTCTCGTACCAGGGCCGCGCCCGCCACTGCTCCAGGTCGAGCTGGTCGGAGCGGGCCTCGTAGTGGGCCAGCACCGCCTCGGTGGCGCGCACGACCTCCGGGTCGATCACCATGAGCGTGACCTCCCCGTTCTGGCTGAACGAGCGCATGTCCATGTTGGAGGAGCCGATCGCGAGGATGTCGCGGTCCACCACCACGATCTTCGAGTGCAGCACGTCGGGGGCCGGGTAGCGCAGGATCCTCACCCCGGCCTCGAGCAGTTCCTCGAGGTAGGACTGCTGGGCGTGGTGGATCATCACCTGGTCCGCCTTCTGGCAGATCACCAGCGTCACGTCCACGCCGCGCTTGACGGCGCTGGTCACGGAGTAGAGCAGGGAGTCGTCGGGGACGAAGTAGGGCGTGCAGATCACCACGCGGTCCACGGCCCGGTAGATGAGCTCGTTGAACAGACGCAGGTTGTTCTCGTCGGGGAACCCGGGTCCCGACGGCAGCACCTGGACGGCCGAGTCCACGCGCTCGTGCCGGGTGGGGTCGATCTTCCCGCCCACCACATCCCGCAGGTCGTCGCCGGTTTCCATGAACCAGTCGGAGGCAAACACCAGGTCCAGGGCTGTCACCACCGGTCCGGTGCACACGGCGTTGAGCTCCACCCAGCGTCGCCCCATCCGGACCGCGGAGCGGCGCCGGTAGTGGGGCTCGATGAGGTTGGTGCTGCCGGTGAGGGCGCGCCGTCCGTCGACCACGAGGATCTTGCGGTGGTTGCGCAGGTCGGGACGGGAGGGACGACGACGAGTCACGCGCAGCGGCAGCGACGGCGCGGCCTCGAATCCCGACCGTGCCAGGCGGTGGCGGAGCCGGCGGTATCCGGGGACCTGGGCCGTCCCCACGTGGTCGTACATGACCCGGACGGTCACCCCGCGTGCGGTGGCGCGCTCGAGGGCGTCCCACACCGGTCCGGCGTAGTGGGGATCGTCGGAGATCATGTAGAAGAGCAGGTGGACGTAGCTCTGCGCCTCATCGATGGCCTCGACCATCCAGGCGAACGTCTCCTCGTAGTCCGAGATCAGCCGCAGCTCGTTGCCGAGGTGCAGGGGGAACGCGCCCAGTCTGCGGTTCATGTCGACCGTGGCGCGCAGGCGCCGGTTGTGGGCCAGCACCAGTTCCACGTCGTCGGTGCCTGCCAGCATCTCGGCGAGTTCCTCGTTGACGAGGCGTTGGAGGTCCTGCCGCCGGGTGGACAGCCGGTTGGTGCCGAGCACCGCGAACAGCGGCAGGGCGACCACCGGGATGAGGAAGACGCCGAGCAGCCACGCCATGGCGGTGCTCGGGCGCCGGCCTCCCGGGATGACGCCGACGGCGACCACCCGGATGAGCATCTCGACCGTCATCGCGGCGATCGCCACCCACGCCGGCAGCCAGCCGATCGTGTAGCCGGCCAGCGGCCAGATCATCGTCC
>CAYFRF010000082.1:0-11994 GCA_964345415.1 uncultured Microbacter sp. | reverse complement strand
GCGGCGATACCGTTCTGGGCACCCTGTGACGCGTGCGGATCTGCGGCAATCATCGCGGCAGGCGCGGCAGATCCGGCTACGACACCTGCAACTGCAGGGGCCGCCAGGACGGTGGCTCCGGTGATCGCCGGACCTGCTCCGACAGCCGCTGCGGTGATCGGAGCTGCGACGGCTCCGAGCCCGCCGAGTGCCGCGATGATGGACGTGCCGAAGGCGGCAACGGTCAAAGTAACGGGATCCATTGTTCTTCTCCTGGTTGTGGTGTGGTGCTGGTGGTGCTCGGGGAGCGCACTCAGCCGATACGTAGTTCTTGGATCTGAATCGGCTGCTGCGGGATGACTGGTTGCCGGGTGAGTGTGATGGCGGGAATGTCGATGAGTGGCGGGATCGGCGGTGGGACAGCCGGCTCGGGCTGTGGCGGGGGAGCCTGCTGCGGCGCGGGAACGTGTTGCTGAGGAGCAGCGACCGCGCGGGGTGCCGGAGCCGGCACCGGTGCGGGTGAGGATGGCCCCCGTCGTGCCTGGGTTGGTCGGGTAGGCACCGTGCTCGAGCCGGATGTGGCGCTCGAGGTGGTCGACGACGAGGTCACACTGGCTGCCGGTGCTGTCGACGTCGCGATCGACGTGGACAGTGAGGTGGCCAGTGATGACGGGGCACGTGTGACCGTGATCCCGGCCTGGTCGATAGCGACCTCTTCTGTCGCCCTGGAATCGGCGCCTGGGATGGTCTCGGGAGCGGTGAGTAGCGCCGTACCCGCTCCGCCGGCGAAGCCGACAAGCGCGAGACCGGCAAGCGTCAGCACAGTCGCCGGTAGGGGAGCGATTGGTAGACGCGAGAGACCACCGGACACGTTCGCACCTCCCGACAAGATCTGGCCAGACGACAGGTGACTCCCGTCGACACATGGCCTGATCAGCTCATGCGGCGAGAACGTTAAGGACAGGCTCAGACGGGTTCAATACTTTCCGTGACTAACTCGAATCGTGCGAGCATCTTGCTTTTACCAGGACCGATGCGAATGTATAAAATTTGCATGATAGGCGCAGGTGGTGGCCAGTACGCGGCACGATGTTGCTGGATCAGCATCAACATAAAGATATATTGCTCTCGTCCGAACTGTGGTCAACATCACTCCTGATTGGAAACCTGAGCTCGCTGCGGGAGGGGCGGGTTGGCGGGTGTCAGTGCTCGAGATCGGCGAGCATCGTGCCCTTCGGCGTGAGGGCGAACACCACGAACGCGAACGCCAAGAGGATGAGCCCGCCGATCAGGCCGGCCAGGCCCAGGCCGGAGGTGAAGGCCTCGCCGGCACGGGCCGCCAGGTCTGGCAGTTGCGCGGCCTCTGCCACTGCCATGGCTCCGCCCAGGGAGTCGCGCACCGCCGCCGTGGCCTCCTCGCCGAGAACGGCCGCCTCGGCAGGGAGGCCGAGGTTCCGGCGGTAGAGGAATGACGCGAGCGAGCCGAGGATCGCGATCCCGAGCACGGCACCGAACTCATAGGAGGTGTCCTCCATGGCCGCTGCGTTGCCGGCCTTCGAGCGCGGGACACCGCCCATGATCATCGAGGACGCGAGGGCGAGGGCCCCGATGCCGGCTCCGATCAGGGTCAGTGCGATGAACACCGAGGTCAGGTCCAGGTTCTCGCCGCGGATGCCGAGATAGAGCATCCCGACTCCGGCGACGAAGAGGGCCAGGAAGATGGTGGAGCGCATACCGATGCGCTCGGAGAGCACGGGCGCCAGTAGTGAGGTGACGGCCGCGGCCAGGGCCAGCGGCATGAGCTGCAGGCCCGACTCGAAGGCGCTCGCCCCGTTGACCAGCTGCAGCCACTGCGCCAGCAGCAATAGCCCGGCGGACATGGAGAAGCTCGAGATGAGGGCGGCCAGCACGCCGGCGGAGAAGATGCGGTGACGGAACATCGTCACATCCAGCAGGGGAGAGTCGGACCGCAGGCAGCGCCGGACGAACCAGAACAGCGCCCCGACTCCCACCGCGAATGCGATCCACGCCGGCAGGTATCCCAGCGAGGCCTCCTCGCTGAACTTCTTGATGGCCCAGATGGTGGCGGTCATCCCGATCAGCGTGAGCGCCGCCGCGAACGGATCCCACGGGCCCGGCTCAGGCACGCGCGACTCGGGGACGGTGAAGATCGCGCTGACAGAGGCGATGACCATCATCGGCACGCCGACCAGGAACGCCGCCTGCCAGTGGAACCGCTCGAGGAGGAACCCGCCGAGCAGCGGGCCCACGGCTGCGCCGATGCCGGCGACCGCAGCCCACACCGCGAGGGCGGTGGCGCGCTCGCGGGTGTCGGTGAACGTCACCCGCAGCAGCGACAGCGTGGACGGCATGACCATGGCCGCGCCGATGCCGAGCAGGACACGCAGCGCGATGACGAAGCCGGGGGAGTGGGCGAGCAACACGAGCACGGACGCGAGCGCGATGAGCACGTAGCCCAACATGAGCATCCGCTTGCGGCCCCAGCGGTCGGCGATCGACGACATGGAGATGAGCAGACCGGCCATGACCAGTGAATACGCGTCGATGATCCACAACTGCTGCGACGCGCTGGGCTGCAGGTCCGCGGACATCTGCGGGATCGCGACGTTGAGGATCGTCATGTCCGTGGTGATGGCCAGCAGGGAGAACGTCAGGGTGGCCAGGGCCAGCCACCGGCGCGACGGGTCATACGAGCCGACGATGTGCGGGTCGGCCTCCAGCTCGCGCCGGACGGAGGGTGCGGCGGTGTCGCTCATGCGGTGGGGTCCTCACTGGACTCGTCGGCGGGCTCGGGCATGGTCGAGATCGCCCGGATGACGGACTCGATCCGATCGACGGTGGGCGGGGTGCCCGTGAGTGCGGTGTTGATCCCCGCCCCGTCCAGGAACATGGCCAACACCTCGGACCGGCCACGGCCGAAGTGCGGCGTGAGGACCTCGGTGAGCCCGGTGAACCACTGCAGGCTCAGCTCGCGCAGGTCCTCCTCGAACAGCCCCGCGAACACCAGTGAGCACTCCGCGAGGACGGTGCGGAGGTCGGCCATCGCCGCGGCGGTCGCGGCGGCCATGAAGGCGACCGGCTCCGGCGCCTCGGCGAGGCCCCGCTCGATCTCGGCCAGGTCCTCCTCGATCTCCGCGGCCAGGTACTCGAGCGCGTGCCGGCGGAGGTCGTCGATCGTCGCGAAGTAGCGGGTGGTGGTGCCGACGGCGACACCCGCGCGCGCAGCCACCGCACGGTGGGTCAACGCGGCGGGTCCGTTTTCCGCGATCAGCTCGGCGGCGGCGCGACCGATCTCACGGATGCGTTGCTCGGGATCGCGGGTGCGTCCGGCACTGGTCACGAGGACTCCTCACGTTGCTGTACAAACGTACGCGTACAAAAGTACAGCAACTCGGAGGGGAGAGGGGATGGGGGAGAAGGGGTGCCGCGACCGGATGGGAATCGTCGTGAGGCTCTCCGGGATCGGGTCCGGAACGCCACCGCTGTGACCGGCTGGGAGACTGGGCCCGTGACGACACCGCCGAGCCCGACGAGCCCACGACTGCGCACCTGGGCGGCGGTGGCCCTGGTCGCCTACGGCGCCGTGGTGGTGGCCCTGACCATGCTCAAGGCGTTCTTCGTGATCGGCATGCTGTGGAGGCCCGAAGCCCAACGCAACCGCTCGATGGAATGGGAGCCCTTCGCCCTCTATCGGGACTCCACCACCTGGTTCGGGCCCCTGTTCGACTACCTCGGCAATATGGCCTTCTTCATCCCGGTAGGAGTACTTCTGTACATCCTGCTGGAGCATCGCAGGCGGGCGATGGGCCTCGTCGTCGTCGTCGGACTACTCACCAGCGCCACCGTCGAAACGCTCCAATACTTGCTCGCGCTGGGACACTCCGACGTCTCCGACCTGATCTTCAACACCGTCGGAACCCTCGTGGGCGCGCTCGCCGCACGCCTGGCGGGGCGCCGCCTCTACCCGGTCTGGATCGGACTCGCGCTGGTCACCGCGGCGGTCTTCGCGGTGCTGGTGATCCTCGGACCCCGGCTCGGCGACCCCGACAAGGTGGTGGACGTGGGGACCACCCAGGCGGCCTCCGGCACGGCCCACGCGGCGACCGGGGCCACTCACACGGCGACCGTCGCGATTCACACGGCGACCGGGGCGCCCTCCGCGCGGCCGTAACGACCCGCCAGCCACGCACAGACGATGAGCTGGATCTGGTGGAACAGCATCAACGGCAGTACCAACAGCCCCAGCGGCTGGCCCACGAACAACACCGCCGCCATCGGCAGGCCCGTCGCCAGCGACTTCTTGGACCCACAGAACTGCACCACACGCTTGTCCCGCTCCTCGAAACCGAGCGCGCGGGAAGTGAGCTCCGTGAGCCCCAACACCACCGCCAGCAACACGCAGCACGCCACCACCAGCACCGCCAGCTGCGGCACGCCGATCATCGTCCAGATCCCCTCGGCCACACCCTCCGAGAACGCCGCGTACACCACCAGCACGATCACCGTCTTGTCGAACAGTGCCAACCGCTTGATCTTGCTGGTGATCGGCAGGATCCGGTCACGGAACACCTGACCCAAAACGAACGGCAGCAACAACTGCAACGCGATCTTGCCCACCGACCCCCACGTGATGGTCACCGACCCGTCCGGCGTCATGAGCGCGAACACCAACAGCGGCGTGATGAACACCCCCAACAGGTTCGACACCGACGCCGACACCACCGCCGCACTGACATGCCCCCGCGCGATCGCCACGAACGTGATCGACGACTGCACCGTCGACGGCACCAACGTCAGGAACAGGAACCCCGCCGCCAACGACGCGCCGAGCACCGGGGCCAACACCCACTGGCCGAGCAGCCCGAGGAGCGGGAACAGGATGAACGTCGCGACCAGCACCACCGAATGCAGGCGCCAGTGCCGCAACCCCGCCCGCAACTCCCGCGGCTCGAGCCGCGCGCCGTACAGGAAGAACAACACCGCGATACCGATGGTGGTGACCCACCCCAAGGCCACCGCCGCGCCGCCGGTCGCCGGCACGAACGCGGCCACCACCACCGCCGCCAGAATCGCCAGGATGAACGGCTCGATCCGCAGACGGCGAAGAATCTCCATGCCACCCATTGCACCACCCCGCCGCCCCCGGCCTTTCGCGCGGCTCCGGCGGCGCGGGGCGCCCGATAGGCTCGCCCCCATGACGGAACACGGCGGGTCAGGGTGGCGGCCCAAGGCACTTCGGGATGGTCAGGAGCCGGATCCACGGTTCACGCTCGCCAACGAACGCACGTTCCTCGCCTGGATCCGCACCGCCCTCGGCCTCACCGCCGGCTCCGTGGCGCTCGAGGCGTTCGCCGGCGACGAGATCCCCGAGATCATCCGCACCCCCGTGGCCTGCGTGCTGCTGGTGCTCGCCGCGCTGCTGGCGATCGTGGCGTTCCGCCGCTGGATCCGCATCGAGTTCGCCATGCGACACTCCCAGCCCCTGCCCATGCCCCAGGCGTCGATCCTGCTGGTGCTCGGCATCTCGATCGGCGCCGTGGTGCTGATCATCGCGATCCTCAGCGGCACGTTCGGATGAGTTCGCCGACCCCGCCGCCCGGGCGCCCGCAGCCCGGGATTCCGCGACCCGAGCCGGCGCAGTCCCGGCCCGGGGCCCCGCAGCCGCGGCCGCGGCTGATCGGCGTGGAGCCCACCGCGATCCCGCCGGACGAGGGGCTGCAGGCCGAACGCACCAGCCTGTCCTGGGCGCGCACCTGGGCCGTGGTGGGCGCGAACATCATCCTGCTGGCCAAGCTGATCGGCGAACTCTCGTGGCTGTGGGCGGCCGTGTTCTCCCTGCTCACGGTGGTGCCCCTCTTTGCGTTGCTCCGCGTGCAGCGGGGCCATGAGAAGCGGGTCGGCCGGTTCCTGCGCGCCGGCGAGGTGCAGCAGACGCAGGCGCTCTACAACGTGGGCCTGGTCGTGATGGTGGTCGTGCTGGCCGGGTGTGGGCTCGTCGCGGTGCTGGTGCAGACGCTGGGCTGAAGGCGGGGCCGGGACTGGTGGGGCGGGTCCACGCGCGGAGAGGGTCGGGGTCACTCAGGGCGGGCTCGGGGCGTTGAGTCGTTCCGGCAGGCGTTGGCGAGGCTCGTGCTGGGGAAACGCTGCACGGAATGACTCCGCCGAGGGATTCGGGGCGGGGCCGGGACTGGTGGGGCGGCGGATTGCGCGGGGCCGGGCGTCCTAGTCGGCCGCGGCGGCTGCGCGACCCAGCGCCTGCAGCCCCTCGTCGATCTGGTGCGCGAGCGCGTCGTCGAGTTTCACCACGCGCGCGAGCACTCGCGAGACCAGGCCGCGCTGCCCGGTCATCCGCCAGGTGACCTCGGTGCGTCCGTCGGCGAGCGGCTCGAGCGTGATGACCGTGGGGTTGGTGGCCTTGAACGGCTTGAGGAACTCCAGGTCGATCACCACCTGCCGACCGGCGGACGCGTCGACGATCTCCATGGAGCCGGCACCGGCCTTGGCGTTGCCTGACCAGGCGTAATGCGCGCCCACACCGCGCTCGGCACCGGTGTAGCTGCGCTGCATGTCCGGGTCGATCTGCTCCCAGAACGACCAGGCCGGCCAGAGGCGGAAGTCCTCGATCTGCGCGAACACCGCCGGGGCGGGGGCGTCGAGGACGGCCGTGCGGGTGATCGAGAAGGCGGAGCTCATGCGCCGGATTCTACGGCGGCCGAGTCCGCGCCGCGGGGTCTCCGATGTGCCCGTCAGATGCCGGAATGCCCCTCGGATTCCGCACTCCGATCCGGGCCCTTTCCGTTTTGCCCCCCGGATTCCCATTCACGCGCGGGGCCCCGCGAGTGCATGCGAATCGGAAGGGCGAAACGGTGTGGCGGGTGTGCGAATCGGAATCTGAGGGGCGAATCGCCGGGTGGAGGGGGCTGGCGGGTGTGCGAATCGGAATCTGAGGGGCGAATCGCCGGGTGGAGGGTGCTGGCGGGGGCGTGAAACGGAATCTGAGGGGCGAAACGCGGGGTGCTGCCCGCGTCAGCGGTCGGCGGGAGCGTTCTCCGTCTCGCACATGCCCTGCAGCGCGCAGGAGCCGCAGCCGCCGGTCACGCCGCAGTCGTCGGCCGGGTTCGCGGAGCCGCCCGCCGCGCCGGCGCTCGCGCCGCGGTCATCGGTGACGGGGGAGCAGCCGGAGCCGCCGCGGTCGTCGGTGACGGGGGAGCAGCCGCCGCCCGAGCCCTCACCGTCAGCGCCGGCCTCGCCCGAGTGGCCGCCGCAGCCGTTCGGTCCGCAGCCGCATCCGCCCTGGTCCTCGCCCTGGGTGGCCTGCCAGAGGGCCGCCGCGCGTGCCCCGGCCATGCCGGCGACGTTGAGCAGTGCGAGCGCGATGACAAGAGCGACGACGACGACGAGGCCACCGATCCAGCCGCCGATCAGTCCCAGGGCGAGCGTCCCGAGCAGGAGCACGAGGCCCGAGCCGAGGAAGGCGGGACCGGCGGCCCGGTTGGCCAGCTCCCACGCCTCCGGGGAACGGCGGGTCTCGGGGGTGCGCACTCCGAGGAAACGGTTGCCGGGCAGCGTGCCGGACAGCGCGAGCAGGCCGGTGCCCCCGACCACGAGGGCGAGCCCCACGAGGAGCACCACAACCACGACGAGCACTGCGTTCACCCTTCCGAGGGTACGCCCGCGGCGGCGGAAGTCCGAGTTGAGTCGTCGTGCTGCTGGCCCCCGTCGGTGCCCTCCACCAGGGCCAGGATCCGGGCGAGCTCACGCTTGTCGTCGTGGTCCAATCGGTCCAGGAAGGCCCGACGCACCGTCGCGACGTGACTCGGCGCGGCCTTCTCGATCTCGCGCATGCCCTCGGCGGTGGTGGAGACGAACGCGCCGCGCCCGTCCTCGGGGCAGCTCGTCCGCTCCACGAGTCCGCGCTTGACCATGCGGGTGACCTGGTGGGACACGCGGCTGCGCTCCCACTGCAGGCCGTCGGCGAGCGCGGTCATGCGGAGGGGGCCGTCGGCCTCGCTGAGGTGGACCAGGACGTCGAACTCGGGTTCGGTCAGCCCGGAGGAGGTCTTGAGGTCGCGCTGGATCTCCAGGTGGAGGCGCCCCTCGAGGGCGAGAAAGTTGCGCCAGAGACCCATCTCCTCGTCATTGAGCCAGTTCACATCATCAGTCATGAGCCCCATAGTACCGGGTAGTTGACATGCCACATAGCGGCGCGTAGAACTGTTTGACGTATCACGAAAGACGTGACGGCCCGACGCGGCCGACAGACACCGACACCGCGGCCCCAGCCGACGGAACACACGAGAACGAACGAAAAGGAACCACCATGACCACCACCGCCACCCGCACCGCAGCCGCTTCGGCCGAGACCAACCTCCTGCCCGTGCCCGCGGTCGTCCGCGACGCCGGCCTCCTCATCACCCGCGTCCTGCTCGGAGTGGTGCTGATCGTCCACGGCGGCCAGAAGCTGTTCGTCAACGGCGTCGAGGGCACCGGTGCCTTCTTCGAGTCCGTCGGCGTGCCCGCCGCCCAGGCCGCCGCCGCGTTCGCCGGCACCGTCGAGCTGGTCGGCGGCATCCTGCTCGTCCTCGGGTTGCTGACCCAGCTCGTGGCTGTTCTCGTCGTCGTCGTCACCGCCGGTGCGTACTTCTACGTCCACCAGGCCGCCGGAATCTACGCCGCCGACGGTGGCTGGGAGCTCGTCGCCGTGATCGGCCTCGCCGCGGTGGTCTTCGGCCTCGTCGGCCCCGGCCGCTACAGCATCGACGCGCTGATCGCCGGCCGTCGCGCCGCCAAGGCCTGACCCACCCGCACCCACGCGGGACGTTGCGCCGCAAAGGCCTGACCCACCCGCGCCCACGCCGGGCCCCGCGCACACCGCGCGGGGCCCGGCGTCTCCCGCGTCGGTGGGGGCGCGCCACCGGTAGAGCGCCCGGGGCGACGTACCCGCCGCCCACGCTGACGTGGCCCGACCCGTCCCAGGGTTTAGGCTTGACCACGCCCGCGTGAGGGCACCGGCGAGACCAGGGAGAGCAGACAACGTGAGCAGCACCGACCAGACCGTCAGCGGCGATCAGTCCGAACCCGGAACGGGCCACCGCTACGGGGCGGCCCTGGCCGGCGAGATCGAATCGCGCTGGCAGGCCGAATGGGCGAAGCGCGGCACCTTCGAGGCGCCCAACCCGGTCGGGCCGCTCGCCGCGACCGACGGCACCCCGCTGCCCGAGGACAAGCTCTTCGTCCAGGACATGTTCCCCTACCCGTCGGGCGCCGGACTGCACGTCGGACACCCGCTCGGCTACATCGCCACCGACGTGTTCGCCCGCTACAACCGCATGCTCGGCACCAACGTCCTGCACACCCTCGGCTACGACGCGTTCGGCCTGCCCGCCGAGCAGTACGCCGTGCAGACCGGCCAGCACCCGCGCGTGACCACCGAGGCCAACATCGCCAACATGGAGCGCCAGCTCGGTCGGCTCGGCCTGGGCCACGACCGCCGCCGCGTGTTCGCGACCACCGACACCGACTACTACCGCTGGACCCAGTGGATCTTCCTGCAGATCCACGGCTCCTGGTACGACCCCGAGGCCCCGGCACTCACCACCGACGGCACCGAACACCCCACCCGCACCGGCCGGGCCCGGCCCATCGCCGAACTGCGCGAGCAGTTCGTCTCCGGCACCCGCCCGCTGCCCGCCGAGTTCACCGGCCGCACCTGGGCCGACCTGACCCCGGCCGAGCAGGAGAAGGTCCTCGACGCCCACCGCCTCGTCTACCTGTCGGACTCGACGGTCAACTGGTGCCCCGGCCTGGGCACCGTGCTGGCCAACGAGGAGGTCACCGCCGACGGACGCTCCGAGCGCGGCAACTTCCCCGTCTTCCGCAAGAACCTGCGCCAGTGGATGATGCGGATCACCGCCTACTCCGACCGGCTCATCGACGACCTGGACCGGCTCGACTGGACCGACAAGGTCAAGTCCATGCAGCGCAACTGGATCGGCCGCTCGCAGGGCGCCCGCGTCCGCTTCGCCGTGGCCGAGCAGTCCATCGAGGTGTTCACCACCCGCCCCGACACCCTCTTCGGCGCCACCTACATGGTCCTGTCGCCCGAGCACCCGCTCGTCGACGAGCTGGCGGGCCCGTTCTGGCCCGAGAACGCCGACGGGACCGACCTCGACCCGCGCTGGACCGGCGGATTCTCCTCCCCGGTCGAGGCCGTGCAGGAGTACCGCCGCCAGGCCGCCCACAAGTCCGACCTGGAACGCCAGGAGAACAAGGACAAGACCGGCGTCTTCACCGGCGCATACGCGATCAACCCGGTCAACGGCGCATCCGTGCCGGTGTTCGTGGCCGACTACGTGCTCATGGGCTACGGCACCGGCGCGATCATGGCCGTTCCCGCCCACGATGCCCGCGACCACGAGTTCGCCACCGCCTTCGGCCTGCCCATCGAGCAGGTCGTCGCCCCGGCTGACGGAGGCGAGATCGACGTGCAGGCCGAGGCCTACTCCGGCGACGGCGTGGCCGTGAACTCCGCCAACGACGAGGGTCTGGTCCTCGACGGGCTCGGCGTGGACGAGGCCAAGGCCGCCACCATCGACTGGCTCGAGGGCCAGGGCACCGGCGAGGGCACAGCCCAGTACAAGCTCCGCGACTGGCTCTTCGCCCGCAAGCGCTACTGGGGCGAGCCGTTCCCGGTGGTCTACGACTCCGACGGCGTGCCCCACGCCCTGCCCGACGAGATGCTGCCCGTCGAGCTGCCCGAGGTCGAGGACTACCAGCCCGTGTCCTTCGACCCCGACGACGCCGACTCGGTCCCGTCCCCGCCGCTGGCCAAGGCCACCGAGTGGATGACGGTCGAACTGGACCTGGGCAACGGTCTGCAGACCTACACCCGCGACGCCAACGTCATGCCCAACTGGGCCGGTTCCAGCTGGTACCAGCTGCGCTACATCGACCCCACCAACTCCGACGCGCTGTGCGCGCTGGAGAACGAGCGCTACTGGACCGGGCCCCGCCCCGACATCCACGGTGCCGGCGACCCGGGCGGCGTGGACCTCTACGTGGGCGGCGTCGAGCATGCCGTGCTGCACCTGCTGTACTCGCGGTTCTGGCACAAGGTGCTCTTCGACCTGGGCCACGTCACCAGCGAGGAGCCGTACCGCCGCCTGTTCAACCAGGGCTACATCCAGGCCTTCGCCTACACCGACGCCCGCGGCGTCTACGTGGAGGCCGCCGACGTGGTGGAGCGCGACGGCAAGTTCTACCTGGGCGAGCAGGAGGTGTTCCAGGAGTACGGGAAGATGGGCAAGTCCCTCAAGAACGCCGTCTCGCCGGACGAGATCTGCGACACCTACGGCGCGGACACCCTGCGCGTGTACGAGATGTCCATGGGCCCGCTCGACACCTCCCGGCCCTGGGCCACCAAGGACGTCGTGGGCGCGCACCGCTTCCTGCAGCGGCTGTGGCGCGTGGCGATCGACGAGAGCACCGGCCAGGCCCGCGTCACCGACGCCGAGCCGTCCGAGGACGTGCTCAAGGCCCTGCACAAGACCATCGCCGGTGTGCGCGACGACTACTCCGGGCTGCGCGACAACACCGCGATCGCCAAGCTCATCGAGTACGTCAACACCCTCACCAAGGCCTACCCGACCTCAGGGCCGGGTGCGCCCCGCTCGGTGGTCGAGCCGCTCGTGTTGATGGCCGCCCCCGTCGCGCCCCACGTCGCCGAGGAACTCTGGTCGCGCCTCGGGCACGACGGATCGCTCGCCCACGGGCCGTTCCCCGAGCACGACGAGTCCTACCTGGTCGAGGACTCCGTGGAGTACCCCGTGCAGATCAAGGGCAAGGTGCGCGCACGCATCACGGTGGCGGCCGACGCTTCCCCGGCCGACGTCGAGGCAGCCGCGCTCGCGGATGCCAAGGTGCAGGAGAACCTCGGCGGCGCCGCGCCCAAGAAGGTCATCGTGGTGCCCGGGAAGATGGTCAACATCGTCCCGT
>CAYFRF010000081.1:0-12281 GCA_964345415.1 uncultured Microbacter sp. | reverse complement strand
CTCGCTGATGACGAGCAACCCGAAAGTGACGAGCAACTGTGATGTAGGCCGCGTGCCCGACCGGTGAGCGGCGGGCGGAGGCGCGAGGCAGGTCAGCGGGTGGGGTCGACGTCCGCCACGGAGATCACCCGGTGCAGGGGCAGGGTGACGGCCTCGGCGGTGTCGGGCTCGATGCCCTCGATGCGCCCACCGGCCACCGTCGCCGGCACCACCAGCCGCACCGTGGACCGGCCCTGCGCGTCGACCACGGCCACGGTCACGGCGGTCCGTGTGGAGGCGGCCTCGTGGAGGCGGGCGATCGCGGCCTCGCCGGTGTACGCGCCGGAGCCGCCGGGACCGCCACCGGCACCGGTGCCGCTGCGGGCGGAACGCACCCGGTCGGCTGAGCGCATGGCGGCCACGGCGGCCCGGAGTTCGGCCGGCCCGGGCGCGCGGGTGGGGATGCGGGGCGCACGCCGGGTCTCCGACGGCTGAACGCGAGCGACGGGCCGGGTCAGCGCCACAACAGCGCCGGTGGTGTCCTCGACGACCGGCGCGAACCCCTCCTCGCGCAGCGCCTCGACCAGATCCAGCGGCCGGGCCTGCGAGATGAGCACGGTGGGCGCGACGGACCGCAGTGCGCAGCGTTCGGCGGCAGGCGAGCCGAGCACCTGGGCGACGAGCGAGGGATCGTCGCAGCGGACGAACGACATCGCGGTCCCGACCCGCAGTCGGCCGTGCCGCCGGGCAACGTCTTCGACGAGGTAGTCCAGCGACTGGGGGACCGGCGTGAGCGAGGTGCGGGCGAGCAGGTCGCGGACCCCGGTGGCGGTGCGTCCGGCGTCCAGGGCGCGGCGCAGGGAGGCCTCGGTGACGCGATACGTGGTGGCGGCGCCGGCCGATTCCACGTCGGCGAGCAGCGCGAACTCGGCGGCCAACTCGGGTACGAGCGGGCCGGGGGCGAGGATCGTCAGGTCGGCCTGGACGATCACCTCGGAGACCGGCGCGGGCAGCGCGGCGGCCAGGACGGGCTCGAGGTCCTCGACGGTGAGCGCGCCGGGGCCTCCGGGCGACGCGGCGGCAGCGGCGGCTGCCGGCGCGGTGCCGGGGGCGTGGGATCCGCCCGCCAGGAGTCGGGCGGCGCTCGTCGCGGTGGTGACGACGACGAGGCCCATCCGCCGGGCCTCCGCCACGGTCTCGGTGATCGGCGTCGTGCCCGCCCTCGAGAACCACACCGGCGAGAACCAGCGCACCACCTCGGGCAGCTGGGAGTCGCCGGGTTCTGCGGCCGGGTCGAGCCCGGCGAGGGCACCCAGGACACGGGCGCGTTCGGTGGCCGGGGGCGGGCCGACCGGGTCGCCGAGGGCCGGGACGGTCCCGCCGCCCTCGAGTTCGGCGCCCACCCGCCACGGTGCGCGCGGCATGGACCACCAGGCCAGGACCAGCTCCGCCCAGCGGCGGGCCGGTTCGCGGGCAGACCAGATGTCGGCGGCCTCGGTGGGGGCCCACACCGAGTCGTAGGCGACGTCGCCCACGTCGGTGTCGCCCACCGCGATGAGCCCGGCCGCGGCCAGGACCTCGAGCAGCAGCGGGAGCTCGGCCTCCTCCAGCCCGGCGGCCCGGGCGACGCGACGCAGCTCGCGCACACCCACCCCGCCGGCCTTGAGCGTGGCCACGGGCACCGTCGACAGGGCGGCCAGGACGGAGTCGCAGCGGTGCAGCAGGTCCAGGGCGGCCACCCCGCCGGAGGCGTCTGCGCTGGTGAGGGCGGAGCCGGTGGAGGCACGGCCGGTGCGGTCCTCGAGGGGGCTGGCCCAGCCGGGCAGATCCAGCAGCGTCGAGCGGGCCTCGCGCACGCCGTGGCGGGCCCGGTCCAACGCGTACGCGCGGGGGACGACGGACTCGGCCTCGGTGCCCGCCCCGGAGGTGATCTCCGCCAAGCCCGCCGCCGCCAACTCGGTGGCCGCGGCCCGCACCGACTCCGACGCCCCGGCCCCCAGCGCCCCGGCCGGCGTACGTCCCCGGGCGATCGCCTCGAGGACCCCCGACGCCGGAGCCGACAGCCCGGCCCACGCCTTCTCCAGCGCCTTCCCCGTCGGCTCGCCCGGATGGGGCGCCACCACGGGCGCGGCAGCGACAGCGGACGCCGTGACCGGCACCATCCGGACATGGTCCGTATCCCCCCAGAGCAGGACGAGCTCCCGGAGACGGGTGACGGCGGCGGGGAAGGGGGCGTTGTCGTCGTCGTCATGGTGGGAACGGGAGGCGACGCGCGGGGACGCGGCGGCGCGGGCGTCCCGGGCACTGACCCCCAGGCGCTCGGCGACCGCCTTGAGCGGGACCGCCCCCGAATCGGCACCCAGCGAGGCCGCGGTGGCCAACACGAGCAGCTCCGGCCACGACAGGGTGCCCATCGCCCGCGCCGTGGAGGCCGGCAACCGCAACCGCGAGGCCAACACGTCCAGCGACGCCGGGGGAGGCGTGGCCACATCCGGGCGCAGCTCGCACACGCGCACCAGGGAGTCGTCGGACAGCCCGGCGAGCCAGCTCGGGAAATCCGGTTCGGCGCCGGCGGCGGGGCGGGAGGAGGCACGGGAGGTGGACATGATCCGTCCCAGCCTAGTGACGCGGACGACCGCGTGTGGGGTGGACGACCCGCGGGGCCCGGCTGTGGGGCCGGTTGTGGGGCCGGCGGTGAGGCTCGCGAGGCCCGGCGGCGGGGTTCGCGGGCAGGTATCCGACCCACTTGCTGACTAAAGCCGCGCGAGGTGAGAGACTTGCCACGTGGCTGCCAAGAAGAAACTGACCTATGACAACCCGGGATGGCCCGACGCCTCGTTCGGCGAGCACCCGGTGACCGAACTCGCCGCGCTGGTCGCGGGCGGACTGTCGCCGTTCGGCGAGGAGCGCTTCCCGCTCCCGCACGAGCGCCTGCACTACGTCCACCCGGAGACCGTGATCAACAAGTCAGTCAAGTCCTGACGCGGCGCCGACCAGAAGGAGAAGGGCCGCCACTCCCAGCAGGGGGTGGCGGCCCTTCTCGTTGACCGGCGCGCGGCTCCCGGTCAGACGACTGCGCCCCGTGACGAGTGCTCGTCACGGGGCGCGGGTCGGTTCAGCGTCAGTTCAGGTGGGTGGCGACGAAGTCGTCGACCAGATCCTGGTTGTCCGCGTAGAGCGCGTCCACGAGGTCCTTGTTGGCCTCGTAGGTCGGCAGGATCGGGAGCACGACACCGCGGGCCTGGGCGAACGCGTGCAGCGCAGCAGCGTGATCGGCAGCCGTGACCTCCTCGGGGACCTCGTAGGCGATCGGCGCAGCAGCCGGAGCCGGCGCAGCGGCGGGCTTCGGGGTGAGGTTGTTCAGGTCGCGCGGGGTGGGGGCGGAGTTCAGGCCCAGACGCGACGAGCAGGCGGGCCAGGCGCCCCAGCCCTGACCGGCGAGGGTCTTCTCCGCGATCGCGATCTGCTGCTCACGCGTGGCCTGGTTGGCGGTCGGCGCGAACTGGGTGCCACCGTAGGCGGCCCAGGTGCTCGGCGAGAACTGCAGGCCACCGTGGTAGCCGTTGCCGGTGTTGATGGCCCAGTTGCCGCCGGACTCACACTGCGCGAGACGATCCCAGTCGGAGTCCGGGGCGGCGTTGGCGGCGGGGGCCATGGCCAGGCCGGCGGCGGAGAAGGCGGTGCCGGCCAGAACGACCTTCACGAGGCTCTTCGGAGCGGAGGCGGTGGTGGCGGTGCGGTGGCGTCCGGTGTACGAGGTCATGTACGCGTCAGTCCTTTTCACTCTGTACCTACGAGGTGAGCTGTCGGGTTCGGACGAGTGTGCCCGGCCGCCACTGGCGGCTTCACCCCGAGGCGGCCTCTCGGCTGCCGGGCCCGGCGTGGGCCCTGTCGGTTCCCCCGTCCCCGCCCGGTCAATGGTTTGTGGTCACATCGGCCGCAGGGCGGGGTTCGGGGGGTGCGTCCGATGCCAACTCGCTGACGAGTCTGAAAAAGAGAGTAGCGGTTCGATGCCGGATCGTCACCATTCTGAAATAAAACCTGGTGGCAGGGCATGTGACCGCCCATCGTTATCGCCCCGTTACCTGGGATGTTGCGAAGAGGGTGCGTTCGGTCACACCTTGGGCGGACGGGAGCCCAGGATCGCGTACAGCAACCCCAGCAGGAACCCCACCGGCGTGAACAGCATCGCGAGGAGGAACAGGATGGTGGGCGCGTCCCGGCCCAGCACGAACGGGGCGGCCGCGGCGATGATCGTGAAGATCACCCCGATGCCGAAGATCACCATGGCGGTGATGAACAGGCCACGCCTGCGGGGCTCGGCGGAGGCCGCGGCGGCCTCGGCCGGGGCGGGGGACCAGGGGTCGGTGGAGTCAGCGGTGCGTCGATCGTCGGAGCTCACACCGGGCAGGGTACCGCTAGGTGCTCGCGGCCCGGATGTCGTGTGCGCGTACGTCGACGAGAAACGCTGTGGCAGGGGCCAGCGGCGGGTGTGACGCCTGCCGGGGACGGGCGTGGTCAGGGCCGTGCGCAGGGGTATTGTCTGGTGGTCAGCGAAGGTCGTGGTGGCGCGTGTGCGCCCCCGGGTCGAGAGGTGGATCGCGGTGGCCAGCGGCAAGGTCAAGTGGTACGACGCGGAGAAGGGCTTCGGCTTCCTGTCCCAGGAGGGCGGAGAAGACGTCTACGTGCGCGCGGACGCGCTGCCTGCCGGCGTCGAGACACTCAAGCCGCGCCAGCGCGTCGAGTTCGACATGGTCTCCGGCCGCCGCGGCCCCCAGGCCCTGCGCGTGGTGGTGCACGAAGATCCAGCCCCCGCCGCTGCCGACGAGGAGCGCATCCCGCGAGGTGGCCCCCGCCGCTCGCCGGACGAGCTGCACGGCATGGTGGAGGACATGATCAAGGTGCTCGAGTCGACCGTCCAGCCCGAGCTGCGGCGCGGGCGTCGGCCCGATGCCAAGCTGTCGGGTCGGATGGCCTCCGTGCTCCGTGCGGTCGCCCGCGAACTGGACTCCTAGCCAGCTCTCTCGCTGCGCCGAAGGTGACGATCCTCGCGCAGCGTCGCATTTTTCTGTGCCCATCGCCGCCGCTCACAATGCGTCGCGATCCTGCAGGCATCGGCCGAGTAGATCCCTGCAGGATCGCGACGGGATTTCACGAATCGCGATGGGTATCCACCAATCACGACGGATCGCACGGCGGATCGGTCAGCGAGCGGTTCGGCTGCCTGGTCTGAGTCTGGTGCGCGTCCGGCCCGGGCGCGGGTCGGGAATCCGAGTGGGTCAGTCCTCGTAGATGAAGGACACCGACCACTCGCCGTTGAGGATCGACGGCTCGCCGGCCTCGTCGTAGACGATCGGCACCGACCGGATGGCCAGGCCCTCGATACGCCCGCCGTCCTCGGTGGTCACCGGGATGAGCAGCTGCCCGGTGGAGCCGGCCTCGATCGTGGACTCGACCGTGCCGTTCTCGCGGACCTCGTACACGTTCAACGTGGACTGGTACAGCGCGGTGGACAGTCGCACGGTCAGCGTGTGCTCGCCGCGGACCACGAACTCGGGCACCGGGTTGGTGTAGGAGTTGCCCTCCAGATCGGTGGCGGTGAAGGGCAGCGCCGTGACCGTGCCCCGGTCCGTGGCGACGGTGATTTCCGGAAGCTCGCCGAACCGGGACTCCGAACCCTTCCACGCCGCCAGGATCGCGGAGATCATGATGATCATCCACGCGAGGATGGCCCAGGTGACAGGGCGTACGCGGGGACCGGCCGACTCGGAATCACTGCGGGAGCTCACGGGGCCATTCTGCCGATGTCGTGGTCGTCAGGCGAAACGGGGCCACCGCCCTCGGAGAAACCGGGGGAGCCTGCATCGGTCGAACCGGGGGAGCCCGTGCCAGCCGAACCGGGGTGGTCCGCGCCGGCCGGGCCGGGGGAACCTGCGCCGGCCGGGCCGGGGGAGCCCGGGGCGGGAACCTTCGGGCGTCCCGGGAACCGCGGCCGGTTGCCGCCCAGTCCCGGCACGAGCGTGGTGCCGCGCGCGGTGAGCAGGGACTGGGTGAACATCAGCGCGCCCACCACGGCCACCACGGTGAACCCGATGGTGAAGTCCGGCGGCAGCATCACGCCCAGCGCGCCGCCGAACACCCACGCCAGCTGCAGCGCGGTCTCGGAGCGGCCGAAGGCGGAGGAGCGGGCGGCGTCGGAGATGTCGGTCTGGATGGACGAGTCCAGCGCCACCTTGCCCAGGGCGCTGGCGATCGCGGCGACCAGCGCGAACACCGCCGCCATCCAGAGGGTGCCGAGGAACGCCGCCACCACCGCGGCGGCCAGGGCGGACCCTGCGGCGACGGTGGCGATCCGGCCGGGCCGACCGAGGGGCAGCCGGGAGCCGACCGCGTTGCCGGCGAACGTGCCGATCCCGCCCGCGGCGCCGGCGATGGCCAGCAGCCCGGCCTGCTCGAGCGCGGTGGCGTCCTCCTGGGCCTTGGCCACGAACGCCAGGAACAGGGTGAGGAAGCCGGTCATGAACCGGGCGGTGGACTCGGCCCACAGGTTGGCCAGCACGCCCCGGCCCAATGGGCGGGTGAGCACGGCCTTGAGGCCGTGACGCAGGGAACCCTGCCCGCCACGCAGGGACCCCCGCTCGACCCGCAGCGAGGCGTGTTCCTCGTCGGGGGAGGCCTCGGCGTGCGCGGGGATGGTCATGGCCACGTAGGCGGCCACCAGGGCGACGGCCGCGAGCAGCCACAGTGCGGCCTGCGAGGACCAGATCCACGCCACGGCCGCGGCGAGCGCGCCGGCCACCACGGACCCGCACACGTGCCCCAGCACGGTGAGCCGCGAGTTGGTGCGCACAAGGTCCAGCGTCGGGGGCAGGACGTGGGGCGTGATGGACGCCTTGATCACCCCGAACGTCTTGGACAGCACCAACATGCCGAGGGCGAGCGGATAGAGCAGCCAGGTGTCGAAGTTCAGCGCGAGGATCACCGCGAGCACCGCGCGCAGGGTGAACGTCAGCGAGACGGTGAGTCGGCGGCCGCTGCGCAGCCGGTCCAGGGCCGGGCCGATGACCGGCGCGATGAGGGCGAACGGTGCGACCGTCACCAGCAGGTAGAGGGCGACGTTGCCGCGGGACTCTGCGGTGGCGGCGGAGAAGAACAGGGTGTTGGCCAGCGCCACGGCGAGGATCGCGTCGCAGGCGAAGTTGGCGACCGTGACGTAGGAGAGCGGGGCGAGGCCGGAGCGGTCGGCGCCGTCGGCGTGGAAGACGCGGCGGACGCCCCGGCCCACGGAGGCGGCGGCCCGGCCCGCAGGTCCGCGGGGCCGGCGCAGGGGGTCACGGGCAGCGTCGCGGGGGGAACCCGGGCCGGTGCCGCCGGAATCGCCCGGGACCGCGTCGCCCGGGCCCGCGCCGCCGGGGCCCGGGCCGCCGGGGGAGGGGGCCCCGGCCTCAGCCACCGAGGCGCACCTCGTACATGGTCGGCCACATCTTCCCGGTCACCAGCAGGTTCTCGGAGCCCGGCAGCGCGGCGATGCCGTTGAACACCGCGTCGGTGTGCTCGGGCCGCGGCTGCTGCAGCGCGGAGGCGTCGTAGATGGCGGTGACGTGCCCGGTCACCGGGTCGATGCGCAGGATCTCGTCGGTCTTGAACACGTTGGCCAGCACGGCGCCGTCCACGCACTCGAGCTCGTTGATCCACGGCACCGCGGTGCCCCCGGCGGTCACGTCGACGGTGCCGGTGGGCTCGAAGGTCACCGGGTCGCGGAAGGTGAGCTGGTCGGAGCCGTTGCTCATCACGAGCTGGGTGCCGTCGAAGCACAGGCCCCAGCCCTCGCCCTCGTACCGCACGGTCTCGAGCACCTCGAGGGTCTGCGGGTCCCGCTTGTGGGCGACCTGGTTCTTCCAGGTGACGGTCCACAGGGCGTCGGGGGTCAGGGCCAGGCCCTCGCCGAACTCGGTGGCCTCCATGGGCACGGAGACGGTGGGCTCCACGGCGTCGAGGGGGCGGCGTTGGACCTGGGAGCCGCCGTAGGTGCCGGTGGATTCGAAGATCTGCCCGTCCGAGACCTCGAGGCCCTGGGTGAACAGGGCGGGGTCGTGGGGGAGTTCGCGGACCACCTCGACGGTGCCGCGGGTGGGCTGCGGGTCGGCCGTGCCCACCGCGACGTTGGGGGGCCAGAGGGAGAAGGACTCCCCGGTGGATCCGGCGGGGGTGCTCGAGGAGGCCAGGGAGGCGTTGGTTGTGGCCGCCGCGGTCCCGGCCTGGTCGGTGTTGCCGGCGCCGGAGGAACAGGCGGCGAGCCCGCCGACGAGGGCGAGCGACATGACGAGCGGACCGGCCTGGCCGAGGAACCTGCGCATACCCCCCAGGATGCCGCACGCGAGGCCGGAACGTGACTCCCAGCCCGTGATGCGCATAATGGGGGACGTGAACACCGAGGTAGGCACGGATCAGGAGTCGGGCTTCGACGCCGCCCTGCAGGAGCAGCTGGCCTCCGGCGTGGATGTGGCCCGGGTGGCGGTCGAGGAGTTCGCCGGGGCCGCTGTGGGGGAGCACCTCGGGTCCGCCGTGGAGGCCGCCTTCACCACCACGCACCGCTTCGCCGCCGATCTGCCCGGGTACCGCGGGTGGTACTGGGCGTGCGTGCTGGCGTTGGTGCCCGGCGGTGAGCTGACGGTGGACGAGATCGCGCTGCTGCCCGGCGCGGAGGCGCTGATCGCGCCCGCGTGGGTGCCGTGGGAGAAGCGGGTGCGCGCCGGGGACCTGGGTGCGGGGGACCTGCTACCACCATCCGACGACGACGAGAGGCTGGCACCCGGCTACACGCTCACCGGGGACGAGGCTCTCGACGAGCTGGCCGGGCCCATCGGCCTGGGCCGGAAGCAGCACCTGAGCTGGCTGGGTCGGGCCGAGGCGGCCGCGCGCTGGACCGCCGAGCGGGGTCCCGAGTCCGAGATCGCCCGCAGCGCCAAGAACCCCTGCGGCACCTGCGGTTTCCTGGCGCCCATGGCGGGCTCGCTGAGCGCGATGTTCGGGGTCTGCGCCAACGAGTACTCGGCCGACGGCCAGGTGGTGCACCTGGAGTACGGCTGCGGCGCCCACAGTGACGTGGAGATGCCCCGGAACCCGGCGCTCGACACGGCCGAGGCCTACGACGACTCGGCCGTCGACGTGGTGGTCCTGCCCCAGCACCTGGAGGCGGCCGCCAGGGCCCGCGCCGAGGCTGAGGCCGCACAGGCTGAGCAGCCGGTGCAGACGGAGGAGCCGGCGGGCGAGAACGCTGCGCAGGCTCAGGAGTCGGCGGGCGAGAACGCTGCCGCAGCGGAGCAGACCGAGCCCGACGCCCGGGACTGACGCCCACAGCCGGAGCCCCGTTCCGGGCGGGGGCGGTGCGGGTGTCGTCGTCGTCGTGGTTCTGATCGTCGTCTTTTAGTTCTTCTCGGGAGCGTCGGCGAAGTCCAGGCCCGCCTGCGCGCCCGCGCTGCCCCGCAGCACCGCCCGGCGCTGCAGCGCGTACACCCCGGTGCCCACCGCACCCACCCCCACGCCCACCGCGCACAGGATCACCGTGCGGAAGTCGCCGTCGAAGAACAGCATGTTCCCCAGCAGCGCCAACGTCCACGCCACCGTCCCCAACATCACCACGGGCCGCGGGTCGAGGAGATAGGTGGGCAGCGGCGGCACCTGAGGCCCAGCTGAAGGCGACGGCACGTCCTGCACCTGCCGCGTATCCTCCCCCGCCGACTCATCCCTCATGCCCGCGACGCTACCGCAGGCAGGCAGCCGGTTACTCTATGACGGTTCCCCACCCACCGCCTGGAAGGTCACCTGATGTCGCAGAGCACCGGGGCCCCGTCACAGCCCCCCGCCAAGATGGGCGCGCTGGACCGGTATTTCAAGATCAGCGAGCGCGGCTCGACGGTGCCGCGCGAGGTCCGCGGCGGGCTCGTCAGCTTCTTCGCGATGGCCTACATCATCATCCTCAACCCGCTGATCCTCGGCTCCGGCACCGACGTCAACGGTGACCAGCTGTCGATCGTCGAGATCGCCGCCGTCACCGCCTTCACCGCCGGCGTCATGACCATCGCCTTCGGCGCAATCGCCAAGTACCCGTTCGCGTTCGCCACCGGCCTCGGCATCAACTCGCTGGTCGCCGTGACCATCGCACAGCAGGTCACCTGGGCCGAGGCGATGGGCCTGGTGGTGATCGAGGGCATCATCATCGTGATCCTCGCGATCACCGGCTTCCGCACCGCCGTGTTCAACGCCGTGCCGCCCGAGCTCAAGGCCGCCATCGCCGTGGGCATCGGCCTGTTCATCGCCATGGTCGGCGTGGTGGACTCCGGCTTCGTGCGCCGCATCCCCGACGCCGCCGGCACCACCGTCCCCGTCGGCCTGGGCATCGGCGGCTCCATCGCCTCCTGGCCCACCTTCGTGTTTGTGGTGGGCCTGCTCCTGTGCGGCGTGCTCGTGGCCCGCAAGGTCCGCGGCGGCCTGTTCATCGGCATCGTGGTGACCGCCATCTTCTCCGTGATCGTCGAGGCGATCGCGGGCGCCGGCCCGTCGTTCGTCGACGGTGAGCCCAACCCCACCGGCTGGAGCCTCGCCGTCCCCGCCATCCCCGATTCCCTGGGCGGCATCCCCAACCTGTCGCTCATCGGGCAGGTCGACCTGATCGGTGCGTTCGTCCGCATCGGGCCCCTGGCCGCCGGACTGTTCGTGTTCACCCTGCTGCTCGCCAACTTCTTCGACGCCATGGGCACCTTCACCGGCCTCGGCAAGGAAGCCGAGCTCATGGACGACAAGGGCAACCTGCCCAACATGAAGGCCGCGCTGGTCGTGGAGGGCTTCGGCGCCGTGGCCGGCGGCTTCACCTCCTCCTCGTCCAACACCGTGTTCCTCGAATCGGCCTCCGGCATCGCCGAGGGCGCCCGCACCGGGCTGGCGAACATCGTCACCGGCGCACTGTTCCTGCTGGCGATGTTCTTCACCCCGCTGTATGAGGTCGTGCCCGTCGAGGCCGCGGCGCCCGCCCTGGTGATCGTGGGTGCGCTGATGATCTCCCAGATCAAGCAGATCGACCTCACCAACTTCGCCGTGGCGCTGCCCGCGTTCCTCACGATCGTCGCCATGCCGTTCACGTACTCGATCGCCAACGGCATCGGGATCGGGTTCATCGCCTGGGTCGTGATGGCCACCGCCACCGGCAAGGCCCGCACCGTGCACCCCATCCTGTGGATCGTCGCGGCCGCGTTCGTGGTGTTCTTCGCCATTGGCCCCATCACCGACGCGCTGGCGTGAGTGACCGGGTGCTTCCGTGCCTGACGTGATTGAGGGCCTGACGTGATTCTGGAATCGGCGGGGTCGGAGTGACCGAGATGCGAGTAGTCGACGTCACCGACCCCGCCGATCCGCTTCTCGACGACCTGCGGGACCTCAACAACTCCGACCGGCGGCCCGACCTGCCCGGCGGCCGCGGCCTGGTGATCGCCGAGGGCACCTACGTGGTGGGCCGCATGCTGCTCTCGCGGTTCCGGCCCCACGTCATGCTTGGCACGGACTCGCGGCTCGCCCAGCTGCGCCGCGAGGCCGCCGCCGAGGGCTGGGACGCCGACGAGAAGGCCGGTGACGCCGTGTACCTGCGCGCGTCCAAGGAGCTGATCAGCGAGGTGATCGGCTTCCGCTCCAGCCGCGACATCCTCGCCGCCGCCGACCGGCCCGAGCCGCTGAGCGTCGAGTCGGTGGTGAACGGCGAGGGCGTGCCGGGTGGGCCGGGCTGGCTCGGGAGCGCCGGCGTTGGGCCCGGCGGTTCTGGGGCCGGCGGCCCCGGCGGCGCCCGGACGCTCGTCGTGCTGGAGGGCGTCAACGACCCCGAGAACCTCGGCGCCATCTTCCGCAACTGCGCCGCCCTCGGCGTGGACGGCGTCCTCTTCGGGGCCGCCGCCGGCGACCCGCTCTACCGGCGCGTCGTGCGCGTATCGATGGGGCATGTGCTGCGGCTGCCGTTCGCACACCTGCCGGGCACCCCCACCACGTGGCAGCGCTCCCTCGAGGACCTGAGCGCCCAGGGCTTCCGCACCGTGGCGCTCACGCCGTCCGCGGACACTCCGCTCTCCCGAGCCGTGGACGCCGAGAAGGTGGCCTTTGTCCTGGGCGCCGAGGGGCCGGGCCTCACCGAGCACGCGATGCGCGCCTGCGACGTCCGCGCCGCCATCCCGATGACCGACGGCACCGACTCGTTGAATGTGGCCACCGCCGCGGCGGTCGCGTTCTACGAGCGGGCGCGCGAGGGCTGAGCCGGCGGG
>CAYFRF010000080.1:9282-12303 GCA_964345415.1 uncultured Microbacter sp. | reverse complement strand
GTGACGGCCGTCGCGCCCGCCAAGATCAACCTGCACCTCGGTGTGGGTGACCTGCGCGCCGACGGTTACCACGACCTGCTCACCGTGTACCGCGCCGTGGACCTGTGGGAAGAGGTCACCGTCGCGCTCGTGGAACCCGGTGGGGGCGCAGCCGCCTCGCGTCCGGGGGGTGCCGGCGCGGGAGCCGGATCCGACGACGACGAGATCACCGTCACCGTGTCCGGGCCCGGGGCGGGTCAGGTGCCCGCGGACCGGACCAATCTCGCAGCCCGCGCGGTCGAACTGCTCCGGGCGGAGGCGGGGTCGGATGCCCGGATCGCCATCCGCATCCGCAAGGGCGTCCCCGTGGCCGGCGGGATGGCCGGCGGCAGCGCGGACGCGGCGGCGGCGTTGGTGGCCACGGACCGGCTCCTCGGGCTGGGACTGGGCCGGGCGGCACTGGAGGAGCGGGCCGCGCGGCTGGGCAGCGACGTCCCCTTCTGCGTGCGCGGGGGGACGGCCCTCGGCACCGGCCGCGGCGAGGAGCTGGCCACGCTGCTGCACGCGCGCGCCGAACAGCACATCGTCGTGGCACTGGCCGACGGTGGCCTGTCCACCCCGGTGGTGTTCGCCGAACTCGACCGGCTGCGTGCCGAACGGACCGGCCTGACCCGGGCCGGCGACACGGCATCCCTGGTGCAGGCCCTGGCCGGCGACGACCCGCTGATGGTCGCCGACCGGCTGATCAACGACATGGAACCCGCGGCCCTGTCGCTCATGCCCGCTCTGCGCCGCACCCTGCGGGCGGGTGAGGAGGCCGGGGCGCTGTACGGCATGGTCTCCGGCTCCGGGCCCACCTGCCTGTTCTTCTGCCGCGACCGGGAGCACGCGATCAGCGTGGCCGCCGAACTCAGCGAGTCCGGCGTGGCCCGCGAGGTCCGCATCACCCACGGCCCGGTCGGCGGCGCCCGCATCATCGACGACACCGGTACCGCCGCGGGCTCCGCATCCGGACCCGGCGCGGGACCCGCATCCGGCTCACCCGTCGGCAGCGCCGACAACCCCACAGGAAAGTAGAGATGGCCCCCACCAACCTCATCAACATCGAGCAGGGCTCGATCTCCTTCGGCGTCCGGCAGGTGCTCGACAACGTCTCACTGGGCGTCAACGCCGGCGACCGCATCGGCGTCGTGGGCCTCAACGGTGGCGGCAAGACCACCCTGCTGGAGATCCTCACCGGGGTCGCCGAACCCGACTCCGGTCGCGTCTCCCGCGTCGGTGACCTGCGGATGGCCGTGGTCACCCAGCGCACCGAACTCGCCGCCGACACCGTGGGCGAGGCCGTGGTGGGCGGGCTCGGGATGGAGGTCCACGAATGGGCCGGCGACGCCCGCGTGCGTTCCGTGCTCGACGGCATCGGCATCCACGACCTCGGCATGGACACCCCCGTGGCCGACCTCTCCGGCGGCGAACGCCGACGCGTGTCATTGGCCGCCGCGCTCGTGCAGGACCTCGACCTGCTGGTGCTGGACGAACCCACCAACCATCTGGACGTGGAGGGCGTCCAGTGGTTGGCCGATCACCTGGTGCGGCGGTCGAGCGCGCTCGTCGTCGTCACACACGACCGCTGGTTCCTCGACACGGTGGCCACCCACACCTGGGAGGTCGTCGACGGCCGCGTCGAGCAGTACGAGGGCGGCTACAACGACTGGGTGTTCGCCCGCGCCGAGCGCGACCGGCAGGCCGCCGCCACCGAGTCACGGCGGCAGAACCTCATGCGCAAGGAACTCGCCTGGCTCCGCCGCGGTGCGCCCGCCCGTACGTCCAAGCCCCGCTACCGCATCGAGGCCGCCGAGGCCCTGATCAAGGACGTGCCCCCGCCGCGCGACTCGCTCCAGCTGTCGAGTTTCGCGGCCCGGCGGCTCGGCAAGGTGGTGATCGAGCTCGAGGACGCCCAGCTCGACGCCCCCGACGGCCGGACCCTCGTCGAGGACCTCACCTGGCGGCTCGCCCCCGGCGAACGCGTCGGGCTGGTGGGCGTCAACGGTTCCGGCAAGACCACCCTGCTGCGCGCACTCGCCGGGGAGGCGCCGCTCGCCGCCGGTCGGCGCAAGGAGGGCAAGACCGTCCGGATCGGCTGGCTGCGCCAGGAACTCGACGACCTGCCTCTGGACCAGCGCGTGCTCGAGGCGATCGAGGACGTGGCCACACGCGTGGCGTTCGGCGACGACGAATTGTCCGCCTCGCAGCTGGCCGAGAGACTCGGCTTCTCGCCCGCCCGGCAGCGCACGCCGGTCGGCGACCTGTCCGGTGGCGAGCGGCGCAGGTTGCAGCTCACCCGCGTGCTCATGGCCGAGCCCAACGTGCTGCTGCTGGACGAGCCCACCAACGACCTGGACATCGACACGCTGCGCCAGCTCGAGGACCTGCTCGACGGCTGGCCCGGCACGATGGTCGTGATCTCGCACGACCGCTACCTCATCGAGCGGATCTGCGACTCGGTGTGGGCGCTGTTCGGCGACGGCGGACTCACCAACCTGCCGCGCGGGATCGACGAGTATCTGCAGCGCCGCCGCCTGGCGGGGGAGGCCGGTGACTCGGGCAAGGTCTCGCGCGCCGCCGTGGCTGCGGGCGCGGGCGCGGGGTCTGGCTCGGGTGCCGCCGCGGGCCCCGCCGATGCCTCTGCGGGCTCCGCCGGAGGTGGCGCGGCCGCTGCCGGCGCCGGCTCCGGTGCCCCGGCCCTCAGTTCCGGCGAGCAGCGCGAGCTGCAGAAGGAGCTGAACAAGCTGGAACGCCAGATCGGCAAGCTCTCCCAGCGCGAGGAGAAGCTCCACGCCGACCTCGCGACCGCCGCGGGCGAGGCCCTGGACACCGAGAAGCTCACCGCGCTGAACCGTGAGCTCACGGCCGTGGTCGAGGAGAAGGACCAGCTCGAGGAGCGCTGGATGGAGGTCGGCGAGCAGCTCGAGGGCTGAGCCACGCCCAGAGGCCTGCCCGGCCGGACTGCCCGCCACCGAGCGGCCTGCCCGCCACGGCGGAGCC
>CAYFRF010000080.1:7817-9182 GCA_964345415.1 uncultured Microbacter sp. | reverse complement strand
GGCCTGCCCGGCCGGACTGCCCGCCACCGAGCGGCCTGCCCGCCACGGCGGAGCCGCACAGCGTTCCCTTCCGCGATGGTAGTAGCCTGTGCGGACTTGGTCGCCACGAGGTTGACCCCACGCCGATTTGGGCGCACTGGTGACGACCATCCGGGCCGGGCGGTCCCGATGAGGCCGCAAAGCCGCGTTGCAGCGAGGTCAGATCCGTCCGCGTTCGAGCGCCGCACCCACCTTGCGGATCAGGGCGACCGGGCTCCGCATCATCGGCGCGGTGACCCGGAGATTCTGCCAACCGAGCTCGGCGAGTTCCGAGTTCGCCCACGCGTCGAACTCCCAGATCTCGCGGCGCCGGTGAAGCTCGCTGTCGTAGAAGATCGCGAGCTTCTCGCGCTCGTAGCCGAGGTCCGCGACAGCGACCTTGGCCCCGAATTCATTGCGGATCTCCAGCTGGGGTGTCGGGTCCGGCAAGTCCGACCGGCACAGGAGCAGTCTGAGCCTGGTCTCCGGCGGGGAGTCCGCCCGGCCATCACATGAACGGAGAAGCGTCCGAACCCTCGGCAGGCCATTCACTCCCCGGAGCTGGGCCGCAAGAGCTGAGACGTCGCTAACCGTCATTCCCGTTCGATTGCACACGGCGTCGATCTTGGCGATCGCGGTGTCGTCGTCGTCCTCCCACCTCGCCATGTCGATCGCAGTCCGGGCTGGCGACGTCGCGACGAGATCCCCGAAGCTGGACAGCTGGTCTCTCGGCAGGGCCGCCCTGAGTCGGCGCAATCTGACCCCCGGCGGTGTTCGTGGGGTGCCGGGAACATAGAGGTCCACCGCGCGTGTGACCTCCTCCGGAGAGAACCACCGCTCTCGGTGGAGCAACCCCGCTGCGGATCCGGCGATCACCCCGCCATCCGGCGCCCACAGTCCCGCAGCGTGGACGAGTAGCCGCGGCTCAGTGCTCACCGAGGCATCGCAGTAGACGTCAGGAAACAGTCTGCGATGGCGTATTCGCAGCTGGTAGCTCGTGAGGGCTCCGGCCGAGCGGGCGTGGCTTCCGATGAACGGGACGGGGAGATCGTGGGTCTTTTTTCGCACGCCTCGATAGTCGCGGGTCCGGGTGCTCGAAGATATGGCGCGAGGCGGTCTGTGGATTGCACTGACGGTAGTCCACAGGCGGCTGACGAGGCTGTTACTGGCCGCAACCATGTGCTGGCGCCGTGCGCACCACCGAGCTTTCTGCGGATGGTCGTCATCAGTGCGGTCGGGCCGGCGTTTTGGCGACGTGGTGGCGACCATTTCCGCACGGATTGCGACCATCGTGGCGGGGTTGGCGGGGTTGGCGGGGTTGGCGGGGTTGGCGGGGTTGGCGGGGTT
>CAYFRF010000080.1:4232-7717 GCA_964345415.1 uncultured Microbacter sp. | reverse complement strand
CGGCGTGACGGGCAGCGGGGAGGTCGGGCACCGTCACCGGGACAGGCTCGCCACGAGTGGGCCCAGCGCGGCCACGAGGAACGCGCGCAGATCGGCGTCGGAGCGGGTCGCGGGCGAGTCCAGGCACAGCACCGACCAACCGATGTGCACTCCCACGTCGGAGATGAAATCCAGGTGCTGGTCGAGCTGCGGGAACTGCGCGGTCGCGGGCACGAGCAGCGACCGCACGTACTCCCGTGCACGCCGGGCGGCGCCCGGGTCGAAGATCGGGTTGGAGCCGCCGGCCAGCGTGAGGGTCCGCAGCAGCGGGTCGCCGAGGATGTGCCCGCGGGAGACCACGAGGATCTCCACCAGCAGGTCGAGCGGGGTGTCGGTGGTGCACTGCAGGTCGGAGATCGCCCCGAACAGGGAGGTGAGCCGCTCGGTGATGGCCTGCGACACCAGCTCCTCGCGCGTACCGAAGTTCGAGTAGACGGTCTGGCGACTGACGCCGGCGCGTTTGGCCACGGCGGCGATGGTCACCCCGTCGAATCCGGCGTCCCCGATCACTTCGCGGGTCGCCTCGAGGATGGACTCACGAGATCGCACGACCGTCAGTATCCCCGACCCGGGGGACGGGCGCGCACGATCGCCCCCTAGATCACCGCCCCCACGTCGTGGCGGACGATCCGGTCGAGGGCCCGCTCGGCCACGGCGGCGATGGTCCACGACGGGTTGCACGCGGCGGTGGTGCCGGGGATGAGCGCCCCGTCCACGACGTACAGACCACGCTGCCCGAGCACGCGCCCCTCGAGGTCGCAGACACTGCCCATGGCCGCGCCGCCCAGGGGGTGCCAGGTGGAGTTCACGATCCGGTTGGTGTCGGTGAGGTGACCGGTCGGTCCGGCGATCCGGCGTGCGGTCCGGTCGATGTGACCGAACACGATGTCGTCGTCGCCCCCGGAAGGCCACCGGATCACGCCGCGGTCCTGCGCGGCGTCGTACACCACCCGGCCGCGGTCGGCGCTGACGCCGTAGCCGACCATCATCGTGGAGTGGACCTCCGCCCCGACCGGCGGGATGGAGGCCTGGATGAGGGTGTGCGCGGTGTGGGGGTCGTCCCAGTTGAGGCTGCCGTAGACGACCGGCCCGCCCTGGACGGCGCCGAATCCGGCGGTGGGGTCGGACCACAGGTAGATGCGGTCGGCGTTGGTGCCCCAGCCGGTGCCGATCTGATCGGGGAGGTCGGTGATGGTGCCGGTCGCGGCGGCGCGCGTGAGCAGGGTGCTGGTGCCCACCGAGCCGGCGCCGAGGATGAGCGCGGGCGCGCGCAGGGCGAGGGTGCGCAGGATGTGTCCGGAGGTGTCGAGGACCTCCACGTCCAGCTCCCAGCGGCCGTCGGGCAGGCGCCGCATGGCGCGGACGTCGTGGAGGGGGCGCACGTCGACGAGCCCGGTGGCCTCGGCCTGCGCGAGGTAGGTGACGTCGACGGAGTTCTTGCCGCCGTTGTTGACGCCGAGCGAGCCGTCGCCGTTGGTGTACGAGGGGCGCATCTCGCCGCGCAGTTCGGCCAGCGCGTAGTCCCAGTCGATCGGCATGGGGATCTTGCGCAGGGGGAGTCCGGCCTCGCGGACGCGGTGGGCGAAGGCGCGGGCCGCGGCGTACTGCGGCGCGGCGACCAACTCGTCGGGCGCTTCGGCCAGGCCGAGCATGCGGGCCACGCGCGGGTAGTACTGCTGGTCCATCTCGCGCCAGTCGATCTGGCCGGGGAACCAGGTGTGGAACAGCTCCTCGGTGGGTTGCAGGGCCATGCCCTGGTAGATGAGGGAGCCGCCGCCGACGCCGGTCGCGCAGACGGAGGTCATGTTCTCGCCGACGGAGGCCTCGAGCAGGCCGGTGTAGCGGGGGAGGTCGACGGGGCGGCCGAAGACCTCGGGGGAGGAGCGGAACCACAGGGCGCGCTCGTCGGGTTGGAGGGCGTTGGGGAAGGTGCGGGCGTTCGGGCCGGTGGGCCACCGGCGTCCCCGTTCGACGACGACGACGGGCACTCCCGCCTGTGCGAGGCGGAGAGCCGAGATGCCGCCTCCGAAGCCGCTGCCCACCACCAGGACGCGATGGTCTTCGATCTCGTGGGGGATCCGCGTGGCCGGGCGGGCGGTGCCCGGGCCGGCGGACCCGGGGTGCGGTGCGGCGGCGGAGCCGGTGGGCTGGGCTCCGGCGGTGCCAGCGGTCAGGGCGGTGAGTCCGGCGGCGGTGACGGCGCCGAGGAAGCCCCAGCGGGAGAGGTGGTGCATCGGATCCTCGGTGTCGGCGAACGTGGTGACGGCCGTCACCCCGCGCGAAGTTAGACACCTTTCGCCAATAATGTCAAGATCCTCCTCTTGTCCTGTCGGGGGATGTCGGCGTCGTAGGATCAGCACATGAGCAGTGGAAAGAGTGGCGGGAAGAAGGCCGGGAACAAGTCCGGGAGCAAGAAGGACGGCGGCAAGAAGGCCGACGCCGGGAAGGGTGCGGCTCCGAAGGGCGGCGGCAAGAGCGCCAAGGGCGGGCGCAAGGAGCTGCTGCCCAGCGGGCTCGAGAAGCTGCCCAAGAAGCCGTACGAGAAGGAGCTCGAACGCCTGCAGGCCGAGCTGGTCGAGATGCAGGCGTGGCTGCAGGCGACCGGTAACCGGCTCGTGCTGGTCTTCGAGGGGCGTGACGCGGCGGGCAAGGGCTCGGCGATCAAGCGGATCACCCAGTACCTCAATCCCCGTCACGCCCGGGTGGTGGCCCTGCCCGCGCCCAGTGAGGTCAACAAGACCCAGTGGTACTTCCAGCGGTACATCGAGCATCTCCCGTCGGCCGGCGAGATCGTGATCTTCGACCGGTCCTGGTACAACCGCGCCGGGGTGGAGCGGGTCATGGGATTCTGCACCACCGACGAGTACCAGCGGTTCCTGCACCAGGCGCCGATCTTCGAGCGGCTGCTGGTCGAGGACGGGATCATGCTGCGCAAGTACTGGTTCTCCGTCTCCGACGAGGAGCAGGAGCGTCGGTTCAAGTCCCGGGGCGATGATCCGATGCGCCGGTGGAAGCTCTCGCCGATGGACCTGGAGTCCATCTACCGCTGGGAGGAGTACAGCCGGGCCAAGGACACGATGTTCGTCCACACGGACATCCCGGAGGCGCCCTGGTACACGGTCGAGTCCGAGGACAAGAAGCGGTCCCGCATCAACGTCATCTCGCATCTGCTGTCGACGATCCCGTGGGAGCGGCTCGACCCGCCGAAGCTCGAGATCCCCGAGCGGCCGAAGGGCACCAACTACGAGCGTCCGCCGCGCGAGGAGTTCAAGTACGTGCCGGACGTCGCCTCGGAGCTCCTCGACGACTGACCCCGCCCGTCCCTGCCCGGCCCCGCGCCCATTCCGAGATCCGCTACCCTCCCTCCGGATCCGCTACCCCCACCGCGGTAGCGGATCCGGAGCGGGAGTAGCGGATTCCGGGCGCGGCATGTGGGCGGCATGTGG
>CAYFRF010000080.1:2761-4132 GCA_964345415.1 uncultured Microbacter sp. | reverse complement strand
GCGGCATGTGGGCGGCATGTGGTCGGGCGCGGGGACGGCTCGGGGGCAATGAGGTAGGAATTCCTAGTATCTGTGCGCCGGCCACGGGCGGGCCTGACAGACTGGGGGCATGAGCGAATTCGTCATCACCCGGCGCGAAGGCCGGATGCAGCACATCGTCCTGGACCGCCCCAAGGCCCTGAACTCGCTGGACCTGCCCATGTGTCACGCCCTGCACGCGGCATTGGACGAGGTCGCGGGGGACAAGTCGGTCGAGGCCGTGGTCATCTCCAGCACCTCCGAGAAGGCGTTCTGCGCCGGCGGCGACATCCGCGCGCTGCGCGACGCGGCGGCGGCCGGCGAGCACGAGACCAACCGGAAGTTCTTCTCCGAGGAGTACGCGATGAACCTCGCGTACCACACCCACCCCACGCCGACCGTGGCCGTGATCCACGGCGTGGCGATGGGCGGCGGGCTCGGTATCTCGATCAACGGCACGCACCGGGTCGTCACCGAGAAGGTCATGATGGCCATGCCGGAGACCGCGATCGGGTTCATCCCGGATGTCGGCGCGAGCCACTTCCTGCCGCGCCTGTGTGGCGGCGGTGAGCGCGGCCTGGCCGTGGCGATCTACCTCGGCACGACCGGCGTGCGGCTCAACACCGCCGACGCCCTCTACACCGGTATGGGTACGCATCTGATCAACAATGCGGACCAGGAGGCGTTCATCGCCGCGATCGGCACCGACGGGCTGGACGCCGCCCTCGAGCGCTTCGTCCGGGACAAGTCCGAGGCCGGGCCGTCGGCCGTGGAGGCCAACATCGACCGCATCGTCGACGTCTTCTCCCGCGAGACCGCGCAGGACATGGTGGCCGCGCTCGAGGCCGGAGACCAGGACGAGTGGGCAACGGCGACGCTGGACATGCTCCGCGCGCACTGCCCCACCTCGGTCGTCGCGACCATCGAGCTGCTGCGCGCCGGTGCAAAGGCCGCAGACCTGCGCGAGTGCCTGGACAACGAGCTGGAGCTCGGCAGCTGGATCACCGCCCGCCCCGACTTCGTCGAGGGCGTGCGCGCCGTGGTGGTCGACAAGGACCGCAACCCGTCCTGGGATCCGGCCGACCTCGACTCGGTGGACGTCGCCGCGATCCGCTCGGCACTCGCCGGCGCCTGATCGCACGCACCACAACCGCAACACCACAACCGCACCACCCACGCCCCTTCCCCCGCGGCCGGAACTCCCGGCCGCGGGGGTGCGTTCATTGCCCGGCCGGACCCCCTGCCGCCGGTGTCACCTGGATTGATCCCGTGCCGGTTGGGCAACCGTGATAAACCTTCCCAAGCAGCTTTCCCGCAGGACCACCGAGCGGGGCCAGACTCGAGGAGCGCAGG
>CAYFRF010000080.1:0-2661 GCA_964345415.1 uncultured Microbacter sp. | reverse complement strand
GACGCCCCGGACGAGGAGCCCAAGGGCTGGGGCATCGCGGCCGTCACGATCGTCTCGCTGGCGGCCGCCTTCATGGTCCTGTGGGGCCTCCACGAACACGCGAACATGGTGATGCCGGCGTTCCTGGCACTCAACCTCGTCATTGCCGCCCAGCCGTTGCAGTCACTGCTCGAGCGGGTCGGTGTGCCGCGCTGGATCGCGATGGTCATTGTCCTGCTGGTGCTGTACCTGGTGCTCCTCGCCCTGGTCGGCATGCTCGTGTGGGCACTGTGGATCGCCGCCGAGGAGATCCCGCAGTACCAGGACCGCTTCTACGCGATGTACCACAGCACCATCGAGTTCCTGGGCCGGTTCGGGCTCAGCCAGGACCAGGTCTCCGAGTCGCTGCACGGCGTGTCGCCGGGCACCATCATCGGCGCGCTGCAGAACGTCGCCGGGCAGGTCTCCTCCGCGGGCGGCCAGCTCACCATCCTCGTGATCGCACTGACCTTCCTCGTCTTTGACGTCCCCGGCATCTCCCGGCGCCGCGCCGCCATCGCCACACTCCGCCCCCGCCTGGCCGACTCCCTCGAGTCGTTCGGTGACGGGCTCAAGTCGTACTGGATCGTCGCCACCGTGTTCGGCCTCATCGTGGCCGTGATGGACGTGGTGGCGCTGTGGATCCTCGGCGTGCCGCTCGCGCTGGTGTGGGGTGTGCTCGCGTTTGTCACCAACTACATCCCCAACATCGGGTTCGTGCTCGGCCTGGTGCCGCCCGCCCTGTTCGCCCTGCTCACCGGTGGCCCGGCCGACGCGATCTGGGTGGTGGTGATCTACAGCGTGGTGAACCTGGTCATGCAGAGCTTCATCCAGCCCAAGTTCACCGGCGACGCGGTGGGACTGACCCCCACGGTGACGTTCCTGTCGCTGGTGTTCTGGGCCGCGGTGGCGGGCCCGCTGGGCGCGATCCTGGCGGTGCCGCTGACGCTGATGTTCAAGGCGTTCCTCGTGGACGCCGACCCGCGGATGGCGTGGATGTCCACCTTCCTCACCACCCCGGACGCCGATTCCAAGCGCGGCAAGCGTCGGGCGGAGCGGCAGGCGGCGTCGGGCGCGCGCTGACCTCGCCGCGCTCGAGGTCAGGGCCGGTCCGGGTCCTCGACTCGCGTGAACGTGCCGAGGCCGTCTGCGTCGAGTAGCTCGACGGTCACCGTGTCCCCGTCGAACGTCACGCTCCCGCGGGAGCCGCGCGGCCAGCTCTCGCCCTCGGGGCTGGCCGCGAAGACCGGCCCGTCCCAGTGCTCGAGGGGCCAGATCTGCGGGCCGGGGCCCACCACCAGAGCCAGCGCCGGGCCAGCGACGTCGTCGTCGTTCTTTTCTCGTTCTTCTTCCCCGCCCTGTTCCTCGGCGGTCAGGGCACGCTCACGGACCTCGATCTGCCCGAAGTAGGAATTGCGGTAGGCGCCGAGCAGCTCGTCGAGGGCGGGAGCGGGCGCCGGAGAGGTGGGACGGCGCGCGTCGACCAGATCCCCGACGGGTGCGGTCCGGGGGCCGAACGCCTCGGAGATCAGGTCCCGCCACTTCAGCGACTGGTCGCCGTACTGGGCGTAGTCGGCGAACCGCGCGTTGATGGTCTCCGGAACCCCGACGGGCGCGCCGTTGGTCAGGGTCACGATCCCCAGGTCGAGCGAGGGGATCATGAGCATCGCGGTGGCGGCGCCGCTGGTGAACCCGCCGGAGTGGCTCCACTGGACGCGGCCGGAGGACGTGGTGGAGATCTCGACTCCGTAGCCGTAGCTGCCGGGGCGGTCCGCGGCGGCCTGCGGCGGCTCCGACACCACCTGCGGGGTCAGGGCGTCGCGCAGCGCGTCGGCGGGCACGACCTGAGCTCCGCCGGGGGCCTGCCCGTCGGCCAACACCATGGCCATCCACCGCGCCATGTCCGCCGCCGACGAACTCAGCCCGCCCGCCGGCGCCAACGCGTCCGGGTCCCGCGGCACCTCGACCGGCTCCCAGCTGCCCGGCTCCTCCTCCGATCCGGACCCGCCGGATCGGACGTGCCCCACGGCCCGGTTCCCGCGATCGAGGAACTCCTCGTGGGAGTAGGAGGTGTCGGACATGCCGAGCGGGCCGAAGACCCGCTGGCGGCTCAACTCGGCCCACGGTGTGCCGGACGAGACGGCGACGGCCTCGGCACCGGCGGTGAGCCCGGATTCGGTGGACCCGTACGAGGCGCGGAACGACTCGAGCGGCAGGTGCCGGAGCCCGTGCAGGATCGCCGGCCGGGCATAGCCCAGCGCCTCCAGGTCCTCGCCCGCGTGCTCCGGCAGTCCGGAGCGGTGCGCGAACAGGTCGCCCACCGTCACCTCCTCCGTCGCCCGCGGGTCCGACAACGCGAACCAGGGCAGGTACTCGCGGACAGGCGTGTCCCAGCCCACCTCGCCCCCGGCGGTCTCGGCGGCCACGACGGTCGCGGAGACGGGCGCGGACAGTCCGGCGAGCGGGAACACGGTCTGCGCGTCCACGGTCTCGTCGCTCTCCGTACTGCGGACGCCGAACCCCTCGGCCAGGACCACCTCGCCACCGTGGACCACGGCCACCGCGGCGCCCGGCACGCCGGAGGCCTCGAGCTCGTCCTCCACGATGTCCGGCACCTTGCCGATCGCGTACTCGATGCGGTCC
>CAYFRF010000079.1:7720-12306 GCA_964345415.1 uncultured Microbacter sp. | reverse complement strand
CCACCGTCGCCGCCGGACTCGGCCTGCCCGCCCCGGCCGAGGTGCCCGTCGCCGAGGTCGCGACCAGCCCGGCACTGTCCCAGATCGGCGGCGAATGGCCCACCGACGGGCGCCTCATCGGCATCCTCGTCACCGAGGCCTCCGACGTGGCGGCGGTCGCCGAACTCCAGCAGGCCGTCTTCGACGCCGACATGGTGCCGCTCGTGATCGGCCCGACCGGCGGCCGGCTCGGCGAGGGCGATCCGGACGAGCCCGGGGCGGTGGCCATCTCGCGCACCTATCTGACACAGCGCTCGATCGAGTTCGACGCGCTCGTCGTCGTCGACCTCCCCGCGCACCCGCGCACCGACCTGCTCCTCAGCGAGATGTACCGCCACAAGAAGGCCATCGCCACCCTCGCGCCGGTCGACCGCTTCGCCGACGTCGGCGTGAGCACCTCCACCCCGGGCGTGGTCAAGGTCGACACCGCGGGCGAGGTCCTGCCCGCGCTCCTGCCGCTGCTGGCCGCGCACCGGGTGTGGGAGCGCCCGGACCCCGAGCGGGTCTGACCCGCCGCGGGCCGGCTTCCCCTACCCGGACCACACCGGTCCCGTCCCACGGAACCTTCCCCGGGTCGGGCCGTCGGGTCGGACGGCCCGCCCGCCAGCCGGGCCCGGGCACCGTAGAGGTGTCCGGGTCCGGCTTTCGCCGGTAGCGTCCCCGCCATGAGCGACAGCGACTGGACCCGCGAACTCTGGTTCCGCCGAGACGGTCTCGAGTTCCGGGCGGTGGACTCCGGCCCCCCGGACGGGGAGCCCGTCGTACTGCTGCACGGCTTCCCGCAGCGCCTGTCCAGCTGGGACCGGGTCATCCCCCTGCTCCACGCCGAAGGCTTCCGCACCCTGGCCCTCGACCAACGCGGCTACTGCGAGACCGCCCGCCCCCGAGGCCGGCGCCCCTACCGCCTGCCCGCGCTGATCGGGGACGTCCTGGGCCTGCTCGACGCCGCCGGGCTGCCGTCCGCACACGTGGTGGGGCACGACTGGGGAGCCGCCGTCGCCTGGGGCCTGGCCGCGGCCCACCCCGGGCACGTCCGCACCCTCACCGCCGTCTCCGTGCCCCACCCGGCCGCGTTCCTCAAGGCGATGGCCGTCTCCGACCAGCTGCTGCGCTCCTGGTACATGGGCTTCTTCCAGCTGCCCCTCCTCCCCGAGCTGATCCTCAACTCGCCTGGTTCGCGGCCGGCGAAGGCCCTCGCCGGAATGGGGATGAGCCGGGAGATGATCGATCGCTACCGCGAGGAGATGGTCACCGCCGGAGCCGTCCGTGGCGGTCTAGGTTGGTACCGCGCCCTGCCCTTCGCCCCGCCGCGGGCGGCGACCGCGCGCGTGGCGGTGCCCACGACGTTCGTCTGGAGCGACGACGACCCGGCGCTCGGCCGCGGCGGCGCCGCCCTCACCGAAAGGTACGTCGACGCGGACTACCGGTTCGTGGAGCTGCGCGGGGTGAGCCACTGGATCCCCGACGAGCGGCCCGTCGAGCTGGCCGACGCGATCGTGGCACGGGCCCGGTCGGTGGCGGCGGGCTGACCGACCCACCCGCGCGGCCCACCGACCGCGGCACGTTCCCGTCGTCGACCGGGGCTCCGGCTCGGCGGTGAGCAGCAGCCCCCGTGACCGTCAGACGGACGTCGCCCCGGAGGGCGCGCCGGCCGGCGCGTCCTCGTCCTCCCACGGCGGCGGTATGGTGGCGGCCACGGCGGCGGCCAGCAGCGTCACGGTCGCCCCGAAGATCAGCCCGGTGCGGAGCCCGGCCTCCGACGGCACGAAGAGCCCCTCGAAGTCCATGGACATCTGGGTGAGGATCACGCCGAGGACCGCCGCCGAGGTGGTGGTGCCGATCGACCGCATGAGCGTGTTGACGCTGTTGGCCGAGCCCATCTCGGTCCGCGGCACCGACCCCATGATGAGTGCGGGCATCGCGCCGTAGGCGAGCCCCACGCCCGCGCTGCTGATGATCCCCGCCACCATGACGCCCCACGTGGAACCCATGAGGAACAGCCCGGAGAAGTACCCGAGCGAGATGATGACCGAGCCGAGGATCAGCGTGATCTTGGGGCCGCGCGTGGTGATGAGCCGCCCGCTGATCGGTGAGACGGCCATCATCGCCAGGCCGGCCGGGGCCGTCCACAGGCCCATGGCGACCATCGACTGGCCCAGGCCGTGCCCGGTGGCCACCGGGAGCTGCAGGACCTGCGGCCAGATGAGCAGCTGGGCGTACAGGCCCATGCCCACGGTGACCGAGGCGATGTTGGTCATGAGCACGGGGCGCCGGGCGGCGACACGGAGGTCGACGATCGGCGAGGGGATCCGCAGCACCCACAGACCCCAGAGCGGGAACGCCACCGCCGCCAGGGCGAACAGGCCCAGCGTGAGCGGGGAGACCCAGCCCCAGTCCGATCCCTTGGACACCGCCAGCAGCAGCGCGACCAGCCCCACCGCCAGGCCCAGCGCGCCGACGAGGTCGAGGGTGCCGTCCGGCTTGGCGGCCGGCAGCGCCCTGAGCCGCAGGGACATGAGGACCATCACCCCGGCGCCCATCACCGCCGAACCCCAGAACATCCACTGCCAGGAGCCGTACTGGGCCAGCGCCGCCGCCGCGGGCAGGCCGAGCGCGCCGCCCACCCCGAGCGAGGAGCTCATCAGGCTGATGGCGGGCCCCAGGCGCGCGGGCGGGAGGATCTCGCGCATCGCGGCGATCCCGATCGGGATCACGCCGATCCCCACGCCCTGGAGTGCACGGCCGATGAGCATCGGCCACAGCGAGGCCGAGAGGGCGCAGGTCACCGATCCGACGACCATGATCGCGGTGCAGCCGATCAGGACGTACTTCTTCGGATGGAGGTCGCCGAGTCGGCCCATGACCGGCCCCGCCACCGCGCCGGCGAGCAGCGTGATGGTCACGACCCACGAGGCGTTGACCGCGCTCGTACCCAGGATCGAGGGCAGCATGGCCAGCAACGGGATGACCAGGGTCTGGCTGAGGGAGACCACCACGCCGCCGACGGCCAGGACAATGACCAGTCCGTTGTCGTCCCCGCGGGCGGTGTCCCCGCCTCCCCGCTCCCGTGCGCTCATCCCCACGTCCCTTCGCATTACGCTGTTCCGGACATTACAGACAGGTGTCGAACACGTTCTATTTCTCGCGCCCAAAGCGCCGCGCCCGGACGTGAGCCGCGCCACACTGGGTGGAACGTGTTCCCGCCGACTTCCCGGCGTGACCCGGCCGCGAGGAGACGAGACGCCGATGTACGAGTGGTCCGAGACCGACCTGATGATCCGAGACGCCGTGCGGGGCTTCGTCGACAAGGAAGTCCGCCCGAACCTCGATGCACTGGAGAGCGGCGAGATCACGCCGTATCCGATCATCCGGAAGCTGTTCGCCGAGTTCGGGATCGACGCCCTCGCCCGGGAGGGCGTCGAGAAGATGCTCGCCCGCGAGCGGGCGAGGACCGCAGGCGGGGCCGGCGCGGAGGGCGGCGGGGAACGGTCGGGCACACCGCGCGAAACGGATGACGACGACACCGGCCACCGTGGATCGGGGGGCCCGTTCGAGGGGCAGGACTCCCTGATGACCGTGGTGATCAGCGAGCTCGCCGGGGCGTGCATGGGTCTGGTGTCCGCGCTCGGGGTGAGCCTCGGTCTGGGCGCCACCACGATCATGTCGCGGGGCACGCTCGAGCAGAAGGAGCGGTGGCTGCCGGGCATCGTCACCATGGAGAAGGTGGCGTCCTGGGCTATCACCGAGCCCGACTCCGGCTCGGATGCCTTCGGCGGGATGCGCACCTACGTGCGACGCGACGGCGACGGATACGTCCTCAACGGCCGCAAGACCTTCATCACCAACGGCCCGTACGCCGACGTGATGATCGTCTACGCCAAGCTCGACGAGGGCGATCCCGCGGTGAGCCCCCGCGACCGGAAGGTCCTCACGTTCGTGCTGGACGCGGGCATGCCCGGACTCACCCAGGGCACCCCGTTCAAGAAGATGGGCCTGCACAGCTCCCCCACCGGCGAGCTGTTCTTCGACGATGTGCGGCTGGGACCCGAGCGGCTGCTCGGCGGCTCCGAAACCGGCCGCGGGGGCGACGGGAAGGCCTCCGCGCGGTCGAGCTTCACCGCCGAACGGATCGGTGTCGCGACGATGGCGCTGGGGATCATCTCCGAGTGCCGCCGGCTGTGCATCGACTACGCCCGTGAACGGACCCTGTGGGGCCAGGAGATCGGCCGCTTCCAGCTCATCCAGCTCAAGCTGGCGAAGATGGAGGTGGCGCGGATGAACGTCCAGAACATGGTGTTCCACTCCCTCGAACGGGCGCGGGCCGGCAAGCCCCTCACCCTGGCCGAGGCATCGGCGATGAAGCTGTATTCGTCCGAGGCCGCCACCGAGGTCGCGATGGAGGCCGTGCAGCTGTTCGGCGGCAACGGCTACATGGCCGAGTACCGGGTCGAGCAGCTGGCCCGCGACGCCAAGTCGCTCATGATCTACGCCGGCAGCAACGAGATCCAGGTGACGCACATCGCCAAGGGGCTGCTCGCGCGCTGAGC
>CAYFRF010000079.1:0-7620 GCA_964345415.1 uncultured Microbacter sp. | reverse complement strand
CTGCACACGTACATGCAGGACCACCACGCCGGGGCGGCGGCCGGCATCGACTTGTTCCGCCGCGTCGCCGAGGATCACAGCGACCCGCACGTCCGCGAGGTCGTCGCACGCATCGGCGACGAGACGGTCGACGACCTCAGATCCCTGGAAGAGCTCATGACGCTCGCGGGGACCTCGCCGTCGCTGCTCAAGGATCTGCCCGCCAAGGCCGCCGAGAAGTTCGGGCAGCTCAAGCCCAACCGTCGCCTCGCCGAGCGTTCACCGCTCAGTGACCTGGTGGAGCTCGAGGCACTCACCCTCGCGGTGACCGGCAAGACGCTCGGCTTCAGGGCCTTGCTCGAGATCGGCGACCCCCGGCTGCCCACGCCCACCCTGGAGAGCCTCGTCGCGCGGGCAGAACAACACCGGACAGAACTCGAGGAGCTCCGGCTGCGCTGCACCGACGCGCTCCGCCAGAGCTGAGCGGCCCCGGGGATTCGCATCCCCGCCTCACACTCCCCGGATGCCGACGGTCCGGGTGTTGAGGTAGGCCTCCATCGCCTCGGGGCCGCCCTCGGACCCGTGCCCGGAGTCCTTGAGCCCGCCGAAGGGCAGCTCCGCCGACGGGGCGGCCGCCATGTTGATCCACAGCATGCCCACCTCGATCCCGCGGGTGAGCTGATCTGCCCTGGCCAGCGAGGTGGTGAACGCGTAGGCCGCGAGGCCGTACGACAGTCGGTTGGCCTCGGCGAGCGCCTCCTCCAGCCGGTCGAAGCCACGGATCGCCGCCACCGGGCCGAACGGTTCCTCGTTGAAGATCCGGGACTCGGTGGACACGTCGTCGAGCACCGTCGGGGCCCAGAAGTTGCCCGCTCTGTCCAGGCGCTCACCGCCGGCCAGGACCGTCGCACCCCGGTCGACGGCATCCGCGTGCAGCTCCGACATCGCGGTGATGCGGCGCTCGTTCGCCAGCGGCCCCATCTGCGTGTCCTCGTCCGTTCCCGCCCCCACCCGGATCCCGGACGCGTGCTCGGCCAACGCGCGGGCGAACTCGTCCTTGATCCCGTTCTGCACGAGGAAGCGGGTGGGCGAGATGCAGACCTGGCCGGCGTTGCGGTATGTCGCCGGGCCCATCGACGCCAACGCTGTCTCGAGGTCGGCGTCATCGCAGACGATCACCGGGGCGTGACCACCGAGCTCCATCGAGGCGCGCTTCATGTGCTGGCCCGCCATCGCGGCCAACTGTTTGCCGACCGCGGTGGACCCGGTGAAGGTCACCTTGCGGATGATCGGATGCGGGATGAGATACCCCGAGATCTCCGCCGGGTCGCCGTAGACCAGGCCGAGCACGCCTGCCGGCAGGCCCGCATCGGCGAAGGCGCGGATGAGCTCCGCAGGGCTCGCCGGGGTCTCCTCGGGCGCCTTGACGACCATCGAGCAGCCGGTCGCCAGCGCGGCCGAGACCTTGCGGACCACCTGGTTGACGGGGAAGTTCCACGGCGTGAACGCCGCGACCGGGCCGACCGGCTCCTTGAGGACCAGCTGGCGGACCGCCACGTCGTGACGGGACGGGACCAGGCGGCCGTAGACGCGGAGTCCCTCGTCGGCGAACCAGTCGATGATGTCCGCCGCCGCGAGGATCTCGCCCCTCGCCTCGCGCAGGGGTTTGCCCTGCTCGAGGGTCATCGTCCGCGCGATCCGGTCCGCGCGTTCGCGCAGCAGCCCGGAGGCGGTCCGCATGATCCGGGCACGCGCGGCGGGGGTCTCGTCCTTCCACAGGCGGAAGCCCCGGTCGGCGGCCTCGAGGGCGCGGTCCAGATCCGCCGTCGAGGCGTGGGCGACGGAACCGATCACCGTGCCGTCCGCCGGGTTACGGACCTCGATCGTGCGGCCGTCGGCGGCATCGGTCCACTCGTCGTCGATGAACAGCTGGGTGGCGAGGAATTCGGTCATTCCCCACTTCTACCCGTCATCCCGCTCCCCCTGCGGTCGCCGACCGAAATCGGCTGCGGGGGCCGCCCCGACAGGACGGCCCCCGCAGTCGTGCCACCGGCCTCGCGCGGCCGTGGCGGCAGGACGCTAGGCCTTCGCCCCCACCTGGTCCTTGACGGCGGCGAGGATGTCGTCGACGCGGTCCTTGGCGTCACCGAAGAGCATGTCGGTGTTGTCCCGGAAGAACAGCGGGTTCTGCACGCCGGCGTATCCGGCGGCCATGGACCGCTTGAACACGATGACGTTGGAGGCCTCCCACACGTGGAGGACGGGCATTCCGGCGATCGGGCTGCCCGGGTCCTCGGCGGCGTCGGGGTTGACGGTGTCGTTGGCGCCGATGACCAGGACGACATCGGTGTCGGCGAAGTCGTCGTTGATCTCGTCGAGCTCGAGGACGATGTCGTAGGGCACCTTGGCCTCGGCCAGCAGCACGTTCATGTGGCCGGGAAGGCGGCCGGCGACCGGGTGGACGGCGAAGCGCACGTCCACGCCGCGCTCGCGCAGGGTGCGGGTCAGGTCCGCGACCGGGTACTGGGCCTGGGCCACGGCCATGCCGTAGCCCGGGGCGATGATGACCGAGGAGGCGTTCGCGAGCAGCTCGGCGGCGCCGGCCACGTCGATCTCGGTGTGCTCGCCGTGGTCCTTGTCCTCACCGGAGGAGGCCTCGATGCCGAAGCCGCCCATGATGACGGAGAAGAAGGAGCGGTTCATGGCCTTGCACATGATGTACGAGAGGTAGGCGCCCGAGGAGCCGACCAGCGCACCGGTGACGATGAGCAGGTCGTTGCCGAGCAGGAAGCCCGTGGCCGCGGCGGCCCAGCCGGAGTACGAGTTGAGCATGGACACCACGACGGGCATGTCGCCGCCGCCGATGGAGGCCACCAGGTGCCAGCCCAGGGCCAGCGCCAGGACGGTCACCACGATGAGCATCCACAGGGCCGGGGTGATGACGAACCATACGGTCAGCACGACGAACGCCACGAGGATGCCGACGTTGATGAGGTTCTTGCCCGGCAGGACCAGCGGCGCGGACTTCATCTTGGCCGACAGCTTGAGGTAGGCCACGATCGAGCCGGTGAAGGTCACGGCACCGATGAACACACCGATGAACACCTCGGCGTGGTGGATACCCAGCAGGGATCCGGTGAGCTCACCGTGGAGCTCGGGCTCGAGGTAGCCGTTCCAGCCGACCAGCACGGCGGCCAGGCCCACGAACGAGTGCAGCAGGGCGATCAGCTCGGGCATCTCGGTCATCTGCACGCTGCGGGCGCGGATCAGACCGATCGCGGCACCCACGACCACGGCCACGACCATCAGGACGATGCCGGTGGTGGCGGGCTGGTGGTCCAGGACCAGGACGACGGTGGCCACCAGTGCGATGGCCATGCCGGCGATGCCGAAGCTCAGGCCGCGACGGGCCGTCTCGTGCTTGGACAGTCCGGCGAGCGAGAGGATGAACAGCAGCGCTGCAACCAGGTAGGCCGCGTTGGCGGCGGTCACGAGTGACATGGTCTCAGGCTCCCTTCGAGAACATGCCGAGCATGCGACGGGTCACGGCGAATCCGCCGAAGACGTTGATGGAGGCGACCAGGATCGCGATGGCGGCGAGCACCAGGCCGACGGTGTTGTCGATGCCGATCTGCAGCAGGGCACCCACCACGATCACGCCGGAGATGGCGTTGGTCACCGACATGAGCGGGGTGTGCAGCGCGTGGTGCACGTTGCCGATCACGTAGTAGCCGATCACGATGGCCAGCACGAACACGGTGATGTGCTGCGGGATCTCGCCGGGGGCGATCGCCACGAGCAGCAGCAGCAGGACCATGCCCAGCGCGATGAGGCTCATCTTGGCGCCGGAGGACATCTTCTTCTTCTCGGCGGCCGGCTCGACCGGCGCGGCGGCAGTAGCGGCCGCGGGGGCGGCACTGACCTGCACCGGCGGCGGCGGCCACATGATCTCGCCTGCCCGGGCCACGGTGACGCCCCGCTGGACGACGTCGTCCATGTCCAGGGTCCAGGTGCCGTCCTTCTCCGGGGTGACCAGCTTGGTCAGGTTGACCAGGTTGGTGCCGTAGAGCTGGGAGGCCTGCGCGGGCAGGCGACCGGCGAGGTCGGTGTAGCCGATGATGGTGACGCCGTTGTCGGTCACCACGACCTGGTCGGCGACGGAGCCCTCGACGTTGCCGCCCTGTGCGGCGGCCATGTCGACGATCACCGAGCCACGCTTCATCAGCGCGACGTCGGCGGCGGTGATCAGGCGCGGCGCGGCGCGGCCCGGGATCAGCGCGGTGGTGATGATGATGTCCACGTCCGCCGCCTGCGCGGAGTAGAGGTCGGCGGCGGCCTTGTCATAGGCCTCGCTGGTGGCCTTGGCGTAGCCGTCGGAGGAGACTTCCTTCTCCTCGTCGGGCACCTCGACGGGCAGGTACTCGCCGCCGATGGACTTGACCTGGTCGGCCACCTCGGGCCGCGGGTCGGTGGCTCGCACGATCGCGCCGAGGCTCGAGGCGGCACCGATGGCGGCCAGTCCGGCCACGCCGGCGCCGGCCACGAGGACCTTGGCGGGCGGGACCTTGCCGGCGGCGGTGACCTGGCCGGTGAAGAAGCGCCCGAAGTGGTGGGCGGCTTCGATCACGGCGCGGTAGCCGGCGATGTTGGCCATCGAGGACAGCACGTCCATGGACTGGGCGCGCGAGATGCGCGGCACCGCGTCCATGGCCATGGCGGTCACGCCGCGCTCGGCGAGCGCCGAGACGAGCTCGGCGTTCTGGGCGGGTGCCAGCAGTCCGACGAGCGTCGCGCCGGAGCGCAGGCGCCCCACCTCGGCGATGGTCGGGACCGCGACCTTCATGACGATGTCCGCGGACCACGCGGTGTCACCGTCGACGAGCTCGGCGCCGGCCTCGGCGTAGGAGGCGTCGGCGAACTCGGCGCGGGTGCCGGCTCCGGTCTCAACCGCGACCCGGTACCCCAGGCCGATGAGCTTCGCTACGGTGTCGGGCGTGGCCGCGACCCGGTTCTCGGCGGGGTTGGACTCCGCGACGACACCGATCAGCGACGGCGCCTCCGCGGTGTCCCGGACTTCGGTGTCCGGCGTCATGTCGGGGATTTCTTCAAGGCTCGAGGCCATTAGGCATCCTTCTTGCAGGCGTTGTGAGCGGGCCGACGTATATACGTCGGTCCTGATGTTCGTTTGTCTGTGCCCTACGTAGTCGTTCACAGACCCCGGCATGGTCTTGCCCGGGGCGCTCCGGTCACAGGTCGAGATCAGAGCTCACGAAGCAGCGGGGGGCACGGGGTCAGCCCTCGCTTCGTTCACCAGAGATGGCGTCACCCCCGGAAGAGGGCGGGGGTGGTGCCACATCCTCCGGGGAACTTTCGGAAGAGCCTACGGGACATGTTCCGATGTACTCGAGCCGGAGTGCACCTTAACGTCTACGATGTGACACTTCCCACAACAACGTGAGCCATACCTCAGCTCCGGACTATTGAACTGAGCTGAGTTCAGCATACATTGTGGGTGCCACCGTCCCCGTCATGCGGACGATCGTCGTGGGCGACGCCCAGAACACCACCGGCAGTGTCGTCAGCGAGGGCCCCGCCCTCATCTCGTCGGCGCTGAACCTCTTCTGACCCGGACCCCGCGCCGTTCCCGGGGCCGGTCACGCCCCTGGTCACGCCCCCGGTCGTCACCCCGATCGGGCCCCGGGAACGGCACCAGTCCCACTATCGTGACCAGCGCCAGCGCGGCCAGGCCGCCGGGCAGCGACCACGTCCCGGTGGCGACCATCGCGGTGGTCACCAGGATCGTGGCGGACATGCTGATCGCCACGGCCAGGGCGAGCCGGTCCCCGAGGTCGCCGGCCCCCCACCGGTACGCCCACCCCGCGCCGGGCACCACCAGGCACACCACCACCAGGTAGGGCAGCCGCGCGGCCTCCACGAGCACCGGCAGCGCCACCACCCCCACCAGCAGCAACACGCCGACCAGGACCCGGCCGGCCCGCCTCATGTCACTCATCTGCGCCCCACCTCCGACAGGGTGAACACCGCGGCGTCGGGCGAGCGGTGGACGGTCTCGAACAGCGGTGACGCGGCCAGCGCCTGCTCCACGTGGTCCAGCGCGCCGGGCGGCATCGAGTGGTCCATCTCGGTACCGATCTTCTGGGAGCGGGTGATGATCACGTAGCCGTCGGTGTAGCGGGCGTTGGCGAGCCAGCCCTGCAGGACGAGCGCGGGGTCGGCGAGCAGGCGGTCGTGCTCGGGTTCCCGCGCGATCGCCACCGTGGCGACCTTCTCGTAGTGGAGGAACTGGCGCGGGTAGTTGGTGTCGCCCTCCACGAGGATCGACCCGGCCGGGGCGTGCCCGGCCACCCACGCCGACGCGGTGACCTCCTCGGAGGTGAAGTGGTACTGGCGTTCCTTGCCGTAGTAGCCGAGCAGGTAGCCGGGGAACACCAGGAGCAGCACCACCACTGCGAGCGCCAGGCGCCGCACGTCGATCCCACCCGCGCCGGCCAGGGCCGCTCCGGTCCTCGGCGCGCACGCCTCCGCGGCGAGGAAGGCCAGGAACGGCGCCGAGAACAGAAACACCCGCAGCAGGGCCTCGCCGCCGAAGGACATGAGGACCATGACGGTGACGGGTGCGGCCATGAGCACCACGGCGGACCAGTTGAGCGTCCCGGCGCGGCGGGTGCGCCACACCCCGAGCAGGGCGAGGAGTGCCGCGGCGCCGACGGTGAACCGGTCGCCCCAGATCACGACCTGTTGCGCGGTGGTGGCGCCGGTGGATTTGTCGAAGGTGGCGTCCGCGTTCGCCACCGGTTGTCCCAGGCCGGAGACGAGCTCCCGGAGGTTGTCGGTGGTGTAGTCGTGGGCGAAGGTCAACGCCCAGGCGCCGATGACGACGACGACGAGCACCGGCAGATACCAGCCGTGCACCCGGCGGGTGAGCACCAGCGCGGTCACCGAGATGACCAGGATCACCAGGGTGATCTGGTGCGTCACGGCCATCGCGGCCACCAGCACCCCGAACAGCAGTGTGCGGCCGGGTCGACCTCGCGGGTTGTGGATGAGCAGGCCCATCGCGGCGAGGTACAGCACGTACGCGACCGCCTGGGGCGAGAAGTAGTCCTGGCCGACCCAGGTCATCGTGAAGTAGATGAGCAGGGCCAGCGACACCACGGACGATCTGCCGGTGAGGCCGCGGAAGACGTGGCGCAGCATGACCAGGAGCAGCAGGTTGAACCCGAGCGGCGCCCACAGTGCGATCGCGAACGCGGCGGCGGACGAGTCGGGGCCGTCTCCGGCGAGCTCGGACAGGAACGCCGTGGCGGCGAATACCCCGGGCCAGTTGTGGTAGATCGTGTTGACCTCGATGTGGGGGTCCACGGTCCCGGTCCGCACGATGTACTCGACCACGCCGAGGTGCTTGTACGACCAGGCGTACCGGACGGTCCCGTAGAGCACGGCCGGGGTGCCGTGGACCAGCGCGAGGAACGTCACCAGGTGTGCGCCCACGACCCGGTCGGGCCGGCCCTGGTAGATGCACACCAGGGTGCTGCCCAGCAGGAGCAGGAGGCCGGCCACCACCGCGCTGTTGAACTGTCCCAGCAGGCCGAACTCCCCCATCCGCAGTGGGTCCACGGC
>CAYFRF010000078.1:3074-12710 GCA_964345415.1 uncultured Microbacter sp. | reverse complement strand
GGCCCGGACAGGAGGTTGACGGGCAGGGCCACCATTCCGGCCTTGGCGGCACCGAAGTAGGTGGCCACGAACTCGCGGCAGTTGGTCGACAGCAGGGCCACCGGCTCCTCGGGTTCGAGGCCGAGGCCGGTCAGACCGTGGGCGAGGCGGTTGGAGAACGATTCGACCTCGGTGAAGGTCCAGGAGCCGGTGTCGTCGGTGACGGCGGTGCGTCCCGAGAACGTGGCGGCGGCACGGGTGGGGATGTCGCCGACCGAGCAGCGACGGGCGAGTGCGTGGTCGAGGGGGTCGATTCCGGTGAGGTCGAGACGCATGGGGTTTCCGGCTCCTAGGGTGTGATGAGGGTCACTGGGTCCAGATTGTCAGGGGTCCGGAAGGAAAGCAAGCAATCGCGCTTGCTTTATTTCGTTCGCTTTGGGATTCTGATCCGCATGAACGACGCCACGCCCGCCACCGCCGAGGACCCGCACGCCGCCCTCGCCGCGCTCAACGCCCGGGTCGACGAACTGGTCGAGACCGCCGGCGTCGACCGCTGGCACACCGACACCCCGGCCGAGGGCTGGGACGTGGCCATGCAGATCGCCCACCTGGCCTGGACCGACGAGGTCTCCCTCACCGCCAACCGCGATGCGACGGCGTTCGGCTCGGTTGTCGAGAAGGCCGCCGCCGACCCCACCGGTTTCGTCGACGCGGGTGCCGCCGAGATCGCCGCCACCGGCCGCGACGAGGTCCTGGCCCGCTGGCGCCTGGCCCGCGGCGAGCTCGCCGACACCCTCAAGGCCGCGGACCCGGGGGAGAAGATCCCGTGGTTCGGCCCGCCCATGCGACCCGCATCCATGACCACCGCCCGGATCATGGAGACCTGGGCGCACGGCGTGGACGTGGCCGACGGGCTCGGCATCGACGTCAGCGCCGACCCGGCGTTCGTCGGGGCCCTGCCGCACGTCGCCAAGCTGGGGTTCAAGACCCGCGCGTTCTCCTACCTCATGAACGGACTCGAGGCCCCGGCCTCCGAGATCCACGTGACCCTCACCGGGCCCGACGGCACGATCGTCGAGTTCGGCACCCCCGGCCTCGACCAGCAGGTCAGCGGGCCGCTGCTCGACTTCTGCCTCCTGGTCACCCAGCGCATCCACCGCGCCGACACCCGCCTGCAGGCCCGTGGGGACGACGCGGAGAAGTGGATGCAGATCGCCCAGGCCTTCGCCGGACTCCCCGGCGGCGGCCGCGAGGAAGGGGCACGGAAATGACCGGGAACACCGCCCCGCTCCGCGTCGGCGCCGAGTCGTCGGTGCCCCCGCTCCGCGTGGGAAATATGTCAGGTTTCTACGGCGACCGGATCTCGGCGATGCGCGAGATGCTCGAGGGCGGCGAACTGGACGTCCTCACCGGCGACTACCTCGCCGAGCTCACCATGCTCATCCTCGGCCGCGACCGCATGAAGAGCCCCGAGCTGGGCTATGCCAAGACGTTCCTGCGCCAGCTCGAGGACTGCCTCGCCCTGGCGCTGGAGAAGAAGGTCAAGATCGTCGCCAACGCCGGCGGCCTCAACCCGGCGGGCCTCGCGGACGCGATCCGCGAGCTCGGTGCCCGGCAGGGGCTCGTCGTGAAGGTCGCGCACGTCGAGGGCGACGACCTCATCGCCCGCGTCGACGAGCTCGACATCCCGGCCGAGGCGGGCCACCCCGTCACCGCCAACGCCTACCTCGGCGCGTTCGGCATCGCGCGGTGCCTCGATGCCGGGGCGGACGTCGTGATCACCGGCCGCGTCACCGACGCCTCCGTGATCGTCGGACCCGCCATCAGCCACTTCGGCTGGGGCCGGGACGACCTGGACGCCCTCGCCGGGGCCACCGCCGCCGGGCACGTGATCGAGTGCGGCACCCAGGCCACCGGCGGCAACTACGCCTTCTTCAACCGCGGCGAGATCGCCGACCCGGTCGCCCCCGGCTTCCCGATCGCCGAGATCGCCGCCGACGGCACCTCGGTCATCACCAAGCACGCGGGTACCGGGGGTGCCGTCACCGTCGGCACCGTCACCTCCCAACTGCTGTACGAGGTCACCGGGGCCCGCTACGGCGGACCCGACGTGGTGACCCGGCTCGACACCGCCCGCCTCGAGCAGGAGGGGCCGGACCGCGTCCGGATCTCCGGGGTCCGCGGCGAGCCCGCACCCCCCACCACCAAGGTGTCGGTGACGTGCCTCGGCGGGCATCGCAACGAGATCACCTTCCTGCTCACCGGCCTGGACATCGAGGACAAGGCCGCCCTGGTGGAGCGTCAGTTCCGCGCCGGGCTCGAGCGCGAGCCGGCCGACCTGCAGTTCCGCCTCCAGCGCACCGACCACCCCGACGCGGACACGCAGGCCGCGGCCACCGCCATGCTCACGATCGTGGGCTGGGACCGCGACCCCGACGTGGTGGGCCGGGCCTTCTCCGACGCGGCCGTGGCCATGGCACTGGGCAGCTACCCCGGCGCCTCCCTGAGCAGCCCGCCCGGCCGGGGCGCGCCCTTCGGCGTCTACATCCCGGCCTACCTCGACCAGACCGTGGTGCCGCACATCGCGGTGCTGCCCGACGGCACGCGGGTGGACATCGCCCCGCCGGCCGAGAGGGTGGAGATGGGCGACGGCCACGCCTCCGACGGGCTCGACGCACAGGGCGAGTCCCTGCCCGCGTGGACCCCGCCGGCGGGCCCCACCACGAGGCGTCCGCTCGGCGACGTCCTGGGCGCCCGGTCCGGGGACAAGGGCGACACCGCCAACATCGGCCTGTGGGCCGGTGACGCGGACGCCTACCGCTGGATGCTCGAGACGCTCACCGTCGACGAACTGCGTCGCCTCCTGCCCGAGGCCGCCGACCTGCCGATCCGGCGCTACGAGCTGCCCCGGCTCCACGCCGTGAACTTCGTGATCGACGGCCTGCTCGGCAAGGGCGTCGCCCACGGCTACCGCTTCGACCCCCAGGCCAAGGGACTCGCCGAATGGTTGCGTTCCCGGAGCGTGGACATCCCCGATTCCGTCACCGCGCCGGACCTCCGCCCGGCTGCCTCGGACACCTGACACGGCACGAACAACCGACACCGCACGCACAGCCGACACCGCACGAACTGCCCTACAAGGAGCACAGCCCATGACCAGTGCCCGCGCCATCACCGTCCCGCCCCACGTCCCGGGCGACCCCTGGTACTCCGAGGAGCGCCTCGCCCTGCGCGAGACCACCACCCGTTTCGCCGAGCGGGAGATCCTGCCGCACCTCGACGAGTGGGAGGCCGCCGGCGCGATCCCGCGCGAACTGCACCGCAAGGCCGGGGAGCTCGGCCTGCTGGGTGTTCCGTTCCCCGAGGCGGTCGGGGGCGGCGGCGGTGACGCGATCGACTCCCTCGTCGTGTGCGAGGCCCTCCACGAGGCCGGCGTCTCCGGCGGTGTGTTCGCCTCCCTGTTCACCTGCGGCATCGCCGTCCCGCACCTCGCGCAGTCCGGTACGCCCGACCAGATCGAGCGCTGGGTCAAGCCCACCCTGGCCGGCGAGATGATCGGCTCCCTGGCCATCACCGAACCCGGTGGCGGCTCCGATGTGGGGCACCTGACCACCACCGCGCGCCGGGACGGCGACCACTACGTGGTCAACGGCGCCAAGACGTACATCACCTCCGCCACCCGCGCGGACTTCGTGGTGACCGCGGTCCGCACGGGCGGTGACGCGCTCAAGGGCGCCGCCGGCGTGAGCCTGCTGGTGATCCCCACCGACACCCCGGGTTTCCACATCTCGGCCCCGCTCGACAAGCTCGGCTGGCGGGCCTCGGACACCGCCGAGCTCACCTTCACCGACTGCCGCGTGCCGGTGGCGAACCTGGTGGGCGGGGAGAACGAGGGTTTCGCCCAGATCGCGATCGGCTTCGTGGGCGAGCGTGCGGCCCTGGCCTGCCAGGGCTACTCCCAGGCCCAGCGCTGCCTCGACCTGACCCTGGCCTGGGTCCGCGAGCGCGAGACCTTCGGCCGCCCGCTGCTGTCCCGCCAGGCCGTGCAGAACACGGTCACCGAGATGGCCCGCCGGATCGACATCGCCCGCACCTACACCCACCACTGCGTGAACCTCGCGGTGACGGGCCACGACGCGATCGCCGAGGTGTGCTTCGCCAAGAACACCGCGGTCGAGACCGCGGAGTGGGTGGCCAACCAGGCGGTCCAGCTCTTCGGCGGCCTCGGCTTCATGTCGGAGTCCGAGGTGAGCCGCCAGTACCGCGACGTCCGGCTCCTCGGCATCGGCGGTGGCACCACGGAGATCCTCACCAGCCTCGCCGGAAAGCGTCTGGGGTTCTCGGCATGACCCTCCTGCGCTCGACCCTGGACACCGGCAGCGCCGAGTTCGACGCCGCGCGGCGGGCGATGGAGGGCAAGCTCGACCAGCTCGCCGCCGACCTCGCCCCGGCGCTGGCCGGGGGCAGTGAGCGCACGGTCGCCCGCCACCGCGAGCGCGGCAAGTTCACCGCCCGCGAGCGGATCGACATGATCCTCGACCGCGAGTCGCCGTTCCTGGAACTGTGCGCGCTCGCGGCGTGGGGCTCGGACTTCCAGACCGGTGCCTCGGTCGCGGCCGGCATCGGTGTGGTCGAGGGCGTGGAGTGCCTGTTGATCGCCAACGACCCCACGGTCAAGGGCGGCACCTCCAACCCGTGGACGCTGCGCAAGATGCTCCGGCTGAACGCGATCGCCCTGAAAAACCGGCTGCCGGTGATCAACCTGGTGGAGTCCGGTGGCGCCGACCTGCCCACGCAGAAGGAGGTGTTCGTCCCCGGCGGTGCGCTGTTCCGTGACCTGACGCGCCTGTCCAAAGCGGGCATCCCGACCATCGCGGTGGTGTACGGCAACTCCACCGCCGGCGGCGCGTACGTGCCGGGCATGAGCGATCACATTGTGATGATCGACGGGCAGTCCAAGGTCTTCCTGGCGGGTCCGCCGCTGGTCAAGGCCGCGACGGGGGAGATCGCGGACGAGGAGACGCTCGGCGGTGCGGACATGCACGCCCGCGTCTCCGGTCTGGCGGACCACCTCGCCGTGGACGAGGCCGACGCCGCCCGTATCACGCGCGGGATCGTGCGTCGCCTGAACTGGACCAAGGCCGGCCGCGCCCCGCGCGCGGAGGTGGCCGAGCCGCTGTACTCGCCCGAGGACCTGCTCGGGATCGTCCCGGAGGACCTCAAGATCCCGTTCGACCCGCGGGAGATCATCGCCCGCATCGTGGACGGCTCGGACTTCGACGAGTTCAAGCCCCTCTACGGCGCGAGCCTGGTCACCGGGTGGGCCGAGATCCACGGCTACCCGGTGGGGATCATCGCCAACGCGCGTGGCGTCCTGTTCAGCGAGGAGGCCCAGAAGGCCACCCAGTTCATCGAGCTGGCCAACCGCTACGACACGCCCCTGCTGTTCATGCACAACACCACCGGCTACATGGTGGGCTCGGAGTACGAGCGCGGCGGGATCATCAAGCACGGCTCGATGATGATCAACGCGGTCTCCAACTCGGAGGTCCCGCACCTGTCGCTCATCACGGCGGCCTCCTACGGCGCCGGGCACTACGGCATGTGTGGCCGTGCCTTCGACCCGCGCTTCCTGTTCAGCTGGCCCAGCGCCAAGTCGGCGGTCATGGGTGCGCAGCAGCTGGCCGACGTGGTGACCTCCGTCGCCGCCGCGTCGTCGGCGGCGCGCGGGGAGGAGATGGACCCGGCGACCGTCGAGGGACTCAAGGCGGCCATCGAGGATCAGATCGAGAAGGAGTCGCTGCCGGCGTTCCTGTCGGGGATGCTCTACGACGACGGCGTGATCGACCCCCGCGACACCCGGACCGTGCTGGGCCTGAGCCTGTCCGCGATCCATTCCGCCGAGGTCGCCGGCACCAGCAGCTTCGGCGTCTTCCGGATGTGAGGAACCAGACCATGAGCTCCACGAACCCCGCCCAGCCGCGCACCGCCGCGGCGTCCACTGCGTCCCCGGTGCCCGGGACGAACCCCACGACGACGACGACAACGACGAGGCCGATCACCTCCGTCCTGGTGGCCAACCGCGGCGAGATCGCCCGGCGCGTCCACCACACGGCCCGGGCACTGGGGATGGCCACGGTGGCCGTCTTCTCCGATGCCGATTCGGACGCCCCGCACGTCCGTGAGGCCGACGCGGCGGTGCGGCTGCCCGGGAACTCCCCGGCCGAGACCTACCTGCGCGGCGACCTCGTGATCGCCGCGGCCGAGGCGGCCGGCGCCGACGCGATCCATCCCGGGTACGGCTTCCTGTCCGAGAACGCCGGGTTCGCCCGCGACGTCATGGCGGCCGGCCTGACCTGGGTCGGCCCGCCGGTCGCCGCGATCGAGGCGATGGGCTCCAAGATCGAGGCCAAGAAGATGATGGCCGCCGCCGGCGGGCCCATGCTCAGCGACCTCGACCCCGCCGACGTCACCGAGGAGATGCTCCCGGTGCTGGTCAAGGCCTCCGCCGGCGGCGGGGGACGCGGTATGCGGGTCGTACGCACCCTGGGGTCACTGCACGAGGAGATCGCGAACGCCCGACGCGAGGCCCTCTCGGCCTTCGGCGACGACGCCGTGTTCTGCGAGCGCTACCTCGAGCGCGGCCGCCACATCGAGGTCCAGATCATGGCCGATGCCCACGGGACCGTGTGGGCGGTGGGGGAGCGGGAGTGCTCCATCCAGCGCCGGCACCAGAAGGTCATCGAGGAGGCGCCCAGTCCGCTGGTCGAGGCCACGCCGGGGATGCGGGAGAAGCTGTTCGCCGCCGCCCGTGACGCCGCCGCGGCGATCGGCTACACCGGCGCCGGGACCGTCGAGTTCCTCGCGACCGACTCGGGCGAGTTCTTCTTCCTCGAGATGAACACCCGCCTGCAGGTGGAGCACCCGGTCACCGAGGCCACGACCGGCCTGGACCTGGTCGCGCTGCAGTTGGACGTGGCGGCGGGACTGCCGCTGCCGTCCGCCGAACCCCCGACCGCCCACGGCTGGTCGGTGGAGGCCCGCCTGTACGCCGAGGACGCCGCCCGCGACTACACGCCCGGCTCGGGCACCCTGTGGGCGCTCGACATCCCCGGGGTCTCCTCCCGCTTCTCCGGGCCGCACCGGCCGGGCATCCGCCTGGACAGCGGCGTCGAGCCCGGCCCCGCCGGAGCTGACGGTATCGAGGTGGGGGTGCACTACGACCCGATGCTGGCCAAGGTCATCTCCTACGGCCGCACCCGCACGGAGGCCTGCTCGACGCTCGCCGGCGCCCTGACCCGGGCCCGTATCCACGGGCTCACCACCAACCGGGCCCAGCTCGTGCGCGTCCTGCGCCACCCGGAGTTCCTCGCCGGGAACCTGTCCACCGCGTTCCTGGATGACCACGGGGCGGAAGACGGCTCGGGCGCTCTCGCCGCGCCGCTCGCCGACGCCGAGGCCACACAGATCTCGGCCCTGGCCGCGGCACTGGTCTCCGGGGCCGCCGCGCACGCCGCGTCTCCGGCGGCGCTGGCCCCGGCGGGCTTCCGCAACGTCGGACACGCCGCGCAGCGACGCACCTACCGCCTCGGCGAGGACGAGTTCGAGGTGGCCTACACCCGTGACCGCTCCGGGGCGCGCCCCGTCGGCGGACTCGCGGAGATCGTCACCGTCGTGCAGGTGGACGAGCACTCGGCCGTCTTCGAGGTCCGGGGGGTGCGGCGCACCTTCGAGGTGGCCCGGTACCCCGGCCCGGGTGCCGACACGGTCGTCGACGTGGACTCGCCCCTCGGTCCGGTCTCGCTCGTCGAGCCACCCCGCTTCAGCGACCCCTCCGCCCGGGTCGCCGCCGGCTCGCTGCTGGCCCCCATGCCCGGCGCTGTCATCCGGGTGGCCGTGGCCGTGGGCGACACCGTCACCGCCGGACAGCCGCTCCTGTGGATGGAGGCCATGAAGATGGAACACACCATCTCCGCCGCCGTCGACGGGATCGTCTCCGAACTGCCGGTCGAGGTGGGGACCCAGGTCGAGTCGGGCGCGGTCCTCGTCGTCGTCGTCGAACCCGACACCGACCCCGAACCCGACGCCTGACCCCGGACGCACGGCCGGCCCGGCACCGGGGCCGGCCCCCACCTCCACCCCGACGAACAGGAATGACACCGATGACCGACATCTCACAGATCCCCAACCCCGTGATCGACACCGAGGAGCAGCAGGCGCTGCGGAAGGTCGCCTTCGACCTCGGCTCGCGCTACGGCCTGGAGTACATGCGGGAGAAGCACGACTCCGGCGAGACCACCTCCGAGCTCTGGGCCGAGGCCGGCAAGCTCGGCCTGCTGGGCGTCAACCTGCCCGAGGAGTACGGCGGCGGGGGAGCGGGGATGACCGAGCTCGCGATCGTCGAGGAGGAGCTCTCCGCCGCCGGCGCCGGGCTGCTCATGATGGTCGTCTCACCCGCGATCAACGGCACCATCATCTCCCGCTTCGGCACCGAGGAGCAGAAGCAGCGGTGGCTGCCCGGGATCGCCTCCGGCGAGCTCATCACCTCGTTCGCGATCACCGAGCCCGACGCCGGCTCCAACTCGCACGCCATCACCACCACCGCCCGCCGCGACGGCTCCGACTTCGTGCTCAGCGGCCAGAAGACCTACATCTCCGGCGTCGACCAGGCCGACGCGATCCTCGTCGTGGCGCGGCTCGAGGGCTCGTCCAGCGGCCGCCTCGAGCCCGCACTGTTCATGGTGCCGACCGACGCGCCGGGCCTGCAGAAAACCCACATCCCCACCGAGGTCCGCACCCCGGAGCGGCAGTTCCAGCTGTACTTCGACGACATCCGGCTGCCCGCCGACGCCCTCATCGGCGACGGGGACACCGCCCTGCTCATGCTCTTCGCCGGCCTCAACCCCGAGCGGATCATGGCCTCCGGCATGGCCTGCGGCATCTCCCGCTTCGCGCTGGACCGCGCCACGAAGTACGCCAACGAGCGCGCCGTGTGGAAGACCCCGATCGGCGCCCACCAGGGCGTCTCCCACCCGCTGGCGCAGTGCAAGATCGAGCTCGAGCTGGCGCGGCTCATGATGCGCAAGGCCGCCGCGCTGGTCGACGCCGGCATGGACGACCTCGCCGGCGAGGCCGCCAACATGGCCAAGTACGCCTCCGGAGAGGTCTCCGCCCGCACCGTCGACCAGGCCATCCAGACCCTCGGCGGCAACGGACTGTCCGTCGAATACGGGCTGGCCGGGATGCTCGCCGCCGCGCGCCTGCCCCGCATCGCGCCCGTCAGCCGCGAGATGATCCTCAACTACGTCGCCCAGCACTCGCTCGGGCTGCCCCGGAGCTACTGAGATGGCCGCCGACACCAGCGGCGCCGCCGGTCCGGACCCCGGCGGCACCCCGGTCCTGGTCCGGTACGGCACCCGCAGCGGTGCCGCGCACGTGACGCTCGACTCCCCGCACAACCGCAACGCCATCTCGGGCGCGCTCGTCGAGCAACTGCTCGCTGCGCTCGAGCGGGCCGCGGGGGACGACACCGCCCGCGTGGTGGTCCTCGGCCACACCGGCGGCACGTTCTGCGCCGGCGCGGACCTGTCCGAGGCCTCCGGCGACCAGGCCATCCAGACCCTCGGCGGCAACGGACTGTCCGTCGAATACGGGCTG
>CAYFRF010000078.1:0-2974 GCA_964345415.1 uncultured Microbacter sp. | reverse complement strand
ACCGGCGGCACGTTCTGCGCCGGCGCGGACCTGTCCGAGGCCTCCGGCGACCAGGGTGACCCCGCGGCCGCGGCCGCGGCCGCAGCCCGGACCCGGGTGTTCCTCGACCTGCTCAAGGCGATCATCTCCCACCCCAAGCCCGTGATCGCGGCGGTCGACGGGCACGTCCGGGCCGGCGGTATGGGCCTGGTCGCCGCCTGCGACCTCGCGGTGGCCGGACCGTCCTCGAGCTTCGCGCTCACCGAGGTCCGCCTCGGGCTGGCCATCGCGATGATCTCCGTGCCCCTGGTGGCCCGCGTCCGCTCCCGGGACCTCACACGCGCGGTCCTCACGGGGGAGACGTTCGATGCGGCACGCGCCCGCGAGATCGGCCTGCTCACCGAGGCCGCCGACGACGTGCCCGCGGCGGTGGACGAGCTCGTGGCCTCCTTCCGGCCCTGCTCGCCGCAGGGTCTGGCGGAGAACAAGGCCCTGCTGGCGGGACCTCTGCTCGCCGAACTCGACGCGCGGGGGGACGATCTGGCCGGCGTCACCGCCCGCCTGTTCACCACCCCGGAGGTGGCCGAGGGCATGACCGCGTTCCTGGAACGGAGACCACCCTCCTGGGCGGCCGGAGCAGAGTAGCGTGTGTGGTACCGGTCACGTGACCAGGAGCACATCGCCAACCGGGATCCCCGGACATTCTCACCGCGAGGAGAACACATGCGCACCAAGGCCGCCATCATCCGCGAGCCCAACCAGGAGAACGGGTGGGAGATCGTCGAGGTCGACCTGACCGACCCCCAGGTGGGCGAGGTCCAGGTCAAGCTCGCAGCCTCCGGCCTCTGCCACTCGGATGAGCACCTGCTCACCGGCGACCTGCAGTTCGAGACCTACCCCATCATCGGCGGCCACGAGGGCGCCGGCGTGGTGACCAAGGTCGGCGAGGGCGTGACCGGCCTCGAGGTGGGCGACCACGTGGTGCTGGCGTTCATCCCCGCCTGCGGCACCTGCCCGCCCTGCGCCGAGGGCCTGCAGAACCTGTGCGACAACGGTGCCGGCCTGCTCAGCGGTCGCGCGATCAGCGACGACACGTACCGCGTCCACACCGCCGAGGGGGAGCCCGTCGCGTCGATGTGCGTGCTCGGCACGTTCTCGCCGTACGTGACCGTCCACCAGTCGTCGGTGGTCAAGATCGAGAAGGACATCCCGCTGGACAAGGCTGCGCTGCTCGGCTGCGGAGTGGCCACGGGATGGGGCTCGGCCACCGAGATCGGCGGGGCCAAGGAAGGCGACGTCGTCGTCGTCGTCGGGGTCGGCGGTATCGGCATCAACTCGGTCCAGGGCGCGGCGGCTGCCGGCGCCCGGATCATCGTGGCCGTGGACCCGGTCGAGTTCAAGCGCGAGAAGGCGCTGGAGTTCGGGGCCACCCACACGTGCGCTTCCATGGACGAGGCCATGGCTCTCGTCGGGGAGCTCAGCTGGGGGCGCATGGCCGACCTGGTGATCCTCACGATGGGTGTCGTGGAGGGCAAGGACCTGCTGCCCGGCCTGCTGCTCACAGGCAAGGGCCGTCGTTGCGTCGTGGTGGGCCTCGGCGACATGAACGCCGTGGACGCACAGATCTCCATCCTCGACCTGGCCATGCAGCAGAAGACCCTCCAGGGCGCCATCTTCGGCGGCACCGGACCGCGGAAGCAGATCCCGCACCTGCTGCACCAGTACCGCGCTGGCAACCTCAAGCTCGACGAACTGGTCACCAAGACCTACCGGCTCGAGGACATCAACCAGGGCTACCAGGACATGCGCGACGGCAAGAACCTTCGCGGTGTCATCATCTACGACGAGCAGGACTGGTAACGAGGAGATATGACGGCACCCGAGCAGCGCGCCCCCAAGCAGGACCGAAGCCGCATCACGCGGGAACGGCTGCTCGGAGCCTCCATCGACCTCCTCGCCACGCAGGGCTGGGCGGCGACCACCGTGGGAGCGGTGGCCGCCGCCGCCGGCGTCTCACGGGGCGCCGCCCAACACCACTTCCCGACCCGTGAGGACCTCATCACCGCCGCGCTGGTCCACATGATCGACCAACGGCTCGACAGTGTTCGCAGCGTCGGCCTCGACCTGCCCGCACCCGGCCCGGAACGCACTCTCGCAGTGGTCCGGCTCATCGTCGACCACTACACCTCCGACCTGTTCAAGGCCGCACTCCAGGTCTGGACCGCCGCCGCCAGCGACCCCGTGCTCGCCGCCCGCGTGCTGCCGCTGGAGACCGCGATGTCCCGCGAGACGCTCGCCATCGCCGCCGCCGCGCTCGACCGCGACCCCACCGACGCCCGCGTCCGGCGCGCCATCCAGACCACCCTCGACCTGGCCCGCGGACTCGGTCTGGCCGACGTCCTCTCCGACGACGCCGAACGCCGGGACAAGATCATCCGGTTCTGGGCGCAGACCATGGACGAGGTGCTCGCGCAGGCGGGTGCGCCCCGCCCGTCCTCGCCGCCAGAAGGTTCATTTTGACCATGTGTCGCCCCGGCGGTTAGGCTTGACCATCGTGCTCGCAGTATGCGAGCTGGAGGATCGTGCCCTGTAGGCCAGCGAGAGCGGCTGACGAGGTCGCCCGTGCGCGGCGACAGGTGAACGAGAGTCCGGATACGAGCAACGTCACAGTGACCGGTGGCCCCCCTCGCAAGCGGAGGCCGCCAGCTAGAGAAAGTCGGTTCATGCCAACCATCAACCAGCTGGTCCGCAAGGGCCGCCACGACAAGAAGTCGGCCACGTCGACGGCTGCCCTCAAGGGCTCGCCGCAGCGTCGTGGTGTGTGCACGCGTGTGTACACCACGACGCCCAAGAAGCCGAACTCCGCGCTCCGGAAGGTCGCCCGTGTGCGCCTGACCACCGGTGTCGAGGTCTCGGCCTACATCCCCGGTGAGGGCCACAACCTGCAGGAGCACTCGATGGTGCTCGTCCATGGCGGCCGTGTGAAGGACCTCCC
>CAYFRF010000077.1:0-12986 GCA_964345415.1 uncultured Microbacter sp. | reverse complement strand
TCCCACGGGTTGACGGCTGTCTCGGGTGATGGGCTCGTCGTCGTCATATCCACCTCGGCCGATCCGCACCCGGACAGCACCAGGACCGCGGCGGCGAGCGCCGCGCCTACACCTCTAATTCTTCCCACAACCAGTACGACGTGCCGGCGCCTCGGGCGGTTCCCCTCGCCGGCAGAAAATTTCAGGATCTCCGGATGGCGGTGTGTGAAGCCCGCGGGGCAGCGACGGAGAGGCGAACTGGTATGCGAGTATATCTGGTCGAAAAGCGGCCCTGAACTGTGGCGACGGAAGTGTGTCGTACCCAGATGCTGTAATCGAAAGCATGAACGAGACCGGTGGTGGCAGGCGGGCGGGTGGCGAGTTGATCGCCGTGTTGGCCGCGCTCGACGCGCACCTGCAACGGGACTGGTCGGGGGCCGGCGCTGAGGAACTGCACGGCGAGTTGGCAGCGCTCGAGCAGGCGCAGCGGCGGATCCGCGCCACCCAGGCACGCGTGCTCGCGGAGGCGTGCAAGGCCGGTGCCGCGCGCGAGCTGGGGTTCATCAACGAGCGACAGATGCTCACCGGCGGGCTGGGACTGGCGCCGGGAGACGCGCGTACGAGGCTGGATGACTCCGGTATCGCCGACACCGCACGGATGGAGGCGACCGCGCGGGGTGAGCTGTCGGCGGGGCAGTTGAAGATCATTAACACTGCGCTGGCGGCGCTGCCGGACGACTACGACGACGAGGTGCGGCAGCAGCTCGAAACGGAGCTCATCGCCGCCGCAACGGAACTCGCCACCACCCGCCAACTGCAGGATCGAGCACACCGGCTACTCGACAAGCTCGACCCCGGTCGGACAGAGCGCGGCGCCGAAGAGAGGGCGCGGCGACGCTCGGTGTCATGCTCCGGGCAGGGGCTGGACCTGATGGCCCGTGCCAGCATGACGATGGATCCCCAGCTCGCGGCACTCATGAGGGAGGTGCACGCGCGGTGGGGCCAGCCCGGTCGACTCTGGCCGGATGCGGAGACGCCGGACACCCGTACCGACGGGCAGCGGATGCACGACGCGATGGTGCACGCGCTCGGGCTCGCCCTATCCGTTGATGCGAGCCGCGCCGGGGCGCCCGCATCGATCGTCATCCGCATGGACCTTGACCAGCTGGCCACGCTGAGCGGCTGCGGGGAGACCGACGGCGGAATCCGCGTGCCCGTCCCGCAGGCGCTGGCCATGGCGCGCGGAAACCACTGGTTCCTCGCGCTGTGCGACAAGGAGATGGACCTCAAGCTCTACCGGTCGCGTCGCACTGCATCCCGGTACCAACGGATGGCACTGTTCGCCGCGTACGGCGGCTGCACCCACCCGGAATGTGACCAGGACGCACGCCACAGTCAAGCCCACCACGCAGGTACACCCTGGGCAGCCGGAGGGCAGACCAACATCGACGAACTCGCCCTGGCCAGCGCGGACTGTCACGCGATGATCCACGACAAGGGATGGCGAACCATCCCGGACCGGACGGCACCACAGGGAGTTCGGTGGATTCCACCAGATGGCAGGTCCCGCGGGACGGCGCCGCCGACGCCCAAACCCGGACCGCCACTACTGACCCCTCTCGAGGCGCCGATCCTCCCGTTCGCCTTGCTGCAGGACCTGGACCACGCGATCGGCGAACGATGGCACGGCGGGGGTGAAGCAGCATGACCCGCTCCAGGAGTCACGACCTACCGCCGCACCACCACGACGTGCGACCCCACCTCACGCACGTCGAACAGGGACGAATCGGAGAACTGGTGGGGGCCGAACACGATCTCCTCACGCGAGTTGTTGTGCTGCAGCGGCATCTCGTTGATCGTCGCCGGGAACACCCACCGGCCGGGGGCCTCACGGTCGAGAACCATCACGTCGGGCGCGCGGAACGCACTCGAATCCAGAGCAGACACCAGGTCCGCTGCCGACGAGGAGTCAGACCAGCGGCGGATCTCGGCCGTGCGTTCCTCATACCGCCCCGCCGGTGTCGCATATGCCTGAGCGGGTGCCTGGAAGGTGAAGAACGGCCGGTACGAGTACAGCGTCGGGTCCGAAGTCAGCAATACCAGGTCGGAGGGCTCACGCTCGGCGGTCATGCCGTCGATGGTTGCGAGCAGCTCGGTGGGCTCGCCCGCGGTCTTGCGCGCGGTCGCCGCGAACTCCGCGTCTTCCTCGGATACGTGCTGCACCATCTGCACCGCGGCGAACGCCGTCACCACCACGGCGGCGGCAGCAGCCTTGCCTCGCGAGGCGGCCGGCGCGCGGGCGAGAATCCACCGGACCAACTCGAGCGCACCCATGATCCCGGCGAGCGCCAGCACCAGGGTGAGGACAGGGATCATCCGGAACGGCAGCAACGTACTCCCGGTGAGTGCGCGCAGACCCGAGAGCAGGTACCAGCCGTACACGGCCGCCACGGTCAGGGCCACACTGCGGGCCAGCACCAGCGCGCGTTCGGGAGCGGGGAGGGGCCACGCGGCGGTGCGGATGTCGGAGGAGTGGGCGTGGGGATCGGCAGCGGTCGGCCACACCGTCATCACCACCCACACCACGCCGATCAGGCAGAGGACACCGGTCACGGACATCTCGAACATGGGCAGCGGAAGCTCGGCACCGGACTCGGGCGCGAAGTCGTTGGCCACCGAGGGTTCGGTCCGGGCCCCGCCGAGCACCGCGAACAGGTAGCGGTGCCAGAACAGCAGCGCGATCGCGGCGGAGATCCCGGCGATCGCTGCCAGCCGGCCGAGCAGCGCGTGTACGGCGGCGGGTTCGGACCGGTGCAGCCAGGCGTGCAACAGCATGACCATCCCCACCACCAGCGCTGCGAAGCCCGCGATGAGCGTGTACCCGAGGGCGGCCGTGCCGAGGTAGGCGCCGATCGTCACCACCAGTGGCCACGTCGCGGGCGTGCTCGAGGTGAGACGCCCGCAGAGCAGGAAGGTCGCGACCACGATTTGCGGGAGCAGGCAGATCAGGATCCAGGAGTACGGCTCGTAGGCATTGGTGTGTACTCCCACCACAGCGGTCGCGAGGCCGAACAGTGCCGCCAGCCGCGCGGGGAGCAGCCACCGCCAGGCCACGAACGCGACAGCACCGGTCACCGCCATGGTGAGGATCGAGTACGGCTTGTAGAACTCCCAGCCGTCCGCGCCGATCAGCGCGGCGAGGCGGCCGCCCACCCAGAACCACTGGGGAGGATAGAACGGTGCGGCGTCCGCGTAGAACGGGTCGGCGAGCTCGGCGGAGTCGGCGAAACGGGTCACGTAGGCGACACGGTTGAGCTGGTCGCCACCCAGCCCGAACAGGTAGTGGGGTGTGCCGTGGAGAAGCAGCCCCAGGTGGGAAGCGGCGAGGAATGCCGGGCCTGCGGTGCCGAGCAACCACACTCCACGCGCGCCGGTGGTGCGGCGCAGCAGGCCCCAGGCGGCCAGGATCACGAACCCGACGGTCAGGACTGTCCCGAACGACTCGGGCAACCAGCTGGGCTCGGCGAACGACGGAGCGTTCACCAGGGCCAGCGTGAGCGCCCCCACCACCGCCGCCAGCACCAGGGCTGCCAGCAGTTCGCCCGAGCCGCGGGCCAGGGGGCGCAGTCCGTTCATGTGGGGGCGGCCCCACGGCGGGAAGATGCGACGACGAGGCCTGCCACGTGCACCAGGACGCCGACTCCGGGGCCGGCGAGCAGAGCGATCGCGGCGCGCACGTCGAGCGGGGCGGGAACTGCCGTCAACAGTGCCGCAGCGGCGACGACCGCCACCCACCAACCGGCGTTGTACAGAAGGTGCCGGTCAAAGGCGAGGGCGGCGTTGCCGGTCACCATGAGCGCGGCGGTGCCGACCGAGGCAGCGGTCAGGGCGGCCAACACGCCGCCGGACAGTTCGAACTCGGCGCCGAAGAGGACCCGGATGAGCCACGGTCCCAGCAGCCATGCGGCGGCGGCACCCATGACCCCCACGGCGGCCACCGCGGCGAGTGGCAGGGCGAGGGCGCGGGGCCCCTGGGAGCGGCGTTCCACGAAGTGGACGATGATCGCGCTCTGGAAACTCGTCAGCGGGACGAGGAGCGGCGCGCGGGTGAGGGTGATGGCCAGGATCACCGCGCCGACGAGGGCGGCCGGGTCGGTGGGCCGGGCGGTCGCGGTGACGAACAGCGGGAACCCGGTGACCAGGGCGGAGGTGCCGGCGGAGGCGAGCATCGCGGTCCCGGTGTTACGCCAGAAGCGGCCTCGACCCACGTCGAGGGCGGAGGCCAGGGCGGCGCGCGTGGCGGGCGAGAGCACGATGAGCAGCGCCCAGGTCACGGTTCCGGCGACGGTGGCCAGGGCGAATCCCAGTCCGGCGTCGCCGAGCCACCAGGCGACCCCAGCCACCAGGACCCGCAGGGCCGCGTCCACGGTCAGCAGGATCGCGTACAGGTTCCACTTCTCGGTGCCGGACAGTGCGCCGGCGGTGGCCGCCTGGAGGCTGAAGCCGAGGATGCCGAACGCCATGATCGCCACGCCCGCACCGGAGAACGTCGGCAGGCCGACCGGTGTCCAGGCCGGGGTGCTCACCACCACCAGGGCCGCGAGCACCAGGCCGAGGACCAGCCCGGCGGGCAGCAGCCGGACCCGGGCATCGGCCGGGGGAGCGGGCGCGGTGTCGCCGGTGCCGGGCTGGCGTGCCGCGCGGACCGCGCGCGTCGCCTCCTGCATCAGCCCGTTCGCCACGCCACCCAGCGCGAAGAACGCGCCCCAGTACGTGGCGAACAGGGGGTACTCGGCCGGGCCGAGCGCGCGGCCGGCGATCACCATCACCAGGTACCCCGACGCGGCGGCGAACAGGGTCGCCAGGGTCAGTGCCCGCATCCCGCCCGCGCCACCCCGGCCGGTGTCGGGCGCGGGGTCAGTGGTGCCCGGGCTGGTCATCGGGCATGCCGAGGGTGGGCGGCAGCGGCTCGGAGAAGAGCCACGCGTTCCACAGTGGGCGCAGGTCGACGGGCGAGTGGTCGGCGGCCATGTGGAGGAAGTCGTCGGTGGTGACGTTCTTGCCGGAGTACTTGGCCACCCAGGCGCGCAGCAGGTCGAAGAAGCGTTCGTCGCCGATGGTCAGGCGCAGGGCGTGCAGGGTCAGGGCGCCGCGCTTGTAGACGCGGTCGTCGAACATGTCCTTGGGCCCCGGGTCCGCCAGGAGGATGTTCTGCGGCGAGTTCTGCAGCTTGGAGTAGTAGCGCAGGGCGTGGCTGCCGGCGTCTGCGCCGCCGGAGAACTCGGTCCACAGCCACTCGGCGTAGCAGGCGAACCCCTCGTGCAGCCAGATGTGCTTCCACTCGGCCGCGGTGACCGCGTTGCCGAACCACTGGTGTGCCAGCTCGTGGGCGATCAGGCGTTCGTCTGCGCCGCCCGATTCGACGGTGTTGCGGCCGAAGGTGGACATGCCCATCGCCTCGAGGGGGATCTCCAGTTCGTCGTCGGTCACCACGACCTTGTACTCCTCGAACGGGTACGGGCCGAACAGTCGGGTGAACACATCGAGCATCTCGAGTTGGCGGTCGAACGCCACCTGGAACCCGCGTTTGAGGTCTGCGGGCAGGTAGGCGCGGAACGGCACCACGCCGCCGCTGACCTCCAGGTGCTCGTACTGGCCGAGGTTGACGGTGACGAGGTAGGTCGAGGTGGGGTGCGGGAGGTCGAACTCCCAGGTGGTCATGCTGCCGGAGCGTTTCTTGCCCACGAGTGCGCCGGTCACCACGGCGCGGTACGGGGAGTCGGTGGTGAGCCGGATGCGGAACGGGGCCTTGGAGGAGGGGTGGTCGTCGCAGGGGAACCAGCTGGCGGCGCCGTTGGGCTGGTTGGCCACCAGGACACCGTCGGTCAGTTCCTCCCATCCGACCTCGCCCCAGGCGCCGCGGATGGGTCGCGGGTTCCCGGAGTACCGGACGGTGAGGGTGAAGGCCGAGCCCACGGCGAGTGGCTCGGCAGGGGTGACCGACAGTTTTCCGCGGGGCCGGGTGTAGCGGGCCACGCGTCCCCGGTCGAGGGTCACCTTGTTCACGTCCAGGTGCGGGGACAGGTCCAGGTGGATCGTCCGGAGCGGCTCCGTGGCGGTGGCGGTGATGACGGCCTCGCCGCGCAGGTGGTTGGAGCTCATCTTGTAGGTGAGGTCCAGCTCGTAGCGGGTGACGCGGTAACCGTGGTTGCCTGCGGTGGGCAGGTACGGGTCCACCGGGTCGGCCCGCGAGGGCCCGCGAGGGGCCGCGATCTTGGCGACGAGGTCTCTCTTGACTGCCCTGAGTTCCATGACCTGCGCGAGTCTAGTGGACCCCCGCCACCGTCCCCTTCGTCCTCAACCCCGCCACGGCGAGATGGGGTTTCCCTGCCAGCGGGTGCCGGAGGGGATGCGGTCGCCACGCATGACCAGAGAGGCCGGGCCCACGGTGGAACCGACCCCGATGGACGAGGCCGGCAGGGTCACGCAGTGCGCGCCGAGAGTGGCGCCGTCCTCCAGCTCGACGCTGTCGATCTGCATGATCCGGTCGTGGAACAGGTGGGTCTGGACCACGCAGCCGCGGTTGACGGTGGATCCGTCGCCGAGCGTCACCAGGTCGGCCTCGGGCAGCCAGTACGACTCGCACCACACGCCCCGGCCGATGCGGGAGCCGAGCAGACGCAGCATGGCCGACAGGACCGGTGTGCCGGATGCGGCGCGGGCCATCCACGGCGCGGCGAGCAGTTCGACGAACGAGTCGGCCACCTCGTTGCGCCACACGAACGAGGACCACAGGGGCTGCTCACCGGCCCGGATACGGCCCACGAACAGCCACTTGGCGAGCACGGCGATCAGCAGGGCGACCAGCCCCGCGTAGGCCAGGGCGAGTCCGGAGGTCAGGGCGGCCACCGCGAAGCCCCAGTGCTGGTGGACGGCCTGCATGAGCACCAGCACGCTGACCAGCAGCAGGAACGAGAGCCACACCGGGATGAGCCGCAGGGTCTCCCAGGCGCCGCGGGCGGCCTTGAGTCGGCGCGGTGGCTGGTAGGTGCGGGCGTCGTCGGTGTCGGTCACCGCGCGGGGCAGCTTCTGGGGTGGGGAGCCCAGCCACGAGGTGCCCTTCTTGGCCTTCTGGGGCGCGGAGGACAGTACGGCGACCAGGCCCCGGGCGGGCACCTTGCGGCCGGCGGAGGCGATCCCGGAATTGCCGAGGAACGCCCGCTTGCCGACCTGCGCGTGTTCCAGGCGCATCCACCCGGAGCCGAGTTCATAGGGGGCGACCATGGTGTCGTCGGCGAGGAACGCGCCGTCGCGGACGGTGGTGAGCGACGGGATGAGCAGCACGGTGGACGCTTCGACGTCCTTGCCGATCTTCGCTCCGAGCATCCGCAGCCAGATCGGGGTGAGCATCGAGGCGTACAGGGGGTACAGCCAGGTGCGGGCGGCGTCCATGATCCGTTCGCTGCACCAGGCCTGCCAGGCGGTGCGGGAGTGCACCGGGTGGAAGCCGGGGGTCAGCCCGATCGACAGGAGGCGGATGGCGACGAGCGTGAACGCAGCGAACACCACGAATGCCAGCAGTGCGCCGGGGATGGACCACAGTGCTGTGTGCAGGGCGAGCTCCGGCAGACCGTCGGCGTCGCGGGCGCCCCACACCACCAGGGCCAGCCCGGCCGCCAGTGCGACGAGCGGCATCCCGCCCAGGACCACGGCGGAGACCTGGTAGATCAGGCTCCACACGCGGCTGTGCCGGGCGGGTTCGGCCGGCCAACTGGATCCGCGCTTGCCGCGCTTGAGGGCGGGCGAGCCGGCGTAGCGTTTCCCGGCCTTGACGTGGCCCACTACGGCGGAGCCGATCTCCACGTGGGCGCCGTCGCCGATCGTGGCGCCGGGCAGCAGGGTGGACCGGGCGCCGATCACGGCGTTCTCGCCGATCTCCACCGACCCCACGTGGACCGTGTCGCCGTCGACCCAGTGACCGGCGAGGTCGACCTCGGGTTCGATCGAGGCGCCGTCGCCCACGGTGAGCAGGCCGGTGACCGGGGGCAGGGTGTGCATGTCGACGCCGCTGCCGATCTTCGCCCCGAGCAGGCGGGCGAAGGTGGTGAGCCAGCCGGCGCCGGTGAGCGAGGCCGCACCCGAGCCCTCCACCAGTCGTTCGGCGGCCCAGAGGCGCAGGTGCACCGATCCGGCGCGCGGGTACACACCGGGTCGCACGCCGATGAGCAGCAGCCGGCACAGGGCCGAGGTGACGAGCATGCGGCCGACGGGCAGCAGGAGCAGGACCGCCATCACGGCGAGCACCCACCAGGACACGGGCCGCGCCCAGGTCACGCCGAGCTCGGCGCCGATGTTGTTCGCCACGCCCAGCCAGGTCAGCCACTGCAGGCCGGTCACGGTGAGCAGGGGGATCGTCGCCAGTACCTGGACCAGCTGGGCGCCGCGGCCGACCGGCCGGACGTCGCGCGGTTCGACCTCGGCGACCGGGTCGAGTCCGTCGAGGAACTCGGCGAAGTCGCCCAGGCGCGAGCGGTCGTAGATGTCGCTGACGGTCACGGTGGGGAAGCGTTCGCGGACGCGCACCACCACGTGTGCGGCGGCCAGGGAGCCGCCGCCGAGGGCGAAGAAGTCCTCGTCGACGCCGGAGACGTCGGCGCCCAGGGCGGCGGACCACAGGTCGGCGACCCACGCCTCGGTGCCGTCGAGATCGGACGCGGCGGCCGAGGTCGCCGCCAGGGGCCAGGGCAGGGCGGCGCGGTCGACCTTGCCGGAGGTGCGGGTGGGCAGTTCGTCGACCAGGGTCAGGCGGGGGACCACGCCGGCGGGCAGGTGTTCGCGCAGGGTGCCGGCGGCCTCGGCGAGATCGAACGAGCTCGGGTTCTCGGCCACGAGGTAGGCCACCAGGACGGGCTGGCCGGCGTCGGTCTTCTTCACGGCGGCGGCGCCGGCGCTCACGCCGGGCAGGGCGGAGACGGCGGTGTCGACCTCTCCCAGTTCGAGTCGGCGTCCGCCGATCTTGACCTGGTCGTCGACGCGCCCGTTGAAGTAGAGGCCGTCCTCCTCGAGCCGCACCACGTCTCCGGAGCGGTAGGCGCGGTCCCAGCCGAGCGAGGGCATGGGCGCGTACTTCTCGCCGTCTTTGTCCGGGTCGAGGTAGCGGGCCAGTCCCACGCCACCGATCACCAGCTCACCGGACTCGCCGTAGCCCACGGGGTTGCCGTCGCCGTCGACCACCGCGAGGTCCCAACCGTCCAGCGGCAACCCGATCGACACCTCGCTGAGCCCGTCCATGGGCGCGGCGCAGGAGACGACGGTCGCCTCGGTGGGCCCGTAGGTGTTCCACACCTCGCGGCCGTCGCCGGCCAGGCGCGCGGCCAGTTCGGGTGGGCAGGCCTCGCCGCCGAGGATGACCATGCGGATGCCGGCGAGCATGGCATCGGACCACATCTGGGCCAGGGTGGGGACGGTGGAGATCACGGTGATGTGGCGGTCGCGCAGCCACGGTCCCAGGTCGAGTCCGGATTTGACGATCGAGCGGGGCGCGGGCACCAGGCAGGCGCCGTGGGCCCAGGCGAGCCACATCTCTTCGCAGGAGGCGTCGAACGCCACGGACAGGCCGGCGAGGACGCGGTCGTGGGGGCCGAGGGGTGCGTCCTGCAGGAAGATGCGGGATTCGGCGTCGACGAACGCGGCGGCGCTGCGGTGGGTCACCGCGACGCCCTTGGGCAGGCCGGTGGTGCCGGAGGTGAAGATGATCCAGCAGTCGTCGCTGCCGTTCGGCCCGCGGCTGCGTGCGGGGTCCGGGGGCCGCGACGGGTCGGTGACCCGCATGCCCTCGGCGGTGTACACGGCGGCCACCTCGGCCTGGCCGAAGACCAGTTCGGCGCGTTCGGCGGGGTCGTCCACGTCGACGGGCACGTAGGCGGCGCCGGCGGCGAGGGTGGCCAGGATCGCCAGGTACAGGTCCACTGTGCCGGAGGGCATGTGGATGCCCACGCGGTCGCCGGCGCCCACGCCCTGCTCGTGCATCCATCGCGCGGTGGTGTGGATCTCGTCCCAGACCTGCCGGTAGGTCAGGACCCGGGTGCCGTCGTCGAGGCACGGGGCGTTCGGGTGACGGTCGGCGGCGGCGCCGAGGACGTCGAGGAGCGTCCGGGGGTCCGGGGCGTGTGAGCTGCGGAGATACTGCTCAGGGATGGTGTGCACGTGCGGATGTTAGCGGGCTCGGGTGAACTCCCCACGACGACTGCCTGTGGGCTGGTTGTATATGACACATGTCAATTCGTCTCAAGGGCAAGACCGTCGTGATCGTGGGGGCCGGGCCGGGGTTCGGGCGCACGCTCGCACTGCGTGCCGCGGAGGAGGGCGCGTCCGTCGTCGTGGCCGCCCGGACCGTCGCGCGGGTGGAGGAGATCGCGGCCGAGGTCCGCGCCGCGGGCGGGGAGGCGCTCGCCGCTCCGGTGGACGCCACGGACCCGGAGTCGGTGCGCGCGCTGCGGGAGGCGGTGGCCGAGCGCACGGACGCGGTGCACGGGCTGGTGTACAGCGCGTTCGCGACGCCCAGCATGAAGCCGCTGGCCAAGACCGATCACGAGCAGATCTCCCGCGGTATCGACCTGTCGGTGCTGGGGGCGCTGCGCACCACGCAGGAGTTCACGCCGCTGCTCGAGGCCGGCGCCGCAGCTGCGATCCCCGGCGACTTCCCGGCGTCCAGTTCGGTGGTCATGATGGCCTCGGCGGTCATCCACCACTCCCGCGAGCGCTACGCGGGCTACAAGATCGCCAAGACGGCCCTGCTCGCGCTGGCGCATTCGCTGGCCACGGAGCTCGGCCCGCGCGGGGTCCGCGTCAACACGGTGGCGCCGGGCTACATCTACGGCGACACCCTCAAGCAGTATTTCGAGGTCCTGGCCACCAAGTACGGCGGCTCGCTGGAGGACATCTACCAGCACACGGCCAGCACGATCGACCTGCGCCGGCTGCCGTCGGAGCGGGAGATCGTCGACCCGGTGCTGTTCCTGCTGTCGGACGGCGCGTCGGCGGTCACCGGCCAGACGCTCACGGTGGACTGCGGCGAGTTCCACAACTGACCCTGAGCCCGGATCAGGGTGGGAATCGGGGTCGTTCCCCGATGTGGTGCGGGCGTCGGGGGAGGAGGGTGGAGGTCACCGGGGAGAGGTCCCCGGTGGCCAGAATCCCGACGACGACGAGGTGTTCCGTCATGACCAGCTTCCCCACTTCCCAGCCCAAGCGGTTCGCGCGTTCGCAGGACCGGTGGATCGGTGGCGTGTGCGGCGGGATCGCCGAGTACACGGGGCTCGACGCGACGTTGGTGCGTGTCCTGTTCGTGGCATCGCTGCTGCTGCCGGGGCCGCAGGTGCTGTTGTACGTGCTCCTGTGGTTCGTGATGCCCGATTCCGGAGCCTGATCCGGTACTGCCCGGGACGGGGGCGTCGGGGCATGGCAGGCTGGCCCCATGAGCGATTCCAGCACCCCCGCACCCGGCGAGTACACCTCTGTCCGTATCGAGAAGGGGACCCGGCACCCGCACGTCGCCCAGGTCACTCTGATCGGCCCCGGTCGCAACAACGGCATGGGCCCGGATTTCTGGGCCGAGATGCCGCGCGTGATGGCCGAACTCGACGCCGATCCGGAGATCCGCGCCGCGGTGATCGCGGGCGACGGCCGCAACTTCTCCTACGGTCTCGACCTCATGGCGATGATGCCGCAGTTCATGGAGTTCCTGCCCGCCGACAAGGCCCCGGACGCCTCGCGCAACGAGCGGATCCTGGATTTCGTCGAGGTGATGCGTGAGGCCATCGACTCGGTGGCCTCGGCCAAGACCCCGACCGTCGCGGCGGTGCAGGGGCGCTGCATCGGTGGCGCGATGGACCTCATCTCGGCGTGCGACGTGCGGCACGGGTCGGCGGACTCGTCGTACTCGGTGCGCGAGGTCAAGGTCGGCATCGTCGCGGACATGGGCTCGCTGGGGCGCCTGCCGTACATCATCGGTTCGGGCCTGACCCGCGAGCTGGCGCTGACGGGCCGCGACATCGACGCGGAGACCGCGCTGCGGTACGGGCTCATCACCAACATCGCCGGGGACGCCGCGGGCGTGCTGGATTCGGCGCACGCCACGGCTGCGGAGATCGCGGAGAACCCGCCGCTGGTCGTGCGCGGGACGCGCGAGGTGCTCAACCGGGCGATCGAGGGGCCGATCTACGAGTCGAACCGCTATGTCGCCACGTGGAACGCGGGTTTCCTGGCCTCGGCCGACATGATGGAGGCCATCAGCGCGGCGCTGGAGAAGCGCGGCGCCACCTACACCGGCCGCTGACCCGGCGCGGCGCGCGGTCAGCAGACCCGGTCAGCACGAAAAGAGCGTTCCGCGCACCCTTCCCTCGTGGGGGCGGGTGCGCGGAACGCTCTTCGTGTCCCCGGGCGCGGGCCGGGGTGACGCCGCGCGGGAGGGCGGGCGTCAGCCGCGGAAGGGCTCGGCCTTCTCCTCGGGGTGCTTGACGAAGTTCTCGAGGCCCTCGGCGACGAGCTTCTCGCCCCAGGCCTTGTCCTTCCACTCGCCGGGCGTGACGTGCTTGCCGGGCTCGAGGTCCTTGTAGTGGACGAAGAAGTGCTCGATGGCCTTGAGTTCGAACTCGGGCACGTCGCCGACGTCCTGGATGTGGTCCCAGCGGGGGTCGCCGGAGGGGACGCAGAGCAGCTTGTCGTCGCCGCCCGCCTCGTCCGACATGGTGTAGACGGCCACGACGCGGGCGTTGACGATCACGCCGGGGAAGACGGATTCGTGGAGCAGGACGAGGGCGTCGCAGGGGTCGCCGTCGGCGGCCAGGGTCTCGTCGATGTAGCCGTAGTCGGCCGGGTAGCCCATCGAGGTGTACAGGTAGCGGTCGAGGTAGACCTTCCCCGTCTCGTGGTGGATCTCGTACTTGTTGCGCGAGCCCTTGGGGATCTCGATGGTCACTTCGACGGTCACTGGCGTACCTCGCTGA
>CAYFRF010000076.1:1949-13092 GCA_964345415.1 uncultured Microbacter sp. | reverse complement strand
ACGAGGACGCCGCCTGGTGGCACGTGTCGCTGTTCGACGAGGTGTACGTGACCGACGCCTCGCAGACGGGCGTGCACCACCGCAAGGTGGACCCGGCCCGTGCCGCGGAGCTCCAGAAGCGGCTCGCCGGGCTGCTGGCCCGGTTCCTGCGGGAGGCCCCGGCCGCGCAGGAGCGCTGGCGGCAGGCGCAGGCCCGGCTCACGACCCGGGAGAACTGGGCGCGGCTCTACGGGCTGTGAGTCGGGTGCGCGGCCGGTCGCGGGACCCGATGTCGGTCGCGCCGACTGGTCGCGTCGCCGTGGGCGCCGAGTCCACCGGGCTGGGGTCGTGGCGTCGGTCGGAGTACGCGGCACCGGGCAGCGACAATCCCGAGATGTGGTTCGTCTGGGCGGTGGCGTTGCCGCTGATCGGCGCGCAGGTCGCGGCGCTCGTCGGGTTCGCGGGGTTCTCGATCTCCGACCCCGACTCCGGGCCCGGGGTGGGCGCGTGGTGCCTGATCATCCTGGCGGTGCTCATCGCGCTCGGGTCCCTGCTCGCCTGCGGGCTGCTGCTGCGCGTGGCGATCGGGATACGGCGGGCCGGCAGGCTCGTGATGCACCTGTACGAGCGGGGGCTCGTGCTGGAACGCAGCACCGGCCGGGTCATGGCGGCGCTGTACGCGCAGACCGGCGCCGAGCACATCGTCTTCGCCAACCGCGGTGAGGACCGCATGACCTGGGACGACCACATGGTGCTGCTCTCGTTCGCAGACGGTTCGCGGGCAAGGGTGTTCCACTCCAGACAGCCCGGAATCGCCAGGGAAGTGGCGGCCGCGTGCGGTGCGCGCCCCCGGCGGCGAGTGGATGTCGACGAGGCCGTGGAGCTGGGCGATGCTTACGATTGGCAGTGATCGTCGACCGAGACCTGTTGCCCCCATGGGTGAGTCGCCACAGCGCCGACGGTAGCTGGAGAGCGGAGCGCCCATGAGCCTGGTCAACCCGTCGTCCCGGTGGTGGAACCGACCCCGCCCGCGCAAGACGGTGGCGTGGTGTTGCATGGCCGTGGGCGGGCTGCTGGTCTTCGTCGCTTCCTGGATCTTCTCGCTCGAGCTGGAGGGGGTGGCGTCGGGCGCCTCGGTGGGGGTGGGGGTCGGAACCGGCCTGCTGGGCTTCGCGCTCGTGATGGTCGGGATGTTCGGGCGGGCACTCGGCCCCGGCTCCGACGACATGGACGCGCGCGAGATCGGCAACCCGATCGCGCTGCTGTTCGTCGCCATGGGGGCGGGTGCGGTCGCCGCCTCGATCTCTGTGGGTAGCGCCCCGCGCGTCGACTCGGTCGTGTTCCTCGCCGCCGGTCTGATCGCTGTCGCGGTGATCGAGGTGTTCGTCCGTCGGGGAAGCGGGAAACGACGCCTCGAGGCCGAGACCCTGCGGCGGGGGATCAGCGTGGAGAGCGTGGTGACGAACGTGTGGAACTACAACGAGAACTACCTCACGGTCACCCGGGTCACCATGAGATTCGTCGACAGGGAGGGGCGCCAACGCTGGCACAAGACCACGATGTCCGGGAAGGTCACAGTGGGCGAGCGCATCGGGCTGCGGTACCTGCCGGGCTCTGAGTCCAAACGCGGTGGCGTGATGGTCATGCGCAACTGGGGATGAGCAGAGGTCCTGTTCTCCACAGGCCCGTCTCTGTCCACAGGCGACCGCCCCGGAGGCCGTTTCCGCGGTGAGGGCCCGCACGGTGTGCCGCACAGTGGGGGGCATGAACCCCACCGCGCCGAGCGTTCCGTTGACCAGTCCCGAGCCGCCCCCGTTCGCACCCCGGCCCGCCGGTGCGTCCCGACCGGTCGACGTGGGCAGCCTGCCGCCGGGGCCGCTGACCACGGAGGAACTGGAGGCCCGGGTGCCGGCGCGGCTGGTCAGGGAGCACTACCACCGGTTGTGGCGTGGCATGTATCGCCGCGAGGACCAGGCCGATGACCTGCTGTTCCGCAGTCGTGCGCTGGCACGTTCCCGCCCGGACGGCATCCTGCGGGGCCGCAGCGCGGCGGCGCTGTGGGGCGATGACTCGGCCCCGGAGGCGACGCTGCCCGAGATCTGGGTGCCGATATCGAGTCGTGCCCTCCACGGGCGGATCTATCGGCACGGCACCCTGCCAGGGCATGCGGTCACGGAGCTCGCCGGGCTGCCGGTCACCACGCCGCTGCGGACCTGCCGGGACCTGGTGGAGGATCTCGACTTCGAGGACGCCGTGGTGTCGATCGAGCGCCTGTGCGGGAAGGTCGCGGAACTGCCTGCCCAGTTGCGGGCGGCGGCCGAACACCCGGCGGGTCGGGCGGGACGTCGTTTCGCCCGTGTCGTGGACGCCGTGGATCTCCTGTCCGCCTCGGCGATGTCGACCCGGGCGCGCCTGCTGCTCGCCGACGCGGGGTGCGGCAGCTTCCGCCACGGTCACCGGGTGACGCTGGGCGCCGGCCAGGTCGAGCTCCCGCTGGCCGATCCCGTCGCCCGGTGCGTCGTGTTCACCCCTCCGGCCGCAGGGGGCAGGGCGAAGGCCGCCGCGCGCCACCAGTCCCTGCTCCAGGCGGCCGACTGGACGGTGATCATCGTCCGCGGGCGCGACCGGGGTCGTGGAGCGGGTCACCGGCACGGAGACGGGGGTGCGTCTCTCGCGGTTCCCGCGGCAGGTCAGGCGGCCGTTCCGCGCAGGGCGGCGGGGTTGCTCGCGGCGCGGTGGTCGGACACCGAGCTGCGCCTGCCCGCCGATCCCGGCCCCGCCGAGGACCCGCACGGGCTCTGGGGCGAGGCGTGGTGATCGCCCCGCCAGCCCGGGCGTGTGGAGTCGTTCCGGTCAGCGTTTTCCCAGGACGCCGCCGGGGATCGGCTGACGCAGCGACTCATCGGCTCCCGAGCGGCGTGACTCTCGGGTCGCGTGGGGCAGGTAGGGCAGGTGGGGCAGACGGGCCGGAGGGTCGGCCTGGCCGCCGCTCGGTTGCCGTCCGCCGGCGCTCAGCCGGGAGCCCACCGGGCGGGATCGCGGCCGGTCAGCGCGAGGGCCGTGTGGCGGGCCGGCACCCCGGGACCGTCGACACCGGAGACCGGGGGCTCGAACAGCTCGGGAGCCGGGTTCTCGGCGAGGTCTGCGCGCACGAACTCGAGCACGGCCCGCTCGAGCTCCTCGCCCCACGGCAGGTCGCGCCCCTGGGAGGCCGCGATGTCCCAGGCGTGGACCGCCAGATCGAAGGTCTGCTGCGCCAGATAGTGCCCCACCGGTGCGCTGCCGTAGGACAGGTACACCTTGTCGTCGTCGGGGGTGCCTCTCCACGCCGCCGCCACCGGCGGCCGCACCGCGCGCCACTGGGCGACCAACTCCGGACCCGACATCTCACCCAGGTGGCGCAGAGGGCCCTCAAGATCGTCGGCCACCTCCTCGACCGTCCCGCCCGCGAGCAGGCCCGGCACCCACATCTGCTCCTCCACCACGTGGGCCAGCACGCCGAGCGCGGTCCAGGACGCGCACGGCGAGGCGGCGTCCCAGTCGGTGACGTCCGCCAGCACGTCGTCGTAGAGGTCGGCGGCGCGGGCCTGCAGGGCGATCCAGTCGGTCATGAGCCCATCATGCGCCCGGGGCACGCTCGGCGCATCATCCGGGACTGGCTCCGGTACCCGCGGCTGGGTGGCGTCAGGGCTTGTCGAAATGCTCGCCGGCGCCCAGCCGCTGCAGGCGCAGCCACTCGCGGAACCCGGCCGGGTCGCGGCGCACCGCCAGGAAATACCAGCCGAAGCGCACGACCTCCTGCGGGATGAGCTTGCGCATGCCCGGCTGGGTGAGCAGGTAGCCGCGGTTGCGGTAGGTGAAGTGCCGCTTGACCGGGTCGTCGGGGAACTGCGTGTGCATGCGCCCGCCGAGGATCGGCTTGAACTCGTCCGAGCCCTGCGGGTGCAGGTAGGCGGTGGTCAGGCACGTGCCGAACGGCAGGCCCGAGCGGACCAGTCGGCGGTGCACCTCCACCTCGTCGCCGCGGATGAACAGGCGCAGGTCGGGCACGCCGACGCGGTCGAGGCAGTCGGCGGTGAACAGGGCGCCGTTGAACAGGGACGCGATGCCCGGCAGGAGGTCGGCGCCGGCGGCGGTGGCGTCCTCGCCGTCCGCGTAGAGCTCCGAGCGCAGGCGGCGCCACACCAGGCCGCGGCGCAGCGGGAAGGCGAGCCGGTCGGGGTCGGCGAGATCGCACACCACCGGCGAGACCTGGGCCAGGCCGTGGCGGTCGAGGCAGCCGAGCAGCGTGGCCAGGACTTCGGGGCCCTCGGGGCGACCGTCGTCGTCGGCGCACCACACCAGGTCGGCGCCGGCGGCCAGGGCGTGCAGCATGCCCAGCGCGAACCCGCCAGCGCCGCCGAGGTTGTGCTTGGAGCCGATGTAGGTGGTCTCGACGGGCTGTGACTCGACGAGCTCGCGCACGGCCTGCTCGTCGGCGTTGTCCACCACGACCAGGTGGTCGATCGGCCGGGTCTGCCCGCACACCACGTCCAGCGAGGCGCGGAGCTGCTCGAGGCGGCGGTGGGTGACCACCACGGCCACGACGCGCCGCTCGTCGGCGGCGCCGCCCGCGCCCGCCCCCGCCTGTGACCCGCCGGGCTCAGCCTTCACGCTTCATCCTGTCCATGTACTCGGCGATCGAGCGGCCGGCCTCGGGCCCCTCGTAGGCGGTGACGATCTCCTCGATGCCGCCGCGCTGCCGGATCCGGCCGTGGTCGATCCACATCGCCGAGTCGCACAGCTGCGCGAGGAACTCGTTGGAGTGCGAGGCGAACACCAGGATCCCGGAGCGGGAGACCAGTTCGGCCAGCTTCACGCGGGCCTTCTTCATGAACTCGGCGTCCACGGCGCCGATGCCCTCGTCGAGCAGCAGGATCTCGGGGTCGATCGAGGTCACCACGCCCATCGCCAGGCGCACGCGCATGCCGGTGGAGTAGGTGCGCAGCGGCATGTCCAGGTAGTCGCCGAGCTCGGTGAAGTCCGCGATCTCCTCGACCTTGGCCTTCATCTGCTTGCGCGTCTGCCCGAGGAACAGGCCGCGGATGATGATGTTCTCGTAGCCGGAGATCTCGGGGTCCATGCCCACGCCGAGGTCGAACACGGGGGCCACGCGGCCGCGGATGCGGGCGGCCCCGCGGGTGGGTTCGTAGATGCCGGACAGGAGGCGGAGCAGCGTGGATTTTCCGGCGCCGTTGTGGCCGACCAGGCCGATGCGGTCCCCCTCGCGGAGGGAGAGGGTGATGTCCTTGAGGGCTTCGACGACGACGACGTTGGACGCGTTGCGCCCGATCGCACCGCCGGCGGATCCGAGGACGGCCTTCTTCAGCGACCGCGACTTGGCGTCGAAGATCGGGAAGTCCACGCAGGCGTCGACGCAGTCGATGGACACGCCGCCGGGGGTGGGGGATGCAGAACTCACGGGTTGTACCTCCTACACCCAGTACGGGACTCGGGCGCGGAACTTGCGCAGGGCGAGGAAGGCCAGCAGCAGGCCCACGGCGGTGCAGCCCAGGACGATCCACCAGTGGTAGGCGGCGACGGGCTGGCCGAGCATGGGGGCGCGGACGATCTCGAGGTAGTGGTAGAGCGGGTTGAGCTCGGCGATGCGGGCCCGGTCGGCGATCTGGCCGCCCTGCTCGTACAGCGTCTGGGTGGTCCACACGATGGGGGTCATGTAGAAGAGCAGCTGCACCATCGAGTCGAGCAGGGGGGCGATGTCGCGGAAGCGGGTGGCGAGGATGCCGAAGAGCATGGCCACCCACACGCCGTTGACCATGAACACGCCCAGCGCCACGACGGACAGCAGCAGTTCCCAGCCCAGGGGGCGCGGGAAGATGATCATGAGCACCACCCAGATCACCAGGTTGTGCAGCAGGAACAGGAATTGTCGCCAGACCAGCCGGTACACGTGGACACTGAGCGCACTGGGCAGCTGTTTGATGAGGCCTTCGTTGGAGATGAAGACCTCGGCGCCCTCCTTGATGCACCCGGAGATGAAGCCCCACATGATCAGGCCCACGGTGACATGCGGCAGGAAGTCGGCGAGCGGGATCTGGAACAGGATCGAGTAGAGGAAGCCCAGGGCCACGGCCATGACGCCGGTGGCGATGGTGATCCACAGCGGGCCCAGGGTGGAGCGGCGGTAGCGCTGCTTGATGTCCTGCCAGCCGAGGGACAGCCACAGCTCGCGCTGGTGCAGCCCCTGCCTCAGGTCGCCCACGGCGCGGCGGAAGGTCTGGGAGTCGTTGACGATCTCACCGCGGGTGCGCTCGTCGGGGAGCGTCGCCGAGGTGGGATCGGGAAGGGACTGGTCCTGCACGAGGGCGAAGCCTACTAGAGCGGCGGGTCTTCCCGGCTGCGCCGCGGGGGAGCGTAGACAGGAGGTATGACGCTCAGCACACAGATCCAGCTCGTGAGCCGGCCCCGCGGGTGGCCCACGCACGAGGACTTCCGCACCGTCACCGTCGAGCTCCCGGAGCTCGGCGAGGGGGAGGTGCGGGTGGCCAACGAGTTCCTCTCGGTGGACCCGTACATGCGCGGCAGGATGAACGAGGGCCGCTCCTACATCCCGCCGTTCGAGCTCGGCGAGACCATGACCGGCGGCGCAGTGGGACGCGTGGTCGAGTCGAGGTCCGAGGCGCACCCGGTGGGCGCGCTGGTCCTCCACGATTTCGGCTGGCGGGACGTGGCGCAGGGGCCGGCGCGGGCGTTCCGTGTGGTGCCGGAGATCGAGGGCGTGCCGATCTCGGCGCACATGGGGATCCTCGGCACCACGGGGCTCACGGCGTATGTGGGGCTGATGCACATCGCACGCTTCAAGGCCGGGGACTCGGTGTTCGTCTCGGGCGCCGCCGGCTCGGTGGGCTCGGCGGTGGGCCAGATCGCCCGGCTCGAGGGCGCATCGAAGGTCATCGGGTCGGCGGGCAGTGCGGAGAAGGTGGCCGTCGCCACGGAGCGCTACGGGTTCGACGCGGTGCTCAACTACCACGACGGCCCGGTCCGCAGGCTCCTGCGCGAGTACTTCGGCACGGAGGACGGGGAGGGGATCGACGTCTACTTCGACAATGTGGGCGGCGACCACCTCGAGGCGGCCCTGGACCTGATGAACGACGAGGGTCGCATCGCGCTGTGCGGGGCGATCAGCGGCTACAACGCCACCGAGCGCACGCCGGGCCCGGACAACCTGTGGCTGGCGATCACGCGGCGGCTCACCCTGCAGGGCTTCACGATCAACAAGCAGATGGGCTACTACAAGGAGTTCGCGTCCAAGGTCGGCGCCTGGGTGGCCTCGGGCGAGCTGGTGTTCGACGAGACGGTGGTGGACGGGATCGGCAGCACGGTGGACGCGTTCCTCGATCTGATGAAGGGCGCCAACACCGGCAAGATGGTCGTCCGGATCTGACCGCCGGGGCCCGACCCGCCGCCGCGCCGGTCCCGACTTCCCCGCCCCGCCGGGGGTGCGTGACCAGTGGTGGGGCAGGGTTGATCCCATGACGCCGACACACCGTGCCGCGCCCGCCGCCGATCCGTCCCCGCCGTCGGTGGTGCGGCGGTTGTCGGATCGTGTGGCGGGCGGACTGCGGCAGGAGGCCCGTCGCTCGCTGGACGGCCTTCGCGCCGCGGCGGACGCGCGGTGGGGTCGGCCCCGCGACGAGGGCCGGCCGGTCTACCTGGTGGCGCCGGCCGGTCACCCGAACTACGGCGACGAGCAGTTGTTGGCGGGGTGGCTGCGCTACCTGCGGCACCGCCTGCCGGGGACGCCGGTGGTGGTGGACTGCCACACGCCAGGTCAGGCGGCGGTGCTGCACCACAGCGAGCACCCGGATGTGCTGTTCACCGACACGCTGTGGCGGTTGGCGGGAGAGCACGCGGCCCCGGCGGGAGAGCACGCGGCCCCGACGGGGGCGCACGCCGAGGGGTCCGCGGGCGCGGCGGCCGTCGCCTTCTGCCGGGAGGCGGTCGCCGATCTCGGGGTGCGGCCGGGCCTGGCGTCGGGCGTGGAGTTGTTGCGTGGTGCGTCGGTGATCCACCTGATCGGCGGCGGGTACGTCAACGACCAGTGGCCGCACCATCTCGGTGTGGTGGCGGGCGCGGCGGAGGCGGGGAGGCTGTCCGGTGCGCGGGTGGTGGCCACCGGTCAGGGGCTGACGCCGTGCGCGGACGTGGGGCTGTTGGTTGACGCGCTGGGCGGGTTCGACCTGGTCACCGTGCGGGACTCCGCCTCGCGGGACCTGCTCGCCGGTACCGGTGTGCCGGTGCATCTGGTCGGCGACGACGGTTGGCTCGCCCTGTCCGACGGGGCGGGGGTCGGCGTGGGGGACCACCCCGTCTACTGCGATGATCCGCACGTCGCGCGGGATCTGGTGGTGTGCGCGCAGTCGGATCTGGTGGCCCCCGAGCAGCTCGCCGAGGCCGTGGCGCGGATCCTCGCCGCGTGGAAGGTCCCCGGCGACCGGATCATGGTGGTGGAGTCGATCCCCGGCGGGGACCGGGTGGTGTGGGACCTGCTGTGTGCCCGCGCCGCCGCCGCGCGTGACCGCGCAGACAAGGACAACGACAACGACGACGACGACAATGCCGGCGGCGTTCACCCGGGAGGCGGGCCGGTCGGTATCCCTGCCGACAGCCGCGTCGATGAGATTGACCTCGCCCTGGCCGAACTCGATCTGCCGCAGGCGCATTTCCTGCCGTTCCAGCACCTGTGGTCGCACGGCCTGCCGGCCCGCCCCGGGCAGGTCTGGCTGACCTCGCGCTTCCACCCGCACCTGTTCGCCGCCGCCCGCGGGGCCTCCGGGGTCGCCCTGACCTCGGGTTCCGCATATTACGACGTCAAGCACGCTTCGCTGGTGGCCGCCGGCTCGCCGTGGGAGACGGTGGCTGCGGGTGATGTCGTCGTCGTCGACCCCTCGATCCCCGCGCTGCCCACCGCCGGCGGTTTCGCCTCCGCGGCGGTCACCGCGCTCGTCGCCGCGGCCGAGGCCCTGGCCGAGGACATCTACCCACTGTGACGGCGCGCGGCATCGACCTCGACGGGCGCCGCTTCGCCGCCGTCTCCAACTCCGCCGACGGCGAGGTGGGGCAGGCGACGGTCTTCACCTACCACCAGGACGGCGAGGTGATCTGGGCCGAGTACAGCGGCGGTGCCGTGACGCGCGGCTACCTCGTCGGCACCCGCGACGGGGAGCGGCTGCACTTCCGCTACTCGCACCTGGGCGCCGACCGGCAGACCTCGAACGGCGTTCCCCCCGCGGGTCCGCCGCCGTCTCAGGCTTCGTGAATTCGCTACCCACCCTCGGCATCCGCTACCGCTCCCGGGGTAGCGGATCAGGTGGGGGAGTCGCGGATTCCGGGGAGTTCGGAACCGGGCACGTAGGGGTCGGTGGTTGAGGGAGCACGCCCCCAGGGCGGGCGGGGCACCGGTGGCCCGAGGTTAGTGCAACTTGTTGCATGAACGCGCGTGGGCCCGTACCGTCGCAGGGGAAGCGACAGGCGTCGCCGCTCGTCCGAGAAAGGAAAGCCGATGGCTCTTCCCCCCGTTCTCTCCGGCCCGCTGACCGTCCCCGCGGTGGCCTCGCCGATGTTCATCTACTCCGGCCCCGAGCTGGTGGCCGCGCAGTGCCAGGCCGGCGTGATCGGCTCGTTCCCCTCGCTCAACGCACGCCCGCAGCACGTGCTGGGCGAGTGGCTGCAGCAGATCACCGAGAGCAACGCCGCGTTCGCCGAGGCCAACCCGGACGCCTACGTGGCCCCGTTCGCTGTGAACCTCATCGTGCACCGCTCCAACGACCGCCTCGAGGAAGACCTGGCGACGGTGGTCGAGCACAAGGTGCCGATCGTCATCACCTCGCTCGGCGCGCGGGAGGACGTCAACGAGGCGATCCACTCCTACGGCGGGATCGTCCTGCACGACGTGATCAACAACAAGTTCGCCCGCAAGGCGATCGAGAAGGGCGCCGACGGGCTGGTCGCCGTGGCCGCCGGTGCCGGAGGCCACGCGGGCACCCAGTCCCCGTTCGCGCTGATCCAGGAGATCCGCGAGTGGTTCGACGGCCCGCTGCTGCTCTCGGGCGCCATCGCCCACGGCCGCTCGATCCTCGCCGCCCAGGCCGCGGGCGCTGACCTCGCCTACATCGGCTCGGCGTTCCTCGCCACCGAGGAGTCGCGGGCGATGGAGGGCTACAAGCAGATGATCGTCGACAGCTCGGCCGCCGACATCGTCTACAGCAACCTCTTCACCGGCGTCCACGGAAACTACCTGCGCGGCAGCATCGAGGCCGCCGGTATGGACCCGGACAACCTCGCGCAGTCCGACCCGTCCGCCATGGACTTCGGCACCGGGGACGGTGACGGTCGCGGCCACGCGAAGGCGTGGCGCGACATCTGGGGTGCCGGACAGGGCGTCGGCGCGGTGACCGAGATCGTCACCGCCCGCGAGCTGGTCGACCGCCTGCGCACCGAGTACGAGCTCGCCGCCGCCGCCCTGTCCTCGGTCGCCGCCGCAACCACCTCCGCGGCCGCTCGCTGAGACAGATGTCGCTGAAGTTCGCGATCCTCACCTCCCTCACCGAGCGGTCGGGGACCGGGATCGAACTGGCCCGACGGTTCGACAAGTCCATCGGCTACTTCTGGCCGGCCACCCACCAGCAGATCTACCGGGAGCTGGACCGGCTGGCCACCGACGGGCTCATCAGGGAGCTGCCGAGCGAGGGGCCGCCGCGTCGCGGTCAGCCACGCAGCTTCGAGGTCACCGCAGAGGGGGCTCAGGCGCTGCGGGAGTGGATCGGTCAGGACGACGACCCCGAGGAGCTGCGGTCCACGATGGCGGTCCGCGTCCGGGCGGCGGCCGCCACCGGCACGGTCGAGGAGATCCGCGGCGCGCTGCTCCACCACCGCGAGCAGCGCGCCGCGAAGCTGCAGCGCAACCTCGAGATCGAACAGCGTGACTTCACCGACGTGGCGGCCGACGACGCCCGCGCAGTCCTGCAGCACCGGGTGCTCATCCTCGGTATCCAGGTGGAGCGGGCGTGGGTCGAGTGGTGCGACGAGACCCTCGCCGCGCTGGACCGGCTCCCGGCACGAGGTGAATGAATCCTAGGGCTCTCCGCGTTCCCCGCCGCCGGGG
>CAYFRF010000076.1:0-1849 GCA_964345415.1 uncultured Microbacter sp. | reverse complement strand
CGGGGACCAGTGTGGTCCCGAAACACGCAGCGCGGGCGGGGAAGTCCACCGCGGGCCGCAATTGTCGAATGGATAAGGGCCTCTACCTCAGCTTCGTGGCGGTGGCGGCCGTCCTCGCCCTGTTCCCCCAGTTCCTCACCCCGGGTATGCCGTCGGTGGATGCGGTGCGCGCGGCTGCCTGAAGCCTGAAGGCGGGCGTTGAGTCGCTGCGGCAGCAGATCCGTGGGCCCGCCCTGGGGCGATGCTGCACGGATCGACTCAGCGCCGGTGGGCTACTGGGTCAGGAGGTCGCGGAGCGTGGCGGCGCCGTCGTAGCTCGTCCGGAACAGCCCGCGCCGCTGCAGGACCGGGATCACGTGGTCCACGAAATCCTCGAGACCGTCCGGGTAGCTCGGCGGCATGAGGTTGAAGCCGTCGGCCGCGCCGGCCCGGTACCAGCGTTCGATCTCGTCGGCGATCATCTCGGGCGTGCCGATCATGGTGCAGTGCCCGCCCCCGGCCGCGAGCGTGCCCAGCAGCCCCCTCACGGTCGGCGCGTCCTTGGCGATGATCCGCAGAATCGTCTCGTACCGGCCCTGCGGCCCCGTGAACTCCGACAGCGGCGGAAGCTCCGGGACCGGCGCGTCCAACTCCCAGCCGGAGCAGTCCTGCCCGGTGAACATCGACAACTGGGCCAGCGACTCCTCGACCGGCAGCAACGCATCGAGCCGGGCCTTCTTCTCCCGAGCCTCCGCCTCCGTCGACCCGACGTACGTCACCAGACCCGGCATGATGACCAGCGAGTCGCCGTCCCGGCCCGCCTCCCGGGCCCGACGCCTCAGATCCGAGCTGTAGGCCGACGCGGCGTCGTCGTCGTACGCCACCGCGTAGATCCCCTCGGCGTACCGCGCGGCGAGATCCCGTCCCGGACCCGACGACCCGGCCTGGAACAGGACCGGACGGCCCTGCGGTGACCTGGGCACGGTGAGGGGCCCGTCCACCAGGAAGTGCGCGCCCTCGTGGTGCACCGCCCGCACCTTCGCCGGATCCGCCCACAACCCGCCGCGGTCCAGCACCAGCGCGTCCGCGTCCCACGACCCCCACAGGGCGAGGGCGGCCTGCACGAACTCCTCGGCGCGCTCGTACCGCTCCTCGTGCCCCGGCAGGGCGGCCATCCCGTGATTGCGCGCCTCCGCGTCGAACATCGACGTCACGACGTTCCACCCGATCCGGCCGCCGCTGATGTGGTCCAGCGAGGCCAGCATCCGAGCCGCGTGGAACGGCGTGAAGAACGTGGTGGACACCGTGCTCACCAGCCCCACGTGCTCGGTCGCCCGCGCGATCGCCGACAGCGCGGTCAGCGGCTCGAGGAACCACCACGAGCCGCTTGCCGGGTCGAGCACCGAGTGGCCGTCGGCGAAGAACACCGCGTCCAGACAGCCGCGCTCGGCCGTCCGCGCCAGGTCCTCCCAGTACGCGATGTCGCCGAGTCGCTCCACGGGGGAGCCGGGCTGACGCCACGCCGCGGAATGGTGACCGCAGCCGAACAGGAACGCATTGAAATGCAGCATGGGGACATCCCTTCGCCGGTGCTAACCGGAGCAGGTTCAACGGGTCTCATCTCAGCCGCCCTCGGTAGGCGGCACCCCGTGTCGTGACCCCGACGGTAGACGACCGCGCCCGCGGCCGTCCCCGTGGGGTCGGTCGCGGGCGGAGCGGGTTCGGTCGCGGCGCGGAATCGCCGCGGGGATCCGGCCGGACACGCGGCCGGCTCCCCGCGGGGGCAGACGGTCAGCGAAGCTGCACGACAGCCTTGCCGCGGATGGCCCCCTTGCCGAGATCCTCGAGCGCCGTGGGCAACTCGTCGAAC
>CAYFRF010000075.1:0-13211 GCA_964345415.1 uncultured Microbacter sp. | reverse complement strand
GAGCATTGGGTGACGAGCTTGCGGCTGGCCGATTCCACGATCAAGGGGTATCGGAAGATAATCCGCAACCACATCACCCCGGACCTGGGCCGCATCAGGATCGACATGCTCACCGCAACCCGCATCGGCTCCCACTACCGGGAACTCGAAAAGAGCGGGCGCAAGGACGAATACGGCAAGGGCAAACCCCTCTCGGCCAACAGCATCCACAAGGTGCATGTCGTGCTCGGCGCGATCCTCGACGCCGCAATCGACGACGGGCTGATCCAAGTCAACCCGGCGAAGAAGAAGCGCACCGTGAACGCCCCGAAGTCGTCACAGGTGCGAGCGCAGAAACCGGAAATCGTGACCTGGACGGGCGAGCAGCTACAGACGTTCCTCACCTGGAACGAGAAAGAGCTGCAAGGCGAACTGTTCCCGCTGTGGCGACTGATCGCCTACACGGGGATGCGGCGCTCGGAAGCTCTCGCACTCAGATGGAACGACATCAACACCAGAACCGGGCGCATCAGCATCCGGCGAGCGGTGAACACCGAGGACTGGACGGCCACCAAGACCACCAAAACGGGCAACGCCCGCGTGATCGACGTGGACGCCGCAACCCTCAAAGTGCTCGCCTTCTACAAGGTCGCCCGCGCCGAAGTGTCGTTCAAGCTCGCGGGGGCCGATGCGTATGTGTTCGGTGACGACGAGGGCAAGCTGCGCTCACCCGACGCCATGACGAGCCGCTGGGATCGCCGCATGAAGTGGCTCGCCAAGGTACACCCGACGCTGCCCCGCGTGACGATCAAGGGGCTGCGCCACACGCACGCCACACTCCTGCTGGAGCTGGGCGAGCATCCCAAGGTAGTACAGGAGCGCCTGGGGCACTCCACCATCACAACCACGATGAACATCTACAGCCATGTCACCCCGACGATGCAGAAAGCCGCAGCAGACCGCTTCGCGGCCCATCTCGGTGGGGCTTAGCACATATCTCAGCACATGGCACGAAAATGACCCCCAACCCGGTGATCTAAACCCCAGGTCAGAGGCCATTTTCTGTTCGTGCGCGAGGGGGGACTTGAACCCCCACGTCCGTTAATAGGACACTAGCACCTCAAGCTAGCGCGTCTGCCATTCCGCCACTCGCGCTTACACACCTGCTGGCCTCAGGCCGGTTTCCCGGCTCGGCCTGCGAGAAAGAACATTAGCCGATGCCTGTTCCGCGCACCAAATCGGGGCCCCTGCCGCCGCGACGCGAGACGGAAATCGCTGGTAGACAAGGACGTGAGCGGCCGGAGGAATCTCTCCGGCCCAACCAACACAGGAGGATGACGATGACCGAGTTCCGTGTGCCGAATCCATATGACGCCCTGCCGGATCTCCCCGCCCTCGAGGTGACCAGCCAGTCCTTCGACGAGGGCGCCACCCTCACGGCCGCGCAGCTGGGCGGCACCATGGGCGTAGAGGGCGGGTTGGACAAGTCGCCACAGGTGAGCTGGAGCGCCGGCCCTGAGGGCACCAAGAGCTACGCGGTCACCGTCTTCGACCCGGATGCGCCTACGGCCTCCGGCTTCTGGCACTGGTCCGTGGCCAACATCCCCGCAGACGTCACCTCGCTTCCGGAGGGCGCCTGTACCGCCGCCGACACCTCGGGACTTCCCGAGGGCGCCGTCGTGGTGCGTAACGACGCCGGGTTCACGGGCTTCGTGGGCGCGGCCCCGCCGGCCGGCCACGGCCCGCACCGGTACATCGTGGCCGTCCACGCGGTGGGGGACACGCTCGACCTCGGCGAGGACGCCTCGTGCGCCTACGTCGGCTTCAACCTCTTCGGACACGGACTGGCCCGCGGCACGACCACCGGGATCTACGAGCAGTAGACCGCTGACGCGGGGACACCGCGCAGAGAAATGAGGCCGGTGCCGGGGGAACCCGGCACCGGCCTTCCGTCTCACCGGGAACGGTTCAGCGCACCGCCGAACCGACCGCTTCCGCCAACGAGCGGTACCCGCCCTGGCGCAGCCGTCGGGCGACGAGCCGGTTGGTCCCACCGAGCAGCGTCGGGCCCGTGAAGATGAAGCCAGTGTAGGTCTGGACGAGATCAGCACCGTGCGTGATGCGGTCCCACACGTCCTCGGGTGTCTCGATCCCGCCGACGGAGATGATCACGATCCGTCCACCCGCCCGGGCGTAGATACGGGAGAGCACCTCGCGAGAGCGCGCCGCGACCGGCGCCCCGGAGACCCCGCCCGCGCCCATCGCCTCAACCGTCCCGGCAGGGGTTCGCAGACCCTCCCTGGAGATGGTCGTGTTGGTGGCCACGATCCCCGCCAGTTCCAGTTCGAGCACCAGGTCGGTGACAGCGTCCACGTCAGCGTCGTCCAGATCCGGCGCGATCTTCACCAGAACCGGGATCGTCGACACGTTCCGCACCGCCGTCAGGATCGGCCGCAGGGACTCCACCGCCTGCAGATCCCGTAGGCCCGGGGTGTTGGGGGAACTGACGTTCACCACCAGGTAGTCGGCCAGACCGGTGAGCATCGTCGCCGAGGCGACGTAGTCCCCGACAGCATCCTCTGCCGCGACGACCTTCGTCTTGCCGATGTTGATACCAACCGGATCACTGCTGCGGCGTCGTCGCAGGTTGTTCGCCGCGTTCCCCGCACCATGGTTGTTGAACCCCATCCGGTTGAGGATCGCCCGGTCCTCCGGCAGACGGAAAAGCCGCGGGGTGGGATTGCCGGGCTGCGCGGACGCAGTGACCGTGCCGACCTCACTGAAGCCGAATCCGATCGCGCCCCACGAGTCGACCGCCGCCGCGTTCTTGTCGAAACCCGCGGCCAGTCCCAGCGGCCCCGGGAAGGTACGCCCGAGCACCTCCTGGGCCAGGATGGGATCCCGCACGCCGAGGACCCGCCGCACCAGCGCACCCAACGGGGGGACCAGGGTCAGGAGCTTGAGCAGCCCGAACACCAGGTGGTGGATCCACTCGGCGGGAAAGCAGAACAGCAGCTTCTTGAGCAGCGTGTACACGGTTCTCCTCGGATGGGGTGTCAACTGGCGGGCCTGGTCGGCCTGTCAGGTGTTCAGCCGATCGGGCCGGTCAGGGTCGGGTCGATCAGATGGAGGCCGGCGCCGTCGGCGGAGCCCACCACCACGGTGCCGGAGTCCGTGACCGCAAGGGAGTCGGGCTGGCGCACCGTGGGGATCTCGGCGATCAGCACGCCGATACCGTCGCCGAGATCGTACGCCTGCACCGTGTTGGTCCCGGTCGAGGTGATCCACACGACCGAGCGGGAGGCGTCCTCGGCGACCGCCCACGGGGCAGCCGCGACAGGGAACTGCTGGTGGAGGCGAACCGGGGAGGTCGAATAGACCAGGAGCGTGCTGCCGACCGTGTCCGAGGCGATCAGCGACCTCTCACCGAGGTCGCCCATCATGCCCGCACCGCGGCCGGCTCGGAGCAGCGGACCCGCACCGTTCTCGGCCGGGTCGATCGAGGCGATCACGGTGTCGGCGCGACTCAGCGCGGTGATGGAACCATCTGCGGCCACGGTCACTGCGTCGACGGAGGTCAGGCCCGTGATCCGGCTTTCTTCGACTCCGTCAGCGTCGCGGATGACCACGTCGCCGTCCGCGGTGCCGGTGATGAGGGAGCCTTCCGGGGTGACCGCGGCCGCCGATACCGGCCCGAGACCGGAAACCTGTCTGGATTCACCCTCCGGCGACACCAGCACGACACCATCCGAGTAGGGCACGACGATCGACCCGTCATCACCCCCGGTAGCGGTGCCGGAGTCGGTAGGTAACTCGACCGTGACTTCCCGGACCCAGCGCGTGCCCTCGACCCGTCCGATCTCGAGGGCGGGGGTGGACTGCAGTTGCGCGGCGACCCGATCGCCGACCGCCACCAGCGCACGGACCGACCCCGGTGAGGACACGAGCTCACCCCCCTCGGGCTCGGAGACCTGGGGAGACTCGGCGGGCACCGCACCGCCCTGGGCGAGCTGCGCCTCCTCGAGCTGGCTGGTGGCTGACGAGCAGGCGGAAAGCCCCACCACGAGCGCGAGCAGGACGGTTGGCGCGCCGGAACGGCGGAGGACACGACGGTTCACGGTGTTCCTTTCGACCGACCTATTGTCCACCACGCAGGCGCCCGGGCACCCTTCAGGTCCGGGCGACTACCCTCACGGCGTGCGGTCGGCGTTCCTGCCGCACGCCGATCAAGCGCCCACCCGTCGCATACGAGAGAGAGCCGAACCGTGAACACAACGGTCCTCGCCGCCCCGGCCGCGGACGGAATGTCCTGGCTCCAGGTCGTCGTACTGTCCGCCCTCCAGGGGCTCACCGAATTCCTCCCCGTGTCCTCCTCGGGGCACCTCCGGATCTTCTCGACGTGGTTCTTCGGTCACGATGCCGGTGCTTCGTTCACCGCCGTCGTCCAGCTGGGCACGGAAGCCGCGGTCCTGGTCTTCTTCTTCAAGGACATCGTGCGCATTCTCGTCGCGTGGTTCCGCGGGGTGTTCGACTCGACACGCCGAGACGACCCCGACTACCGGCTCGGCTGGTTCGTGATCGTCGGCTCGATCCCCATCGCGCTCATCGGGTTCTTCGCCAAAGACCTCATCCGCGACGCCGCCCGGAACCTGTGGATCACGGCGATCGTGCTCATCGCCTTCTCCTTCGTCTTCCTCCTCGCAGAGAAATTCGGTCGCCAGGACCGCCCAGTCGACGCGAAATCCCTCGACGGTCTGAAGATGAAGGACGCGATCATCATGGGCTTTGCCCAGTGCCTCGCCCTCATCCCCGGAGTGAGCCGCTCCGGCGGCACCATCTCCGCTGGACTGTTCCTCAACATGTCCCGGGAGGCGGCCGCCAGGTTCTCGTTCCTGCTGGCCATTCCCGCGGTCCTGGCCTCCGGCTTGTTCAGTCTCCCCGACGCGTTCGACCCGTCGGTGGGGCAGTCCGCCAGTGGCGTCCAGCTCCTGGTGGGCACGGCCATCGCCTTCGTGATCGGCTACGCCGCGATCGCCTGGCTACTCCGTTTCGTCCAGAAGCACTCGCTCGCGTGGTTCGCGGGCTACCGCATCATTCTCGGACTGCTCGTCATGGGACTGCTGGCCACGGGGACGATCCCCGCGACCTGACGCCGCCACCTCGGTGGTGAGCCATCGGTAATCTGCTCTGCATGACCGTCATCCTGCTCCGGCACGGCCGCTCCACCGCCAACACGGCCCTGACACTCGCCGGGCGAACCCCCGGGGTCGAGCTGGACGAGATCGGCCGGTCGCAGGCCACCGCGCTCCGCGACCGGCTCGGCGGTCTTCCCGTCGAGGCCGTGGTCCGGTCGCCGCTGCTGCGCTGCCGGCAGACCGTGGAGCCACTCGCCGACGCGTTGGGTCTCGCCCCGGAGATAGAAGAGGGCCTGATCGAGGTCGATTACGGGGACTGGACCGGACGCCCTCTCAAGGAGCTGGTCTCGGAGCACATGTGGTCGGTGGTTCAGCAACACCCGTCCTCGGCGGTCTTCCCCGGCGGGGAGTCCTTGGCGGAGATGGCGACGCGGGCGGTCGAGACAGTCCGGCGCCACGACCGGACGCTGGCGGAGCAGGCGGGACGGGATGTCCTCTGGGTGGCGTGCAGTCACGGCGACGTGATCAAGTCCGTACTGGCCGACGCGTACGGGATGCATCTCGACCAGTTCCAGCGGATAGTGGTGGACCCGGCATCGCTCTCGGTGGTCCGGTACACCACCCACCGGCCGTTCGTCCTGCGGGTCAACGACACGGGCGGCGACCTCGCCGGGCTGCGTGCCGCCCCCGCCGGACACGGCACCGGGGCGAACTCCGGACGCTCCGACTCCGATGCGGTTCCGGGAGGGAACGTACCCTGATAACCCGCAGCGCTACCGCTTCCACCACCCGTACAGACGCGAGGAGACGACCGGCATGAGCAGGGCAGTCCACGAGTTCCGCGACCCGACCCGGTTCGTGGTGGGCACGGTCGGCCAGCCGGGCGAACGAGTGTTCTTCGTCCAGGCCACCGAGTCCGGCCGCACCATCACGGTCCGGTGCGAGAAGCAACAGGCCAAGATCCTGTCCGACCGGATGGGCGATCTCCTCGACGAGATCGCGGCCAGGTCGGACGTTCCCGTGCCTCCCGCGGGGGGAGTGGTGGACGACCTGGCGCCTCTCCAGATGCCGGTGGATCCCGAGTTCAACGTGGGCACGATGGGCCTGGGTTGGGACGGGGAGAAGGGCCGGGTCGTGGTGGAACTGCTGGCGATCGACCCCTCCGCCACCGATGAGTCGGTCGTGTTGTCGGACTCCGAGGACGCGCCGGATGCGCTCCGCGTCTTCCTCTCGCCGCAGCGCGCGCGACAGTTCGTCCTCCGTAGCGACAAGGTCGTCTCCGCCGGCAGGGAGCCGTGCCCACTGTGCGGGGAGCCGATCGACACGACCGGACACCTGTGCATCAGGCTCAACGGCTATCGCCCTCGCTCCGGTGAGGCGTTGACCGAGCTCATCGATCCGTGACCGCCGGTTCGACTTCGCCCGAACTCACCGTCCTGCACCGCATCCGCGGGGGCAGCAACGCGGTGTACCGCTGCGTCGACGAACTGGGCGGAGAGTGGGTCTACAAGCCGTCAGCGGGGGAGCGACCACTGATGGATTTCCCCGACGGGACTCTGGCCGCCCGGGAGGTCGCTGCGTACGTGGTCTCCACCGCTCTCGGGTGGGACCTGGTTCCCGAGACGGTCATGGCGCACGGCCCGGGTGGGGTGGGGATGGCCCAGCGGTGGATCGAGGAGCGTGACCCCGCGGCCGGCGAGGTCCCGGGCCCTGTGGACGTGCACCCCGTCGACGCGGTTCCTGGCGGCCGCGCAGTGGTGTTGCGTGGCGAGGGTTCCCGCGGCGAGGAGGTCGTGGTGGCGCACGCCACCGACGAGCGGATTCGCCGTATCGCCCTCTTCGACCTCGTGGTCAACAACGCTGACCGCAAGGGTGGACATGTTCTGGTGGACCGCTCGGGGAGGACGTGGGCCATCGACCACGGATTGTCCTTCCACGTGGAGCCCAAGGTGCGCACCGTGCTGTGGGGCTGGGCCGCCCAGCCCCTCGACGGGGGTGACGTCCGGGGGCTGACCCGTCTCGCCGATGCCCTGGCGGGGGAGCGGGTCCTCGCCACGGAACTGGGCGTGTTTCTGTCATCGGACGAGATCGCTGCCCTGTCACGCCGGGTCGACGCCCTGCTCGCCGGGGGACGGTTCCCCGAGCCTGGTCCGGGTTACCCGTTACCCTGGCCACTCTTCTGACCGGTCGCGGTCTCTAGACTCGAGCGCATGCATTCCTGGTCCTCGCCTGTCGTTCCCCCGGTTCCCGGCGACGGCGTCCCCCTCCGGTTGTTCGACACCGCCGACGGTGTGGTGCGTGATGTCGCGCCCGGCCCCCTGGCCCGGATGTACGTCTGCGGGATCACCCCCTACGACACCACCCATCTCGGACACGCGGCGACGTACCTCACCTTTGATCTCGTCTACCGCCAACTCCTGGATTCCGGGCACGCGGTGCACTACGTCCAGAACACGACCGATGTCGACGATCCGCTGTTCGAACGCGCTGCGCGGGACGGCGTCGACTGGCGCACGCTCGGGGACGTCGAAACTGATCGTTTCCGGTCGGATATGGAGGCGTTGCGGATCCTGCCGCCGCAGCAGTACGTGGCCGCCACCGAGACGATCGACGAGGTGGTGGAGATGGTCGGTGAGTTGCTCGACCGGGGGCACGCGTACCGCATCGCGCCCGATGTCGACGGCTATTCCGACGTGTACTACCGGCATCGTGCGACGCCGGACTTCGGTTACGAATCGGGATATGACGACGACGAGATGGCGGAGGCCTTCGCTGAACGGGGCGGCGACCCGGATCGGCCCGGGAAGGAACACCCGCTCGACGCCCTCCTGTGGCGGGTCCAGCGGCCCGGCGAACCGGCCTGGGACTCGCCCTGGGGACGGGGGCGTCCGGGCTGGCACATCGAGTGCTCGGCGATCGCCCGCAACCGGCTGGGGATGAGTTTCGACATCCAGGGTGGCGGCAGCGATCTGGCGTTCCCGCACCACGAGTTCTCCGCTGCACACGCGGAGGCGGCCAGCGGGGAGCGCCCGTTCGCGCGCTTCTACGTCCATGCGGCGATGATCGGCCTCGACGGGGTCAAGATGAGCAAGTCCCTCGGCAATCTCGTCCGTGTACAGACTCTCCGAGAGCAGGGTGTCGACCCGGCGTTGATCCGGTTGGGACTCGCAGCGGGGCACTACCGCACCGACCGCTCGTGGTCGGAGGCGATCCTCGACGAGGCCCGCCGGCGCGGGGACCGGTGGAGCCGGGCGATCGCCTGCGGGGCAGGCGCGGATTCCGGTGCCGCGATAACAGCCCTGCGGACGCGGCTGGCAGACGATCTGGACACTCCGGGCGCACTCGCGGCGATCGATGCCTGGGCTGAGGCGACGTTGGACGGTGACCGAACGGACTCCGACGCCGGCCCGGCTGTCGCCACGGCGTTGGACGCCCTGCTGGGTGTGCGGCTGTCGCAGGACTGACCGTGTACGCGGCCCGGTCCGGCTGGCACCGGCCGGGTCCGCGCTGTGGCCGCGGGGCTCAGCCGGCGTCCGGCTCGTCCCGGTCGCCCCGGAGGAAGCGCTCGAACTCGGCGGCGATCGCATCCCCGTCGACCAGCGGCATCGCTTCCCCGCTGGAGGCCCGCCCCCGGTCGGGCTCCGGGTCGTCACCGTGGTCGATCCCGCGCTCCTCGTCCAACCGATCTTCGAGGGAGTGGATGTAGTCGCGCAGGTCCTCGTCCTCGCCCGCTGCGGCGTCGACCTTCTCCGCCCACGTGCGGGCCTGTACCCGTAGGGCATCAGTCGCCACGTTCATCCCGAGGTTCTCCGCCAGCCAGGACAGCACCGCCTCGGTGCCGCGCGGGTTCGGCGGAGATGCCACGTAGTGGGGGACACCGGCCCAGAGGCTGATGGTGGGGACCCCGGCCTCGGTGAGCAGCTGCTGCAGCACTCCGGTCATGCCCGTCGGTCCCCCGTAGTCGGAAGGCTCGACGCCCATCGTCGCCATCCTCTGCCGGCTGTACGCCGTGCCGGTGAGGGGTACCGGCCGAGTGTGGGGGACTTCCGCGAGATAGGCGCCCAACAGCACCACCTGGGACACCCCGAGCGTGTCCACCAGGTCGACGAACTCGGAGGCGAAGCGGCGCCATTTCAACGCCGGCTCCGGCCCCCGGACCAGGAGGATGTCGTTGAGCACGCCGTCGGAACGACATGCCGAGACGATGATCCGGGGCCACTCCACCGACCTCGACACGCCTCCGGAGTGTCGGACCACCGGACGCTGGTCGAGGTAGTCGAAGAACTCGTCGCCACCGATCTCGGCGATCTGGCGCGCCTCCAGATTGAGGGCGAGGTGTTCGATCGTCCCCGTCGCCACGTCCGCGGCATCGCTCCAGCCCTCGAAGGCCACGATCATGACCGGGTTCTCCAGATCGAGATGCCCGTCAGGACTCCATTCGACAGTCATCAGTACAGCCTACGTACGTCCGGTTCCGGCTCACCCATACACTGGGGTCCATGTCTGTCGATTTCGATTCGCCTTTGTTGGATGCCGCACGTCGGCGCGTGTTGATCGGTGACGGGGCGATGGGCACGATGTTGCAGGCTGTCGACCTCGACGTCGATGAGGATTTCCTCGGCCTGGAGGGCTGCAACGAGATCCTCAACGCCACGCGTCCCGATGTCATCGAGAACATCCACCGCGCGTACTTCGAGGCCGGAGCCGACCTCGTCGAGACCAACACTTTCGGCTGCAACCTGTCCAACCTCGGCGACTACGACATCGTCGACCGCATCGAGGAGCTCTCCGAGAAGGGCGCCGCGATCGCCCGCAAGGTGGCAGATGAGATGGGCCCGTCTGAGGACGGCACCCCGAGGATGGTTCTCGGCTCCCTCGGGCCCGGCACCAAGCTGCCCTCACTCGGCCAGACCACGTTCGCCGAGATACGGGCCGCCTACGCCAAGGCCGCCGAAGGACTCGCCCGTGGCGGCGCAGATGCCTACCTGATCGAGACCAGCCAGGACCTCCTCCAGGTCAAGGCCGCGGTCCTCGGCTGCCAGGACGGCATGGCGGCTGCCGGCCGTCGGCTCCCGATCATCTCCCACGTGACCATCGAGACCACCGGCACGATGCTGCTCGGCTCCGACATCGGTGCCGCGCTCACCGCGCTGGAGCCCTTGGGCATCAGCATGATCGGGTTGAACTGCGCCACCGGGCCCACCGAGATGGTCGAGCACCTGCGCTACCTCTCGCAGCACGCCGGGATTCCCGTGTCCGTCATGCCCAACGCCGGTCTGCCCGAGCTCGGCGAGCACGGCGCCGTCTACCCGCTCGTCGCCGAGGCCTTCGGCCCCCAGGTGGCGGACTTCGTCTCCGAGTTCGGCCTGTCGATGGTCGGCGGCTGCTGTGGCACCACTCCCGAGCACATCACCCGGCTCAAGGAGGAGGTGCTGGCGCGGGAGAAGGCCGCGCGCACCGTCGAGCCGCTCAACGCGGTCTCCTCGCTCTACACGTCCACGCCGATGCGTGCCGATGCCGGGATCATCATGATCGGCGAGCGCACCAACGCGAACGGCTCGAAGCGCTTCCGGGAGGCCATGCTGGCCGGCGACTGGGACGTCTGCATGGACATCGCCAAGGAGCAGATGCGTGACGGGGCACAGATGGTCGACCTGTGCGTGGACTACGTCGGTCGCGACGGTGCGGGCGACATGGCCGAGCTCGCCGGCAGGTTCGCCACCGCATCCACGCTGCCGATCATGCTCGACTCCACCGAGCCCGAGGTGATCAGGGCCGGTCTGGAGCACCTCGGTGGTCGCTGCGCGGTCAACTCGGTCAACTACGAGGACGGCGACGGTCCTGATTCGCGTTTCCAGCGAATCATGCGTCTGGTCGCCGAGCACGGCCCGGCCGTTGTGGGGCTGACGATCGACGAGGAGGGTCAGGCCCGGACCGCGGACCGCAAGGTCGAGATCGCCGAACGTCTCATCGCCGATCTCACGCAGAACTGGGGGGTAGCGGAGAACGACATCATCATCGACTGTCTGACCTTCCCGATCTCCACCGGGCAGGAAGAGGTTCGACGCGACGGAATCGAGACGATCGAGGCCATCCGTCGTCTCACCGAGTCGCACCCGCAGATCCACACCACCCTCGGCCTGTCCAACATCTCGTTCGGACTCAACCCCGCCGCGCGCCAGGTTCTCAACTCGGTGTTCCTGCACGAGTGCATCCAGGCCGGGCTGGACACCGCGATCGCGCACAGCTCCAAGATCCTGCCCATGAGCAAGATCGACGAGCGCCAGCGTGAGGTGGCACTCGACCTCGTCTACGACCGACGTCGCGAGGGCTACGACCCACTGCAGGTCTTCATGGAACTCTTCGAGGGTGTGTCGGCGGCCAGTGCCAAGGACGCCCGCGCCGCCGAACTCGCCGCGATGCCGCTCATGGAACGACTCGCCGCTCGGATCGTCGACGGGGAACGCAAGGGGCTGGAAGAGGATCTGGACGCCGCGATGGAGCAGATCCCGCCGTTGGAGATCATCAACGAGCACCTCCTCAACGGCATGAAGACGGTCGGCGAGCTGTTCGGCTCAGGGCAGATGCAGCTGCCGTTCGTGCTGCAGTCCGCGGAAACCATGAAGACGGCGGTGGCCCACCTCGAGCCCCACATGGAGGCGAGCGACGAGGCCGGCAAGGGCAAGATCGTCCTGGCCACCGTCAAGGGCGACGTCCACGACATCGGCAAGAACCTCGTGGACATCATCCTGTCCAACAATGGATATGACGTGGTCAACATCGGCATCAAGCAGCCGATCGCGGACATCATCGAGGCGGCCCGGGAGAACAAGGCCGACGTGATCGGCATGTCCGGCCTCCTGGTCAAGTCGACCGTCGTGATGCGCGACAACCTCGCCGAGCTCAACTCCGAGGGGATCGCCGACGAATTCCCGGTGCTGCTCGGCGGTGCCGCCCTGACGCGTTCCTACGTCGAGGTCGATCTCGCCGGGATGTACCAGGGTGACGTGTTCTACGCCCGTGACGCGTTCGAGGGTCTGCGGCTCATGGACGAGGTGATGACCGCAAAGCGCACCGGCGTGCCCATCGAGGAGTCCTCGGAATCGGCGGCCAAGGCAGCGGAGCGGCGGGAGCGCCGGGCGCGGTCCGAGAGGATCGCCGCCAAGCGTGCAGCCGAGGCCGAGCCCGTCGTCGTCCCCGAGCGCTCGGACGTCGCCGCGGACCAGCCGATCGCCACCCCGCCCTTCTGGGGCACCAGGATCGCCAAGGGCATCCCGGTGGCCGACTATGCCGGTCACCTCGACGAACGCGCACTGTTCTTCGGACAGTGGGGGCTGCGGGGCAACCGTGACGGCAGCGGGCCCGACTACGAGGAACTGGTCGCCACCGAGGGCCGGCCCCGTCTGCGGGAGTGGATCTCGCGACTGACGACCGAGGGGATCCTCTCGCACGCCGCCGTGGTGTACGGCTACTTCCCGGCCTACTCCGTGGGCGACGAGATCTGGGTACTGGCCGAGCCGAACCCGGACGCCGAGGTGATCCACAAGATCGCCTTCCCGCGCCAGCAGCGTCCGCGATTCCTCTCGATCCCCGACTTCCTGGCCTCCCGCGAGCGGTGTCTGGCCGAGGGGGTTGTGGACGTGTTGCCGTTCCAACTGGTCACCATGGGTACGCCGATCGCCGACTTCGCCAACGAACTGTTCGCCGGCGACAACTACCGGGACTACCTCGAGGTCCACGGACTGTCGGTCCAGCTGACGGAGGCGCTCGCAGAGTTCTGGCACCGCCGTGTCCGCGACGAACTCCAGCTGCCCGAGGGCTCCGTGTCCACTGAAGACCCCGAGAGCATCGAGGAGTACTTCAACCTGAAGTACCGCGGAGCACGGTACAGCTTCGGCTACGGCGCCTGCCCGGATCTGGAGTCCCGCCGGGTCGTGATCGATCTGCTGGAGCCGGAACGGATCGGGGTGGAGCTGTCCGAGGAGCTCCAGCTGCACCCGGAGCAGTCGACGGACGCGTTCGTCCTGTACCACCCTGAGGCGAAGTACTTCAACACCTGATGCGACGAACAGGCGGCGGCCCGGACCACACAGGTCC
>CAYFRF010000074.1:0-13389 GCA_964345415.1 uncultured Microbacter sp. | reverse complement strand
TGCTCTTCGGCAGCCTCGGCTCGTAGACCGCCATAACAACAATCCCGGGGTGACCTATGGTCACCCCGGGATTGTTGTTCTCGGTGGAGCTAAGGGGACTCGAACCCCTGACCCCCACACTGCCAGTGTGGTGCGCTACCAGCTGCGCCATAGCCCCGTATCTTGTTCTTCTCTCCGCTGGCCTCTCGGTCACCGGCCTGACTTAAGTTACACGACCCTGTTCGCGGTTTCCAAATCGACCCCGGCCCCGCCGTGAACGGCGGGGCCGGGAGGCCGGGGAACGGCGCCCTCACGGCACCGTTTCAGCTGGTCAAGCGATGATGTCCTGGAGCCAGGCCGGGTTGCCAAAGTCGACGGTCTCGCCCTCGAACACGACGGTCGGGGTGGACACCTGGCCGGTGGCCTCGCGGATGCTGCGCTGCGAGTTCTCGGCGGTGTCGGCGGCCTTGTCCATGCCGCCGTTGGTCTCGACGTTGCCGATGCACTCCACCGTGTCGGCGTTGGCACCGGCCGACTCGGCGAGGTCCGCCAACTCGTTCGCGCTCAGGTCACCGGCGCCTCCGGCGGGCTGGTTCGCGTAGAAGGCGTTCTTGACGTCGAAGAAGACGGGCAACGAGTCCTTGGCCGCGACGCACTGGATCGCGGCGATCGCACGGGTGGAGTACTCACCCGAGGTCGATCCGGCGTTCTGGAAGTCCAGGTTGTGGAACTCGGCGCGGATGTCCCCGGCCTCCACCGCGCTGGCGATCTGCTCGCCGTTCTGGCCCTCGAACGTGCCACACGCGGGGCAGTTGAAGTCCTCCCAGATCTGGACCGTCGGAGCGTCCGCCCGGCCCACGGCGATCACACCGGTGTCGGTGATCTCGATGAGCTCGTCCTGGGTCTCCCCGAAGGTGATGGGGTTGGCCTCTCCCCCTCGCTGGGCGAAGAAGATGACACCGCCGAGGACCACCACGGCCACCGCGACGAGCGCGATCACCGTGATGAGCATCCCGTTGTTGGACTTGGTCTGGAGCACCTTGGCGCTCTTGTTGGGCTTGGCGTTCACGTGTACGCGGGCCTTTCTCTACAGGGACACGCCGACCGCTCCGGGGGCCGACACTAGGGAGAGGGTACCGAAAGTGCCTGTGTACCCCCCGTGACAGACCGCCGGTCGCCCCCCGGAAAACACCACACCCCCGGTCGGTGATCGACCGGGGGGTGGCCCGATTGTGGAGCTGCCGGGAATTGAACCCGGGTCCTCCGCAGCATCGGCAGGGCTTCTCCGTGCGCAGTCCGCGTCGGCCTCTACTCGGATCTCACCCTCATGCGGACGTGTTGGTGATGACGATCCCAGTCACTGTGTGATGTCCCGACCCACCCCGTGACCGGGTGAGCCGGTGATCTCTCTAGATGATGCCGGTGACCGGGGCGAGAGCGACCCCGGGCCGACAGACTACGGGCTCGCTATCAGGCAGCGAGGGCGTAGTCGCGCTGATTGGTATCGGCGCGTAATTGGTTGCCACGACGCTCACGGTGGTCTCTGGCCTGCACCGGCACGCTTCCCCTGCGTCAACTCACGTAGTCGAAACCACATCAGCCCCTCAGGGTCCGCCGACTCTCGACGACGGACCACTCACCATACCCGCCACCGCGGGACAAGGCCAGGATGATCTCCGTCACCGCGGATCAGGCCGGGGCGCAGCGCATCATCCCCGCATGCCCTTGATCTTCCTGCCCAACTCACGGACGGCCTCGCGTTCGGCGGTCCGGCGGGCCAGATCCTGACGCTTGTCGTGGGCTTGCTTACCGCGGGCCACCGCCAGCTCGACCTTCACCCGACCGTTGACGAAATACAGCGACAGCGGAACCAGCGTCGCGTTACCGTCGCGGACTTTGCCCATCAGCGAGTCGATCTGACGGCGGTGCAGCAGCAGCTTGCGGGCCCGCTTGGGCGCGTGATTGGTCCAGCTCCCGTGCGAGTACTCGGGGATGTGCAGGCCGCGAAGCCACACCTCACCGTCGTCCACCGTCGCGAACGCGTCGACGAGCGAGGCCTTGCCCTCACGCATGCTCTTGATCTCGGTCCCCACCAGCGCGATGCCGGCTTCGTAGGTGTCGAGGATCTGGTACTCGTGCCTCGCCTTGCGGTTGCTCGCGACGACACTGCCGTCGGAGCCGAGGGACGACGCACCCTTCTTCTTGTTCTTCTTGGCCACGCCGGCTCACCTCCTCATTTCCGCGGTCGGACAGACCCCACAGTGTAGATGAGCGGAGCCCTGACCCGGCAGGCGGCCGTCATCGCACGGCACAGGCCTGACGGTCAGTGCCGGACCGAGATCCGCAGCGTCACCCAGGCGGTCGCCGCGGAGACCACTGCCCCGGCCACCACCAGCACCGGAGCCAACAGCAGGATGTCCGAGGTGGTGATCCTCTCGATCAGATTGGCCCGGTAGGCCTCGGCCAGCACCTTGTCGAGGAACACGGTCTTGGCGCCCAGCAGGCCGCCCACGGCGAGCAGCGAGCCCACGACGGAGGCGACGACCGCCTCCAGGACGAATGGCAACTCCGTGTAGAGCCGGCTGGCACCGACCAGGCGCATGATCCCCAGTGCGGCACGACGGGTGAACGCGGCGATCTGGGTCATGTTGGCGATGAGCAGGACCGTGGCCACGAGCTGGACCACAGCGATGGTGAACGCCGCGTTCCGGATGCCGTCGAGGATCGAGAACACCCGCCCGACCAGCTCACCCTGCGCCTGTACGACCTCGATCCCCTCGACCTCGTCGAGTCGCGCGGCCACGGTCTCGGCCTGCGTGGGGTCTGTCAGCGTGAGGGTGAACCGGGACCCGAGTGCGTCCGGGGACGTGGACTCCACCAGCACCGGGTCAGTGGAGGAGAACAGTTCGACGAACTCCTGGTAGGTCTCGTCCGGGTTCTTGTACTCCACCGAGGCCACGCCGTCGGTCGCCTCGAGCTCCGAGCGGATCGTGGCGCAGTCGGCCTCACACGCAGGGTCCTCGACGGAGATCGACCGGTCCACGTAGACACGGAACTCGTTGAGGTAGTCGTACTTGCCCTGGCTCGCCGAAGCGGTCATGACCACCAGCACGCCGGCGCCCAGCATCCCCAAGGCGACGGCCGTGGTGATGATCATGGCCAGCGTCATGGACAGGTTCCGGCGCAGCCCCTGGACGACCTCGGACGCGACGAACCGCGCGGCGGTCATCGGTCCACCCCGTAGGTTCCGCGGGCATCGTCTCGTACGACCTCTCCGTCCACCAACTCCACGACCCGGCGTCGTGACCGGTCAACGATATGCCGGTCGTGGGTGGCCATGAGCACCGTGGTCCCCGTCCTGTTGATCCTGTCGAGCAGGAGCATGATGTCCTCACTGGTCTCCGGGTCGAGGTTGCCTGTCGGCTCATCCGCGAGCAGCAATTTCGGGCGGTTGACGAACGCACGGGCGATCGCGACGCGCTGCTGCTCACCGCCGGACAGCTCGTTCGGACGCCTGTCGGCCTTGCCCCCCAGGCCCACCATGTCGAGGGTCTCCGGCACGACCTTGTCGATCTCCTTGCGGGACTTGCCGATCACCTGCAGTGCGAACGCCACGTTCTCGGCGACGGTCTTACCCTCCAGCAACCGGAAGTCCTGGAACACCACGCCGAGCGAACGGCGCAGAATGGGCACCTCCGGGTTCTTCATCCGCACGAGGTCATGCCCCGCCACGACGAGAGCCCCCGAATCCGGCCGGTCCTCCCGCAACAGCAGGCGCAGGAACGTGGACTTGCCGGACCCGGAAGCGCCGATGAGAAACGCGAACTCGCCTTTCTCGACCTGAACGCTCACGTCCGACAGAGCCGGACGCGCCGACGACGCATACGACTTGGTCACATGAGAAGCACTGATCACACAAGCAGCCTAGCGCCACATCTGTCACACGCCACTGCCCGCGGGGAAAGCGCAGGGAAAGACCGTGCCGAACAGGACGACAAGAGCTCCGCCTAGGAGACGGGGACCTGCGTCTGCTCGGACTGCTGCGGCTGCGGCGAGGGCTGCGGCGCCTGCCCTGCCGGCGCTTGCGGGACCTGCGTCGACTGCTGGGGGCCACCGTCGGACGGCACCTTGTCCCCGACCGCACCCCGCTGCCCCTGATCGGGAGCCGTTCCCGTCCCGCTGACGCCGGTGGAGGTCGGCGTCTCGGCCGGTGCCGTGGTCCCGGAGGGCAGATCCGACGACGTGGGAATGTCTGTATCGGTGGCATCCGTACCGGACGTTCCCGGCTCGGCGGAGTCGGTCGGTGTCGTGTCCGCCCTGGGCGGGGCGTTGAACGCGACCACCGGGTCCTGCCTCACGAGCATGTACAGCGCCAGGGTGAGGACGAACGCGATGAGCAGGATCGCGGTGGTCCGCGACATCTTCACGAACTCGACGACGAGCTCGAGCATCTGCGACCAGGGCCCGGACGACGCCCGGTGCGCCCCCTTGCGGGAGCCCGTATCCAGCGACGGATCCACCGTCTCGGCTGCCTCAGCCGCATCAATGGCCTCGTGCCGACCCGTGACGGCGTCCTGCTCCGCCCTGTCCGCCATCACTCCTCCTCCTGCCCGTCGTCCGTGCGCACCATCCCGGCGCGGATCGCGGCCATGGCCTCGGGCTCCAGGACGATGCCCTCCTGACGGAAACGACGCAGGATCATCGCCCGCATCTGCCGGCCGACCTCCCACTGCATCCCCGGCTTGGTCCGGGCGAGCAACCTGAGCACCGTCTGCTCGAGCTTGATGGACTGCACACCCATGACATTCGGCTCATCGAGGATGTACACGCCCACATCCGGGTCGTGGACGATGTCGCGACAGACCTCGGCAAGGATGTCGCGCGCTGTGTCCAGGTCCGCCGAGTTGGGTACCGGGACGTCGACGACCGCACGCGCCCAGTCCTGCGACTGGTTGACCGCCGTGACGATCTGGCCGTTGGGCACGATCACCGCCTCCCCGTCCAGCGTGCGCAGACGGGTGACACGGAGCGTGACGTCCTCGACCGTGCCCGCCGCGGTGCCGGTGGAGGTTTTGAGTTCGACGATGTCGCCGTAGGCGTACTGCCGCTCGGCGAGGGCGAAGAACCCCGCGAGGAAGTCCTGGACGATTCGCTGGGCGCCGAAACCCAGGGCGGCGCCGAGCACCGTGGCCGGCGCGACCAGCGTGACGAGGTTGACACCGAACCGCAGCAGGACCTGGATGCCGAAGACGACATAGAGCACAGCGACCGCGACATACGAGATCACCTGGACCAGCGAGTGGAGATGCTTGGACTGCTCCGACCACGTGTCTTTGTCGGCGTTCTTGGCGTCGATCCGCTCCGTCCACATCCGCGCGATCTTGGCGATCACCCGGGTGAGCAGGGCGGCACCGAGGAGGAGCAGGACTATCTCGAGGCCCTGGTTGCTCAGCCAGTGCAGGATGCCACTGAAGTCGGTGTGCAGCTTCACTCGGCGTCGGCTCCCTCCCGCATCCGCCACCGGATACCCGCCTCGATGAACCCGCCGATGTCACCGTCGAGCACCGCGGAAGGGTTGTTGACCTCGTACTCGGTCCGCAGGTCCTTGACCATCTGGTAGGGGTGCAGCACGTACGAGCGCATCTGGTTGCCCCAGGACGCGTTGCCGCCGGCGCCCAGGGCGTCCATCGCGGCGCGCTCCTCCTGACGCTTGCGCTCGAGCAGCTTGGCCTGCAGGACCTTCATCGCCGCCACCTTGTTCTGCAGCTGCGACTTCTCGTTCTGACAGGTCACCACGATCCCCGTGGGGATGTGGGTGAGGCGGACAGCGGAGTCCGTGGTGTTGACCGACTGTCCACCGGGACCCGAGGAGCGGTAGACGTCCACCCGGACGTCGTTCTCCGGGACCTCGATCGAGTCCACCGTCTCCACCACCGGCAGCACCTCGACCTCGGCGAACGAGGTCTGCCGGCGGCCCTGGTTGTCGAACGGGGAGATCCGCACGAGACGGTGCGTGCCCTGCTCGACCGACAGGGTGCCGTACATGTAGGGATCGCGGACGACGAAGGTGGCGGACTTGATGCCGGCCTCCTCCGCGTACGAGGTGTCGTAGACCTCCACCTTGTGGCCGGCCTTCTCGGCCCAGCGCACGTACATCCGCATGAGCATCTCGGCGAAGTCCGCGGCATCGACACCACCGGCGCCGGCGCGGATGTTGACCACGGCCTCACGCTGGTCGTACTCACCGCTGAGCATCGTCTTGACCTCCATGGCCTCGACGTCCTCCCGCAGTGCGGCGCGTTCCGAATCCGCCTCTTCGACGGCCGAGGAGTCCCCCTCCGCCTGGGCCTCGTCCGCGAGTTCGTACATCAGCGGCAGGTCGTCGATACGCTGACGCAGCTCCCGGCAACGGCGCAGGTCCGCCTGGATGTAGGACAGGTCACTGGTGACCTTCTGGGCCCGGTCCTGGTCATTCCACAGGTCCGGGTCGGCGGCCATCTGCTCGAGCTCGTCGACACGGCGGGCGAGCTCCTCGATGTCGAGGACCTTCTCGACCGTGGTCATGGTGGCGTCGAGGGCGGCGATATCAGCGGAGACGTCAGGGTGCACGGTATCCAACTCTACGCGCCCCGCGCGTCTCCCCGCGTTCGCACACCCGACTCCCGCCCGTGACCCGCCCCACGCCTGATCGTCGCCCACCGGGGGTAGCGTCGGGCCCACGAGCCCGCTACCGCCCTGGGTCGGCGGGCCCGTCCGGCCGCAAGGGGAGGTAGCTCATGGATCTCGACACCCGCACAGCCCGATCGACGCCCGGTACGTCCACCGGGGAGATGACCGATGCGGACCTGGCGGCCCGGCTCGTCGTCGACGCCGGAACCCTGGCCCGCCGCCTACGCGAGGGCGGCCTCGACGTCCAGCACAAGACCTCGGTCTCCGACGTCGTGACCCAGGCGGACAACGCCGCCGAGCGCCACATCACCACACTCCTGGCCCACCACCGGCCCCTCGACGGCGTGCTGGGCGAGGAAGGCACCCTCGTCCCGGGCGACCACGAGCGGCGGTGGGTCGTGGACCCCGTCGACGGCACCTACAACTTCGTCAGCGGCTCCGACTACTGGTGCTCGGCCGTCGCACTCACCGGCCCCGACGACTACCTGCTGGGCGCCGTGCACCGCCCGGTCACCGGCGACACCTTCGTGGGCGGTTCCGACATCCCGACCCGGCGTAACGGCGTCCCCGTCAGCCGACTGACCCCCGGCGATCTCGCTGCCGGCAGTCTCGCCACCTACCTCCACCCGCCGTTCTTCGACGACCCCGACCTGGCAGCCCCCTTCCACCGGGTCAGCCGGGGCGCGGCCACGATCCGCATGCTCGGCTCCGGATCCGTCGACCTGGCCTCCGTGGCCTGCGGCGTCCACTCCGTGTGGGCCCAGCACTCCTGCCCCGAGTGGGACTGGCTGCCCGGGCGGGCGCTCGTCGAGGGCGCGGGAGGCACCTGCGCGACCGTGGAGGTCAACGGGTATGACTGGTTCGTCGCCGGCCGCCCCGGCGCGGTCGAGCAGGCCGTGGCGCTCCTGCGCGGCTGACCGCCCGCACGCGACGGGCAACGGGTTCGGGAAAGGTCTGGCGCACAGAACTTACTGCAAAGTAAGGTAGCGGGCGACCACACCGTCCACTCCGTCACGAGAACAGCTGGTGATGATGAGCAAGAACCCCACGACCCCGTCCGCGACCGGGCGCGCGGAGAACTCCACGCCGGGCAAGAACCCGACGCGGATCGACGCGATCGGCGCCGCCATGCGCGCGCTCACGACCATCACCGGGTCGGAGTTCGCCGAGCGCTTCAAGCTCCGCCAGAAGGTCGACCGGGTGACCTACGAGGCCACCAAGACCGGCTTCAAGACCCTCGGTGCCGCGACCAAGTCGTTCAAGAAGGTCTCCGGCGGGGGCGCCCCCAAGCGCCTGCCCGACGCCGATGCGGAAGCCCGGTCCGACGCGTTCGACCTCACACCGGACGAGGACCAGCAGATGATCGTCGCGACGGTGCGCGACTTCGCCGCGGAGGTCATCCGCCCGGCGGCATACGACGCCGATGCCGCCGCCGAGGCACCCGCTTCACTGCTCGACCGTTCCGCCGAGATCGGTGCCACCCTGCTCAACGTGCCCGAGGAGTTCGAGGGCATCGCCTCCGAGCGCGGCGTCGTCACCAACGCACTGGTCGCCGAGGCACTCGCCTACGGCGACATGGGCCTGGCCCTGCCGATCCTCGCGCCGTCCGGTGTGGCCACCACGCTCACGCAGTTCGGTTCCGACGCGCAGCAGAAGTCCTACCTCCCCGCCTTCGCCTCGGAGTCGGTCCCGGCCGCCGCGGTCGTGGTGACCGAGCCCCGTCCGCTCTTCGACCCGTTCACGCTCGAGACGACCGCCACCCGTGGACCGGGCGGGTTCACGCTCAACGGCGTCAAGTCCATGGTCCCGACCGCCGGACGCGCGGAGCTCTTCGTGGTGGCGGCGAGCCTCGACGGGGTGCCGACCTTCTTCCTCGTCGAGTCCGACACCGAGGGACTGGTGGTCGAGGCGGACCCCTCCATGGGGCTGCGCGCCGCCGGACTGGGCCGCCTGTTGCTCACCAACGTCTCCGTGCCCGCCGACGCGATCCTCGGTGGCCCTGACGCCACCGCCGAGGACCGGTCCACCGCCTACGCCGACATCATCCGGCTCTCCCGCCTCGGCTGGGCCTCCCTGGCCGTCGGGACCTCGCACGCCGTGCTGGACTACGTGATCCCCTACGTCAAGGAGCGTCAGGCCTTCGGTGAGCCCATCGCCCACCGTCAGGCCGTGGCGTTCATGGTCGCCGACATGGCCACCGAACTCGACGGCATGCGCCTGGTCACCTGGCGGGGCGCTGCTCGCGCCGAGCAGGGCCTGTCCTTCGCACGGGAAGCCGCCCTGGCCCGCAAGCTCGCCGCGGACAAAGGGATGAAGATCGGCCTCGACGGCGTGCAGCTGCTCGGCGGTCACGGCTTCACCAAGGAACACCCCGTCGAGCGCTGGTACCGCGATCTCCGCGCCGTGGGCGTTGCCGAGGGCGTGGTGGTCCTGTGACCACCGCCCACCGCACCAGCCACGCCACCTCCGGATCTAAGGACCACTGACCGTGATCAATCTCGAACTCCCCAAGCGGCTACAGGTGGGCGCCAACCAGGCCCGCCAGGTCGCCACCCAGATCTTCCGACCGATCTCCCGCAAGTACGACCTCGCCGAGCACGAGTACCCCGTCGAGCTGGACACCCTCAAGGCCATGATGGAGGCCATGGAGGATGCCGGCCAGGCGGCCTCCGGCGCCACCATGGGTTCGGGCGGCGCCCCGAAGCGCGAGGGCGTCTCCAACGGCGGCAACATGAAGTCGCTGCTCAACATCATCGAGACCTGCTGGGGCGACGTCGGCCTGACCCTGTCCATCCCCCGTCAGGGGCTCGGGAACTCGGCGATCGCCGCCGTGGCCAACGACGAGCAGATGGAGAAGTTCGGCCGCGTGTGGGCCTCCATGGCCATCACCGAGCCCGATTTCGGCTCCGACTCCGCGGCGGTCTCGGCCACCGCCCGCCTCGACGGCGACGAATACGTTCTCAACGGCACCAAGATCTTCGTCACCTCCGGTGCCCGCGCCGACCACATCGTCGTGTGGGCCACCCTCGACAAGAGCAAGGGTCGCGCCGCCATCAAGTCGTTCGTCGTGCCGCGCGAACACCCCGGAGTCTCCGTGGACCGGCTCGAGCACAAGCTCGGCATCCGCGCCTCTGACACCGCCCAGATCACGTTCACCGACTGCCGTGTCCCCAAGGAGAACCTCCTGGGCGCCCCGGAGATCCGCGTGGACAAGGGCTTTGCCGGCGCCATGCAGACCTTCGACAACACCCGCCCCCTCGTGGCCGGCATGGCCGTGGGTGTGGCCCGGGCTGCCCTCGAGGAAATCCGCACGCTCCTCGAGGAGGCCGGCCTGGAGATCGACTACGACCGTCCCGCGATGAGCCAGCCTGCTGCCGTCGCGAAGTACCTCGAGCTCGAGGCCGATTGGGAGTCCGCGTACCTGCTGACCCTGCAGGCCGCCTGGATGGCGGACAACAAGATGCCCAACACCAAGGAGGCGTCGATGTGCAAGGCCAAGGCCGGTCGTGCCGGCTCGGCCATCACGCTCGGTGCCGTGGAGCTGGCGGGCACGCTCGGCTACTCGGAGCGCAGCTTCCTGGAGAAGTGGTCGCGTGACTCGAAGATCCTGGACATCTTCGAGGGCACCCAGCAGATCCAGCAGCTCGTGATCGCCCGCCGCATCCTGGACCTGTCCAGCGCCGAGCTGAAGTGAGCTGACGTACCGGCTTCTCCCGATCGGCTGACGCCCCCACGGACCGAGCGTCCGTGGGGGCGTCCTGCGTCAGCGGGCAGCTCGGGCGCCCCTTCCGCGAGACGCGACGACCCGGCCACCGTGGACGGTGACCGGGTCGTGGCGAGTGTCGGGCGTCAGGCCATCTGGAAGCCCCGCCCGGGCCAGTTGCGCGCCGTGGCGTCGGCGACGATCGAGTCGAAGGAGTAGCCGAGCGCGGGCAGGAAGAACGGCGCCTGCGCCGGGTGCACGCAGGACGGCAGGACGGGCCCCACGCTCCCGACTGCGCCGGCGGCCGGCGGCATGTGTCCACCGGAGAGCAGGCCCACCAGGCGACCGTCACGGGTGATGGGTCCGCCGGAATCGCCGTAACCGGCGCAGGCCTGGCTCCAGAACCGCGGTCCCTCCCGCTGCCAGGTGATCCCGCACGTGTGCCCGGTGGTCAACCCGTCCTTGCAGACGATGTCGCCGAACTCGGGTGCCGGGGCGCGGCCGACGACCCCCGCCTGGCGGACGGGGAAGGCCACGCCGGGGTTGAGGCGGATGACCGAGTAGTCGAGGATCTCGTTGCGGGTCGCGATGGTGCCGATGACTCCCGCCCCCTCGTTGTCTCGAAGGATGACGGGCGAGTCGATCCGGTCACTGCAGTGGGCTGCGGTGAACGCGACAGGCGCACCGCCCGCGTCGAACCCTGCGGCGGTGATCGTGCATCCCGCCACTCCCCCGACGAGAACGGCCGTACCGCCTCCGACCGGGACCGCGGCCTGGGCTGCGGCGGGAACCGCCAACGCGGTGGCGCCGGCCATCACGGTCGCCGCTGCGAGCCTCGCCAGACGAGTGAACCTCATGAACGCGTCCTTCCCACCCCGACGGCAGTGCCGGGGTCTACGCCCCAGTCAGCGTAGCGCCAGGTGGGCCGCCGTGCACTACGTGAGGGGCCGCGCGACACCCGGCCGGGGACCCCGGGAACGACCGGCGCCCCACTTCACGTGCCCTCGACCGTGATCCGGAGGGTCGGGCGCTTCTGCGGGTCCCCCTCGATCTGCTCCCAGATTGCCGTGACCACCGGGTCCAGGAACAGTTCCCCGATCTGGCCCATGAGCATGCGCACCACCTGGACCTTCTCCGAGGTGCGGGTCGAGGCGTGCCCTTCGCGCCGCAGCCCCTCCACCTCGCGCGTGGTGAGGTCCACTATCGCCTCGAGCAGGGGCCCGCCCCGCCCGTCCGGTTCGAGCAGCGCCCGGTTGAGGTACTGCACGATCACGGGGTTCTCCTCGAGCATCTGCCGGACCGCCGCGTCCCGGGCCCCCACGACCTCAGCAGGAGTGCCCGAGTGGTCGACGGCTGCGAGCGCCTGCACGACCTTGTCCACGACGATCCCGTCGACGGCCCGCCGCAACCCCTCTTTGGTCCCGAAGTGGTGCTGGATGAGCCCGATGGTCACCCCGACCTCCGCGGCCACCTTCCGCATGGAGACGCGGTCCTCGCCGTACTCGGCGTACAGCTCGAGCGCCGCCCGGCGGATCCGCGACCGCGCGGTCGCGTCCACGGGGACCGGCTCCGTTCCGGATCCGCCCTGTCGGGCCTCGTCGCCGGCCATCGCCCCCACCTCGTCTCCGCTGCATCCCGGGCATCGAACTCTACCTTCGCGACAAGACCATACACTTGCATGGCATGCAGTTGTATAGTGACGAACGTCAAGGCCGCAACGGCCGCGAACCCACATCTCCCGGAGCCACATCGTGTTCGAGAACGCCGCATTCCGTTCCCCCTGGATGACCGACGACCTGGACGCCCTACGCGCCCACGCCCGCGCCTTCCTCGAGAAGGAGACCGCCCCGCATCTCGAGCGGTGGGCGGAGCAGGGCGCCGTGGACCGGGAGTTCTGGAACAAGGCCGGCGACGCGGGCCTGCTGTGCATCTCCATCCCCGAGGAGTACGGCGGGGGCGGCGGGACGTTCGCCCACGAGGCCGTGATCGCCGAGGAGCAGACCCGCGCCCTCGACGACGGCTGGGGCAACTCGGTCCACTCGACGATCGTGGCGCACTACCTCCTCCAGTACGGCACCGAGGAGCAGAAGCAGCGCTGGCTGCCCAAGCTGGCCTCGGGCGAGATGGTCGGCGCGATCGCCATGACCGAGCCGGGCGCCGGATCGGACCTGCAGGCGCTGCGCACCACCGCGGTCCGTGACGGCGACGAGTTCGTGGTCAACGGCTCCAAGACCTTCATCTCCAACGGCATGCACTGCGACCTGCTTCTACTCGTGGCTCGCACGGGCGGCGAGGGCGCTCAGGGGCTGTCGCTGCTCGTGGTGGAGACCAACTCCGCGCCCGGCTTCAACCGGGGTCGCAAGCTCGACAAGATCGGCCTGAAGTACCAGGACACGATGGAGCTGTTCTTCGACGACATGCGCGTGCCCGCCGCCGACATCCTCGGCGGCGAGGCGGGCCTGGACCAGGGCTTCATCCAGCTCATGCAGCAGCTGCCCCAGGAGCGGCTCATCATCGCCGTGACCGGCGTCGCCGCCGCCGAGACCGCCGTGCGCCTGGCCACCGACTACGCCAAGGAGCGCGAGGCGTTCGGCAAGCCGATCCTCAAGTTCCAGAACCTGCGTTTCGAGCTGGCCGAGTGCAAGACCGAGGCACTGGCGGCCCGCACGCTGCTCGACCACTGCATCGGCCTGCACCTGAAGGGCGAGCTCGACCCGGCCACCGCGTCGATGGCCAAGTACTACTGCACGGACAAGCAGTGCGAGATCATCGACCGCTGCCTGCAGGTCTTCGGTGGCTACGGCTTCATGACCGAGTACCCGATCGCCCGCATGTACGCCTCGGCGCGCGTGCAGAAGATCTACGGCGGCACCAACGAGATCATGAAGGAGCTCATCTCGCGCACTCTCTGAGCCGCGAGCCGTGGACGCACATCTCCACGGACACCAGCTCAACCCGGAATCCGCTACTCGCCCTTCGGATCCGCTACCCCTGTGGGCGTAGCGGATCCGGAGGCAGGGTAGCGGATTCCGTGTGTG
>CAYFRF010000073.1:10586-13770 GCA_964345415.1 uncultured Microbacter sp. | reverse complement strand
GCTAGTCTCGACGCCGATTGATCAGCGCCGGCCCCACGCGGACCGGCCCGGCTCCAGGGGGACGTCGTGGCGCGGTACCGCTCAGACACGCCTGCGGCACGGCTGCGCGACGCCCCGGCGCGCGCCCGGCGCCGTATGCGCCTCGCGGTCGGCGGGGCGCTGGGCGCCTACCTGCTGGTCTGCCTCGTCGCGCTGGGCGGTCTGGTCGCCACGGCGCCAGGCTCCACCTCCTCCCGCCCCGCAGCGCAGGCGTCGGCACCTCGGGAGGCCGGCGTCGTCCCGTCGGACAAGCGCGCGGTGCCGGACGGTCTGGTGGAGGACACCTCGCACCGGGTGCGCAGGCTGCCCGCCGGCTGGTCCGAGGTGCAGCCGCTGCTGGCCGCCACGGTTCGCACGGCGGCGCGCGAGGGCCACGAGATGGCGGTGTGTGTCCTGGCGATCGACTCCGCGGACGAGCGGACGGTCTGTGCTGGAGAGGACGATCCGAAGTACGCGGCGTCGGTGATCAAGGTGGCCTACGCAGTGGGGGCACTCGAGGCGTGGCGTGCCGATCCCACGGCCAAGACCCCGTACGGGAGGCTCGGGGACATCCTCGAGGACGCCATCACGGTCTCGGACAATGAGGCCGCCAACCTGCTCTACGACCTGTCGGTGGAGGGGCCCAGCGCACCCGGGACCACCAATCCCATCACCGCGCTGAACGACATCGCGGACCGCGTGGGGCTCGCGGACGAGTTCCACACCGGCGGCGCGTTCCGATACGAGTCGACGGGCGACTGGAGCCGGGTCAGCGCGCGCGGCAGCGTGGAATACCTCAACGAGCTGGTGCGGGCCGCCGACGGCCGCGCCGAGCCCGGTGAGCGGCTCACCTCACCCGCGGTGGCGCGGCAGGTGCTGGCGTTGATGCTGAGGCAGGAGCGGGACTGGAAGCTGCCGGCCAAGCTGCCTGCGGGCTCGGTCGCCAACAAGACCGGGGAGACGGACACGGAGTCGCACGACATCGCGGTGGTCAACACCGCCAGCGGCCGGTATGCGATCGCGGTGGTGAGCACCGCCAACGGCATGTACTCCACACCCGACCACCTGATGGCGGACCTGGCGTCCGAGGTGGTGGAGGCGCTGGGCGGTCCGGTGCGGTTCTGACGCGGCCCGACTGCCTAGACTCGTCGCATGAGTTCCCGCGCGCACACCGGCCCGGCCTCCTCCGATTCGCGTCCGCCGCAGGGCCACGCGACCGGGGCGCCGCCGCCTGCCGCGGCGGTTGGCTCCGCGCACCGCTCCCCCACTGCTTTGACGGTGCGGGGCCGCGTCGCCGCCGCGATGGGTGACCTGGCGACGTGGGCATCGCGGGTGTCGGGGCGCGGGTCGGGCGGGATGATCGGCGGCCTGGTGGCCCTCAAGCTGGACCCGGGTCTGATGGCGCAGCTCGCCGCGGGACGGCGCACCGTGTTGGTGACGGGGACGAACGGCAAGTCCACCACCACGAGGATGCTCTCCTCCGCCCTGTCGACGGTCGGCCCCGTGGCATCCAACGCCAATGGCGACAACATGGATGCCGGGATCGTGTCCGCGCTCGCGGCCGACCGCACGGCGGTGTTGGCGGCGATCGAGGTGGATGAACTGCACACGCCGGCGGTGGCGGAGAACACGCGCCCGGAGGCGATCGTCCTGCTCAATCTCAGTCGCGATCAGCTGGACCGGGTCGGGGAGATCAACTCGATCGAGCGGCGGCTGCGGGCCGGGGTGGTGGCGCAGCCGCAGGCCACGCTCGTGGCGAACTGCGACGACGTGATGATCACCTCGATCGCCTACGACAACCCGTCGGTGGTCTGGGTGGCCGCTGGCGCCCCGTGGTCCGGGGACTCGGTGAGCTGCCCGCGCACGGGTGAGCCGGTGCTGCGGGAGGTCGACGAGACCGGCGCGGTGCGGTGGCGCTCGGCGGGCGTGCTGCCGGACGGGCGGGAGTTCGCGCGGCCGGAGCCGGACTGGTGGGTCGACGACGAGGCGATCTACGGTCCGGGCGGCTTCTCGGCGCCGATGCGACTCGCGATCCCGGGGCGGGCGAACCGCGGCAACGCGGCCCAGGCAGTGGCGGCGGCGGTGGCGATGGGCGCCGACCCGGTGGCCGCGGTGCGGGCTGTGGAGACGGTCGACGACGTGGCGGGGCGGTATTCGACCGTCGACGTGGACGGCCGGTCCGCGCATCTGTTGCTGGCCAAGAACCCTGCCGGCTGGCAGGAGGCGCTCGGGATGGTCGACTCCTCCGCCGACGGGCTGGTGATCGCGGTGAACGGGCAGGTCGCCGACGGGGTGGACCTGTCCTGGCTGTGGGATGTGCGGTTCGAGAGTTTCGAGGGTGTGACCGTGTACGCCTCCGGTGAGCGTGCGGCCGATCTGTCGGTGCGGCTCACCTACGCCGGTATCGAGCACGTGCTCGAGCCGGATCCGCTGGAGGCGATCCGCCGCTGCCCGGCCGGTCGGGTCGAGGTGTTGGCCAACTACACGGCATTCCGTGATCTCGGCCGGGCGATCGCCGCGGCCGGAAAGGCACAGGCATGAGCATTCAGGATCCGCGCGGTACGGGCCACGAGACCGGGGCGGGCGATCGTGCCGACGCCGGGGCCGCAGTGTCACCGCTCGACACCGTCTCCCCCGCGTCGCGACGTCCCACCGAGTCGACGGTGCGGATCGGTCTGGTGCTGCCGGATGTCATGGGCACCTACGGCGACGACGGCAACTCGCTCGTCCTGCGAGAGCGCCTGCGGTGGCGGGGCCATGACGCCGAGATCGTGCGGATCACCCTCGAGGACGAGGTGCCCGATTCGTGCGACATCTATGCGGTGGGCGGCGGCGAGGACGCGGCCCAGAAGTTGGCATCCCGGCACCTGTCCACCTCGCCCGGACTGCAGCGCGCGGTGGGGCGCGGCGTGCCCGTGCTCGCGATCTGCGCGGGGATGCAGGTGTTCGGCGAGTGGTTCGTGGTGTCCGACGGTTCCCGCGCGCCCGGCCTGGGGCTGCTGGACATCACCACGTCGCCGCAGGCCACCCGCTCGATCGGCGAGCTCGTGGTGGAGCCGCAGCTCGCCGGGCTCACCCAGCCGCTGACCGGATTCGAGAACCACATGGGCGCCACCGTGCTCGGCCCCGACGCCGCGCCGCTGGGCCGGGTGGTCTCCGGCACCGG
>CAYFRF010000073.1:4465-10486 GCA_964345415.1 uncultured Microbacter sp. | reverse complement strand
CTCGCCGACCTGCTGCTGTGCCGCGCGCTGGGCGTGGATTCGTTGCCGCCGGTCGAGGTGCCGGCGGTGGAGCAGCTGCGCCGCGAGCGGATCGCCGCCGCCCGCCGCTGACCGACCGCCGCCGCATCACGTTTCGCCCTCCTGATCCGCATCCGCCCCCGCCCAACCACGTTTCGCCCCTCTGAATCTCTCGCGCTCGCGGGGCCCCGCGGGTGCATCGAGATCAGAAGGGCGAAACGAAAAGGGTGCTGGCGGGCTACCGCGACGTCGCCCACTTCAGCCGTGCGTTCAGCTCCCACTTCGGCACGAGCCCCTCGCGCTTCCGCTCCAGCGGCCGGCCCACCCCTGCCCGCATACCCTGACATTCCAGTTAGTCGTGACTTATCGTGTCGGCATGTGCACGAGCTGCGGAACCGGCGCCGGCAGCGCCTACGAACCCGGTCGGGCCCCCGACCTCACCGTCGAGGCCGCGCAGGTGCGCGCACTCTGGGAACCGCTCGGGCTGCCGGGGATCATCGACGTCCACACCCACTTCATGCCCGAGCGCGTGATGAACAAGGTCTGGGACTACTTCGGCGCCGCGGGCCCGAAGATCGGTCGCCCGTGGCCGATCACCTACAAGGAGGCCGAGGACGCGCGGGTCGAGAGACTGCGCGCGTACGGGGTGCTCGCCTACTCATCCATGTTGTACCCGCACAAGGCGGACATGGCGGCGTGGCTCAACTCGTGGTCGGCCGACTTCGCCTCCCGTCACCCCGACTGCCTTCACACGTCGACGTTCTTCCCCGAGCCGACCGCCGGGGAGTACGTCCGCGACGCGATCGAGGCGGGCACGACGGTGTTCAAATCGCACATCCAGGTCGGTGAGTACGACCCACGCGATCCTCTTCTCGACCCGGTGTGGGGCCAGCTGGCCGAATCACAGGTGCCCACCGTGATCCACTGCGGCGGCGGCCCAGTGCCCGGCGCCTTCACCGGCCCCGAGCCGGTCGCGGCCGTGCTCGAGCGGTTCCCAAAGCTTCCGCTGATCATCGCCCACATGGGGATGGGCGAGTACTCCGAGTTCTTCGACCTGGCGCTCCGGTACGAGAACGTCTACCTGGACACGACCATGGCCTTCACCGATTTCGTGGAGGAGACCATGCCGTTCCCTCCGTCCGACCGTGCTCGGCTCGCCGAGCTCACGGACAAGATCCTGCTCGGGACGGACTTTCCCAACATCCCGTACCCGTACGCGCACCAACTCGAGGCGCTCGCGAGCCTCGATCTGGGGGACGACTGGTTGCGCGCGGTGTGGCACGGCAACGCCGCCCGCCTGTTCGACCTGTAACCACCACCGGCCCGACGCCCGGGATCCGCTACCCTCCCTCCGGATCCGCTACCCCTGTGGGAGTACCATCGTGCAGCCCGTCGCCAGCGCCGGGGCGACCTTGCACATGACCTGGTTGAGCGGCCAGTTCCACGGGGTGATGAACCCGCACACGCCGATCGGCTCCTTGACGATCCGCGACGTGCCGCGGTCCTCGGCGAGCTGGAAGCCGGGCAGCTGTGCCGCGGCGGTCATGAGGTGCCCGAGACCGATGGGCGCCTGGACGGCGTTGGACAGTCCCGCCGGGGAGCCCATTTCCTCGGTCACGGCGGCGGCGAGGTCGCCCATGCGGTTCTGGTACTCGGCGATCACCCGGCCCAGGACCTCGAGGCGTTCCTCGACCGTCGTCAGTCCCCACGTCTCGAAGGCGCGGCGGGCGGCCTCGACCGCGGCGTCGACGTCGGCGGCGCTGCCGATGGCGACCTTGCCGCTCGGCTGCTCGGTGGCCGGGTTGATCACGTCGATCAGCTCGAGCTCCACGGGATCAACCCACTGCCCGTCAATGTAGAACTTGGTGAGGTCCGGCATGGTGCCTCCAGTGCTCATCGGGATCGACCGTCACGTGATTCTGCTCACGTCCGTCATCAGTATCGCGACCTCTGCCGGTCAGGTGGGCGGTTACGTCCGATCTCGTCGGGTAGGACGACGACGACGATGACCCGCCGACCCTCTACCGGCCGCGCCGCGGCGTCACGGCTCGGCCGGCAGGGCGTCCGTCAGCAGCTGCGTGGCAGACCGAGAGCCTGCGTGCCGAGGTTCGCCAGGATCAATTCCTCGGCGACGGGGATGTTCTTCGCGATCCGCGCGTCACGGAAGAGCCGTTCCACGGGGAACTCCTTGGAGTACGCCATCCCGCCGAAGACCTGGAACGCCCCGCCGTATTCCTCGGGCACCGCTAGTCCGATCCAGCCACCGTCCGCCAGCGCCTTCCACGCTTCCGTCGGGAAGCGGTGCTCGTCCTCGCATCGTGACCAGTAGGCGTGGTCGAAGCCCGACATGGCCTGTGCGACGCCTTCTCGCACGACGTCGGCGGTCTCGGGGAGGGGGGAGTCCATCTGGTTCTCCTGTCTGGGGTCTCTCTGTGGATACTCGCACCCGAGAAATGTTTATGTAACTAGTTGCATGAACCTGCCGCGCGTGCATGAGGGGCTCCCCGCCCGTCGCCGCGGCCGGTCGACCGCCCCGCCCGGATTCTCCGGAATCCGACCGAAACCACACGCCCGCAACCACGATGGAAGAGGTCGCCCCATGAACACCGAGAGCCCAGATGTGATCGTCGAGGTGGCCGATGCGGTCCTGCGCATCACGCTCAACAGGCCCGCGCGGATGAACTCGGTCACCGTCGAGACGCTCGACGCCGTCCAGGAGGCGTTCTCCGCGCACCTCGAGGACCCGGAGGTGCGCGCGGTTCTGGTCACCGGCATGGGCCGGGCCTTCTGCACCGGGGCCGATCTCGCCGCGGTGTCGGAATCAGACCTCTCGGGCCCTCCTGACCCCGCCACCATCGACGCGGCCAACCGTCTCGTCGCGACCATGCGCGAGTTCCCGCGGCCTGTTGTGGCCGCGGTCAACGGCCCGGCGGCCGGTGTGGGGGTCTCACTGGCGTTGGGCGCCGACCTGACCGTGGCGACCGAGTCCAGCTACTTCCTGCTCGCGTTCACCAAGATCGGCCTCATGCCCGACGGCGGGGCAACCGCACTGGTCGCCGCGTCCATCGGCCGTGCCAGTGCCATGCGCATGGCGCTGCTCGCCGAGCGTCTGCCCGCCGCCGAAGCGCTGGCCGCGGGATTGATCGCGCGGGTCCACCCCGATGCCTCGTTTGCCGGGGACGTCGAGGACCTCCTGCGGGTTCTGGTCAACGGACCGTCGGGGGCGTTCGCGGCCACCAAGACCGCGATCAACGACGCCACTCTGGACCAACTCGATCCGGCGTTCGCGCGCGAACGCAGTGGTCAGCTCGGGCTCCTCGCGAGCGGGGACTTCGCGGAGGGGGTCGACGCCTTCCTGCAGAAGCGTCCGGCGGTCTACCGGAAGTGATGCTCCCGGGCAGCTGTGCAGTCCGGAGTCGCCCGGCTGCCCCGGCGTTCCCCTGTCAGACCCCGAACGCCTCCGGGTACCGGATGGTGCCGGTCGGCGGGGTGCTGTGGGGGTCGAGGACCAGCGCCATCATGGCCTCGTCGGGGACGTCAAAGGGCGCGTGGATCCCGAACTCCGAGGCCGGTGTGAACCCGAACCGCGGGTAGTAGTCCGCGTGCCCCAACACCAGCACCAGCTTCTCCCCCATCGTCCGGGCGGTATCGAGGGCAGCCCGGATGGCGGCGGCACCTGCCCCGGTGCGCTGCGCTTCGGGCAGGACGGCGCAGGGGGCGAGGGCGAGTGCGGGCTCCTCGTCGACGTGGCAGCGGGTGATCAGCGCGTAGCCGACCGGTACGCCCTCAGGCGTGGTGGCGATCCAACTCAGTCCGTCGATCCACGCCGAGTCGTCGGCGCGCAGGGCATCGACCAGGTCGGCTTCCTCGGCTGTCGGGAAGGCTTTTCGATTGATGCGGCGGATCGCCCGGATGTCCTCCGGGGTCTCAGTGCGGGTGGTCCAGGTGTTCACGGTCGCTTCGCTCCTCGGGGGCGGTCTGCGCGCGCTGCGGTGGAGAGACCTCGGGCGGTGGACTGCTTTCCGACCACGGCTCGGGAGGTTCGGTGGGTTCCGGCGGCAGTGGCGGGGTGTCGATCTGCTGCGGCCGCAGGACCCCGCCGGGCTGCGCCGTCTGACCTGGGCCGCCGGACAGGATACGTCTGCCCGACAGTGCACTACCCAGGGTGAGCTCGTCGGCGAACTCCAGATCAGCCCCCATCGGCAGGCCGGAGGCGAGGCGGCTGACCACCAGGTCGGGGAACGGGCGGAGTAGGCGGGCGAGATAGGTGCTGGTCGCCTCGCCGGTGGTGTTGGGGTCGGTGGCGATGATGATCTCGGCGATCTCCGAGCCCTCGAATTCCTGGCCGACCCGGCGCATCAGGGCCGCGATCCGCAGTTCGTTGGGCCCGACGCCGTTGATGGGGTCGAGTGCACCGCCGAGCACGTGGTACAGCCCGTTGAACTCGCGGGTCCGTTCGATGGCCTCGATGTCCTTGGGCTCTTCCACGACGCACACGAGGGTCAGGTCGCGGCGCGGGTCGGAGCAGATGCGGCAGCGTTCGGCGGCGGCGACGGTCCCGCAGACCTCGCAGTAGGTGACGCCCTCGACGACCGCCTGGAGTGCGGAGCGGAGACGTTCGACGGACTCGGGTTCGGCCTGCAGCAGATGGAAGGCCAGTCGCTGTGCCGATTTCGGACCGATGCCCGGCAGTTTGCCGAACTCGTCGATGAGGTTCTGAACCGGTCCTTCGTACATCGCGCTTTCTCGATTGCTCTTTCTGTCCCGGCGGCGAGGACACCGTCGGGTGGCGGGCAGGCCCGACTGTTGAAGCCGAGCCGTGCTCCCGCGTGGTGGGGCCGGGATCGCTCCCGGCCCCACCGGCCTCACATGCCGAGGCCGCCCATCATGTCGCCGAGGCCACCGCCGGAGGCCAGGGGACCGAGGCGGGACTCTGCGAGCTCCTGGACCTTGGTGTGGGCGTCTCCGAAGGCGCCGACGAGCAGGTCCTGCAGGGTCTCGATGTCCTCCGGGTCGACGACCTTCGGGTCGATCGTGACACCGGTGACCTCACCCGTGCCGCGCATGGACACGGTGACGAGGCCGCCACCGGCCTGTCCGTCGACGGTGCTGGCGGCGATCTCCTGCTGGGCCTGCGCGAGCTGGGCCTGCATCTGCTGTGCCTGCTGGAGGAGGGCGTTCATGTCGGGTCCGGGCTGCATATCGGGGTCCTTTCGGCGGTGTACTGGTCTGTGCCTGTTCCTGCCCGGGGGCGGCCCCGGTCGGTCGTCACCCAGCGTAACCGTCCGGTCCGACACGGCGCCGTGCCCGCGCCGCCGCGGGTGGTCAGCGTTCGAGCGGGCGGGCGCCGAGGTGCTCCTTGAGCAGTGCCAGGGCCATGTCCTCGCCGGTGCGGTGGTCGAGGTTCTGGGGACCGCTGCGGGCCTCGTCCACCATCTCGTCCTCGGTGACCGGGGGCGGCGGTGGTTCCTGGGGCTCTGCAGGCTCCGGCTCCTCGGGCGGGGGCGGGAGGTCGTCGTACCCTCCCGTTCCCTCGGCGGACCGTCCCCCGGTCCGCTCCTGGAGTCGACGTTCCCAACCCCGGGGCTCGGGCTGTTGGGGCGAGCCGGGGCCTCCACCGTCGGGGCCCGCGGCGGCGCCCCTGCCCGGGGCGTCCGTCGGTACCGGTGCGGCGCCTGCCCCGGAGGCCGGTCCGCCGGCAGGTGCACCACCAGCGGTGCAGCTGATCTCCCACTGCCCGCCCACGACCTCGGCGATCGAGTCCGTGATGGCGGTGGCGTTGTGGGGCTGGGAGAGCCGCTTGGCCAGCGGTGCGTAGTCGTGCACCAGGTGGATCAGCCGGCCCTCGACGCCGGCCACCGTCGCTCCCGCGAGCATGACCTCCACGGTGCGCGTGCGAGTACGGACGGCCTCGCGGATCGCAGGCCAGGCGCGACGGATGTCCTCCGCCTCGATCCCTGCACCCGCGGCCGGGGACGGCGCCTGGGCCGGAGGCGGCGTCGG